>JAJPIS010000099.1 GCA_021324635.1 Gemmatimonadota bacterium
CGGGCGCGGTGCTCGGCGCGGCGCGGGGCACGGGGTGCACGGCAGTGCGCAGGGGAGGCCGTGGTGACCGACTCGCCCGATCGGCGTCCATCGGACCTCTCGCCGGAGGAGCGCGATCTCGGGATGGACGTCGAGATCACCCGCCGCGACTTCCTGAATGCCGTGGCGCTCGGGACTGGCGCGGCGCTGCTCAATACGCCGGCGCCGGCATTTCGTCCGCGGCCGGGCGGTCCGGGCCCACTGCGGCCGCTCTCGGACCCTGGCTCGACGTGGGATCCCTGGACGGGCGACCCGGGCGTCGGCGACTACGCGATCTCGAACGGGAACACGTGGGACGTGGTCACGATGGCGCATGGCCTGCGCGACGGTACGTACGAGCGGGCGCTGAGCGGGGCCGAGGACACGGGTGAGACCTACGACCTGGTGATCGTGGGTGGCGGCTTTTCCGGAACGGTGGCCGCGTACACCTTCCTCAAGGCGACCGGGCGCCGGAAGACCTGTCTCCTGCTCGACAACCATCCGATCATCGGTGGCGAGGCGAAGCGGAACGAATTCATCGTTCGTGGCCAGCGATTGATCGGGCCGCAGGGGTCGAACGGGGCGTTGGTGGAGCGGGAGGGGCCGCGCGGGGAGTTGTGGCGTGACGTCGGTCTGCCGACCGAGTTCACCTTTGGCCAGCTCGCGCCCGATCGGCGTCCGATGATCTTCCCCAGGGACAACTATCTCTATCAGCTCTGGAACGACGAGTTCGAGAACCACGGGTTCTACTTCGACACCCCGCACCCGCACTGGGTGCGGAACCCGTGGGGCCATCGGCTGGAGGGGACACCCTGGCCGGAGGAGGTGCGTCGGGATCTGTTGCGGTCGCGTGAGGAGCGGGTCGAGCCGTACCGTGGCGATGCGGAGGCATTGAAGCGGTACCTGGACTCGATGACCTACGACCACTGGCTGACCGGCGTTCGCAAATTTCATCCCGAGGTCGCGCGCTACATCGATCCGATCTACGCCTCCGGGCTCGGCCTCGGGTGCGACGTGATGTCCGCGTACTCCGCGTACATGGTGGGGTTGCCCGGGTTTCTCGGGCTCGGCGGCGAGCCGGCGCGGGACGCCGTCGTCCGGAACCACGTGTTGCGGGCGGGGGAGCAGCGTGACTTCTCCTTTCCCGGCGGGAACGACGGGATCCAGCGGTGCATCGTGAAGTGGCTCAACCCCGCGGTGATCGAGGGGTCATCGGCGTTCCCGGACGTGCACAACGGCCGGATCCGGTTCGACATGATGGATCGGCCCGGCGCGCCGTGCCGTTTCCGGGCGGGTGCGATGGTCGTGCGGCTCGTGGACGACCCGGAGCGTGCGGGGACCGGCCGGCCGCCGGTCGTGACCTACGTGAAGGGTGGCAAGCTGTACTCGGTGCGTGGGCGGGCGGTGATCTGGGCGGGTGCGAGCTTCACCGCCAAGCACGCCATCCCGCATCTGCCGGCCGAGTATCGGGAGGCGATGGATCACTTCCCACGCTCGCCGATGCTGTCCGTGAACGTGGCGCTCGACAACTGGCGCTTTCTGTACGAGCTGGGGTTCACGGCGTGCTCGTGGCGGGGCGGGTTCGGGTTCACGGCGAACCTTCGTCCGAACATGTACGTCGGGGACTATCGGCCGCCGCTGGACCCTGATCGGCCGAACATCCTGACCTTCTACGTGCCGTTCAATCAGCGGGGGCTCTCGCTCGTCGATCAGGGTCACGCGGGTCGGGCGCGGTTGTTCGCCACCAGCTATCGGGCGTACGAGACCCAGATTCGCCAGCAGCTCGTGCGGCTGTTCGGGAGCGCCGGCTTCGATCCGGCGCGCGACATCGCCGGGATCGTGATCAACCGTTGGGGCCACGCCTACTGTAACGCCGGTCCCGGGTTCTACACCCCGCGCGACGGGTCGCCGACCCCGGCCGACCTGTTGCGCCGGCCCGTGGGCTCGCTCGCCTTCGCCCACTCGGAGCTGAACGGGAACCAGCACTGGCCGGTGGCGGCCGCCGAGGGTCGACGTGCGGCGTTGCAGGTGCTCGAGCTCCTGAGCCGGTCCAGCGCGGCTCGCTGACCCCCGCCCCGGTCGGGACGGGGCGGGGTCGTCCGGGGGGCGGTCGCGGCGTCCATGCCCACCGATAGGCGGGCATACATAAAGAAAGCCTTCCGACACGTACACTGTACATATATATTACGCAGCCGTACAGGTACGGAGGCGGGATGGCTAGGCCAAAGAAGAAGGTCCCGTCCGACGGAGCGCTTCGGCCGGGCGCCCGCGGCGGGGCCCCGCGGAGTGCAGTCGGACGCCGGCGGAAGAACTTCATCCTCCCGCAGGTCAAGATCGACCGCGTCCGGCGCCTCCTCGGCGCGGCGACCGAGACGGAAGCCGTCGAGCGAGCGCTGGACGCGGTCGCCGATCTCGACGCGTTCCGTCGAGAGACCGATACCGCGCTCGCGTGGATGATCGGGCGTGGGGGAATCGAGGACCATTTCGACTCGGTGCCCCTCCGGGGCGGAGCCGGGCGCAGCCAGTCGTCGGGATGATCTGGCTCGTCGACACGAACGTCTACATCCGCGCGATCCGGGACACTGCCTTTGGTGCAGCGTTTCGGACCTGGCATGCCCGCGCGGCGCCGCGCCTCGCGCTGAGTGCCGTGGTGCTGCACGAGCTGCTGGTCGGTGCCTCGGACCGTCGCCTTCGGCATCACATCGAGACGCAATTCGTTGCGCCGTTTGGCGCGCGTGGGCGTCTCCTGGTGCCGACCGCGCGCACGTGGGCGCAGGCCGCGGCCGCGGATCGGTCGCTGCGACGCGACCTGCGGCATCGCGTCCTGCTCGAGCGCCGCAGCTTCGCCAACGACCTGCTGATCGCCCTCTCGGCCCGCGAGATCGGGGCAACCATCGTGACCCACAACACGCGTGATTTCGCCCTCATCGCATCGGCGACCGGCGTCCGCTTCACCGAGACGCTCCCCGAGTCGCCGTGACCGGCATGACCGCCAGGTCGGTCGATGACGAGCACCCGTAGGCAGCGGCGGGCGCGCGTGTCCTACGACGCCAGGAAGGAGCGGTTCGAGGTCACGCTCGTGAACGGCGCTGCGTTCAGTTTCCCGGTCGCACTGGTGCCGACCGTACGGGACGCGACGCCGGCGGAACGCGCGGACGTGCGCATCAGCACGAGGGGCGAGGGGCTCCGGTGGGACGCGCTCGACCTCGATATCCTCTGGCCCTACCTCGCGGGCATGCTGCTCGGCCACGCCGCCTGGCGGCGCTCAGCCGCGGCGGCGCCCGGCCGGGTCTGGAGTCCGGCCAGGGCCCGGCCATCGCGCGAGAGCGGGAAGAAGGGCGGCCGGCCGCGAAAGACCGAGTGAGGCCAGCTGAGGAGTCAGCCAAGCGGCAAGGGAGTCGGCCAGGATTCGGGGTGGCGATGCGCACTCCCCGGTAGGCTATCCGGGTCGGCGCCCGGGCATCGAGTACGACCTCCAGCTACTGGCCCGCGGCCGGCAGCGGCTGGAGCGTCTGGTTGCACTCGTGGGTCTTGGTCTGCGACCAGTTGTTGGTCGCAGCGTCGATCACGATCGGGACGAGGCCGAAGATGACGTCGGCGATCACCCACCCCGCGCCGGTGCCCTTCTGAAGCTGACAGCCGATCTCGGCGAACCCCGGCTTCTTGAACACCACGGTGTGACTCTGGGTGTTCGAGAGGTTCACCGTCAGCGGCGTCGTGCCGACCGGGTTCCCATCGACGAACACCTGGGCGCCGGTCGGCGCCGAGTCGAAGCTGAAATCGTGCTGCTTGCTCCCCAGCACCGTCGCACACCCGGTCGTGAGCCACGCCAGTGTCGCGACCGCCGCCCTTGCACGCATTGTCCTCGTTCCTCGGGTTGAATGTCGGAGACCGGGCAAGACGGTGCAGGTCCGGGCCGAGCCCGTGCCCGCCGCCCCGCACGACGAGAACTGTAGAAGGGGGGTCTGACAGCCCGCCGCGAACCCGCCGGGTACCGGGCGACGGAGGTGACGTCCAGTCAGGAGACGGGATGCGGGCGCGCCGCCGTGGCGCCCGCTCAGCTGCTCGGCCGCAGTGGGCTGCGCGAGACGATGCGGCGCAATCGCTCGGCGATCGCCAGGCGCGCGGCCTCCGGCGCCAGTACTTCGGCCTCGGGACCGTACTGGAGCACGTGCCGCACAGCCCACTGCACGTCGGCCAACGGATGCTCGACCGTCACCGATCCGTCCGCCGCGACCGGCACGCGCTCACGCTCCGCGATCCACGGCGCGACCGCCGGCGAGTAACGCACGCGGAGGGCCTGCGGTTCCTCGGCCCGGAACACTCGCCCGTCCTGGACGACGCTCTCGAGCGAGAACTCCGCCGGTATGGCGAAGGTCGCCGGGAGCAGCACGGCGTCGTCGATCCGGTCGAGCCGGAAGATGCGGATCGCCTCCCGGTCGTCGCAGTGCCCCACGAGATACCACGCGCCACGGGAAGCGACGAGCCCGTACGGCCGCACCACACGCGCAGTCGACTGCTCGGCGCCCGCGGCGCGGTACGTGATCCGGAGCGTCCTCCGCTCCCGAACCGCTTGGCGGATGGTCGCGAGGTGCACAGGATCCGCCACCGCCCCGAGATCCCCGTGACGCACGGCGGCGGGGACCGGGTCGGCCGGCAACCTGGCGACCGCCTTCCGCAACCGCTCCCGCGCCCGATCGATGGTCCGCTGCTCCGCCGGTACACGCTCGCGCCGGAGCATGGCGAGCCCCAGCTCGAGCGCCGCGAGCTCCGCCGCGGTCAGCCCCATGGGACGCCTGAAGTGCGGCGCGCGCACGGACACGTCCCCGCCTCCCTCCGCGCCACCCTCGATGTACATCTCGAGCCCGGGCACGAACGCGCCCGGCTCACCCACGCGTGTCGCCAGCGCGAAGAGATCGTGCGCCACGGTCGCCCGGTCCACCCGAGCCAGCCGCGCGATCTCATCGATCGAATGCGCGCGACCGCCGGTGAGCCGCGGGATGACCGACAGAAGCCGCCGGAGCTGCGCGGCCGCGTCGGCGGTCACGGTCGCCCCTCGTACACCCCCAGCGTCGCACGCGCCAGCCGGTCGAACGCCGATAGCAGCTCCGGCGGCTCGATGGGCAACGCGTTCCCGCCGAACGCGAGGAGCCACCGCGCGAAGGTCTCGACCCGGCGGACCTCGAACCGCCGCCGGCCGGGTGACCCGCTCACCGGTGCGCCCAGCTTCATTGCCGCCCGCACGGCGCCCGACGATCCGATGAAGTCCACCACCGCATCGAGCACTGCGCCATCGCCCAGGCTCCAGGCCGAGCGCGTTCGCGCGTGCTGCTCGAGGCTGAACGACGGCGGGATCTCGTAGTCGGCGGACTGCGCCCGCGCGCGGTTCACGATCACGCCGCTCATACGACCCAACCGGAAGGTCCGGAGTTGCCCACGTCCGCGGTCGCGGGCGACCAGGTACCAGTGCGATCCGAGGAAGGCGAGCCCGTACGGCTCCACGTCGCGGCGCCCCGTCACGCCCGGCGCCGGAGCGGCGTAGTCGAACGTCGTGGTCTTGCGGTCGAACACCGCGCGCGCCAGGAGCGCGAACGTGCGCTCGTCGACGCGCTCGGCCACGACCCGCTCCGCACCGCGGACGCCGTCGATGCCGGGCAGATCGAACGTCAGCGTCCGCATCGCGCGCTCGGCGTCGGCGGCCAGTAGCGGGTCACCGAGCTGCCGCACCCGGACGGCGGCCTCGGCGACCGCCGCCAGCTCGTCGGGCTCGAACGCGAGCAGCGGGAGCGAGCGGTACCCGGGCTGCGGCATCGGGCGTGTGGCCGCGCGCCCGCTCGTCGCTACGGCGAGGAAGGGCAGATAGAAGTCACGCGGACGGAGCCGGTACCCGAGCACCTGCGGGTCGCCGAACGCCACCGTCTCGATCGGCACCCCGAAGACGCGGAGCTCGTCCTTGTCCCGCTCGAACATCCGCATCAGCGCCGGCCCGTCGCTTCCCGCGTACGCGGGCACGTCACGTCGAAGCTCCTCGAACGACGCCGGAAAGGCCCGCGACAGGAGCGCCGCGAGGAGATCGATCCACCGCTGGAGCTTGGCGTCGCTGGTCGCCGCCTCACGGCTGCCCCGCCGGGACGCCGGCCGCCCTCTGGTCGGTCGCTTCGGCATCGGTGCGACTACCGCGTGCTCGTCATTGGTCCGTCCTACAGTAGCGGGCGCCCGTCCTCGGCGACAGCGCCGCGGGCACCAGGACACGATCGATTGGCGGCCCTGGATTAGAGGATTCCAATGATTGGGCGCTCGCGCCGCCATCCGATCGATGTCGTCGCCCGCCGCCCGCCGCGCCATTGTGCCCCGCCAACCCAGGGTCTATTGTCAGCGCCGAGTGCGCCGACCCGGCGAAGGGCCCAGCCCGATGCCCACCACCTCCAACGTGGCACGGGGCACTGTCAGTCCGACCGCGTATCCTCTGGCCCGGGCGGCCACGCGAGCGGGCCGCCGCCCGCCGCGCGCTCGAGAGCCACTGCGCCGGTCGTTCGTCGCATCTTCACCGGTGCTCCCCTGATGGCAGCCCTCCGCATGGTGGTCGCCCATGACCCGGGTCGCTTGCTCCGGCATGCGGCCAATGGATTCCTCGTCCGGCGGACCCCCACGGCAGGCGAGCCCTTCCCGACGGTGCCGTACCTCCTGGCCGTGCGCCAAGGCGGGCTCCGCGAGGACGTGATCGAGATGGCGGCCGCCGAGCGGGTGGCGGGCTGGTTCGACCCGCCACTCGCGATCTTCGCCGAGCTGCCCGCCTGGCTCGGTCTACCGGAGCGGGCGATCCTGGGCGACTACGAACGGGCGGTGCTCCTGGCCGCGATCCTCCGCGAGCAGGGGCAGAACCTCTTCGCGCGACTCGACCGGCCGGCCGACTACGTGGACGCCGTCGATGCGCTGTTCGGCGACCTGATCGCGGACGGCGTGCCGGCGGCGCGGTTTCACGACGCGCTCGAGCGCCGTCCCGGGCGCGACCTGTTCGAGCGTGGACGGGACGCAGACCTCGCCCGCGCCTACGGCGCCTACCTCGACCGGCTCGCCACGCTGGGGAAGAGCGACGGCCGCGACCCCTGGCTCGCCTGCGCCCGAGCGATCGAATCCGGCGCCGCGGATCTCGCGACATCGCTCGGCGGGCGCCGCGAGATTCGGATCGTCGGGCTCCAGGACCTGCGCCGCGGGTGGGGGCACCTCGTCCGTGCGCTCGCGGCCTCGCCAGCGCTCGACGACGTCATCGTGTACGGCACGAGCGCGCTGCCGGTCGACCTGCCGGGAGTCGTTGTCGATCGGCTCGACGAGCCCGACACGCCCGCGGCTCGCCTCTTCACGGCCGCGCCGCAGCGGACCGCGGCGACTGCGACGCTCCTCATCGCACCGGATGTCGACCGGGAGCTCGACGAGGTTGCGCAGCGCGTGCGGCAGGAGATCGAGGGCGGCGTGCCGCCGCACCGGATCGCCGTCGTGGCGCGTCAGGCGCGGCCAGGCGTCGACCGCGCGATCGCATCGCTCGGCAAGATCGGCGTCGCCGCGACCGCGCGACGGCGGACGGCACTGGCCGAGATCCCGCTCATCCGCGCGATCGGCACACTGTTCACCGCGGCGGCCGACGGGTGGACCCGGAGCGGCCTCACGGAAATCGCCGAGCAGCCGTACCTCGAGTGCGGGCTCGCCGTCGACATCATCAACAAGATCGGGTACCGCCACCGCGTCGAAGGCCTGGCGTCCTGGCGGCGCGAGCTCCGCGCGTTGGAGGCGCAGTCGCGCGACCGGGCGCGTGGGGCAGCGGCGTCCGATGGCGGTCGCCACCCCGAGCGATCGCTGCCGCCGCCGGGGCGGGTGGCGGCCGCCCGCGAGCGGTTCGACCGGTTCGCCGAGCGCGCGGCGGAGCTCGACCGGGACCGCACGCTCCTGGGCTGGCTCGGGTGGCTGTCGCGGTTCCTGGCGGACGACCCGTGGCGCCTCATGAGCGCCATCTTCGACGTGCCGGACGAGCAGTTCGAAGTCGCTCGGCTCGATCTGGCCGGATGGGACGGGCTCCGAAAGATCCTGACCGAGTGGACTGGGGCGGTCGAGGCGTTCGGGGCGGGAGGCGAGGCGCTGAGCGTCGGGCAATTCGCGGTGCAGCTCCGCGCCTGCCTGAGCGGCGACGTGGCCCTCTGGACGACTACACACCGCGGAGTGCAGGTCCTCGAGGCGCTGGCCGCGGCGTATCGCTCCTTCGACCATGTCTTTCTCGTCGGGATGGAGGCGGGCGCCTTCCCGCGTCGGATGCCGCGCTCGCCGCTCCTGAGCGACGCCGACCGCGAGGCACTGGCCGACGCCGGTCTCCCCATCGAGCGCCGCGAGCTGTGGGACGCCCGCGAGCGGGAGCTCTTCCGCGTGCTCGTGGCCGGTGCACCGCGTCTGACGGTCAGCTACTCCCGTCTCGACGACGCGGGTCGTGAGGTGATCCGCTCCACGTTCGTCGAGGAGGTGAGCGACGTGCTGGAGCTCCAGGAGACCGAGCTCCAGCCCTCCGCGGTCGTCGCCGATCGCATGCCCCTCTACCGAACCTCGGCCGCCCTCGCCGCCGCCGTCCACGGTGCGGGCATCGAACGGCTCCGGTTGAACGGCGAGCGCTCGCCCTACAGCGGGTGGATCGCCGACGCCGACCTGTCGACCTGGCTGACGACAGAGTTCGGCGATGAGCGAGTGTGGAGCCCGACGCAGCTCGAGGAGCTGGCGAAGTGCCCGTGGGCCTACTTCTCGAAGCGCCTGCTGCGTATCGAGCGGCTCGACGATCCGTCGGACGACATCCAGCCGATGGTGCAGGGTGGCGTGCTGCACACGGCGCTCCAGCGGTTCTACGACGCGGCACGCGCGCGCGGCTCCGGCCCTGTCTTCCTGCGGGCTGGCGATGCGACCTGGGCGGAGCCTTTGCTCGACGACTGCGTCGACTCGGCGTTCGACGAGGCCGCGGCGCGCGGGTGGCTCGGGCATCCCGCGTTCCGGGCCGCCCGGCGCGCCGAGGCTCGACGCGTGGCGCGTGGCTTCCTCGCCTGGGAGATCGGCCAGCACGAGGACATGTTCAATCCGCGGAAGCGGACCGCGTTCGCGATGATCCGCACCGGTGTCGATGGCTGTGAGCTGGCGTTCGAGGATATGGTGTACGAGGGCGACGGCGTACGGCTTCGGTATCGTGGGTTCATCGATCGGGTCGAGGTGAGCGTCGACGAGCGGGCGCCGGGCCGGACGTTCATTGCCGCCTCCGATTACAAGAACACCCGGTACTCGACCCCCGGCGGGGGTCACAAGGACGCGTGGGCCGACGGTGTCGTACTTCAGGTTCCGCTCTACGCATACGCCTTGGCGCACCTCCGCCCGGACGACCGGATCGCGCGGGTGGATTACCTCGCGTTGAAGGGGCAGGAGGCGGTCCATCAGCTCCAGCTCTACACCTTCGACCACCGAGCCCGGACGGTCATCCCCGACCGCGATGCGAGCGCGCGGTTGAGCACCGCGCTCGACGTCGCCGTCGCACATGTCGTCCGGGCCCGGCGCGGGGAGTTTCCGGCGGCGCCGCCCATGTCCTGCTCCTGCCCCCCCTGGTGCCACGGCCGAGACATCTGCCGAGTACCAGGGGGGCCCAGGGACGCCTCGTGGGCGCGATGATCGGTCGGTCGGCCGCGACGGGCCGCGCGGGACTCCAGCAGTTCACGCCGGGCGCCCACGGACCCGTGCCGAGCGACTCACAGTGGGAGGTGATCCGCACCGTCGGGCGGCACCTGCTGGTCGCCGCCGGCGCGGGGACGGGCAAGACGTTCACGGTCGTGCAGAAGGTCCTCTACCTGCTCGGCGTCCCTGTCCGCGGCGAGGTATACGAGCCGGCGCTCCGGCTCGACCAGATGGCGGCGATCACCTACACCAACAGGGCTGCCGCCGAGCTCAAGGAGAAGATCCGGGCGGCGCTTCGGGCGGCGGGCCGCCGCGCGCAGGCAGCCGAGGTGGATGAGGCGCGGATCGGGACGATCCACAGCTTCTGTGGCGACATCCTGCGTGAATTCGCGCTGCGTCGCGGGCTCGACCCGGCGATGACGGTGCTCACGGAGCTCGAGAGTATCCAGCTCGCGTCCGAGAGCATCCGGAGCGTGCTGCTCGCGACCCTCCAGCCCCCGGACGGAGCAGTGATCGGCGCCGGCGATGGGGACCTGGGACTCGGCGTGATGCTCGATCGCCATTCACTGCGTGATGTCGAGAAGTGGGTGCGACAGTTGCTCGACCAGGGTGATGCGCTCCCGGCGTTGGCCGCCAGGGTCGGCGTGCTGCCGCCCGCCGAAGCGACCCTCGTCCGCCTGGCCCTGCGCGTGCGGGCGCGGATCGAGGAGCGGCTCAGGAGCGACGGCACCGTGGACTTCGATCGGATGATCACCTGGACGCGGGATCTCATCCGGGACGACGCGAGCGTGCGGGCCGCGCTTCAGCGGCGACTTCGCGTCCTGATCATCGACGAGTTCCAGGACGTCGATCCGGCCCAGCGTGAGATCGCCGATCTGCTCGGCGACCCGGCGAGCGGCCGACCGGACACTCCGCGACTGGTCTTGGTCGGTGATCCCAAGCAGAGCATCTATCGCTTCCGCAAAGCCGACGTGCGCGTCTGGCGGAGCGTCGAGCGGGACTTCATGGACCGGGCGTGGGGACGCGTGCTGCCGCTGGCCGAGAACCGCCGGAGCGTCCCTGGTGTGCTCGGCTTCGTGGATCACACGATCGGTGCGCTGCTCGACACTCCGGCCGAGCGTGGCGCGGGGCACCAGGACTTCGAGGTCCCGTACGCGCCGGTGGTGCCGACGCGGACGGACGGTCCGTGGCCGCAGGCGGTCGAGGTGCTCGCCGTGCCGGCGGACACGTCGGGCAAGGCGTACAAGGCCGGGCTGGTGCGCGCCAGCGACGCGGCGGCCGTGGCACGGCGCGCGTGCGAGCTGCACGAGCAGGGTGTGGCGTGGCGGGACATGGCGGTGCTCTTCACCGCGTGGGAGGCGCTCGACAGCTACGAGGCGGCGCTGCGGGCGGCCGGCGTGCCGACCTATGCGCTCCGGTCGGAGGGGTTTTACGATCGACCGGAGATCGTCGATCTGCTCGTGGCGCTCCGGGCGGTCCGCGACCCGAACGATGACCGCGCGCTCGTCGGCTTCCTGCGCGGGCCCTGTGTCGGCCTGTCCGACGAGACCCTGCTCCGGATCGTGCGGCAGGCCTATCCGCCCTACTGGGGCGGGCTCCGCCGGGTAGTGCTGCCGGATGTCGGGGCGAGCGGGCCCGCGAGGGCGTCGGCCGATGCGGGAGCGGGGTCGTCCGACGGGAGGGGAACGGCCTCGGCGGCAGCGGTGTGTGGCGTCGCGAGTGCTCCGGCCGCCGAGGGCGAACGATTGCGCGCGGGGATCGCGCTGCTCGACCGGTTGGTGCCGCTTCGCGATCGGATGCCGATCCGTGCCCTCGTGGAGCGGCTGCTCGACGAGAGCGGATATCTGGCGCATCTCGCGCTCTTGTGGGGCTCGTCGTCGCAGCAGGTCGCGAACGTCCGCAAGTTCCTGCGCGAGTTGGACGGCGTGCGTGACGTGTCCGTGAGCCACGTGCTCCGGGCGATCGCGGACGCGCGAATGCTCGGCGTCGAGCAGGGCGACGCTCGCCTCCATGGCGAGCAGGACGATGTCGTGACGATGACGTCGGTGCACATGGCCAAGGGGCTCGAATGGCGCGTGGTGTTCTGGTGCGACCTGATGCACGGGCTCAGGTCGCTCAACGAGAAGCTCGTGGTCTCGGGAAGCGACGTCGCGCTCGCCCCGGCGGGGGCGGCCGAGAAGTCCGACCCGACGGGGGCGTTCGCCCGGCTCAAGGCGCAGGCGCTGGCGGAGCGTGATGCGGAGGCGAAACGCCTCTGGTACGTGGCGGCGACACGGGCCAGGGATCTCCTCGTGCTCGGCGGGATCCCGCTCGGCGAGGGGGGCCGGTTTCGGGAGTCGCCCGCATTCGTGATCCGGGAGTCGCTGCGTGACGCGACGCTCGGTGGGCGCGCGTGCGTGCCGTATGCGGCCCGGAGCGGTGTGGAGTTTCAGGCGCTCGTGCGGTGCGTCGAGGTGATCGAGGAGTCGGCGCCTGCGCCGGGGATCGGCGCGTTGGGCGATCCGAGCGCGGTGCCGGGTCCGCTGCCGGCGATCGTGGTGCCGCGGAGTCGTGCGCGACATTCGGCGACCGAGCTGCTGGCGCTCGAGCGCTGTGGTCGGAAGCATTGGTTCACGTACGTGCTCGGCGTGCGCGAGCCGGAGCCGGTGCGGCGCGCACCGGACAGTGGCGCGCCCGCCGACCATCCGACGGCGATCGAGCGTGGACTGATCGTGCACGACGTGTTGGAGCGGTACGAGGCGGACCGGGAGCTCGAGGCGTGGATCGAGGACGCGATCGGCCGCTGGGACGAGGATGCCCCGCCGCCGGAGACGCCACGGGGCATTCGGTATCGCCGGTCGCTGTCGGCGGAGCTCGAGTCGGTGCTCGCCGACCCTCGGTACCGCGCCGTCTTCGACCGGTCGGAGGCTCGCCGGGAGCTGCCCTTCCTGTACATCCGTGAGCCTGGCTTCTACGCGACTGGTCAGATCGACCTCGTCGCGCCCGGGGCCGGCGGGTACGATGTGATCGACGTGAAGACCGGTGATTGCGCGGCCGCTGACGCGTCTGAACGCGCCGAGCGGTACGCGATCCAGCGTGCGCTGTATACCGCCGCGCTGGAGGCCATCGGTGGCCGACCGGTCGCGAGCTTCGCCTTCCACTTCAGTCACGCCGGCGTGCAGATTGCGGCGCTGACCGATCGCGGCGCCGTCGGGGCCGAGCTTGCCTGCGCCGTCGAGGAGCTCTTGGCGGACCCGCCGGCGCTGACGGACCGGCCGGTGGAGTGCCGGTTCTGCGGGTATCGCGGGCGAAAGTGGTGTGCGGGCGTGGCGTCGAGTGCCGGAGCCGGTCGCGCCGCACCTGGGACGACGCGGCGGGTCGCTCCCGCGATCTCGCCGGAGAGAGTGGAATAGCGGAGATGCGACTCCGCGGCACGATCTCTCCGACCGACCGCTCGTGGTACGAGTTCCTGCGCACCCATCCGCGTCCGGAGGTCAACTTCTGGACACCGTCCGATCGCCGGCGTTTCGACGCACCACGCTTCTCGCCCTACTTGTTCAAGCTCAAGGCACCTGGCGGCCGTCGTCTGCGTGCCGTGCTGGACGTCCTCGAGTGGTGATGATCAGCCGACGGCTCGTCGGGGGGCCTCGGCCGCCACTCGCGGCGGGGCTCCGAGAGTGATGCGCTCAGACCGGGGGAACGGAGGACCGACACTCGCAAGTCGGAAAACCGGCCTGCAGATTTCCACCGATGGCTGACGTCATCATTCAGGATCCCGTCATCAACTCGCCGTTCGTCGAGCCGACCCGGCACTTCGAGTTCGGTGAACGGGGGATCACTGGCCGGATCAAGGATGGTGCGCGGCGCGAGTCCAGCTACTTCGTCCCGATCCCACAGGGGCGCCGCCAGACGGCGCAGCTCTCCCTGGAAGCAGAATGGACCGCGGACCGCATCAAGCCCAACGATGATGTGAACAGGGTGCGACTGCGCGTCGGTGCGTGGCGGCAGGGTGGATACACGGGCGTGACGCCCACTACTGCCCGCCTGCTCCAGTACTGGACCGACTCCCAACGCGACAGGAAACTTTTCTTCTGTCAGGTCGAGGCCGTCGAAACAGCGATCTACGTCGCGGAAGTCGCCGGGAAGTTCGGGGACGCATGGATCGCCAACGGTCTGCGCGAGGCGAACACGATCGGTGGAAACCCGAATCTGTTTCGGGTAGGGCTCAAGATGGCCACCGGTTCCGGCAAGACGGTCGTGATGGGCATGCTCATCGCCTGGCAGGCGCTGAACAAGATCGCGAACCCCCAGGACAGCCGGTTCAGCGACGCCTTTCTCATCGTCTGCCCGGGGATCACGATCCGCGATCGGCTACGCGTCCTCCTCCCCAACGATCTCGACAACTATTACAAGCAGCGTGACCTCCTGCCGCCCGAGCTTCTGGCGCAGCTCGAGCGCGCCAAGATCGTGATCACGAACTATCATGCGTTCCTGCCGCGGGAGCTCGGCGACGCGTCCCGGCTGACGAAGTCGCTGCTGGGGTCCGGGACTTCGGGGGCCTTCACCGAGACGCCGGACCAGGTCGTACGGCGCGTCTGCCGGGAGCTCGGGACCAAGCGTGGCATCGTCGTCATCAACGACGAGGCGCACCACTGTTACCGGAGCCGTCCCGAGGCGGAGAACGGGGAGAATGGGGAGAAGGGGGAGAAGCTGAAGGGGGACGACCGTCGGGAAGCCGAGAGGCGCGACCAGGAAGCTCGCGTGTGGCTCTCGGGCATCGAGGCCGTCAACCAGAAGGTCGGCGTCAAGGCCGTCTACGACCTTTCGGCAACCCCGTTCTTCCTGCGAGGATCGGGTTGGCCGGAGGGCACGCTCTTCCCGTGGGTCGTCTCCGACTTCTCGCTCATTGACGCGATCGAGTCGGGAATCGTGAAGGTACCGCGAGTGCCCGTGGACGACAATCAGATGAGCGGCACTCTCCCCGCTTACCGCCAGCTCTGGGAGAAGATCCGGGGGGCGCTCCCCCGCCGAGGCCGAGGCACGGAGGCGGCGACGGGGGAGCCGAGACTCCCCAAGGAGCTCGAGAGCGCGATCCAGTCACTGTACCAGAACTACAGGAAGTACTACGAGCTGTGGGAGAAGAGCGACGCGCGCGCTACGAGCGACCTCACGGCGCCGGTGTTCATCGTCGTGTGCAGCAACACCAGCGTCTCGAAGCTCGCCTTCGACTACATCGCCGGCTGGGAGAAGCCCCTCGACGACCACACAACCGTTCTCGTCTCCGGAGCGCTCCCCCTCTTCAGCAACGTCACCGACGGCCGTTGGACCTCTCGGCCCACGACGATCCTCGTCGACAGCACCCAGCTCGACTCCGGTGAGGGGATGAGCCCTGAGTTCAAGACGATCGCGGCCCGCGAGATCGAGGAGTTCAAGGAGGAGTATCGGCGCCGCTTCCCGGGGCGAGACGCCGAGGAGCTGACCGACGAGGATCTGCTTCGCGAGGTGATGAACACTGTCGGGAAGCCGGGCAAGCTCGGCGAGCACGTGAAGTGTGTCGTGAGCGTGTCGATGCTGACCGAGGGGTGGGACGCGAACACCGTCACCCACGTGCTGGGTGTGCGTGCGTTCGGCACGCAACTGCTCTGCGAGCAGGTCGTTGGACGCTCGCTACGCCGGAGAAGCTACGCGCCTGAGACGATCCGTGTGGCGCTGGATGGCGGCGTGGTCGAATTCACGGGGTTCGCGCCGGAGTACGCCGAGGTGTATGGTGTCCCGTTCTCGTTCATCCCGTGCGCCGGGTCGGCGCGGGAGCCGCGCATAGGGCCGGCTCCGACGCGCGTGCGGGCGCTTCCCGAGCGGGCCGGGCGCGGCATCAAGTTTCCACGCGTGCTCGGGTATCGGTACGAGCTGGCCGGGGATCGGGTATCGGCAGACTTCGGGCCCGAGGCCCGGATGACCCTCTCTCCGGAGCAGACCCCGACCAAGGTCGAGGTGGCAGGGGTGATCGGGCCGTTCGAGTTTCACACGCTGGAGGATCTGAGGCGGACGATCCGGCCGCAGCAGATCCAGTTCCTGCTCGCCAAGCGCGTGCTCGAGAAGTATTACCGATCCGAGCCTGGTGAGCCGCCGAAGGCCTGGCTGTTTCCCCAGGTCGTGGAGATCACTCGGCAATGGTACGAGCGTTGTCTCGACTGGAAGGACGATGCCTTCCCCCAGCTCCTCTACTTCAGCGAATTCGGCCACAACGCAGCGGATCGGATTTACCGAAGCATCGCCGCGGCCGAAGGTGGGAGCTCCCGCCTTCGGCCGATCCTCGCCCCCTACGAGTGGGAGCGGACGACCGACCGTGTCGACTTCGACACGACGCGTCCCGTGTACGTGACTCGAACCAAGTGCCCCGTGTCGCACATCGTCTGTGACACCGGAAGTTGGGAACAGAAAGTCGCGCAGTCGCTGGAGGACATGGATGAAGTCGTGTCCTACGTGAAGAACGACCGGCAGCCGGGCTTCTCGATCCCGTACACGATCAATGGTGACCAGCGGGACTACTACCCCGACTTCATCGCCCGGGTTGCCGACGGTCGTGGCAGTCGACCGGACGACCTCCTGAACGTAGTGATCGAGGTGAGCGGACAGCAGGACAAGCCCGACAAGCTCGCCAAAGTCGCGACCGCCCGTCAGCTCTGGGTGCCGTCCGTCAACAACCACGGCGGAATGGGTCGTTGGGCATTCCTCGAAGTCACAGATCCGTGGAAGATCAAGTCCCAGCTCCGCGCGATGCTCGAGGCCACAGCGGTCGCCGCGTGGCGGGACGGGCAGTCCGGCGCACAACACCGATGAGGGATGCAGGAAACCGATGATGGCGAGAGCGCGAAAGACGGGTATCATGAAGGCTCGGGGCGGGGGGCCAACCCCGGTCGAGGCGATCAAGCACAGGGACCACCGGGTGAACATCCCGACCGAAGAGCTGCGCGATTTCGTGCGGACCGACGAGGATCGCCCGGGGACGCTGCTCTATCCGCGCGACCCCTCGCTCGACCCGCAGCTTGTTTGGAAGGGGAAGGACGAGCAGGACCGGCAGGATCTCGCTGTTCCGGTCGTGCCGATCTTTATCCAGGAGAAGATTCACCCGCAGGCGCTGGTGGAGAACCTGCGCGAGACTGCCGCCCCGGGTCAGCCCGAGCCCGAGCTATCCCTCTTTGCCGACTTCAACGGCCTGGACGGTGACTTCGACAAGAAGGTCGACTTCTACCACCACGAGGGCCACTGGTCGAACCGGATGATCCTCGGCGATTCGCTGCTCGTGATGGCGAGCCTGGCCGAGAAGGAAGGGCTCAAGGGGAAAGTGCAATGCATCTACTTCGACCCGCCCTACGGGATCAAGTTCGGCTCGAATTGGCAGGTGAGTACGCGGCACCGCGATGTGAGGGACGGGCGGGTCGAGGATGCGTCGAGGCAGCCAGAGCAGGTCCGGGCGTTTCGCGACACATGGCAACTTGGTATTCACTCGTATCTGGCGTACCTGCGGGATCGCCTCGCGACGGCCCATGAGCTACTGAGCGAGACGGGCAGCATTTTCATACAGATTGGCGATGAAAACGTGCATCTCGTGCGCTCTCTCCTCGACGAGGCTTTTGGGAGTGGCAACTTCTGCAGCATGATCTCGTTCCGTAAGACGAGCGCAGTCAGCAGCCCCGTTGCTCGGGTCAATGTGCTCGCCGGCGTATCTGATGTCGTGCTCTGGTATGCAAAGAATCGTGACTCGGTGAAGTACCGCCAACTCTACTTGGCCAAGGCGCTCGATACTGACGCCGCGGGAGTCTACTCCTGGCTTCAGGAGCCCGATGGCAGCCGGCGCCGAATGAATACCAGCGAGCGTCAAGGTGAAACCGCGCTCTTGAGAGGCAGTCGTGTATTCCGTATAGACAATGCAACGTCGACGGGCCATAGCGCCGCTCTATCTCAGTCTTTGCAAGTCGACGGGAGGACCTACTCCCCCGGTGCTAACAAGCACTGGAAGACCACGGTGGAGGGGATGACGCGGCTGCTTTCAGCGCACAGACTGGTTCCTGCGGGGGTCACCCTCGGATACGTAAGATTTATTGATGATTTTCCGGCTTACCCACTCGTGAACCTGTGGCCAGACACCGGCACCGGGAGTTTTACGGACGAGAAGATCTACGTCGTCCAAACTGGGACGAAGGTCGTCGAGCGCTGCCTCCTTATGGCCACTGACCCCGGCGATCTCGTTCTCGATCCCACCTGCGGATCCGGCACAACCGCCTATGTAGCCGAGCAATGGGGTCGCCGCTGGATCACGATCGATACTAGCCGCGTAGCGCTGGCACTTGCGCGCACGCGCCTCATGACGGCGAAATACCCCTACTACCTGCTCGCGGACTCCCGCGAAGGCATCGCCAAAGAGTCCGAGATTACCGGCCGCATCCCAGCCGAGCAGAAGCCTGAAGGCGACATCCGCAAGGGCTTCGTCTACAAGCGTGTGCCGCATGTCACCCTCAAATCCATCGCCAACAACCCCGACATCAAAGAAGGGATGTCGCGCGAGGAGATCGACGCGGCGATCGCCCGGCACGCCGAGATCGAGCTGTTGTACGATAGGCCGTACGAGGATCCCAAGCGGGTCCGCGTCACCGGTCCCTTTACCGTGGAGTCGCTCTCCCCGCACCGGGTGCTCTCGATCGACGAGGAGCGGCCGGCGAGCGAAGTCGATGGGCAGCGGTCTTCGGCGCCGGCGCAGTTCGAGACGATGATCATCGACAACCTGCGAAAGGCCGGCGTGCAGAACACCAAGAAGGGCGAACGCCTCGTCTTCGACACACTCGACGTGCGCGCGGGCATTTGGATCCAGGCCGCCGGCACGTACACCGATGCCGCGGGCAAGGTCAGGCGGGTCGCGGTGTCGATCGGCCCCGAGCACGGCACCGTCGGCCCGATGCAGGTGAAGGAGGCGGCGAAGGAAGCGGTGCAGGGGGTCGGGTACGATACTCTCGTCGTCTGTGGCTTCGCCTTCGACCCACACGTGAGCGAGGAGGTGAAGCGTTACGGCACGCTCACCGTGCTGCCGGCCCGGATGAATCCCGACCTCTCGATGGGCGACGAGTTGCTCAAGAAGACGGGCGCCGGCAATCTCTTCATGGTGTTCGGGGAGCCCGATCTCGACGTTCGGAAGACAGGCGATGGCAAGGTGGTCGTGGAGATTCGCGGGCTCGATGTGTACGACCCGACGACCGGCGAGATCCGGTCGTCCAGCACCGACGATATCGCCTGCTGGTTCATCGACACCAGGTACAACGGCGAGAGCTTCTTCGTTCGCCACGCCTACTTCACCGGGGCCCAGGAGCCGTACGAGAAGCTCCGGCGTGCGCTCCGCGCCGACATCGACGAAGCCGCCTGGCAGTCGCTCTACTCGACCGTGAGCCGGCCCTTCGACGCGCCGGACACCGGGAAGATCGCCGTGAAGGTGATCAACCACTACGGTGACGAAGTGCTGAAGGTGCTCGCGACCGTCTGACCGTGTGGGCTGCCGGCAGAGAGGCCCTGCCTGCTGAGTCGGCTGTCTGGTGGTGCGAGTTGACCTGCGAGCAAAGGGGGCGTATGATAGAGCAGGATTCGGTCTTTCTTCGGTGAGAGAGGGCTCTTGGGCGACCGCACGGGTATCGAGTGGACCGACGCGACGTGGAACCCGATGACCGGCTGCACCAAAGTCTCGGCTGGGTGCGATCACTGCTACGCGGCAACGGTCGCGGTGACAAAGACCCGCGATGCATATCTCCGGCAGCGACCGGTCAAGGACACGGCAGCTAATCGAGCTGACCCGTTCGCACCCCGGTTCTGGGACCAGCGCCTCGAGCAGCCGCTTCGGTGGCGTGAGCCGCGCCGGATCTTCGTCAACAGCATGTCCGACGTGTTCCACGCCCACTTCTCGGCGGAGATGATCCACCGTGTCTTCGACGTGATGGCAATGGCGAGGTGGCACCAGTTCCAGGTGCTGACTAAGCGACCCGAACGGGCGCTCCGACTCAGTGGCCGCCTCCCTTGGCCGCCGAACGTCTGGATGGGCACGTCGATAGAGAACATGGACGTCGCGCGCCGCGCGGACAGTCTGCGTCAGATCCCCGCGGCGGTCCGGTTCATCAGTGCGGAGCCCCTACTCGGCCCGCTCGCGGATCTGGACCTGACCGGGATCGACTGGGTGATCGGCGGAGGTGAGAGCGGAGGCCGGGCCCGGCCATGCCAGCCAGAGTGGGCGAGGGATCTACGAGACCGTTGTCTCGGTCGCGGCGTCGCGTTCTTCTGGAAGCAGTGGGGCGGACGGACGCCCAAGGCTGGCGGCCGAACGTTGGACGGGCGCGTGTGGGACGAGTACCCGGTCGCACTTTCCGCGGTCGCCGAATGAGCACCGCCTGACCGACTACGCACGCGTATGGCGAAGTCGCTCGGCAAGACCTGGGACCTCATGCCGCATTCGGCGGCCAAGCACGAGATCCTCCGCCGCTACTTGCAGGCGTGGATCCCCATCCTGAGCAGCACGCACCGCCGGATCATGTACATCGACGGGTTCGCTGGCCCGGGGGAGTACCGGGGTGGCGAACCTGGGTCGCCGGTGATCGCGTTGCAGGCTGCGATTGACCACGCAGACCGCATCACGGGTGAGATGTCATTCCTATTCATTGAGGAGGATGAGGAGCGGAAGGCCAATCTCGAGCGATGTGTCGAAAAGCTTTGCATACCGGCGAATTTTCACCTCGACATCCGTTCGGGTCGGTGTAACGAGACGGTGAGCGCCCTCTTGGATGGGCTCGAACAGGATGGACGCGCTCTCGTCCCGACTTTTGCCTTCCTGGATCCGTTCGGGTTCGCGCACACACCTCTCGATCTCATTGCGCGACTGATGCGCCGAGCGAGCTGCGAAGTGCTCGTAACCTTTATGTACGACGAGATCAACCGATTTCTGAATCAAAAGCAGCAACCTGCGAATTTCGACGCACTGTTCGGTACGACCGAGTGGCGCAAGGGGCTGGGCGTCAGCGATCGCCGGCAATATCTCCGAGATCTCTATCGGACCCAGCTCGAACAACGCGCGCAGATCAGATATGTACGCGCCTTCGAGATGTTCAACCGGAGGAACCAGACTGACTACTTCTTGTTCTTCGGTACCAACCGGATTGAAGGCCTCAAGAAGATGAAGGACGCGATGTGGAAGGTCGACCAGACCGGCGCGTTCTCCTTCTCGGACGCGACGGACCCGCGTCAAACTGTGTTGTTCGACAGAGGGCCGGATGCCGCCGACGTCCGTCGGCAGGTGCTCGCCGCGTTCGCCGGCAAGGAAGTTACGATCGATCAGCTGGAGGCGTTCGTGATTGCGGAAACTCCCTATCGCGAGACCCACCTCCGGTCACTCGTCCTGAAGCCGATGGAGAAAGCGGGCGAACTGCGCGTTGATCCGAGCACCAGGGGAAAGGGTCTAACGTACCCGAAGGGATCCAACATTCGTTTCGCTTAGCCGAACGCGATCCAGGCGAGTTGCGGTCGCGGTATACCTCGACCAGGGTGACCCGATCCCGCTGCCGCCGGGTGTGTCCCGACTCCCGTGGGAACGGGGCACTCGGCCACCGCAGCCGTCGTGACGGCGACCGCTGAGCGCGGGCACGGGGCCGCGGACGAGCTCGACGCGAGGGACATTGATACCAAATGTCGGGGGTTGCAAATAAGACCCGACGTTTCGTATCACTACCGCCGTGGCTTCCACTCGCGGCAGTAAGGCGCTCCGGGCGGATCGAGAAGCTCGGGCTCGCCCTCCACGATGTCGAAAGGTGTTGAAGACTTCTGCATACAGGATGGGATCTGGATCGCCCGCCCTGAGCTGGCTCTACGCCTAGCTACCGCGCTGCGCGCCGGGATCCAACGAGCACACGCGGCCACAAGCGCAGTAACCGGGAGGGACGACAAGGCGGGAGCGGTGTACCGCTACCTGTTGGGCCCCGAGCGCCCCATCCTAGAGCAGGTCGAACGCCGTGGCCAGGCCCAGGAGCTGCCGACCATCGGGTGACAGGACAAGCACGGGTAGTTGCCCGATGTCGCTCACGACCTGGACGACCAGCGTGTCGGGAGGGCAGGTGCGCGCATCGACCAGGTGCAGCCCATCATCACCCACCGCGTCGGTCAAGCGCTGTCCGAGTCGACGTTTCAGCTCTGCCGAATCGCCCGCCCGCAGATACCGCGCGAGCTCGCAGTCGAGCACGAACTTCCATTCCGGCCGGTCCTCTGGGCCAACGGCCACCGGCAGACATGAGAAGGAGTTGGCGAGTAGCGTTTGACGAATGAAGCTCAAGGGGTGCCACAGGCAGGCACACACAGGCGCGCGGACCATGAAATCAGCAACGCAGTCGTAGCCTCGCATCAGCGCATCCTCGAGTGTCAGAGCGATAGCAGCGGCGTGAGACGCAAGGTGACGCGCAAACGCCCCCTCGTGCACCGCGGCGTTGCGCGCCGTCCGAAGCTGGTCGAACAGGTCGCAAAACGGGATATGAAATTCCCTGTAGGAAGTCGGGATGTCGAGGGCCAGAGGTGAGCGGCACGCCAGACCGGTCAACGGATCCTTGAGTGCCCCAAGTCCGCTCCATGACGGCTTCAGGTAGTTACCGAGGCGTTCGATCACATGGACGATGCTGTTGAACGCCTCGCTGTCGCGGAGCGTCGCCCCACGGGCCTCGCGGAGGGCGTCCCGAAAGTGCAGCGCCGCCTCGGGAGGCATGGAGAGCGGGGGCGCCGGGAGCGGCAAAGCACGAGTCTCGGCACGCACCGCGTTATTCACCAGCGGCGATTGAGCCGAGCACACCGGTCGCCGGCTAAGATCCACGCCAGCGCCGCCGACGCATCCAGTATCAGGTTCACACCCGACCCTCCGCGATCCACCTGGCGAGGTCGGCCGGGTCGACGTTCCGGACATGATCGAAGCCCTGCATGGCTGCGATCGCCGCCCGCGTTCCGGGCTGCCGCCGCGGCACTCGGCACCAGGTCGGCGATTGGCCGCCCCCGATGCGTGATCGTGAACCGCTTCCCGCGCTTCACCTGCCGGAGCAGCTCTGGTAACCTCGTCTTCGCGTCGTAGGCTCCGATCGTCGACACTGATCCCCCTATGCGACTGGTCTATAGGCTGGTCGAATATACGACGCGAGCCGGGCCGCTATCGACGCGCTTGGTGCCAATCGCGTCCCGATGGCGAGTGTGGTGTCGGTCAGACGGCGAGGGAGAGGACGCCGGCCACTTCGTACTGCGCGTCCAGCGCGTCCCAGATGACGCCCCACCCACCGGCGTCGAGCCGGACGGTGCGCAGGATTTCGGGCGAGACGCCTTCGAGCTCCGGCATGAGCGCGATCGGCACGATCATCGCGACCGCGGTCGGGAGCGTCACCTCGAGCGCGCGCCGCTCCTCGAGGTAGCGGACGGCCGTCGCCGTTGGCTCCTCCGGGAGATCCAGGCGCGGGTGCCGCACACGCTCGCGGATCTCCGCCGTCGTCAGTCGCCGTCTAGTCGCCGCCATCGGTCTCCCCTACCGCGTGAGCAGCATCGCCTGATTTCGGCCCCACACCCCCTGCGCCCCGGGCATCGCGATGCCGCGCCCCGTGAATGGTACGCCCGACGTCTGACGTCGCCACGGCACTTTGGCCACATGGACCGCGGGAGCATCGGTTTGGTCCCCGGGATAGCATTCGAGCCGACCAGAACCCCCGACCTGAACCCGGAGGCCCCGCCCCATGTCGGCCACTCGGCCCCGCGCCCGCGCCGCCGATTCCACGGACGTGCACGATGCACTCACCGCCGCGCTCGATGCGTCGCTCGACTTTCTCGGCTCGCTCGAGCAGCGACCGGTCGGCGCAACCGTGGACGCCGGGACGCTGCGGGCACGCCTGGACGGCGCACTGCCCACCGAGGGAACGGACGCGGCGCAGGTCGTCCGGGAGCTCGTGGCCGCGGTCGAGGGCGGACTCCTCGCCTCGACCGGCGGACGGTTCTTCGGCTGGGTCATCGGCGGGACACTCCCGGCCGCCGTCGCCGCCGACTGGCTCACGTCGGTCTGGGACAACAACGCCGCGCTCTCTAGCACGAGTCCCGCAGCGGCCGTCGTGGAGGAGGTGGCCGGGCAGTGGCTCAAGGCGCTGTTCGACCTCCCACCACACGCCAGCGTCGGACTGGTCAGCGGATGCCAGATGGCACACTTCACCTGCCTGGCCGCCGCCCGACACGCGGTGCTGGCCCGCCACGGGTGGGACGTCGCCGAGCAGGGGTGCTGGGGCGCCCCACCAGTCCGCGTCCTCTGCACCCGGGAGCGCCATGGGGCGATCGATCGCGCGCTCCGCTTCCTGGGCTTCGGCCGATCCGACGTGACGGCCCTCGACCCCGACGGCGACTGGGAGCGGGCGCTCCGGGACTCGGCCCCGACGATCGTCGTGCTCCAGGCGGGCGAGATCAACACCGGGGCGTTCGACCCCTTCGAGCGGCTCATCCCACTCGCCACGCAGCGCGGCGCCTGGGTGCACGTCGACGGCGCGTTCGGGCTCTGGGCCGCGGCCAGTCCCCGCTATCGACACCTGCTCCGCGGCGTCGACGCGGCCGACTCGTGGGCGACCGACGGCCACAAGTGGCTCAACACGCCGTTCGACTGCGGATACGCGTTCGTCGCCGATCCGGCCGCGCACCGGGCGGCGATGGCGTTCCACGCGAGCTATATCACCCACGCCACCACGACACGCGACGAGATGGATTGGAATCCGGAGTGGTCGCGGCGCGCCCGCGGGTTTCCGACCTACGCCGCGCTCCGCCAGCTCGGCCGGCGCGGTGTGGCCGATCTGATCGAGCGCTGCTGCCGGCACGCGCACACACTGGTCACCGAGATCGGCCGGCTGCCCGGCGCCGAGTGTCTCGCCGAGCCGATCCTGAACCAGGGCCTCGTCCGATTCATCGACCCGCATGGCCGCGAGCACGATCGTCGCACCGATGCGGTGATCGCCGAGATCAACCGCACGGGCGAGGCGTTCTTCACCGGCACCACCTGGCGCGGACAGCGCGCCATGCGCGTCAGCGTCTGTAGCTGGCGGACATCGGACGACGATGTCCAGCGCGCGATCGACTGCGTGCGGAGCGTGCTCGCGACCCGCTAGCTTCCGGGGAGTGGGGAAGGGGACGAGGCGGATGGTCGCCGGCGACTGCGGCCGAGACCGCCTCGGGGCGGGAGACCAGCCGCAGGCCGCAGCAGACCAGCAGGAGACGACCATGTCGATTCGACCCGTGCACCGGCTCATCAAGGCCAAGCCGACCCTCGAAGGGGCGGGCGTCCACCTGCGTCGGGCGTTCGGGTTCGGCAACACGTCGGACTTCGATCCGTTTCTCCTGCTCGACGACTTCCGCAACGACATCCCCGAGAACTACCTCGCCGGATTCCCCTGGCACCCGCACCGGGGGATCGAGACGATCACCTACGTACTGGCGGGCAGCGTCGAGCACGGCGATAGCATGGGGAACCGCGGCTCGATCGACGCTGGCGACGTCCAGTGGATGACCGCCGGACGGGGCATCATCCATCAGGAGATGCCGCGCGGCGACCGCGCGGGGCGCATGCACGGGTTCCAGCTGTGGGCGAACCTGCCGGCGTCGCTCAAGATGGCCCCGCCCCGCTACCAGGAGATCAAGTCCGCCGAGATCCCGCACGTGATCGACGACGACGGGACCGAGGCGCGGCTCGTCGCCGGGAGCTTCTGGGGCAAGCGCGGCCCGGTCGAGGGCATCGCGGCCGACCCCACGTACGTCGACATCACGGTCCCGCCCGGCAAGACCAAACGGCTGGCGGTCGAGACTACACGCCACGCCTTCGCCTACGTGTTCTCCGGGAGCGGCGTGTTCGGCCACGCCTCCGGCCCGCTCGCCGTGCCGACCGAGGGCGTGCAGTGGCTCGAGACCGCGCCCCCGCCCGACGCCGACGACCGCTCGCTCGTCCTGTTCGACCGTGGCGACGAGGTCGTGGTCCAGGCCGGAGAGCAGGGCGTCCGCTTCCTCCTCGTCTCCGGCGCCCCACTGCGCGAGCCGGTCGCCTGGTACGGCCCGATCGTCATGAACACCCAGGACCAGCTCCGCCACGCCTTCGAGCAGCTGCGCGAGGGCACGTTCATCGACCCCGGCGCCGATCGCTGACCACGTCCAGGGGCGCCGCGCTCGCAGGTCTCACGCCTTCGGCTGACGGGACAGCCATCGTTCGCGTGAGAGAGACATCTCCAGCCGCGCTCCTCCACGGCGATTCCGGCGGTGCGGAGCGCGGCCGGGAATTGCCGCCCGAGGTCCCGATCAGTGCAGGAAACGTTGGTCGAGCAGCGCGTTCGTACAGGACGGCCTCCTCGATGCCCTCGATGTCCTCGATGTCCTCGATGTCCAGGTCATGGTCGGCGGCCACGTCGCCCGCGCTTTCCCCGGCGTCGATGCGCCCTACGATTGCGGCGGTCGAGATCGACCTCCGCGCGATGACCGGGCGCCCGAACGCGACGAACGGACGTATCGCGATGCGGCGCGCGTCGGACAGCTCGAGGCTGACGAAGAGGAACAGCTTCACGGGCAACTCGCTCGAGTCGACCTCGACGCGCTGCCGCGAGCGTCCCGCCTTCAGCTACCTGGTCTGACAGCTCGCTCGTGGTCTCAGATACGCGCAGAGGAGCGCCGCGGATATCGAATCACGGCGGCGCAGTGATGCGTCGACCGGCAGCACCGCTGCCTCACCGACCGAGATGCGGGTCGAGAGCGGGCGCACCTGCGCACTCTCTGGCGTGGCACGTGGCAGCTGATCCGGCCCCGCGAACGGCGGAGGAACCCGCGCAGCCTGGGTGTTCAGCGCGGCCATCAGCTGCTTCTGCTGTGCGCTGGGCAATCGCCTGATCTCCTGGCGCAGGGTCGCCTCGGGCGTCCCTTCCTCCGCGCGGGCGCCGGCGAAGATCCGCGGAGCCGGCCCGCGCTTCGGAGGTGTTCGATTCCATCGATGGACGTGAACGTCTCCGTACACGAGCGCGTAGCCGCTCAGCCCGCGGCCATCCTTGCCGAGACGGGGCCGCGGGAGCGTGAACGTGACCAGGAGCGCAGGAGCGCCGACCGCCCGGTCGACCCGGTACGTCACCGGCGCTCGTGTCCCGTTGTGCCACCTGAAGTCGTCGGAATCCGACACCGCGTGGATACTATCGACCTCGACCCCGGGCCAGTCGATCCGGATGGTGTGGCTGAAGGTCGGCTCGGTCGAATTGCCCGCCGGCCCCAAGTACGGTCGCCAGCCGGATCCGCACATGCCTTCGTCACCCATGTTCCGCACGAAGACGCTCCACACCTCGTCGGTGATCCGTCCCGTCATCCGGGCCGCCGTGTTGATCGCGATGGCCCACACCGGATGGACCTCGGCGTGAAATTCGTGAACCGCGTCCAGTCCATATAGGCCGGTCACGATGGCCCGCTGGTTACCCTGGAAAAACTCACCCAGGGTCGCCGGTTGGGGATGCCCGAGGAGCGCCCATCCGCCACCATCGACCGTGCTGGTCAGCGCGCTGTTCAGCGTGCGCCACCGGGAGGTCCCATCGACCATCCGCGCAACGGTCTCCCCGAACGCGAACTCCAGATCGAGCGCATCGTTCGCACTCGTGTAGCCGTAGTGGTGATCGGTGTCCAGCAGCAGGTTGATATCGCCATCGAGCGCCGCGTCCTCCCAACGTACGAGTCCCGTGTACGTCACCGGCAGCCAATTGACGTGGCCGTGTATCCGCCGCGGATCCGATCCGCGACAGAGCCCCAGCGATGCGGGTACCGACTGCCGTGCCCCGAATTCGACGACGCGTACCAGGCTCTTCTGCGAGGTACAGGTCGAATCGCCGAACACGACGTCTGTGACGTCCTGCGCGACGTTGGCCCGATTGGCGGTGATGGATCGGCATTTTGCGAGGACCGGGACGCCAGGCGCGACTCCAGTGGTCTCGGGCTGAAAGCCCCAGCGTGGATTCAGCGGCAGCCCGTTCGAGTCGTGCCTCTCCGTCACGACCAGATCGACGGGCCGTTCCACGATGCCGCTGAGAGAGTCGAGGCGCAACGTGCGCGCCACGACGAATTCGCGCGAACTGAACACGAGTGTCGAGTCACCCTGGTGTTCGCCACGCCCCGCCGTGTGCGATTGCTCGCGGTTGCACGCGAGCATCATCAGGGCCGCCGTCATCCCGGGCGTCATCCGGATGGCGCGGAGTCGATCACCCCCAGGTCGTTGCAGTGTCACTGGGCCAAGCTCCATGTCAGGGCGGGTCGGGCTCCTGCGGGGCGTGGACAATGTACCAGTCGGCTCGCGGCCGCAAGCCGGCGTGCGAGACGAGCTGCCGCAATGGGCCACCTCCGCCAGTGGGGGGGTTACGTAGCGGCACGCCGGGTTACGTGGAGAGTTGGTCTACGCGGTCGCGCGATGCGACCATGAACGGTTCCGCACGCCGCGAGACGTCTCTCTCCTCGACGACCATGGGCGCCCCCTCTCGCACTCGTCACCTTGGCCGGGCGGTCGGTGTCAGCAGCGTCGCGCTGGCGCTCGGCGGGTGCTCGCTGATTCAGAACACCGTCGGATCGATCGTTTCCCCTCCTGGGCGACCTATCATCGTCGATGGCTACCGCGTGCCCCGCGGAGCATGGTGGCCCGATCACCTCGTCGCCGGCGTGTCGCGGATCGACATCACTCCACCCCCAGGATTCGCAACCGGTGGTCACGGTCCGGCCGGCGGACTGGCGCGGGGATACTGGACCCGTCTGTATGCCCGGGCATTCTTCTTTGCCGATCCGCAGGGTCATCCGCTGATCCTGGTGACGTGTGACCTGTTCGCCGTTCCGGGAGGGCTCGCCCGGGAGGTCGGCCGCCGCATCGCGCTTCAATGGGGCGACAGCGGGCTGTCGGTCTCCCCGGAAGCGGTGATCGTCGCCGCGACTCATACGCACCAAGGACCCGGCAACTTCTTGACTGCCGGCGTGTTCAACGCGTACGGCTCGAAGTATCCCGGCTTCGACCGAAGGCTATTCTCCTTTCTTGTGGACCGCGTCACGCTGGCGGCCAGTACCGCGATCGCCGACGGGTACGTCCACAAGGAGCCGGCAGTCATCCTGCGGCGCACCGCGGCGGTCCCGCACCCGCTTCAGCTCAACCGGTCGCCGCGGACGTATATGGCGAACTGGAATGCCACACGGCTGATGGATGCATTGCACGCCGCAGACGTCGACTGCACTCGAGGTCCCGAGCGAGACGAAGCGCGCCTGGATTGGGATCTCCCCAACTGCCCGCGCCTGCGCGCCACGGACCCTACAATGACGGTCCTCGACGTGGTACGGGGCGCCGACTCGATCGGCCGCCTCATCTTCTTCGCGGTTCATCCGACGGTCCTCATTCATACCGCCGGTGTGTACAGCAGCGACTTCGTGGGCCACGCCGTGACGGCCATGGAGGAAGCACGCGCGGCCCGAGGTGGCGCGCGCGTTGTGGTCGGGTTCTTCAACGGCGGCGAAGGCGATGTGACGGCCAGGCGCGGCGCCCGGGATCTGCGCGACGTCCTCCGCGTGAGCCGAGACTTCCGCGCGAGTGTGGAGTTCGTCGAGTCCACGCAACCCGCGGATGTGCCGGTACCGCGCATCGTGACTCGCCAGGCCATCCTGCGACCGGGACACTCCCGGTTGCCGAAGGAGCCGATGGTCGGAGCGCCGGCGCTCGGCGGCGGTGAGAACGACCGGACGGTGCTCTACCTGCTCGGCTGGCGCGGTGACCTCCACGAAATTCCGGCAAAGGGGCAGGGCGGGAAACTCGGCGCCCTGGAGGCGCAACTGGTACCGGGTCTGGACCTCACGCCGATGCTCGCACCGCCGCGGACGTTCCCGACGCAGATCCCGGTCGGGTATGTCGAGCTCGGAGCGTTCGCCCTCGGCACTGTTCCGGCTGAACCCAGTACCGCGACCGCGGCCATGATTCGCGATTCGCTCGGCTCTCGCGGCGCCCACGGCGCATTCGAGCTCATCTCGCTCGCCAACGAGTACTCGGCGTACATCGCCTCGCCCGACGAGTACGAGATGCAGGACTACATGGGAGGCATGACCGTTTGGGGCCCGCGCGAAGGGCCGATCTTTGCCTGGGCGCTCCAGTGCCTTCAGCGGATGGACCAGGCTCCTGACACCTGTCCAGGTCTCACTCGGCACGATCCGTCGCGCGTGCCCCGCATGAAATTCTCCCCAGGGCCGCCCCCGCCTCGGATCCGCGGCTTCAAGCTGTTCGGCCCGACGGCGCTGGGCGAGGCCTTCACGAGCGACGATGACGAGATGTCGGACATCGTCCGGGACAGCTCGGGGCAACCGGCGCGCAACCTGCCGATCGCCGAGTGGACGGAGTGCATCACCGGCGATTCTGCCGAATTCGCCGCCGCCGCCAGCCGCACGATCTCCATCCTCGAGCTGACAGCCACGGGCTGGACGCCACGGGCTGTCGTAGCGGACGATTCCGTGTCGGCCGGAGCGCCTCTGCCGGACGACGATCGGGGATCCAACTTTCTCACTGTGATGCGCTCAGCGCCGCCGAAGCACGGGCCTCGGAAGCACCAACGCCGCATGGCAGCCGTGTGGCTCGCTCCGATCCTGGAGCGGGGCCCGCTCGCGGGGCGTTACAAGTTTCGACTCACGACCCGCACGTCCGATGGCAGCGCAATCGACCAGCACGACTCGCCCGAGTTCCAGGTGCAGACCCTGCCGGCAGCGCGCAGGCCGCCGGTGCAGATCACGACACCTGCGTGCCCGGCGGCGTGAGCCTCATCTGATCGGAACCAGGTAGCCCGCGGTCGCGGAGCTTGGGGATCGGCGGACCGCGCCGGTCTCGCTGGCCGGTCTCGCGCTGGCCGTGCCACCCCGGACGCGCGACCCGCAGGCGGAGATCCATCTCCGCCTGCGGGTCGCGCGACTGCCGGAAAGGGTCGGCGCTACTCGGCGGCCACCCGCTGCTTCGCGGTCGGCGGAAGCAGGCCGTTCAGCCGGAGATAGATCGCGTCCTGGCTGTAGTGGTCGGCCCAGTCGGCCGCGGTCGTGATGATGACGCCGGCGCGGCTCTGCGTCTTGCCGCCAAAGAAGGGGAGCTGCTCGCTGAGCTTGGAGTCGTCGAGCCCCGCGACTGCCTTGTCGCAGAAGTCGAACGTCTCCTTGAGCCGAGCGATGAGCGCCTCCTTCCCGGCACTCGTCGCGACCTTCGGCCGCTCGGGGGCCTTCATCCCGCCGATCGCGCCGCACAGGTAGTCGTTCCCCTGCGAGAGGTGGACGACGATGTCGCCAAAGCTCATCTGCGCCGGCGTCGGCTTGTAGCCGTACTTGTCGGCCGGCATCTCCTCGGCCGCCGCGATCAGGTTCTTCTCGGCCCGCTTCTCCGTCGCCCGGAACGCCTCGGCCACCGGCGCATCGGCCGCCCGGACCGCCGTGCCGTTCGGATGGTCCGGCGTGCTCACGATCGCGCCATCCACGACGTAGAGGGCGTTCGCGCCCTGGGCCACCACGACGCCGGGGAGACCAACGGCCGCAGCCGCCAACAGACAGGTACAGATACGCACGCGCATGGAAATCGACTCGAAGTTGGGGAGACGTTCACGTTGTACGGGTGCGCGCCCGATGTCCAGCCCGGCGGACCCCGCGCCATCTCACCCGCCGGCGCGCGGAACGCGCACGGGTTCGGCCACCGCCCCGGGGCCGACCTGCGCACCAACGCACGACGCCGCAGGGCTGCTGCCCCTGCGGCGTCGTGCCGATCGTGTGACATTGCCCCGCGGCCGCGCCGCGCCGGCTGATGCCCCGAGCTACCCCTGCTTGGCGGCCAGCCCCCGGATCGTCGATGCCAGCTCGTGCACCCGCGTGGCGTCGCCGGCACCCTTGGCGAGCCCTTCCACCTGACCGGCCAGCTTCCGAAGCGCCGACTTCTGCTGCGCGCCCTCGAGGTGCTCGGCCGCGTCGAGCTCGCTCGAGACCTTCTGCATCGCGTCGCCCGCCAGCCCGTTGTCGCGCTTGAGCTGGTCCAGATACGCGCGCGCCACCACGAAGCTCGCCGGCCACACGATGTGCTGCTGGTCCGACGGGTTCGAGGTCTCGATCTTCACCAGCTTGGCGGCGTCGATCTCGTTCTGCGACAGCTCGTCGCTCGGCTTGAGCTCGAAGATGTCGAGCCCGCGCGCGATCTCGGAGCCGAAGATGTGGCCGTTGTACCAGTACGCCGACCAGTCGCCGGCCAGGGCCAGCTTGTCACTCACCGGACCGCGGTCGAAGAACGCGATCTCCTTGGCGTGCGCCGGGTCGGTGAAGTCGAACACCGACACACCACCCTGATACCACCCCTGGACCATGATGTCGCGCCCCGGCACCGGGATGAGCGACCCGTTGTGGGCCACGCAGTTCTCGATATCGGTCTGCGGCGCCGGCATCTTGTAATAGCCGTCGAGCGTCAGCTTGTGGTCGGCGGCCAGCGTGAAGATCGCGTCCGCGCCCCAGTTCTTCGGGTCCGACGCCCGGCACCGCGGATTCACCCCACCCCCCCACTCGTCGGTGAACAGCACGTGCTTGGCGTCGTTCGCGAACGTCGCCGAGTGCCAGTAGGCGAAGTTGGGATCCGAGATCTCGGCGATCCGCTTCGGGTGCGCCGGATCCTTGATGTCGAGGATGATGCCGTTCCCGGAGCACGCGCCGGCGGCGATCCCGAACGCCGGGTACACCGTGATGTCGTGGCACTGGTTCGTCTCCGACCCCGCCTGGACACCGGGGCCACCCGGCGTCGCCTTCGCCAACCCGTTGATCGCGCCCGTCTTCGCATCGGCGAAGATGCGCGGCGTGCTCACGATCTTGGCCTCCTGCGGCGCGTTCACCGGTACCCGAATCACCTCGATCCGGAAGAGCGACGTGTTGGGGTCGACCTCCGGCGCCGCGCCGGAGCACCCGGCCAGCTCGGCCGCCGGCCGCACCGGCGCCGTGCCCTGCACGTAGACGTAGATGACGTTCGGGTCCTTGGGGTCGGGGACCAGCGTGTGCGTGTGCGACCCGCGGCAGGTCTGGACCTGCGCGACGATCTTCGGATGATCGATGTCGCTGATGTCGAAGATGCGGACGCCGCGGAAGCGCGCCGGACTCACCGAGTCGGCGACGCCCTGTGTCCCGCAGTCCACGCGCCCGTTGAGGGCCTCGACCGACATGAACATGAGGTGTCCGAACACCGACGGGTCGCCCTGCCCGCCGGGGCAGACGATCGTCGTGTGCAGCTTCGGGCTCGCCGGGTCCGTGATGTCCCAGATCTGAATGCCGTGGAAGCTGCCCTGGAAGACCCAGTTGTCCTTGAACGCCAGGTCGGAGTTGGCGAAGCCGAAGTCGCCGATGTCCGCGGGATTGCTGAAGCCGGGCGGCCGCGGCGTATGCGAGACGAGCGTGAGATTGCTGATCGCTTCCTTCGCCTCCACCATGTGGGCGCCCTCGAGCCCCACACGCGGATCGCTACTACCGGCACCGTCGCCCTGCGCCGCCGCCGGAGCGGCGAGCACGCCAGCCGCCAATGCCACCGGCAGCGCCAGCGTGGTCCATCGGGTGCCTCTACGCCAGGTCATCGAATCGAGCATCAGGTCGCCTCTCGTGTGGGTTCGGATGAGCAGGTCAATGATGGGTCTGGTCCGGCGTCGCGGCGAGCATCCCTTGCATCCGCTTGATCTCGGCACGCTGGTCCGCGTCGACGTCGGCCGCGAACTGGAAGACCTCGGGCGCCTGCGCCGCGCCCGAGGTGTGGAGGAGGTTGGCGACCATCGTCAGCGCGCCCTCGTGATGGCCGATCATTCCCTGGAGGAGCAGCCGCTCGAACTCGGGCCCGGTCGCCCTGGCCAGGGCCGCCATCTGCTCCGCGGTGAGCATCCCGGGCATGAGACCACCGGCCATGCCGGCCATCCCCGGCATCCCCGCCATCGCCCCCCCTCCCCCTCCCCCGGTTTCCCCTCCGCTCCTGGCGGCCGTCGACGCCCCGGCCCCCGAGGCGTCGTACACCGTGTCGACGCGCGGGACCTCCTCGTGGTGGGCGGCGAGCCACCGGCTCATGAGCGCGATCTCATCACGCTGCGAGATCGCGATCCGCTGGGCGAGGTAGCGCATGTCCTGCCGCGTCGTGCGGCTCGGGATCATCGCCACCATCTGGAGCGCCTGCGCATGGTGGTGGATCATCCCCTGCATGAAGGCGACGTCCGCCGCGTTGTTGCCCGCGGGCGTGCGCGCGCCCGGTGCGCCCGGTGCGCCCGGCGTGCTGACCGCCCCCGCGGCGCTCTGCCCACCCGGCGCCCCCTGCGCGCGCAGTGGACGCGCGGTGACGCCGAGCGCAGCCGTGCCGAGCGCAACCGCCCCGATGGCGATCGCGACCAGCACCGGCACGGTCGACCGCGACGATGATCGTGAGGCGTGATCGACTGCCAGCACGCGCCCTCCGGCGTTCCGTGACCCCGCCGGGCCCCCGTGTACCATTTTCCGGGACCGCGGACCGGCGAGACGGGACAAAGTATCACTCAGGCGACCCGCCCGAAAGCCGGGCGCGGTGGGGCCCGCTGTGGGGTGTAGATGACGGAAATCGTCAAACGGTTTACCCGGGCGATCGCCCGGTGACGCGCGGGGGCACGGCTACGGGCCGGCCGAACGGCGGTCCCCGGCGCCTCGGGCGATTGCAGAACCCCGAGCGGAGACCTATTTAGGAAACGCCACCCGGGACGACAGCCGCGCCACCGCGCACGGAGCCCAGATAGCCCGCCCCACGCCCGTCGACATCGTCGGCGCCATGGCCCGAGCGCCATGAGCGGCCCCTGGCCGCAGACCTATGCCCCGATGCACGGCGCCGCGCTCTCGACGCTCGTCGCGGCCCTCCCCGTGGTCGTGCTCCTCGGGTCGATCGCGGCCCTCCGGATGCGCGCCCATCTCGCGGCGCTCCTCGGTCTCGCGACGGCGCTCGCCGTCGCCGTCGGGGCGCTTCACATGCCGGTCGGCCTCGCGGCACGCGCGTCGATCCTGGGGGCGGCCTACGGGCTCCTCCCGATCGGCTGGATCATCGTCAATGTCATCTTCCTCTATCAACTGACATTGGACCGCGGGCTCTTCGACGTGCTGCGCCAGAGCCTCGGCCGCGTCACCGCCGACACGCGGCTCCAGCTCGTCCTCGTCGCCTTCTGCTTCGGGTCGTTCTTCGAGGGCGCGGCAGGCTTCGGCACGCCGGTCGCCATCACCGGCGCCATCCTCGTCGGCCTGGGCTTTCCACCACTCGAGGCCTCGGGCCTCTCCCTCATCGCCAATACCGCGCCGGTCGCCTACGGCGCCCTCGGTACCCCGCTCATCGCGCTCGCCGGCGTCACGGCCCTCCCACTCGGCGCGCTCAGCGCCATGGTCGGCCGCCAGCTCCCCTTCTTCTCGGTGCTCATCCCGTTCTGGCTCATGTGCGCCTATACGGGACTCCGCCGCGCGCTCGCCGTCTGGCCCGCGCTGCTCGTCGCCGGCGTCAGCTTCGCCGTCCCGCAGTGGCTCATCGCCAACTACCACGGGCCCTGGCTGGTCGATGTCGGCGCCGCCGTCATCTCGATCGCTTCGCTCGTGCTCTTCCTCCGCGTCTGGCAGCCCGCGGACGCGATCCCCCGCGGCGCCGGCGCCCCACGCGCCGACGTGCTGCGGAGTGAGCTGGTGCAGGGCGAGGTAGCGACGCACGCGGCGGCCGCCCCCGGTGTGGTGGGCGCCGGCGACGGACCGGCGAGCGCCGGCCGCCGGACGGTCGTCCGCGCCTGGATGCCCTGGGCGATCCTCAGTGTGATCGTCTTCGTCTGGGGGCTGCCGCCCGTGAAGTCCGCGCTCGACCACATTTCCCGGCCTGTCATCACGGTCGGTGGGCTCGACCGGCTCGTCCTGCGCGTGCCGCCGGTCGTCCCGACACCGACCGCGGAGCGGGCGACCTTCGTCCTCAACTGGCTCTCGGCGACCGGAACCGGCATCCTCGTGGCCGCGCTCATTGCCGCACTCGCCCTGGGCTGCCGGCCGCGTGAGATCGCCCGCACCTACGCCCGAACCGTCGTGACCGTCCGGCTCTCACTCGTCACGATCGCGGCCATGCTCGCACTCGGCTTTCTCACCCGGTACGCGGGGCTCGATGCGATCCTCGGGCTCGCGTTCGCGCGGACGGGCGTCTGGTACCCCTTCTTCGGCACCCTTCTCGGTTGGCTCGGCGTCGCCCTGACCGGCTCCGACACGGCGTCGAATGTCCTCTTTGGCGGCCTCCAGCGCATCACGGCACAGCAGGTCGGCGTGAGCCCGACGCTCATGGCAGCGGCCAACAGCTCCGGCGGCGTGATGGGGAAGATGATCGACATGCAGAGCATCGTCGTCGCGAGCACGACCACGCGATGGTACGGGCACGAGTGGCAGATCCTCCGCTTCGTGTTCGTCCACAGTCTCGCGCTCGCCGCGCTCGTCGGTGGCCTCGTGACGCTCGAGGCCTACGTCGCGCCGTTCACCGGCCTCGTGCCACACTGATGCTGCTCAGCGCGCGGCCGGATGCACGAGGCGCACGGTGGGGAAGTCGGTGCGGTAGCGAGTGGGATCGCGCGTCAGCAACGCGTGCCCGGCGACAGCCGCGTGGGCGCCGATAAAAAAGTCGGGCAGTGGAGACCGGCGCGTGCCACCGCGGCGGCGGTATGCCAGAAGGCACTTGCCGGCGAGGTAGTCTGCCTCCCACGGGAGCTGCTCGCGGCGAAACATGCTCCCGGGCAGAGCCGCCTCGAGCTCCTCGATCCGCTCGAAGCCGACCGACACTTCCGCGTAGATCACAGGATTGATCGCCAGCGTCGCCAGGTCGGCTTCGGATGCGAGCGCCTTCGCCGACCACGGTCCCCACGCGGCATCATCGGTCAGGACATCCAGTAGGACGTTGGAGTCCACGAGCGTCACTCCCACGGCCGGGTGCCGGGGCTGTCAGGCAGATCGGGCGGAGCGCGCGGCGCGACGGCTGCGCAGCCGCGAAGCCGCGAAGCCGCGTCCTGCGGCTGCCGATCGCGACGACCCCGCGTGCGGCCGATTGCCCCGGCTTCTCGCGTCAGCGCGAGGATCTCGTCGGTCGTCAGCCGCACCGTGGCCGCGCCGCGCATGCGGCGCACGACTTCCTCCCCGCGGCCGGGGCGCCCGGCGATCTTCTCGAGGACCGCGGCATCACCGTCGACCCGGAACTTCACCTCGGTGTGCGGCAGGAACCCCAGCGCCTCCCGCACGGCCAGCGGGATCGTGACCTGACCTTTGCTCGTGATGCGCATCGCACCTCCCTCGCCGGGCGGGGCGCAGTGCGCGCGCGCTCAGGCCGAGCCCGTCACGCCGCGCCGCGGTGGTCCGGTAATGGTATTACCGGGCATAGTATTACCCAGGGCAGGTGATCGAGGTGCGAGCGATCCGCGATCGCCAGGATGCGTACGGCTGAGCAAGCATCAGCACTTTCATATCGGGCCAAGATCGACCGGCGCCGATGCGCCAGCGGCGCGCCTGCTCGGCCCTGGTCGCCCGCCTCGGCCTCCACCGGCTCGAGCGGCCGGCGCACGCGGGTCGCGGGCCTCCAACCGTCACGCCGGCGTTCCTCCGTGATCCGTCCGGCCGCCCGCCCCCGTCCATCGCTGGCCGTGGGCCTGGACGTCCTCGGCGGTGAGCCCGTAGAGCGGCGGCGTGGTGACGCCGCGCATGGCGAGCATGAGGTAGAGCTGTCCGCGGTGGTGCGCCTCGTGCTCGAGCATTGCGCGCAGCCACTTCCACAGGCTGATCGGCATGCCGGCCGGCGTCGCGACCTTCCGCGTGAGCGCGGCGTCGTCGAGCGTCGCGAAGATCGCGACCGACTCCGCGTGCAGGCGGTCGTAGTACGCGAGCACCGCGTCGTACCCGTCCGCCAGCTCGCGCCCATGACCCGGGTATCGGTCGGGTCGCCCGGCGGCGTGCTCGGCGTACATCCACCGCTCGATCCCCGCCAGGTGCCGTACCAGCCCGCCCAGGGTGAACCATCCGGGCCTGGGCGTCCACTCGATGTCGGCCGGCGGGATGAGTGTCACGACACGGCGGGTGCGCTCGTGCACGCGTCCGAGGTACGCCACCGTCGCCGCGGCGCTCCACCCGCCGTCGACCGGCACGGCTCCCGCTCGCTCCGCCCCCGTTGCGCTGGTCGTCATGTGCGCCCCCCTGCGATACGACACCGATCGGGCTCGTCACACAATGAAACGCAACCCCGAGTGACGAGCAATGGGCGTCGCCGGCGCGGCCGCGCGGCCATAGCTTCAGCGAGCGCTCGTGCGCGGGCCCGGGTCGCTCCCATCCGCATCTGCTCCGGCCGGAGCGCCCGGAGCATGCGCTCGGCACGCCCGCGGACGGCACATGTCCCCCGTTCCCTCACCTGGCGGATGACCACGCTCCGGCCACTTCGTCCCTCCGACGCCGCGGCACTCGTACCGCTGTGCGAGCAACTCGGGTATCCGGCGACCGCGGAGCAGCTCGAGCGGCGGGTTCGGGCGCTCGGGGCGTCCGACGACCACGGGCTCCTCGGCGCAGTCGGGCGGTCGGGCGCCCTGATCGGGTGGATTCACGTGCAGGGACACCGGACGCTCGCCGCCGAGCCGTACGCCGAGATCACCGGGCTCGTGGTCGACGAACGGTGCCGGAGCGCGGGCGTGGGGCAGGGGCTCGTGGCCGGCGCCGAGGCATGGGCCCGGGCCCACGGGTACACCGTCGTGCGCGTACGCTCGAACGTGGTCCGCTCCGACGCCCACCGCTTCTACGAGCGGCTCGGCTACCGCCGGCAAAAGTCCCAGCACGTATTCGACAAGACGTTGTCGTCGCCATCGTCGTTGTTGTTGTAGGGGCGGCATTCATGCCGCCCGCGACCCGCATCCCGCACCAATGCCGGGCGGCATTCATGCCGCCCGCCGTTCGCATCCCGCACGGATGCCGGGACGCCAGCGTCCCGCGGCCACCAAACGAACGGGGTTTGTTGGATGGTGCAGGGGCAATTCGCGACGCGAATTGCCCCTGCACCGGGAACAGCAACAACCGGGTTGGGTGACGGCGCCGTGATCCCGGGCGGCCGTGTGGGTGCCCCAACCACCAACGACCGGGGGGGCATCGGGATGTCCCGCGTAGGGGCGGCATTCATGCCGCCCGCGATTCACCCGGTCCGCGTCCCGCGGCCGTTCCGCCAACGGCGGCCGCCCGACATGCCGGGCCAGACATCCGTATGGGATGCGAATCGCGGGCGAGGCATTCGTGTGGGATGGGAGCAGCGGGCGGCATGAATGCCGCCCCTACGGTGCCGGCATCCCGCACCAATGCCTGGCCCGGCATCCACGGCGCCCGCCGTGCGCCCGCCGTGCGCCCGCCGTGCGCCCGCCGTGCGCCCGCCGTGCGCTGGGGCGGCATGTCATGCGCGGACGGTGGTCAGAGCGCCTGGGCGAGGTCGGCGATGAGGTCGTCGGGGTCCTCGATCCCGACCGAGTAGCGCACCAGCCCTTCCGGGATCCCGAGGGCGGCGCGTTCGGCGGCGGTGTTCTCGACGTGGCTCGTGGTCGCCGGAGGACCGACCACCGTCTCGACCGAGCCGAGATTGGCCGCGCGGTGGGCACGCCGGAGCCGCGGGAGGAACGCCCGCACCTCGCCGAATCCGCCGGCCAGCATGAAGCTCAGCACGCCGCCGAATCCTCGCATCTGCCGCGCCGCCACGGCGTGATGCGGGTGCCCCGGCAGCCCCGGATAGAACACCGCGCCGACCTTCGGATGTCGGGAGAGGTACTCGGCGATGCGCTGCGCGCTCGCGTTCTGCTGGCGGATCCGCAAGTGGAGCGTCTTGAGGCCGCGGAGTAGCAGGTACGCCGACGCCGGGTGGAGCGCCGCGCCGGTGATCTCCCGATAGTGGTACACCCGCCGGACCAGCTCGGCCGGTCCGCAGAGCACGCCGCCGAGCGCGTCGGCGTGCCCGCCGAGGAACTTGGTGGCGCTGTGCACGACGAGGTCCGCGCCGAGCGCGAGCGGGTTCTGGTTGATCGGCGTGGCGAAGGTGTTGTCGACCACCACCAGCGATCCGGCCCGGTGCGCGGCCGCCGACAGCCGCGCGATGTCCACGACCTTGAGCGTCGGGTTCGTCGGCGTCTCGAGGTACAGCATCGCGCACCCGGCCGCGACCGCGCGCTCGATCGCGTCGTGGTCGTCGGTGTCGCAGAGCGTCGCCTGAACGTCGATGCGCGGCAGGAACTCGGTGAACAGCTTGCTCGTCCCGCCGTACGAGTCCTTGATCGACACCACCCGGTCACCGGGAGCGAGGAGGGCGAACAGCGTGTTGCTGATGGCCGCCATGCCGGTCGCGAAACTCGTCGCCGCCTCGGCGTGCTCGAGTACCATCACCTTGCGCTCGAACGCCGCGACCGTCGGGTTGGTGTTCCGGCTGTAGATGTGCCCGCGCGAGCGCCCCAGCGCGACCGCCTGCCACTCGTCGACGTCGGCGTAGCCGAAGGCCACGCTGTGCACGACCGGCACCTGCGTCGCGCCCTCGAACGCGGGACCGTCCTCGCCGCCCCAGACGGCGATCGTGTCGAGCGATTCCTGCGGGATCGGCGGCTTCGTCACTGTTGGTCCTCCTCGGGGTGCGCGAGCGCCTCAGTCGCCCCAAGATAGGCGCGCTCCGGTCGCCGCGCCCGGCGCCGCGCGCTGACGCCGTGCTCTCCCGACCGAGCCCGCCATCACTGGCAGTAGGCGATCGCCGCGTCCGCGAGGATGCGCGTGAGGTCGTGCACCGTCCCGAGGTCCACCCACTCCTCATCGGCGTGCGCGCCTGCCCCCTCGGGACCGATCACGACCGTGTCGATGCCGGCGGCGCCGAGGAAGGCCGAGTCCATCCACCAGGGCTGACCGACGCGCTTCGGTTCCCGGTGGAGACACGTGCGGGCGCTCTGGAGGACGGCCTCGAGGATCGGCGACCCGGCGGCCGACTCGAACCAGTCGCGGGCGAGGAGCCGCGTGACCGTGGCGTGGAACTCCGGGTCGGCATCGGCGAGCGGATCGACCAGCTCCCTGATCTCGGCCTCGACCTGCTCGACCGTCTCGCCCGGGATCGTGCGGCGCTCGATGCCGAGGACGCAGGCGGCGGCGTACGTGCTGAGCCCCGTGCCGCCGGCGAGCGTTGCGGCATGGATCGACGGCCGCCCCACGAGCGCGTGCGGCGCGCGCTCCCGGAGCCTCTGCTCGAGCACCTCGAGGCGGCCGAGCACTCGTCCCATGTGGAGGTTGGCATCGACTCCGAGCTCGGGCCGGCTGCCGTGTGCGGCTCGCCCCCGCGTCTGGATCTCCATCCAGACGAAGCCCTTGTGGGCGACGCATACATCGAGCGCGGTCGCCTCGGTCACGATCGCCCCGTCCGCGCGATGGCGCGTGAGGACATCCTGCATCCCGATGCTCGAATGTTCCTCGTCGGCGACCGCGGTCACGAGCAGATCGCCGCCGAGCGCCGTGCCGGCATCCCGCAGCGCCTTGACCGCACCGA
>JAJPIS010000118.1 GCA_021324635.1 Gemmatimonadota bacterium
CTGACGGCGACCGGGGTCGCGATCGGCACTCCCGCGTACATGAGCCCGGAGCAGTGCGCGGGCGATCGGGAGATCGACGGCCGGAGCGATCTCTACTCGCTTGGCGTGGTCGGCTACCAGATGCTCACCGGGACGGTCCCGTTCACCGGGAGCGGCACGGGTGCGCTGCTCGTCAAGCACATCTCCGAGCGCCCGGTCCCGGTCACCACGCGCGCCCCGGATGTGCCGCCATGGCTCGGCCAGGTGATCATGCGGTTGCTCGAGAAGCAGCCGGCCGACCGGTATCCCGATGCGGGCCTGCTGCTCCGTGCGTTCGAGCAGGGCGACGTCGCCCCGCAGCCGCAGCCGTCCGCCGGGCAGTGGGCCCCGGGCCCCGAGGTCCGCCCACCGGAGATCGGGCGGACGGTCGCCGGTGCGCCGCCGAGTCAGGGCGCCGCCGCCCTGGCGGCCGCACCCGGCGCCGGCGTCCCGTGGACGTTACCCTCGGAGCGCGACCTCGCGCGGTGGTCGGCACCGGCGGTGGTGAAGTTCCGGCGCAAGCTGGTGAAGTGGGGCATCGCCGCCGCGATCTGCATCGTGATCTCGATCTTCAGCGCCGATACCGATCTCCTCGGCCTCGCGCTCGCGATCTGCGGCTATCTCGCGTGGCGCTACGGCAAGCTCTGGAGCGACGGGGACGGCTACGATTGGCGCGATGTCCTGAAGCAGCCACGCGACCGACTGTTCTTCGACGTCGCGGCGGAGTCGATCGACAGCGCGCGGGCGCTCTTCGACAAGGACAAGCGCGCGGCCGCGCGTGCCCGCTTGCGCGGCAGTGCGGCGCAGGCGAGCCCGCCCTGGGCACCGATCCCGGCCGGTGCGGCGGCGCCGGGCATGGCGTCGCCATTCCGGCCCTCGACCCAGCAGCCCTCCCCGGCGCCCGCGCCGTTCGCGCCGTTCGCGCCGCTGGCCCCGCCGGGCCCTGTCGGGCCGCCGCCTTTCGTGCCGAGTCCCGCCCCGCTGCCGTCGCGGGACGCGGTCGGTGGGCTGGTGCCGACCGAGGTGCTCAACAGCGTACACGGCCCGATCGTCCGGCGCGCCGTCGAGGACCGTGGCGCCGTGCGGCAGGAGGTCGGCCGGCTCGGCCCGGCCGATCGCGCGTTGCTCCCCGATGTGGTTTCCACCGTCGACGCCCTCGTCGAGCGCATCGCGTCACTCGCGATCGCGCTCCATCGGCTCGACGGCGATCTCTCGCCGGACGCGCTGCCGGAGCTCGACAAGCGGATCGCCGGGGCCGAGGGCGAGTCGACGAGCACGCCGGACCGCGAGCGGAAGCTCGGCCTGTTGCGCCGGCAACGCGCGACGCTCCAGGATCTCGCCGACCGCCGAGCCACGCTCTCCTCGCAACTCGAGAATGCCGGGCTCGTCCTCCGCAACATCCGCTACGATCTCGTCCGCCTGCGCTCGGCGGGCGTACAGTCGGCGATCGATGACGTGGCGAGCGCGACGCAGGAAGCGCGCGCGCTCTCGCGCGAGATCGCGCACGTGCTCAATGCCGCCGAGGAGCTGAAGACCGTCTGACGGCCGCCGGCGCCGCCGCACGGAGGGTCGTGCCGCGACGTCGGGTGTCGTTCATGCCGGCATCGGTGCGGGATGCGCATCGCGGGCGGCATGAATGCCGCCCGGCATCGGTGTGGGATGCGCATCGCGGGCGGCATGAATGCCGCCCCTACGCGCGGGGGCCGGGCGGCGGCGCGGGCGACGGGCTCGGGGTGTCGACGGGATCGGGACGCTCGAGCAACGCGCGGATCACCTCTCCGACCTGCTCGGGCGATTCTTCCGGCGAATAGTGACCACCGGCGACGACATCGAGCGTCGCCCCGGGGAATTGTGCCTGGAGCCGACGGCCGAGGGCGACCGGGAGCAGGGGATCGTCGGCTCCCCAGACGATCGCCGTGGGCGGGACCGCCGCCATGGGGTCGGTCGTCCACACCGGCGCCATCGCGCGCGGCCGGGTGCCGAGGGCGCGCAGGTGCTGGAGGAGCATCCGCCGGCCATCGGCGCCGGCGTTGGGCGGTCCGATGAACGGACGGAGATAGTGCTGCGCCGAGTGCGTGAAAGTCGCCGGAGCACGATAGCCCCGGGCGAGATATCGGCGCAGGATCCGGAGGAGGATCGGCGGCGGAAGCAGCGCGAGAACGGGGAGCGCGAGCCGCGCGAGTGTCGCCGTCCGGTCCGGCCAGGAGTACGCGGTCACCGCGTCGACCAGGCAGAGCCTGGTGAGCCGCGACGGCTGCGTGGCCAGCACCTCGAGTAGGATCGCGGCCCCGCACCCCTGTCCGGCGGCACAGACGCGCTCGATCCCGAGCACATCGAGGAACGTGCCGAGCCGCGCGGCGTGCCCGGCGACAGTGATGTCCGCCGCAGCCCCGCGCTGCGCGGACGGATCGCTGCGCCCAAAGCCCAGCAGGTCGGGGACGATGACCCGGTGTCCGGCGGGGATGAGCGGGACGACTCGGGTCCACAGGTACGACGACGTCGGGAACCCATGCACGAGCAACACGGGCTCGCCGGCGCCCCGCGTCCCCGCCGCGTAGTAGTACAGCCGGGCATCGCCGACGTCGATGAATTCGCCCCTCACGACCTCGCTCGCGCCCCGTCGCGTCGGGACATGTCGGGATGGCAGATGTGCCGGTGCTGCCGCACGATGGGCTCTAGCGGGCCCGCGGAAGAATATGCTAACGTTATGCGTGACCGCGCCCCCGCCCAGCCACCCCAACCCGCTCGCGCCGTCGGCCACGCTCTCACCGTCCTCGCCACTCTCGCCGCCGGTCTCGCCCGCCTCCCCCGCCTCCGCCACCTCCCCCGCCTCCCCCGCCGCCTCCTCCCACCCCTCCCCGACCCCCCACTCCACCGCACTGCCGGGAGTCCCGGCGGCCGGACCAGTGTCGCCCGTGCCTCCGACCCCGGGCACGGCCTCCCGCACGCCACATCCGGCGGTGGTGTCGGTCTCCGGTGGGAGCATGTCCTCGGCGGTCGCGCCGCCTCTGTCCTCCGCGGCGTCGCCCGCAGCCCCGCCGGCCCCGCCCCCCCCGCCCCCCCCACCGGCCAGTCCGGTGCGATTCGCGCTGGAGTGGCTGCTGGCGCACGGGGCGCCGCCCGTGCAGTATCGCGCGATCGTCGACGTCGCGCGGCTGACCGCGCCGAAGGCGACGGCCCTTCCGCTCGCGTACATCCCCTCGCTTCAGCTCGCGGTCACCCAGCAGCCCGATGGGCGCTGGGGGCGGACGATGCTCGGCGTGCCGGGCCCGCGCGCGGAGGGGTTCGACGGCGTCGGGACGATCCCGGCGGTGCGGCGGCTGCTCGAGTACGGCTGGGACCGCGAATCTCCGCCGCTGGCGCGGGTGCGGCGCCTGCTCTTCCGGCTGCTCGCCGAGGACGACGACCAGGCGTACCTGTTCGAGTTCGCCCCTCCGAAGGGCAAGGCGGACGAGGACACCACCCGCCGTGGCCGGGGCATCCTGCGGGAGGCGGCGGCGAGTGCGCTGGCACAGGCCGGTTACGAGGACGACCCTCGGCTCCGCGGTGCGGCACGGCGCATCATCGACCGCATCAACGCGTACCTGAAGTCGCCGCTCGCCCAGAAGCCGTGGGTCCGCGTCGCCAACCGGCAGGTGCTGGCCCCCGAGGCGGCGCCGCCCTCGATCCACGCGCTCACCATGCTCGCCCACATGCCGTTCTTCCGGAGCGAGCATCACGAGCACGTCGAGCGGCTCTACACCTTCCTGACTCAGCCGCTACCGCGCCAGGAATCGGCGCAGCTCCTCGGTGGCACGATCCACGCGCAGCCGCACCTGGTCCTCGGTGATCTGCTCCCGCACCGCAACGCCGTCGAGGCCGACGTACCGGCGGCGCTCATGTGGCTCGAGCTGATGGCGCGACTGGGCTTTCTGCGCCGGAACGAGAACTGGTCGAAGCTGTTCGACCGCTTTGTCGATGACTGCGATCGTCACGGTGTCTGGCATCCGCACAAGGGGACCGCGATGCCGCGGTCGGCCAGTCCGTACGTCTGGCCCATGTTCCCCCTCGAGGAGACATCGGCCGGTGAGGAGCGCTGGACCGACGTCACGCTGCGCATCGGCATCATCGGCCGGTGCGCCGGCCGCCCGATCGAACTGGTCTGAGGAACCGCCGTCATGCAGATCGCGATCGAATACTGCGTCGTCTGAAACTACAAGCCGCGGGCTACCAGTCTGGCAGCCGAGATTCGCGCGCGCTTTCCGGACGCGACGGTACAGCTCATCCCCTCCAAGGGCGGACGCTTCGAGGTGATGCGCGACGGCGTCCCCATCTTCGAGAAATCCAAGGTCGGGCGTCACCCGTCCCCTGGAGAGGTCGTAGCCTCGTTGGAGGCGGGTCGCGGGAAGGACACCCAATGAGCGCTTCCCTCCGGTCGAAGCCGCTAGATCGTTCCACCACAACGAGATAGCGGATCCGACCGGCCGGTGCGCGATATGCTTCTGCGGGCGACATGTCGACCTCGGTCGTGGCCCCGGCGATGATCGCAGCGCTGCTCCTGGCGGCGCCGCGGATGGCGCGCGCTCAGGCCACAGCCGTACGCGTTCCGCATCCGGGAAGCGCCGCGGGCGGCGCGACGGGCGGGGGGGCGCCGCTGACGGGTGGGCAGCGTGCCGAGCAGGGCATCCCGCCGCAGTACGTGCCACCGACCGGGATGTGCCGCGTGTGGGTCCGTGGGGTGCCGCCGGCGCAGCAGCCGGCCCCGACCGAGTGCGCCAAGGCCGTGCGTGTGCGCGCGCCCAACTCGCGCGTCGTCTTCGGCAGCAGCAAACCCGCGACCGCCAGGCCTGTCCTGCCCCGGCCCCCGATCACCGGCAACGCGATCCTGTCGCCGGAGCATTCGTCCGTGTATGCGCCCGCGCATCCGGTGCCCGCGATCCCCGATCGGGTCCGCACCGCGCCCACGACCCCGATGCACCCGCCGCAGCCGATGGGCCCCGCTCGGGTGATTCCGCCCGCGCCGCAACCGCACGGCCGCGTCGCCGCGCCGCGCGTGCGGATGTCGGTCCCGAAGCCTCCTCCGCGCCACGGACGCTGAGCCCGACCGGTGATCCGTCGGGCCGTCACTGATCGGTATCTCCCGCCCGACCATGAGGCGTTCGTCGCGGCCGAGCCGCCGACGGGACGCGTGATCGTGATCGCGCCGACGCGGGCGGCCTGCGAGACGATCGAGCTGGCGATGGGGCTGCACCTCGACACGTTCCTGGAGCGGGCGCACGGGGCCGACCTGCGCGAGCTGGCGGGGCGTGGCCAGGGCTTCGGGATCGTTGCCGGGACCGGGACGGGGAAGACGCTCGCCATTCGGCCGATCGCCGAGGTGATCCTCCGCGGCGCGCCGCTCCGCGTGGGCGTCGTGAACCGCGAGCGTGAGGCGACACCGGAGACGCCGACCTGGAACGTCATCATCGTCACCACGGGCATCGCTCGCCGCTGGTTCCAGGACGGCGACATCCTGCCGACTGACACGCTGGTCGTCGACGAGATTCACCAGACGTCGGCCGAGCTCGAGCTCTGCCTCGCGCTCGGGAAACGCAACCGCAATCGGTTCATCTGGCTCTCGGCGACGGTCGACCCTCGGTTCTACGCGCGCTATCTGGACTCGGCCACGGTCGTCGAGAGCACGGCCTTCGATCCCGACAAGGCGGCGACCGTTCGCGTCGTTCGCAAGGAGCCACTCGAGTTTCTCGACGACCGGTTCCTGCGCGACGTCCTCCGGCAGGCTCACGGCGTCGGCGTGTTCCTCCCGACGCGCGCGGCCGTCGAGGAAGCCGCGGCAGCGGTCGGGAGTCGCTTCCCGCGCATCACGGTCGCGTTCTACCACGGCGGGGAACCGATCCGCGTGATCCGCCCGTTTCTCGACGGGAGCGCGTCCAAGCCGTACCTGCTCACCATGACGGCCGCCGGGCAGAGTGCCCTCAACGTCCACGGCCTCGACACGGTGGTCATCGACGACACGCGGTTCGCCAACGTCATCGAGCGCGGGCGCAATGTGCTCACCCGCCTCCACCTCGGCGCCAACGAGATCCTCCAGATGGCGGGCCGCGTCCACGGACGCGTCGCCGGCGGCCGGGTCTTCATCCTGTCGGACCGCGACATCGATTTCGCCACCCTCCGGCCGCAGGAGCCGGAGTTCCAGCTCGCCGGCGACTCGGAGCGCGTGGCGCTCACCTGCGCCAGCCTGGGCGTCCGCGCCGACGACCTCGATCTCCCCGTCCCGCTCGACCGCGCCGCCTACCGTCGAGCGGTGATGCTCCTCGAGGCGCGCGGCGTCATCGATGCGGCGACCGGCCGCCTCTCGGAATACGGGCGCGCCGTCGAAGCGCTTCCGGTCGATCGCCCATGGGCGGAGTTGATCGTCAACGCCGGCGAGGATCTGCTGCCCTACGTCGCCGTCATGAGCTCGATCGACTCGCTCCACCGCATGACGCGTGAGGAGCGCGACCTCGCCGGGCTCATCGTCCCGGGGAGCGACCATCTCACGGCGTACAACGTGTACGCCGAGGCGTTTGCGCGGTGCGGGTACGTGGGTGAGGTGTACGGGCTGGCGCGGCATCTCTTCGACGAGCGCATCGAGGAGTGGGCCGAGCGCCGCGGTGTGCTCATCAAGGCGCTGGAGGATGCCGCGCTCGCGACCGCGAGCGTCTACCGCAGCGTCGGCCTGCCGCTCCCGGCCGCACTCCCGCTGGCCGGCGAGCCGGTCCGCCGCCGGTTCGGGGAGCTGGTCGCCGAGTACATGCCGCTCGATCTCGTCATCGACGAGGAGACGGCCGACGGCGAGGCGGCTCGCGTGTCGCGGTCGAGCGTCTGTGGCAGTTGGGGCGCGGTCGCCGGGACGCTGCGCTTCTTCGCCGACCGGTGGGGCATCCCACGGGCGGCGATCGAGGGGACGCAGATCCCGATGGATCTGATCCGCGCCCACGCGACCCGGAGCGACGGTGCCCTCGTCTACGATCCGCGACGCCGCCCCGTCCCGTTCGCCACCGAGTACCGGCTCATGTATCACGGATTCGAGCTGGAGCGCGAGCTCGAGCCGGTCGCGGTGGCTCCGCCCGCCGAGGAGGTGCTGACGCTGAAGCGCGAGTACGCCGAGCGCGTGCACGAGCGGCGATCCGAGCGCGCCGCACATGCGGATTCCCGCGCGCGGGGACGACACCACGGCCGCCGGCCGGGGGGCGCGGGGCACGGGGGCCGGAGCGGCGGCGGTCGACCGGGCGGCCGCCCAGCGGGTGGCGGCGGGCGCCACGGCGGGCGCAGGGGCGGCGGACGGCGGAGCGGATAGCGACCCGAGGTGCAGGCCGCGCCCACCGCGCACGGCGACGCGGCGCTGGTCGCGTTGCGCGGGTCGTGGGACCGCAGCCGTGAGACCGGTTACAAGGTGGTGCTCGTCCGCTGAAATGGCGCCGGCGCCGGGAGCGGCCCCGCCGCGGGCGCACCCATGGATTTCGTGACCGGCTGGTCCGACGGATCCGATCACCGGGGTCGCCCGGTCGACGTCGTGGCCGACCGCGCGGGCAACCTGTTCATCAGCGACGATGAGGCGAACGCGATCTACACGCTCACCTACGGCGGCCCGTCGGGCGCCGAGTCACGGTCGGCCGGAGGTGCCGCGGCCCGATCGAGCATCCAGAGCACGCGGTCGCGCGCGGTGACGCGCGCCACGGGGTAGCGCGCTCCCGCCGCACGGCCGGCCGTCATGATCTCACCCACGACCGCACGCTTGTCCGACCCGGCGCAGAGCACGATCGTCGTCGTCGCCGCGTCGAGCGCCGGAAAGGTGAGCGTCACCCGGTCGTGGGTCGCCGCGCCGGGCGGCGCCTCGGCCGGGACGACCCACCGCCGCCGCTCCTCCAGGGTCGCGCTCCCGGGGAAGAGCGAGGCCGTGTGGCCGTCCGTTCCGACCCCCAGGAGCAACACGTCGAACGTCGCCGGCGGCTCGCCGGGGAACGCCGACCGCAGCAGCGCGTCGTAGCGCGCCGCGGCGTCCGCCGGCGGCCGCTCGCCCTCTATCCGATGCACCTGCGCATCGAGCGCCGGGACCTGTCCCAGCAACGCCGCGCGGGCCATGCCGTAGTTGCTGTCGGGGTGGTCGGGCGGCACGCACCGCTCGTCCCCGAAGAAGATCACGGTCGACCTCCACGGCACGCGCTCGGCGAAATCGGTCGCCAGCATCCGGTACAGCGTGCGCGGCGTGCTCCCACCCGAGAGCGCGAGCGTGAACGGCCGTCCGGCCGCGACCGCGGTCTCCGCGGCGCGGGCGATCTCCTCGGCGGCGGCCCGGCTCAGCGTCTCGACGTCATCGTGAACCGTCACCCGCCACGGGGCGGGCCATGCGCTCACGCGGCTGCGCCCGTCTCCGTCCCTGCCCCGGCGTGGGCGCGCGGGGCGGCCTCTCGGGGCTCCCGCTCCGGCACGACCGAGCCGGACTCCGCCGGCCCCCAGGACCCCGCCGGGTACGGATGCGGTGGGGCGTGCCGGTCGAGGAGCGGCGCGTAGACGCGCCACGAGGTCTCGACCTCGTCGGCGTGAACGAAGAGTGTCTGATCGCCGCGGAGGAGATCGAGCAGCAGGGTCTGATACGCCTCCGGCAGCGTCTTGAACTCCTCGTCGTAGTTGAAGTGCAGCGTGAGCCGCTGGAGGCGGAACGGCTCGCCCGGCGCCTTGACGTCGAAGAAGAGGAGGAACCCCTCGTTGGGTTGGAGCGTGATGACGAGCGTGTTGGCCTGTGGAGTCGTGTCCGGGACCGAGCGGAACATCCAGACCGGCGCCTTCCGGAACCGGACCCGGATCTCCGTCAGCCGCCGCGCCATGCGCTTCCCGGTGCGCAGATAGAACGGCACACCCTGCCACCGCCAGTTGTCGAGGCAGAGGCGCAGCGCGACGAAGGTCTCCGTCATCGATGCCGGCGAGACGCCCGGCTCCTCGCGGTAGCCGGGGACCGCCTCTCCGTGGACGCGGCCGGCCGCGTACTGCCCGAAGACGGCATCCTCGAGTCGGACCGACGCGATCGAGCGCAGGGCCTTCACTTTCTCCTCGCGGATCGCGTCAGCCTGAAACGCCGTCGGCACTTCCATCGCGACGAGCGCCAGCAACTGCGTGAGATGGCTCTGCACCATGTCGCGCAACGCCCCGGCCTGCTCGTAGTAGCCGGCCCGCTGCTCGACCCCGAGCTCCTCGGCGACGGTGATCTCGACGCTCTCGATGTGGTCGCGATTCCAGAGCGACTCGAACATCGCGTTCGCGAACCGGAAGACGAGGAGATTCTGGACCGTCTCTTTCCCCAGATAGTGGTCGATCCGGTACACCTGCGACTCGTCGAAGAACTGGTGCACGAGTCGATTGAGCTCCTGAGCCGACGCGAGGTCGCGGCCGAACGGCTTCTCGATCACGATCCGCGTCCACCCGGGGCTGCGATTGAGCCCGGCGGCGCCGAGCCCCGCGATCGTCGATGGGAACGCCTGCGGTGGGAGCGACAGGTAGAAGATGCGGTTCCCGGGGAGGCCGTGCTCGCGCTCGATCTCCTCGATCCGCGTCCGGAGGGCGGCGAACTCGCCCGGGTCGCCGGTCGCCATCGGCTGGTAGTACGCGGCGGTCGACGTCCACGCGTCGAGATCGCCGGCGGATCGGTCGTCGGGGGGGATCGCCTCCCGGACGATCGCCCGGAACGCAGCGTCGTCGGTGGCGCCATCCCGTGACACGCCCAGGATCACGCAGCCGCGGGCGTCGATCCCGTACGTGTGGAGCTGCCAGAGCGCCGGGATGATCTTGCGGCGGGCGAGGTCGCCGGTCGCGCCGAAGATCACGAAGAGGCACGGCTCGACCGGCTCCGGGTGCTCGGGATTCGCCTTGAGCGTCGTGGTCACGGTCGCAGTCGGCGTCATGACCGCTTCCCTCCCGCCGCCGCCGCTGGCGCCGCCGCGGCCGCCGACGATGCGCCCGGCGCCTGCGCCGCCGTCCCACTCGGCTCGGCCTTGACGGCATGGCCGCCGAACTGGTGGCGGAGGGCGGCCAGCATCTTGTCCGTGTACGAGTCCGAGTCGCGCGACCGGATGCGCGCGATCAGCGAGTGCGTGATGATGGGCGCCGGCACATTGAGGTCGATCGCTTCGGCCACCGTCCACCGACCCTCCCCGGAGTCGGCGACATAGGGCGCGATACCCGCGAGCGACGGATTCTCCTTCAGGGCGTTGGCGGCCAGGTCGAGCAGCCAGGACCGCACGACACTGCCGTACCGCCACACGTCGGCGATCCGCGCGAGATCGAGGCCGAACTCCGCCTTGCCCCGCATGATGGCGAACCCCTCGGCGTACGCCTGCATCATGCCGTACTCGATCCCGTTGTGCACCATCTTCACGAAGTGCCCGGCGCCGCTCGGGCCCATGTACCCCCAGCCGTGGTCCGGTGCCGGTGCGAGCGTCTGGAAGATGGGCCGGAGCCGCTCGACGGTGGCCGCCTCGCCGCCGATCATCAGGCTGTAGCCGGCCTCGAGCCCCCAGATCCCGCCGCTCGTCCCCGCATCGACGAACCGAACGCCGCGGGGCGCCAGCTCCGCCGAGCGCCGCATCGCGTCCTTGTAGTTGCTGTTGCCGCCGTCGATGATGGTGTCACCGCTATCGAGGAGCCGGCCGAGCGTCTGCACCGTGCTCTCGGTCGCATCGCCGGCCGGCACCATCACCCACACCACCCGGGGCGGCGTCAATCGGCCGACCAGATCCTCGAGCGACGCGGCGCCGATCGCGCCGCCGCTCGCGGATGTGCCGACCGCCCGGGCATCGCGGTCGTACACGACCACCCGGTGGCCGCCGCGGAGCAGCCGCGTCGTCATGTTCGCGCCCATGCGACCCAAGCCCACCATGCCTAGCTCCATGCTGTCGCTTCCTCCGGTCTGATGAGGAGCGCTCGCACTGCGCGCTCGAGTTGCGCCGGATCGTCGACGACCGTGACGCGCGGGTCGGCCGGCATGGCATCGACGGCCGTGCGAGTCAGCGGGTTCGTCGATGCCACGCAGATGACCCCGGCCGCCAGCGCCGCCTCGATCCCCGGGACCGAATCCTCGATCGCCACGCATCGCTCCGCTGGCATGCCGAGGCGCGACATGGCCAGGAGATAGAGGTCGGGGGCCGGCTTCCCCCGCGCCACGTCGTCGACCGTCACGATGGCATCAAACTCATCGCGGATCGCGAGCGTGTCGAGGACGAGGAACGCCTGGGCGGCATGCGACACGGTCGTCAGCGCGAGCGAATACCCATCGTGCGCGAGGTGCCGGAGCAGCGATGTGGCCGCGGGCAGCTCGTGGCTTCTGATGAGCTCGCGGTCCTGGAGCAGTTGCTCGTACAGCCGGAGCCGGATCGCCACGAAGGCGGCCCGCGGCGAGTCGGCGCCCAACTCCTGCATCCGCTGTCGGGCCGCATCGGCGAGGCCGAACCGGTCGAGCAACGTCTGCGCGACCTCGTCCCGCGGTCGCCCGATGCACTGGTCGTACGCGTCGATGACGGCCTCTTCCGAGATCACACCCGGCCGCAGGGCCGCCGCCGCCCGGGCATACGACTCGGCCTTCAGCGACTCCGTCTGGACGAGCGTCCCGTCGAGGTCGAAGAGCACGGCCGACCGCATCTGCCTCAAGGAACGAGGGCCGCGATTCGTGCGATGTCCTGCGGCACGCGCGCGGGGTCGACCCGGAGCACGCGGCGGCCACGGTCGAGCAACGCCTTCCGGTCACCGAGCGCCTGGGCGAGCTTCAGCACGCCGAAGCTGATGCCCGACGCGTCCGCGTCCTCGCTCATCGGGATCGGGATGTCGCGCGCCGGCGGCGGCGGGGGCGTCACCAGTTGGAGGAAGACGCCGCGGCCGCCGTCGCCCTTGTGGAGCTGACCGGTGGAGTGCAGGTAGCGCGGCCCGTAACCCGCCGTCGTGGCGACCTGGAGGTGGTCGCGGATCGCGACCCGGAGCGCCTGCATCGCGTCGGTCGTCGCCGGGGTCGGCTGCACGAACGCCTGGATCGCGACATAGTCGCCCGGCCGGACACCCCGCAGAAACCCGCGCACGATCCCGGCGGCGCCATCGGGGCCGGCGCCCGCCGAGCGCGCGCCCGCCTGCGGGCTCGCGTAGACGGTGAGCGCGTCGTCGTGCGCGGTCGACTCGAGCGCGGGCAGGGAGCCGGTCTTCTCGTACGCGCTCACCAGCTCGCGGGCGACGACCTTGGCCGACTCGACGTTCGGCTGGTCGAAGGGATTGATCCCGAGCCGCCAACCGGCGACGGCGGTCGCCATCTCCCAGGTGAAGAACTGTCCCCCGATGTCGTACGGGTCCGCGATATCCAGCCGGACGACCGGATGGCCGGCCTCGCGGAGCGCGCGGACGGCCGACTCGTGAGTCGTGTCGCCGGCCAGGCGGATGTCGATGAACAGCCGGTCGGCCCCGTAGACGGATGGCGGGCCGAGCGGCTCGTCGACGACCGGCAGGATCCCCTTGCCGTCCTTGCCCGTGCTCTCGGCGAGCAACTGCTCGACCCAGCTCCCGAAGGCGCGGACGCCCGGCGAGATGGCGAAGGTGGCCTTGTCGCGCCCGTGCGCCGCGGCCTCGCCGAGGATGACGCCCAGCCGCGCCGCGGTCGCCGGGTCCCGGCTCGCCGCCGTAGCGCGGGCCAGCAGTCGAGGGACGTCGGCGCCGGTGAGCGATGCCGGAACCAGCCCGAAGTGCGACAGCGCGGAGTAGCGGCCGCCGATGTTCGGGTCGTTGAGGAACGTGGCCCGGAAGAGGTGCCGTGCGGCGGTATCCGCGAGCGCGCTCCCCGGGTCGGTGATCGCGATGAAGTGCTGTCCCGCCTCGACCGCGCCGAGCGCGTGGACGGCGCGCCGGAAGAAGTAGCGGAAGAAGGAAAACGTCTCCACCGTCCCGCCGCTCTTGGTCGAGACGATGAACAGCGTCCGGCCGGGATCCAGTCGGCTCGCCTGCGCACGAACGGCGTCGGGATCGGTGCTGTCGAGCACCGCGAGGTCGAGATACCCCGGCGCCACACCGAACGTCTCGCGAAAGACCTCCGGGGCGAGGCTGGAGCCGCCCATGCCGAGGAGGAGCGCATCGGTGTACCCGGCCATACGCACGTCGCCGACGACGCGGTGGATCTCGGGGAGCGCGTCACCCATGCGCGCGGCGATCGTGAGCCAGCCCAGACGGTTGCTGATCTCGGTGGGCGCGGGGCTCCAGACGGTGTAGTCGTCACGCGCGATGCGCGCGGCGATCTGCTCGCGCTCGAGGCGCGCGGTGGTCTCGGCGACCGGGCCGCTCAGGGCGCCGAGATCGGCGTGCAGGACGGTCATGATGTCGAGAGGTCAGGCTCGGCGCCGCAGTAGCGCTCCTCCATGCTGCGCACCTTGGCGAGGCGACGGGCGTGGCGCTCCTCGCCGGTATAGCGCGCCGCGACGAACGTGCGGGCGAGCTCCTTTGCCAACTCCGGGCCAACGACGCGCGCGCCCAGGACCAGGATGTTCATGTCGTCGTGCTCGACGCCCTGGTGGGCCGAATACGTGTCGTGGCACACGGCCGCCCGAACCCCCGGGATCTTGTTGGCGGCCACCGACGCCCCCACCCCGCTCCCGCACAGGAGCACGCCCCGGTCGGCCCGGCCGCCCACGACCGCCAGCCCCAGGCGCTCGGCGTAGTCGGGATAGTCCACCGGCTTGGTCGAGTCGGTGCCGAGGTCGTCGACCGCGTGCCCCTCGGCGCGGAGCGCGGCCGCTACCTCCGCCTTCCGCTCGACTCCCGCGTGGTCCGACGCGATGGCGATGCGCATGAAGGAATCGTAAGCACGGGTGCGGCCGGCCTTCTGCCGGGGTAAGCTGTTACCGGACCGTGACATTCGTTACCCGCCCGTGACACGCAACCTCGGGGCCACCGGACGGCCCCCGACCCTGGGGCGTGGCTACGCCGCGATGTCCTCGTGCGGGACTTCGTGGAACATCACGTAGAGGACGGGCAGCAGCAGAAGGGTCAACATGGTCGCCGTCACCAGCCCGCCGACGATCACGGAGGCGAACGGGCGGGTCGTCTCGGCCCCGATCCCGTGCGAGAGCGCGGCGGGCAGCAGCCCGAGCATGGCCATGAGCGCCGTCATGACGACGGGGCGGAGCCGGTCGAGCGTGCCTACCCGGACGGCGGCCAGCACCGACAACCCGGCCTCCCGCTGCCGGTTGAACTCCGTCAACAGAATGACGCCGTTCTGGACCGAGATGCCGAACAGAGCGATGAAGCCGACGGCGGCCGACACGCTGAGATTGATGCCGCGGACGTACAGGATGATGATCCCGCCGATCAGCGCGAACGGCAGCATGGCGAGGATCAGGGAGGCGTACTTCACCGAGCCGAAGGCGCTGAACAGCAGAACGAAGATCAGGACGATGCTCGCCGGGACGATCACCGCGAGCCGCGCCGTCGCCCGCCGTTGGTTCTCGAACTGCCCGCCCCAGAGGATGTGGTACCCCGGCGGGAGCGTCACCGCGTCGGCGACGCGGCGCTGCGCTTCGGCGACGAAGCTGCCTTCGTCCCGTCCGCGCACCGAGCACTTGATCGCGATCCGTCGCTCGTTGGCCTCGCGCGAGATGCGAGAGGCCCCTTCGGCCGTCACCATGCGGGCGACCGTGCCCAGCGGCACCGTGTGGCCGTCGGGAGTGCTCACCGGGAGCCGCTCGAGGGCGTTGGGGTTGTCGCGGTCGGGGGGCGGATACCGGAGCCGGACGTCGAACACCTGGTCGCCGTCGAGGTACTGCGTGACCGTCTTGCCGCCGATCGATGTCTCGATCGCGTTGTCGACGTCGGCCACGGCCAGATTGTAGCGGCCGATCGCCGCCCGATCGATCTCGAAGCGCACCTGCGGCTGCCCGAACTGCTGCTCGACGCCCAGATCGGCGACGCCGCGCACGGTCGCCATCACGCGCTCGACCGCGTCGGCCTTGTCCTGGAGGACGTGAAGGTCGGGGCCGAAGATCTTGACCACCAGCTCTCCTTTGACCCCGGAGAGCGCCTCCTCGACGTTGTCCTTGATGTACTGCGAGAAGTTGAGGTCGACCCCGGGGATGGCGCCGAGCCGCGCGTTCATGCGCCGGACCAGCTCGTCCTTGTCGTGAATATCGCCCCACTCCCCCCGCGGCTTGAGCTCGGCGTAGACCTCCAGGTTGTTCGACAGCTTGGGGTCGGTGCCGTCGTCCGGCCGGCCGAGCTGCGAGACGACCTCGGTGACCTGCGGGTAGCTGAGCAGCGTCCTCCGGACCTGCCGCTCGATCACCTTCGCCTGCTCGAGCGAGATCCCGACGGGCATCGTCACCGTCAGCCAGATATTCCCCTCGTCGAGCGACGGGAGAAACTCGGTGCCCAGCCGTGAGCCGATCCCGAGGGACACCACGAGGGCGCCGAGCGCCACCCCGATCGAGAGGCGTGGCCGGAGGAGCACCCAGTCGAGCAGCGGTGCGAAGCCGCGCTGGAGCCAGCGCGCGGCGCGCGGCTCCGTGCCCGCCCGCTCGGGCCTGATCCAGAAGCTCGACAGCACCGGCACCAGCGTCAGCGAGAGGAGCAGCGACCCGAGGAGGGCAAAGGTCAGGGTGAACGCCATCGGCGAGAAGATCCGCTTCTCCACCCGCTGGAAGGTGAAGATGGGGAGGAAGGCGATGATCACGATCGCCTTGGCGAACATGATCGGCCGTCCCATCCCTTCGGCGATGGTCGCGATCCGGTGGCGCACTTCGATCGAGGCGCGCTCGCGGAACTGCCGCGGACCCGGCGTCTCGGGGATGGGAAGGGGTCCGGCGAGGGCCCCGCCGGCGGCCGCCAGCCCGGCGTTGATCGCGGCGAGGCCGGCGGCGCGGTCGGCCAGCTCCTCGGCGCTCGGCGGCGGGTCGAGGGCCAGCCGGACGAGAAACGCCTCCACCATGACGACCGCCGCGTCCACGATGATGCCGAAGTCGACGGCCCCGAGCGAGATGAGGTTCGCCGAGACGTGACGCACGTCCATCAGGATGAACGCGAACAGCAGCGACAGCGGGATGACCAGGCCGACGATGATCGCGCTCCGCCAGTCGCCGAGGAAGATGACGAGGATCAACAGCACCAGCGTCGCGCCCGTGACGAGGTTCTCCTCGACCGTGTGAACGGTATGGTTCACGAGGTTGGCGCGGTCGTAGAACGGCACCAGTTGCACGTCGCGCGGGAGCACGGTCGCGTTGAGGGCCGCCGTCTTGGCCCGCACCGGCTCGAGCACTTTGAGCGCGTTCTCGCCCGTGCGCATGAGGACGATGCCCTCGACCACATCGTCGGCCGTGTCCTTGGCGACGATGCCCTCGCGCGGCGCGCCGCCGATCGAGACGGCGCCGATGTCGTGCACGCGCACGGGAACACCGCCGCGGCTGGCCACCGCGACGTTCTCGATGTCCGCGAGCGAGCCGAAGAGCCCCACACCGCGGACGACCTGCTTCTCGAACCCGTGGGCCAGGTACCCACCGCCCGCGTTCGCGTTGGCGGCGGCGACTGCCTGCTCGACCTGGCCCAGCGTCAGCCCGAACGCCTGCATCTTCACGGGGTCGACGTCGATCTGGTACTGCTTGATCTGCCCCCCGAAGGACACGACGTCGGCGACGCCCGGCACGGTCCGATACGCCGGCACGATCACCCAGTCGTTCAGTGTCTTGAGGTCCGTCAGCGGCCGGGCGCTCCGGATCGTGTACCGGTAGATCTCCCCGGTCGAGTTGGAGAGGGATGCGAGCCCGGGCGTCACGCCGGCCGGCACGGTCACCGATTGCAGCCGCTCGAGCGCCTGCTGCCGCGCGAAATAGTCGGCCGTCCCATCCTCGAAGGTCATCGTCACCGTCGACAGCCCGAACATCGAGATCGAGCGCAGGTTGGTGACGTTGGGGGTCCCGTTCATCTCGCGCTCGATCGGCAGCGTGACCAGCTTCTCCACTTCCTCGGCCGCATGACCCGGCCAGAGGGAGATGATCTGGACGTGCACGTCCTCGACGTCCGGGAAGGCCTCGACGGGGAGATTGTCGAAGGCGCGCAGGCCCATGACGACGACGAGGAGCGTGGCGCCGACGACGAGGAGCCGCTGCCGGAGCGCGAATCGGACGAGGCGTCGAAGCATCAGCCGGCCCCGCTCAACGGCCCAGCGTCGACTCGCCCGCGAGCAGGATGCTGCCGCGCGTCACGACGAGGTCTCCGGGCCGAACGCCGTCGGTGATCGAGGCCAGATAGCCGTCGTCGTCGGCGACCGTCACGGGCCGCCGGACGAACCGACCGGGCGCGAGCTGCACGAAGACGACACGCTCCGCGCCCTGGGTCACCAGCGCCTGGCTCGGGACCACCGGCACGTGCCCCGAATCCGGCGCCAGGAGCCGCCCCTCGCCGAATGTCGCCGGCTTGAGGAGATGCGCCGGGTTGGGGAGGGTGGCGCGCACGCGCACGGTCCGCGTCGTCGAATCGAGCGCCCCGCCGACGTACGAGACGCGGGCGATGAACCGGCGGTCGGGGGCCGCGTCGGTCGTGTAGATGAGGTGCTCGCCCCGCCGGAGGTGCGCGAGGTCCTGCTGGTAGGCGCTCGCGACGAGCCACAGGGTATCGAGGGACGAGATGGTGAACAGCGCCGCCCCCGGGTCGCTCGTCACTTCCGCGCCGACGTTGGCCGAGCGGTCGATGACCTCGCCGCTCAACGGAGCCCGCAGGACGAAGTCGCCCGAGCTGTCGGCCGCTCCCGATCCGGCGCCGGTGGCCGACGGCCCGGCGAGCTGGGCGACTCGCTGCCGCGCCCGCACCTGCTCCGCCTGGGCCTGCGCCGCATCGCTCCGCGCCTGCTCGAGGTCCCGCTCGGCGATCACGTGGTGCGCGAAGAGATCGTCGGCGCGGCGGAGGGCCGCGGTCGCGAGGTTGACGGCGGCATCGGCCTTGGCCAGGTCGGCGGCCGCCTGGGCGAGATCGCTCGAGATGATGTGGGCCAGTGGTTGCCCGCGCGTCACGTGGTCGCCGGGCGCGGCGTCGATCGTCCGGATCCGACCCGCCACCGGCGACGCGACCCGCACGGTGTGGTCCTCGTCCATGACCAGTTCCGCCGGCAGGGTGGCGACCACGCGCTCGGTCCGCGTCCGGACGGTGTCGACCGACACGTAGGCGAGCTGCGCGGGCTCGAGCCGAACCTCGTCGGCGGCCGTCGGTGAGCGGGAGGGGGACAGGGCAGCAGGCGGGGTGGGGGTCGCGTCCGCCTGCTTGTGACAGGCGGCCGCGCCCGGCGAGGCGAGCAGCAGCGCGAGCGCCGAGCGCACCACGCGGTGGATGCTGGACGAGCGGGGCACCATGTGCATGCGCGATCAATCCGGGACGAGGTCGCGGCCCACCGCCTCGTCGATCGTGTAGACGCTGACCCAGAAGTCGTGGACCGTCGTATAGTACTCCACCAGGATGTCGCCGTTCGTCCGGATCGCGTCGAGCAGATCGAGAAGCGAGATCGCACCCCGCTGGTACGCGTACTGTGCCGTCGCCACCGCCTGCTGGGCCTTGGCCAGCAGGCCACCCTGATACCGCGACGCCAGCGTTTCGGCCGAGCGATATCCGTCGATCGCCGTCACGACATCGCTCTCGACCTGCTTGCGGGCCCGGTCCTCGGTGATTTCGGCGACGTCGAGCCCCGCCTGAGCCTTCTCGCGCTCGCCGCCGAACCAGTCGAAGAGCGGCACCGGCGCGCTGAGGAAGAACGCGAAGTGCGATGCGCCGGCGAATGGCGGGGTGGACGGGTACAGTTGGTCCGGCTGATAGGTCACGCCGACGTTCGGGGTCGGGAAGAGGAGCGACCGCGCGAAGGACCGGATCGAGCGGCTCTGCCCCGTCCGCTCCCGCGCGCTCCGGAGATCCGGGCGCGACGCGGCGGCGATCGCGAGCAGGGAGTCCATCGGCAGCGCGACCGGCCGGTACTCGAGCGTCCCGCTGACCCGGAAGGCGGTGTCCGGATGGCGGACGCCCATCAGGAGCTGGAGCGCGAGTCGGGCCGCGCGGGCGGTCGCCTGCGCCTTGGCGAGCGCCGCGTCTCCGCGCGCCAACTCCAGTTGACTGGTGACGAGGTTCCGGTCCGGGAGATCCCCCGCGCGGACGCGAGCCGAGTCGGCCGTGAGGATCTGGGCGAGCACCGTCCGCTGCCGACCGGCAACGTCGACCAGCGCCTCGTCGAGCAGCTCGTCGTAGAACGCCTGGCGGACCGCGAACGTGGTGATGCGCACCTGGTCGGCAAAGTCATCGGCGGTCGCGACCTGCCCCTGCCGGGCCGCTCGGACGCGGAAGACCCGCTGCGGGGTGATGTCGAGATCGAGCGTCGCGGAATACTGGAACGGGATCCCGGGCACGACCGAGGTGACGGGGTTGGGGAAGGCGCGCGCCACGCGTACCTCGCCGTGCGCGGAATCCACGTGTGCCCGCGCCACCCGGATGTCCGGGTTCTCGCGGAGCGCGATGGCGAGCACCTCGTGGAGCGTCGGCGCGGGAGGGGGAGGGGCAGCGGCACCCCGACCGACGGACCCCTGCGCGCGCCCGACAGTCGCCAGCGTGGCGAGGGCAGTGACGGCGGCCAGGCGGGCCAGGGCGGCCGGGGCGGCCGGGGCGGCCACGGGACCCCTGCCGGCGGCGCGCGTCCCCGGGGTGCGCGTGCCCGGCCTGCGCGCGTCCCCGGTCCCGGTCACTCCCGCACGAACGAGGCGAGCGTGGCGCCCATGCCGTCGATCGTGGTCTTGGCGTTCCACCGGTCGGAGCCGTTGTAGATGAAGCTGAAGGCCAGCACCTCGCCGTCGATCGCCGTCACGTAGCCGCCGAGCGAGATCACGTCGTCGGTCGTGCCGGTCTTCGCGTGGAGGTTGCCCTGTGCCGGCGTCCGGCGCATCCGCCGGCGGAGCAGCTCCGACTCGCCGGCGACCGGGAGCGACGCATGAAACGCGGGGCCCCAGGAGGCGCGGTCGGCGTACGACAGCAGATCGACCATCGCGCGGGGGGTCACGCGGTCCAGCGTCGAGAGCCCGCTCCCGTCGGTGACGCTCACCGCGTTCGCGGGCGCGCCGACCTTGTCGGTCAGGAATCGGCGAAGCAGGGCGGCGCCGAGGTCCACCGAGCCGACTGCCGAGCGGTCGGGGCCGCGCACCGCGTCGCGGAACAGCAGCTCCGCGTAGTGATTGATGCTCTCGCGGTTCATCGCCGCGACGATGCGGGCGAGCGGTGGGGAGGGGAGCGATGTCACCTTGATCGCCGTGGCCGGCGTCGGGCCGAGTCGGATCCGGCCGTCCACCCGCACGCCGGCCGCCGCCAGCGCGTCGCGGAAGGCGCCGACGGTGAAGAGCGCCGGGTCCTCGATCACGAGCTCGTACAGCCGAGTGCCGCATCGCGAGCCGATCCAGCCGCTGGCGACGATCGAGCCGTCGCCGCGTGCCCGGACGATGATCCGCGACCCCGCGCTCCCGGCGACCGTGCGCACCTGGTTGCGCACCGGCAGGGCGCTGGACGACGGCTCGAGCGCGACCGACGCGGCCTTCCCGTTCGCCCCCGGCGAGACGGCGACCCAGACGAGATTGTCGTTCAGCGACAGCGCCGAGACGCGGGCGGCATAGCTCGCCCCGAGATAGCGGTGTAGCCACCCGACGGGAATGGCCTGCCCGGCAAAGGCCGTCGCATCGCCCACGAGGTCCCCGTGCACGCGCCGGACGCCGGTCGCCGCGACGGCACGCGCCAGCGCCTGCATCGGCGCGTCCGGCTCACCGCGCAGGAAGCGGTTCGAGAGCGACGGGTCGCCGTCACCGCGCAGCACCAGGTTCCCCTCGATGCCGCCGGCGGAGTCGATCGGGCCATCCCGCAGGACATCGGTCGCGAACTCGTAGTCGGGGCCGAGGCGATCGAACGCCAGCGCCGAGGTGAAGAGCTTCATCGTCGACGCGGGGCGCAGCGACTGGTCGGGGTTGATCTCGAACAGCGTATCGCCGCGGGTCAGCGAGACGACCATGATCCCCCAGCGGCCGCTCCGGACGCGGCTGTGCAGCATCGACGCGAGATCGGCGTCCAGCGCCTCCACGCTTCGCGGGGCGTCGTAGCGCAGGGGGAGGAGCGACGTGGCATGGCGGCGCTGCCGCCGCCCGTGGCGCGACTGCGCGGTGAGGGGCGTGGCGCCGGCGGCCAGGAGCAGACATGTGGCGCAGGCCACCGGGAACCGGTGGATGAGCCAGTGAGGTCGGGATCTCATGAGCGCAGCAGAAGAGCGACGAGCGGACAAGCCTAGCAGCCGCGACGGCGCGCGGGCAAGGCACGAGCTACACCTTTACGAAGATTTCTCGACGGTACAACAGTGTCAGGACGCCCAGCCAGACGAGGACGAAACTGATCGCGAACCCCAACGAGGCGAGCCGCGGCTCGAGCCAGGACGCGTAGGCCGTGCGATAGATGGCCGTCTCGAGGGGCACCGGCCCGGCGGCGGTCGGCACGGTGATTACCGAGTAGATGAGGCGCGCCATCGCGTCGGACCCAACGAAGGCGACGATCGGGTTGACGCCGAAGATGACGAACGGCTGCGCCCACCGCCGCGCCCGGGCCGCCACCCGCCCGGCGGCGTGCCGCGAGTCGGCTCCGAGGCCGTCGATCAGCCAGAGGCAGACGCCCAGGGTGAGGGCCGCCAGACCCCCTGACAGGAGCACGTAGGAGCTGGTCCAGAGGGTCTTGTTGATGGGGAACACCCATCCCCAGGCACAGCCAGCGGCCGCCACCACTCCGCCCACGGCCATGAGCCCGCTTAGCCGCTCGGCGATCGGCCGGTCGGCCCCGATCCACCGACCGGCGATCACACCCAGCATCGTCGTGGCGACCGCGGGCACCGTGGACAGCACCCCTTCCGGGTCCCACGTCTTCGACAGCGCCCAGATGTGGTTCCCGAGACCCCACCCGCTCCAATCCAGCACCAGCCGGTCGACCCAGGCCGCGAGCGTCCCTTGCGGCACGGTCTCGGTCGCCCAACCGGGCAGCCCCGAGTCGGGGACGGGAACGATCGTGAGGAGGGCCCAGTAGCCGAGCAGGATCCCAGCCGTGACGACTACCTGCGCACGCAGGCCGGTCCGGAGGGTCAGCAGCGCGGCGACGATGTAGACCAGCCCGATCCGTTGGAGGATCCCCGGCCCCCGGACGCGCAGCAGGCGATCGACGATGCGCTCGACGGCGCCCGGGTCGGCGTGACCGGGGATCGGCCCCCAACTGAAGAAGGGGAACCAGCTCAGCAGCAGCCCCAGCAGGATGATCACGCCGCCGCGCCGAACGATCTGCCGCACCAGCGCCGAGTCGTCGGCGCCCCGCGCTCGGCGCGCCGTCAACGACAGGTGCGTCGTGATGCCGACGATGAACAGGAAGAACGGGAAGATGAGGTCGGTCGGTGTCCACCCGTTCCAGGCCGCGTGCTCGAGCGGCGGGAAGATGTGTCCCCAACTGCCGGGATCGTTGACGAGCAGCATCCCGGCGACGGTCATCCCGCGGAAGACGTCGAGCGCGACGAGCCGCCGCGTCGTGCCCGCGGCTCCGGCCGGCCCATGCCGGGCAGCGCCCCCGGGGTCAGCACCGCCCGTCGCGCCCCCGCCCCCCCCGGCGCCCCCGGCGCCCCCGAACCCGTGGCCGGCCCCGTCGGCCGGGGCCGGCCGGCCGGGCGCCTCCAACGCCGGCGGCGGCGCAGACGCGCCGGCGATCACGCCCGCACCTGCGCAGCCTCCCTCGTGTCCTCGCCGCGTGCCGCCCACTTGAAGAAGACGATCGTCATGACCCCATAGAGAAAGAGGCCACCGGGGATCCACATGATGAGCCCACCGATCATCTGGTCCTCGAGCGGCAGGAGCCCCCAGATACGCGGCGCCGCCTCGTACGCCGGGTAGAGGATGTGATCGGCCATCGCGATATAGATCGCGACGATGGACATCGGGAGGCTCATGAGGAAGCAGTACAGCATCTGACCCGGGTAGGGCAGGCGGGGCAACTCCGGCATGGGGCTCAGCAACGGCCACCACATGAGCACCCCGGTCGCCAGGAACAGCAGATGCTCGGCGATGTGCACGGGGTGGTGCGCCATGGCCAGGTTGTAGAGCGGGGGCAGGTGCCAGGCGGCGATGGCCACGTTGAAGATCACGAAGCAGACCCCCGGGCGCGTCAGCCACCGCGCAACCGCACCGATCGCCGGCACGCGGAGCGCCGGGCGGAGCATCCAGCCGGGTGTCCCGATCACCAGGAGCGGTGCGACGGCGAAGACCAGCACGAGATGCTGGACCATGTGCGCGCTGAACAGGTAGTCGTCGCTCAGGTCATGGAGCGGCCCGTTGAGCGCCAGGAACATCGTCGCCAGCCCGGCGGCGAAGCTCGTGCGCTGCATCGGGGTCGGCCGGCGTCCCGTCGCCGGCCGCTCGGCCCGTGCCCGCCAGGCGTAGAGCGCCGCGAGCCCGGCGACGCCGATCACCGTGCTCGGGTGCACGCTGAAGGCGGCCATCCCCGCCGGGGCCAACGGGTGGAGCATGACGCCTAGGACAGCAATCCGAGCCTGACGGCCACCTTGCCGAAGAGGAACAGCAGGGCCACGATCGTGAACATGGCGACGATCAGCGGGCCGGTGAACAGGGCCCGGAACAGCTTGTGGTCGTACTTGAGGTGCATGTAGAACAGGACCACGATCCCGAACTTGAGCGCCGAGAGGGCGAGCAGGACGGGGACGAACCAGACGGACGCCACGAAGGACGGGACATAATAGCACCACACCTCGGCGACCGTGATCACGGTGAGGATCGTCGCCACCTTCCAGTACGTCGACCACGTCGGGTGCTCGTGGACCGCTCCCTCGAGGTGGCCCTGGGCCGCCAGCGCCGCAGCGGTCTGCCCGTGATGGGACTCCGGAGATGTCATCGGCGGCTCCCTACCTGATCAGATAAACGAGGGTGAAGATCGCGATCCAGACGACGTCCACGAAGTGCCAGTACAGCGCCATGATGTCGACGTTGAGGGCATCCTTGGGTCCGAGCCCCCGCTTGAAGTCGACCGCCAGCATCGTGCAGAGCCAGAGCACGCCCGCCGTCACGTGTGCGCCGTGAAAGCCGGTCAGCGTGAAGAACGAGGAGCCGAACAGGTTCGTGCGGATGCTCACGCCCTCGTGCACGAACGACGTGAACTCGAACGCCTGGAAGCCGAGGAAGGTCGTCCCGAGCAGGGCCGTCATGAAGAGCCAGAGCTTGGACGAGCCGAGGATCTTCTCGCCCATGGTGACCTTGGGCTTGTCCCTGTTCTCGACCGCTGCTAGGGCGAGGACCATCGCGAGCGACGACATGAGGAGCACGAAGGTCGACGCCGACGTCACCGGGATGTTGAGGATCGCCCGGAAATGATGGCCCGTCGACGGGTCGGTCCAGGCCTCGTGCGGGAACGGCCCGACGACGCTCCGCCCCTTGTAGATCAGATAGGTCGAGATGAGCGAGGCGAAGAGCATGCACTCCGAGCCGATGAACGCCCAGATCCCGATCTTCCGGTGCGGGAGCCCCGTGGTCGTATAGGTGTGCTCGACGCCGGCAGCGGGAACGATGACGTCGGGCATGGCGAAGGAATCCATGGAAGGCGCGTCCCTAGTGGGCGTGGGCGTGGTGGGGGGCGGCTCCGTGCGCGCCGGCGTGCTCGTGCTCCGGCTCGAGCGGGGAGGTCAGCCACCAGTACAATCCGCCGACGAGGGTCGCCGCCCCGAGGGCGAGCACGGCCCATCCCGGGATCTTGTTCTCCATCCGGGTCAACAGCAGCCCGCCGAACATCACGATGATGCCGAGGGCGGTGAAGAACGGCTTGGTCGTCGTGTACGGGATCGGGATCCCCAGCTCCTCGGCGCTCGGCACTCGCGCCGGCGGCGCGTGGAGGCCCGCGCCCGCCGCCGCCGCCGGCCGGCGGTCGGCGGGGACGCTCATCTGTCCCGCGCTCACGCCACCGACCTGCGCCGTGACCATCTCATCCCCACGCAGCGTGTGCGGAACGGCCGCCGTCAGCTCGGGCGCGGTGAGATCCCACACCGGGTACCGCGAGGTCACGCGCGGGATCTCGGCGAAGTTGTACACCGGCGGCGGCGAGGGGATCGACCACTCGAGCGTCCCGGCGCCCCAGGGATTGTTCCCGGCGAGGCGGCCGCGCTTCCGGTTCACGAGCATGTTGTAAACGAGGATCAGCGTGGCGAAGCCGACGATGAACGCGCCGATGCTGGACAGGAGGTTGAACGTATCCCACCCCTGGTTGGCATCGTACGTGTAGATCCGCCGGGGCATGCCGAGCAACCCCGAGAAGTGCATCGGGAAGAACGCGAGGTTCGATCCGATCAGGTTGAGCCAGAAGTGCCACTTGCCGAGCCCCTCGTCGAGCAGGTGGCCCGTGAGCTTCGGGTAGTAGTAGTAGATCCCGGCGAACAGCCCCATGAGCGAGCCGCCGAAGAGCACGTAGTGGAAGTGGGCGACGACGAAGTACGTGTCCGTCTGCTGGAGGTCGGCCGGCGGCGAGGAGTGCATGACACCCGAGATGCCGCCGATGGTGAACATCGCGACCAGCCCGATCGCGAACATCGACGCCGTCGTGAAGCGGACCGAGCCACCCCACATGGTGAAGATCCAGTTGAAGATCTTCACCCCCGTCGGGATCGCGATCAGCATCGTCGTCACCCCGAAGACCGTGTCCGCGATCGGACCCATGCCGACGGCGAACATGTGGTGCGCCCAGACGCCGAACCCGAGAAAGCCGATCAGGATCCCCGAGTACACCATCACCGGGTACCCGAAGAGCGGCTTCTGACTGAACGTCGGGAGCACCTCGGAGACGAGCCCGAAGGCCGGGAGGACGAGGATGTAGACCTCGGGATGGCCGAAGATCCAGAACAGGTGCTGCCAGAGCAGCGGGTCGGCCCCGGCCGCGATCTCGTAGAAGTTCGTCCCGAAGAAGCGGTCGAAGAGCAGGAAGACGAGCGCGATCGTGATCACCGGGAACGCCAACACGATCAGGAACTGCACCACGAACGCCATCCAGGTGAACATCGGCATGCGCATCAGGTTCATCCCCGGCGCGCGCATGTTGATGATCGTGGTGATGAAGTTGAATCCGGCCGCGAGCGACGAGATCCCGAGGATCTGGAGCCCGGCGACCCAGAAATCGATGTTGAGCCCCGGGGAGTACGTCGTCGTCGTGAGCGGCGCGTAGCCGAACCAGCCGCCGTTGGGCCCGGCGTTGAAGATGATCGGGACCGAGATGAACAGGCCGCCGAGCAGGTAGACCCAGTAGCTGAAGGCGTTGAGGCGCGGGAACGCGACGTCGCGGGCCCCGATCTGGAGCGGGACCAGCAGGTTGAAGAACGCCGCCGAGAGCGGCATGACGACGAGGAAGATCATCGTCGTGCCGTGCATCGTGAACAGCTGGTTGTATTGCTCGGCGGACAGGAAGTGCTGGTTGGGCGCCCGCAGCTGCCAGCGCATGAGCATCGCCTCGCCGCCACCCCAGAGCAGGAAGCCGGTGGCGGTGAAGAGGTACAGGTAGCCGATGCGCTTGTGGTCGGTCGTCCCGAGCCAGCTCAGGAATCCGCCGTCGGATCGCTCGATCGGCGCGGCGAACGCCGGCGCGGCGAGTGTGGCCATGCTCGTGAGGCTCCTACTTCAGGGCTTGCAGATACGCGACGATGTCCGCGATCTGCTGGTCCGTCAGGCCGCCGGTTGCGGCCGTCACCGTGGCGCCGGTCTGCGGATCGACCTGCCCCATGCCGAGCGTCGGCATGGTCACGCCGGGCTTCATGAGCCGTGCGTTCTTGATCCAGAGCCGCAGATGGTCGGTGTCGTTCTTGTAGAGCGACCCGGCGATGGTATAGCGCGAGCCGACGTGCGTGAGGTTGGGCCCGATCACGCCCGCCGCCATCGGGTTGCCCTTGATCGTATGGCACCCGATGCAGAGGCCCCCGGAGAAGATCTTCTGGCCCCGCGCCGGGTCTCCGACCAGCCCCGGCGTGAACTTGAGCTGTGCCGGCGTCGGGACGGCCGGGATCACGTACGACGGCAGCCGGTCACGCGGGAAGACCGCGCCCGTGTCAGCCACGGCCGCCGCCACCTGCATCGCCTCCGGTCCACCCGGCGATCCACCCGGCGATTCGCCCGGCGCCGGCGCCGTGCCCTTCCCGGGCTGGGCGCCGCGGACGTTCGCGACCGCGCGGACGAGCGCCGGCCCCGCGGCCGGCGCCGGACCGAAGCTCGTCCGGGCGGGCGGGGCCGCAGGGGCCGCAGGGGCCGCGGCAGCCGACGCGTTGAAGAACGCCGGGGCCGCCTGGTGGCGCGCCCAGCGCTCGAACTCGGCCGGCGAGACCACGAAGGCGCGGAAGCGCATGTTGGCGTGGCTCGCACCACAGTACTCGTTACACGTGCCGTTCCACGCCGTCTCGGCCACACTGTCGGCCGGTGTCCACCAGAGATAGTTGACGTGGTTCGAGATCAGGTCGCGCTTGCCGCCGAGCTCCGGCACCCAGAAGCTGTGGAGCACATCGGCCGTCCGGAGCGCGAAGTTCACCTTCCGCCCGGTGGGCATGTAGAGCTCGGAGGCCGTCGTCACGCCGTACTGCGGGTAGCGGAACTCCCACCACCACTGGTGCCCGTACACCTCCACCTGGAGGGCGTTGGGCTCGGCGCGCGCCTGGGTCCGGAAGATCGTCCGCACGGTCGGGACCGCGATGATCGTCAGCACGACGGCCGGGATCACCGTCCAGAGGATCTCGAGCGTGGTGTTGCCGTGGACGTGCTTGGGCCGCGGGGCACCCGGACGGTGGCGGAAGCGCACGATCGTGATGACCAGCAGCGTCTCGACGAAGATGAAGACCGCCGTGCCCAGGTACAGCAGGAGGTTCCAGAGATCGTCGATGTCCCGGCCGAACTCGGTGTGCGGGGCGAAGGTGGTATTGGGATACGTGCGCGGATCGCCGACACCGCACGCGGCCAGACCAAGCGCGACAGCGACGCCGGCGGCGCCCATGAGCGCGGCCGCGGCACGCCGGCGCGGACGGGAGACGAAGGGCATGAGGCTCGTTGAGGTATCCGAGTGGGACAAGCTTGGCGAATCTACCAACCGGCTCGGGCAGAGTGAAGGGGAACACCCGGTTCGCGCGCCGACCGCGCTCACGACGACGTGCCCCGCGCTGCCGGTCCCTCGTGCGCGTCGTCGATCGTGTGCAGCTCGTGCGTCTTCGCGACCGCGAGCTCGAGCTGGACGCGGAGCTGCACCACGCCTTCGCGCAGGATGCGGACCCGCGTATGGTCGTTCCCACCGCCGCGGGTGGCCGCGAGCAGAAAGGACGCGACCTGGTCCGAGATCATGCCGAACTGGCCCTTGAGCAACCCGACCATCGGCTGCGTCGCGCGCCGGATCTGCGGCACGAAGGTCGACGCCGGCTGCTGGCCCTTCACCGCCACCGCGCACTGCTCCACCACGCCGTGCACCCGCTGGAGTTGGGTCAATGCGCTCTCCAGCGTCGCGAGCTTCGCATTGCCCGCACCATCGAGCTTGGGACCGGCCATGAGAACACGGGCTCCTTGTCTGCTGTCCGGTCCGCGCCGCGGCCGCGGCTCGGCCCGATCCGGCTCCGCCGCAGAGTCTACTTCACGCGCTCGAGGCGCGCATTGGGGCGCAGCTCGCTCCCGACGCGAAGCCGCAGCGGCCGGTCGAGCTGGACGACGGCGGCCGTGAAGCCCGTCCGTCCGGTGAGCAGCGAGGCGCCGATGCCGTACGCGTCCACCGGGACGCCCTCCTCCGCGAACTGCCGGATCCGCTCGAGCGTGACGCCGCTCGAGGCGAGCAGCTTCACGTCCCCGAAGCCCTCGGCGTCCAGGGCGTTGCGGACGTTCCAGACGAGCTGGGCGTTCACGCCCGTGGGCGGGAACGTCCCCATGATCGGGAGGATCGAGGCGTCGACGAGGTTCTCCGACGTGGCGAGCTGGACGGCCCAGAGCCGCCCCTCGAGCGCCCGGGCGAGATCGAGCGCGGTCCGGACGGAGTCGTTGTCGTAGTCGACCGGCACCACCAGCTGGACGTCGGCGTCCGTGCCGGCCGCCGTACCGGTCGTCGTCCCGGCCGCCGCACCCCCTGTGCCGCCAGCCGTCCCGGCGGCGCTCCCCGCCCCCGTGACCGCCGCGGCAGCCGGGCTCGCACCCACATGGTCCGCGACGGCGCGCGCCGCCGCGCGCGTGTCGCCGCCGTGGGCGCCGATGAGCGCGTGGGACACGAGCGCGAGCGGCGGGACGAGCGGCGACGAGGCCTTGCCGGTCCCGGCGCTCAGCGTGAGCACGGTCGGGTCGGCGGACAGCACGAGCGCGCCGCCGATCTGCGCCGCCAGCGCGTCCCCGGCCTCGAGCAGCCAGTGATCGTGCCGGGCGGGGAAGGCGATGACGAGCTTCGGCCGCGCGGCCTCGACGAAGGCCCGGGCGTTGGTGCTGACGCGCGTGCGCCGCGCCAGGGTCCCGAGGATGAGCGGCTCGAGCGCCGCGAAGGCATCGTAGGGCCCTTCGATGGTCATCACGGTCTCGCCCGGGTCCGCGCGATCGCCGTCGGAGAGCGCATGCACGACGAGCGCGCTCCAGTCACCGACCGACAGCTTGAGGAGCGCGATCACTTCGTCCGTGCCACCGATGATGCACTGGCGCTCGGCGCTGATCTGCACGGCGACGCGTGGGGCGGGGCCGCCGCCGGCGGCGAGCAGGATCTCGCGCAAGCGCGCCACCTCGCGCTCGCTCGCGACGCCGCGCCGCAGCCGATCGACCGGCAGGTTGAAGAGCGCCGGATCGAGGCGCTTCCGTCGTCGTGGCGGCATGGGGAGAGAAACTACTCGTTATCTTGGGGGCATGTCTGCACCGGCGCGCCCACCGGTCCCCGACCCCGCGGCTCACCCATCCGTCCCGGCGCCGGCACCCCCCGCGTCCGCCACCTCCCCCACCTCCCCCACCTCCGCGTCGCCGGACGTGTACGACCCGGCGGTGGTCGAGCAGCGGTGGCAGGCGCGGTGGGAGGCGCGCGGGACCAACGTCACCGACCTCGAAGGCGGGCCGCACCCGTACTACGCGCTCATGATGTTCCCGTACCCCTCCGCCGAGGGATTGCACGTCGGGAACCTGTTCGCCTTCACCGGAAGCGATGTTTTCGCCCGGTACCAGCGGATGCGCGGAGAGACGGTCTTCGAGCCGCTCGGCTACGATGCCTTCGGCATCCACTCCGAGAACTACGCGCTCAAGGTCGGCGTGCACCCGATGGAGCTCATCCCGCGCAACATCGCCAACTTCGGCCGTCAACTGCGCCGCGCGGGGCTGATGGCCGACTGGACGCGGACGGTCGACACGACCGACCCCGCGTACTATCGGTGGACGCAGTGGATCTTCCTCCAGCTCTACGAGCGGGGGCTCGCCTACCGCAAGAAAGCGGCGGTGAACTGGTGCCCGTTCGACAAGACGGTGCTCGCCAACGAGCAGGTCATCGGCGGGGAGTGCGAGCGCTGCGGCACCCGGGTCGAGCAGCGGTTCCTCGAGCAGTGGTTCTTCGCCATCTCCCGCTACGCGCCGCGCCTGCTCGCGAACCTCGACTGGCTGGACTGGTCCGAGACGACGAAGGCGCAGCAGCAGCACTGGATCGGCCGCTCCGAGGGGGTCGAGATCACGTTCCCGCCGGGGGTCGACGGCATCGTGCGGGGCAGCGCCTCCAGCAGCGCCTCCGGCAGCGCCTCCACCAGCGCCCCCACCAGCGCCTCCGCGGGCCGCGACGCGTCGATCACCGTCTTCACGACCCGGCCCGATACGATCTTCGGCGCCACGTATCTCGTGCTCGCGCCCGAGCACCCGCTCGTCGACGCGCTCACGACCGACGCGCAGCGCGCGGCGGTCGATGCCTATCGCCGGCAGACGGCGGAGCAGGATCTCGTGAGTCGCCGCGTCGGGACGCGGACCAAGACGGGGGTCTTCACCGGCTCCTTCGCCAGCAACCCGGCGACGCGTGAGCGCATCCCCGTCTGGATCGCCGACTACGTGCTCATGGACTACGGGACCGGCGCCGTGATGGCGGTCCCGGGTCACGACGAGCGGGATTTCGAGTTCGCGCGGCAGTTCGGGCTGCCGATCGTGCGGGTGGTGGCCGAGGCGGGTGGGGGTGGGGGCGGGGGTGGGGGTGGGGGCGGGGCCGGGGCCGAGCGTGGCGCGGGCGGCGCGGATGCGCCGCTCGCCGCGGCGTACACGGGCCCCGGGCGGCTCGTGCGATCGGGGCCGTTCGACGGGCTCGATACGGACGAGGGGCAGCGCCGCATTGTCGACTGGCTCGTCGAGCACGACTGTGCCCGCCGGGTCGAGAACTTCCGGCTCCACGATTGGTGCATCTCGCGCCAGCGCTACTGGGGCCCGCCGATCCCGATCATCTACTGCGATGCGTGCGGCACGGTCCCGGTGCCGGAGCGGGACCTGCCGGTCGAGCTGCCGTACATTGCCGACTTCACGCCGGACGACTCCGGTGTGTCGCCGCTCGCGCGCCACGAGGAGTGGTACCGCGTGCGCTGCCCCCGGTGCGGCGGCGCGGGCCGGCGGGAGACGGACGTCTCCGACACGTTCCTGGACAGCGCCTGGTACTTTCTGCGCTACCCGAGTGTCCATCACGCCGACGTGCCCTTCGATCGGGCGCTCACGCGGCGCTGGCTGCCGGTCGACTCCTACATCGGCGGCAACGAGCACGCGGTGCTGCACCTGCTCTACGCCCGGTTCATCACGATGGTGCTCCACGACGCGGGCGCACTCCCCTTCGAGGAGCCGTTCACGCGCTTTCGCGCCCACGGGCACATCGTGCGCAACGGCGCGAAGATGTCGAAGAGCCGGGGCAACATCGTGAGTCCGGACGCCTACATGTCGACGTGGGGCGCCGACGCGTTCCGGACGTATCTCATGTTCCTCGGTCCGTTCGAGCAGGGCGGCGACTTCCGCGACACGGCGATCTCCGGCACGAGGCGGTTCCTCGACCGCCTCTGGGCGTCGGTCATGGGCGCCGTTCGGGACGGCACCCCCGAACCGGCTGTGATCCGCGCCCTGCACCGAACGATGCGCAAGGTGACGGACGACATCCCGCGGCTCTCGTTCAACACGGCGATCGCGGCCATGATGGCGTACATGAACACGCTCCGCGCCGCGGAGCGCGTGCCGCACCGCGCCGAGGTCGAGCCGCTGGTGCAGTTGGTCGCGCCATTTGCTCCGCACATCGCCGAGGAGCTCTGGGAGCGGCTGGGGCACACTCGGAGCATCTTCGACACCGCGTGGCCGGCCTACGACCCCGTGCTCGCCACGGCCGAGACGGTGACGGTCGCAATCCAGGTCAACGGGAAGTTGCGCGGGACGCTCCAGGTCGAGACCGATGCCGACGAGGAGACCATCCTGGCCGCCGCCGCGGCCGACCCCGGCGTCGCCAAGCACCTCGTGGGCGAGGTGCGCAAAGTGATCTACGTCCCCGCGCGCCTCCTGAACGTCGTCACCGCCGCCGGGTAGGGGCGGCGTTCATGCCGCCCGGTGCTCGCATCCCGCACCGATGCCGGGCCCGGCATTTGGTGCGACCCGCGTCCCGCGGCCACCAAATGAGCGGGTTTGTTTGATGGTGCCAGGGGCAATCGCGAAGCGATTGCCCCTGGCACCGGAACAGCAACGGCCGGCGCAGGGTGGACGGGCCGTCGCCGCAGGCGGGCGTGCGATGGCCCCTGGCACCGGAACAGCAACGGCGGGCGCAGGGTGAGGGGCCGTCGCCGCAGGCGGGCGTGCGATGGCCCGTCGCACCGGGACCACCAACGACGGGGCGGGATGGTGGGCCCGTCGTGGCGGTGCGGGCGCGCGGGCGCGCGTGTGGGGGCGTGGATGCCCGCGGCACCGGGAAACGACGGGCGGGATGGTGGCGCCCCGGCCGCGTGTGGTGTGCGGATGCGTGCCGTGGATGCGTGGATGCCGGCCGCACGGGGACGACCGCTGGGGGCGACGGAGGCATCGCGGTGCCCCCACGTTCGTCGTCGTTCCAATGACCGAGGCCACGCGCGTCGCGCGTGGCCTCGGTCCTCATCCCAACGTTCCTAGGCCGTGTGCCGCCGGACGATCACGGCCGATCCGGCTCCTCCTGGTCGGGCGTGTCGGCCGCCTGCTCCGCCCGCCCCATGTGCTTCTGGACCTTGCCCTCGAGTTTCTGCGCCTTTCCCTTGATCTGCTCCGAGGTGTCCCCGGTGAGATCGGCCGCGGCGTCCCGGACCTTCCCCGAAACCTCCTTCGCCCCGCCGACGACCTCGTTCTTGATGCCCTTGCCAGTCAGGTCGCTCATCTGTTTCCTCCTTGGTGGCCCCTGAGGGAGCAAGCCATATGCCCCGCCCGGGCTGGCGCGCGATGCACCGCCGGCGGCGCCCCGCCCGCGGGCGCACCTGATACGGGGCGGCCTTACCTGTCCGCGTCGTCTCGCATTGACTCATCCCGACCGGAAGTGAGATTTCTCACGAAACCCCGGCGAGCTGTCCATCCCCCCTGCACGCATGCGTTTTCCGGCGTCCGCTGCCGCGATAGGGCTCGCCCTGGCCGTCACGGTCCCGTGTGCCCCACGGGTCGCGACCGCGCAGGCGCCCCGGATCACCCCGCACGGGGATCCGTCCGTGCGCAACGACAGCATCTACGCGCTGGCCGTGCGGCCGCAGGACTATCCGGACCAGCCCTTCGTCTACCTGCTCGAGGACGGGGTCGTGCGCTTCGAGGAGGACGGCCGGGCGCAGCGGACCTACCGGGAGGTCGTCCAGATCCTCAGCCAACAGGCCGCCGCGCAGTGGGGGGAGAAGACGTTCTCCTACACGACCGGGCGGCAGCGCCTGACGATCAACTGGATCCGTGTGCTTCGCCCGGACGGCTCGGTCGTCAGCGACAAGCCGAGTCACGTGCAGGAGTCGATCGCGCCCGTCGCCCAGGAGGCGCCGATCTACTCCGACACGCGGGTCCGGCAGGTGACGCTGGGCGGCGTCGCCCCCAACACGATCGTCGACTACAGCTATACGATCGAGGATACCAAGCCGATCGTCCCGGGCGATTTCTACCAGACGTGGTACGTGGGCAACGGCCGCGTCACCCGACGCTCCCGCTTCATCCTCGATGTCCCGGCGTCGCTCACGCCCCGCATCCAGGAGCGCAACATCCACTTTGCGCGGCGCGTCACCGAGTCACGCCACCGCCGCGTCTACGTCTGGGCGACGGCCGATGTGCCGCGCCCGGCCGCCGAGCCGTTCACGCCGGACACGAATACGCTCTACCCCCAGATCTCGATCGCGGCGCCGATCACCTGGGAGGGGATCGCGAGCTGGTACGCGGGCCTCTCTCGCGGGCGGTATCGGCTCACGCCGGCGCTCGTCCAGCAACTCTCGACCGTGACGCAGGGGACACGCACGCTCGAGGACTCGCTGCGCGCCGTCTATCGCTGGGTGGCGCAGGATTTCCGCTATGTGTCGCTCTCGCTCGGGATCGGCGGCTATCTGCCGCGGATGCCGATGTCCGTCTGGGAGACGCGATACGGCGACTGCAAGGACAAGGCGACCCTCTTCATCGCGCTCGCCCGTCGAATGGGTCTCGCGGCCTATCCGGTGTTGCTGAGCGCCACGGGCGGCATCAACCGATCGCTGCCGTCGGCCTATCAGTTGGACCACATGATCGCCGCGGTCGCCCGCCCCGGGGTGCTCGAGGGGTCGCCCAACCGGTTCCTCTACCTCGACCTGACGTCCGAGCTCACGCCGTTCGGCTCCCTCCCGCCGAGCGAGCAGGGCGAGTTCGCGCTCGTGGTCTACCCCGACGGCCGCGGTGAGGAGGTCACGCTCCCGTCGGATCCGGTCACCGTCAACCGCGCGACGATCGACATCAGCGGTGAGCTCACGGCCCAAGGGACCTTCAGCGGGCGCTATGTCGAGGAGGCGACCGGCACACGGCAGTACACGCTGCGGAGCGCGTTCGCATCCTCGGTCGGTACGGCCGATCGCGACCGCCTCGCCCGCTCGCTCGCCAACATGCTCTTCGAGGGTGCGACCGGCGACAGCCTGGTCTACGTCAACGGCCGGGACCTCGCGGCGCAGCCGATGGTCGCGCTCGCGATCAAGGACGCGCGGCCGGTGTCGAACGCGGGAGGCGGGACGGAAATCCTGACGCTCCCGCTCCGCAACTACGCCCGGCCCGACATCCTCGCCGATCTCGAGTCACGGGGCTACCGCCGCTCGCCGATCGATGTCGAGGCGGTGGTCGGTCCGTACGAGGAGGTCTCCGAGTTCCACCTGACCCTCCCGGAGGGGTGGCGCGCCCGTCTCCCGCCCGACATCGACGCGACGAGCGTCTTCGGCCGGTACCACGCGCGCTACGCGCAGTCGGGGCGCGAGCTGACGGTGGAGCGCAGGATCGCCGGGTCGACCGGCGTCCAGCCGCCGGAGCGGATCACCGACCTCATCGCGTGGCTCAAGGCGATCTCCCGCGACGACGTGCGCTACATCGCCCTCGAGCCCGGCCCCTAGCGCAGCCGTCCCCGAGCATCGGCGCGGCCGGTGCCGGAGGGCAATAGCTTTCCCGCCATGGCGACGACCATCGGCGGCGGCCCTGGGCGGGGTGGAGACCAGGGCACCTCTCGGCCCGACGTCCACACCTTCCAGCACCACTGGCAGGACGAGGCGGACGCCGCGTTCCTCTACCGCGTGTTGGCGGGTGCCGAATCGGACGAGAAGAAGCGGTCCGTGTATCGGGAGCTCGCCGACGTCGAGGACCGCCACGTCGCGATCTGGGCGCGCGTGCTCGCCGAGCATGGTCATGCGCCGCGCACCTTCCGCCCGTCGGCCCGGGCGCGCGTGCTCGCCTGGCTCGGCCGGCGGTTCGGACCCGGGTTCCTGCTCCCCATGCTACTGGCCGAGGAAGGGCGGGAGGTCAAAGGGTACCTCGACCTGCATCGGGCGAGCGGCCGGGACGCGCCGGGGAAGGGCGAGGCGCTGCTGCTGGCCCGCGAGAGCGCCGAGCATGCGACGACCCTGGCGGGCATCTCGGGCAGCACCGGCGAGCCCTGGCACCGGACGTCTTCGGGTGGCTTTCTCCGCAATGTCGTCTACGGGTTCAACGACGGTCTGACCGCCAACTTCGGTCTCGTCGCCGGCGTGATCGGCGCGTCCGCCGCCGCCCAGCACCGGGCGGTCGTGGTCGCCGGAGTGGCCGGCCTCATCGCCGATGCCCTCTCGATGGGGTCGAGCGGCTATCTCGCGGCCAAGAGCGAGCAGGAGGTGTACGCGCACGAGATCGCGATGGAGCGCGACGAGATCGCGCTCATGCCCGAGGTCGAGCGGGACGAGCTGGCGCTGATCTACGAGGCCAAGGGAATGGAGCGGGAGAGCGCCCAGCGGCTCGCGACCCAGGTCATGGCGGACCCGCAGCGCATGCTCGCCGAGCAGGTCCAGGAGGAGCTGAAGATCGGCGAGCCGGGGATGTCGCCGCTCCGCGAGGGGTGGATCACCGGTCTGGCGACCGGGCTCGGTGCGATCATCCCCGTGTTCCCGTTCTTCTTCTGGCACGGGACGACGGCGATCGTCCTGGCGTTCATCCTGGCCATGGCGTCGCACTTCTTCGTCGGCTCGGCCCGCTCGATCTTCACCGGCCGCGGCGTCGTCCGCTCCGGCCTCGACATGTTCGTCGTCGGCCTGGGGATCGCCGTCGTCGGCTACTTCGTCGGCAACTGGGTGGGCCACCTGCTGTAGTGCGGGCCGGGCTCGGGTCCTACTTCCCCTCGGCTTCCCGCGCCTTCTGGGCCTTCATCTCGGTGTACATCCGATCGAACGTCGCCTGCTGCGACGTGTTCAGCCGATCCTTGATCCGCCGCGTCGCGTCATCACTGATCAAGTCGAGCTGCGGCTTCATCGGCAACACCAGCGCCGCGATCGCGCGGTGCTTGGCCGCCAGGATCGTGTCCACCGCGGCGCGCTGCGCGTCCGACAGCCCGAGCTCATCGCCGAACCGGCGCCGCATCGCCTGCTCGTCCCCCCACCGCGGGCAGACGCGGTCACGCGTCACGAGCCGGTCGGCCGTGAACCCGAACGCGCCGCCGACGAGCACCGCCCCGAGCAGGAAGGCGAGCGCCGCGCGCTTGGTGGCCTCAATGTGATAGGACATACCGTGCCGTCGCCTCCCGCTCGGAGACGTTGATGAAGCGCGTGTCGGCCAGCACCGGGACCGCCGACGGCTCGTCGAGCACCGTCTCGTACGCGACCCGGGCCTCGGTGGTGCGACTCGCCCACGCCGCCATCCCGGCCGCGAGCACTGCTGCACACGCCACCGCCAGCCCCGCCCGCGCCCACGCCCGGAACGCCGCCGGCCAGCCGCCGATCGCCACCGCGTGGTCCCTGACGCGGCCGCCCGTCTCGACGCCCACCCGGCGCGCGACCGTCCACGCCCCGCCCGCCGTCCGCGCCGCCATCGGCATCACGCGCGCCATGATCCGGGACTCGAGCCGGTCCCAATACGCCGGATCCTCGGGCGCGGCGTACAGCTCGCGCAGCAGCGCCCGCACGCGCGCGGCGGTGCCCGTCAGCGAACGGTCCGTGGGCCGGAGGCGGATCATCGGCGCAGCGCTCCGGTCGCCACCGTCACCGCACCTCGCGCAGCACACGGAGCGCGCTGCGCAGGGCCAGCCGGGCGTGAAACAGATCCGACCGGGCCGTCCCCTCGGGGATGCCGAGGATCCGCCCGATCTCTCCGTGCCGAAAGCCCTGCACGTCGTGCAGCACGATCACCGCCCGCTGGCGCTCGGAGAGCGTCGCCAGCCCGGCGTGCAGCCGGGCGCGCAAGTCGGCCGCCTCGGCGGGATCGGCCGACGCCTCACCGCCTCCGATCAGGTTGTCGGGCAGCGTTTCGGCGTCCCGCACGCGCCGTCGCCGCGTCAGGTCGAGGGCGGCGTTGGCGATGATCCGATGCAGCCAGGCCGCGAACGGCTGCCCGGCGATGAACCGGTGCATCGCGCGGTAGGCGTGGAGGAACCCGTCCTGAACCGCGTCCTCCGCGTCCTCGTGCGTCGCCACGATCGCCCGCGCGACCGCGTAGGCGCGCCGCTGGTGCGCGCGGACCAGCGTCGCGAAGGCGTCCGCGTCCCCGCGCTGCGCCGCCCCGACCAGCCGCGCTTCGTCCGCCAGGGCGAGGGCGCGATCCACCACCGGTCCCGCCGCCGATCCGGTCACTGCTCCCGCCAGCGATCCGGTCGAGCCACTCGCCTCGGCCACGCCGTCCGCCTCCGGCGGGCGGGTCCGCGCCACCCGGGCGGCGGCAGCGGTGCGAATGACGGCGAGTGCGGGAGTCATGTGTTCAGGTCTCTCCTGGGCGGTACGCGCCGGTATCGGCAAACGTTGGCCGGCGCCGCCACCCCCGCCGCCCCCCGAAATATGTACCGCGGCGCGCGACCGCTGGGCGATCGCTGGGCGGTCGCTGGGCGACCGGGGCGAGCGGGGCTACCGGGGCGCCTGCGTGGGGACGGGACCGAGCGGGCCCTGAAGGTCCACGCTCGGCTCGACCGACATCCCGGGGCGGAGCGGGCGCCCGGGCCCGCAGCCCCGGGTGACGTAGATCCGAACGGGGACCCGCTGCACCACCTTGGTGAAGTTGCCGGTCGCGTTGTCCGGCGGCAGGAGCGCGAACTCCGCCCCGGTCGCCGCGGCCAGGCTCCACACCCGCCCCTCGGCCGTGCAGTTCGGATACGCGTCGACGCTGAACTCTACCGGCTGGCCCACCCGCACGTCGTTGAGCTGCGTCTCCTTGAAGTTCGCGGTCACCCAGACCCCGGTGTCAGCCACGATCGTGAACAGCGTCTGTCCTGGCTGCACGTACTGGCCCAGCTCGACCTGCTTCCGCGATAGCACGCCGGACACCGGCGCCGTGACGCGCGTGTAGGAGAGGTTGAGCGCCGCCTGCTGGGCCGACGCCTGGGCCGCCGCGAGCCGAGCGGCCGCGAGCCGCACGCCCGCCTGCGCGTTCATGACGTTCGCGCCGGCCGCCGCCGCCTGGCGCTGCGCGGCGATGAGCGTCGCGTGGGCCGCATCGGCCGCCGCCTGTGCCGCGTCCAGTTGCTGGCGCGAGACGACCTGCTGGTCGGCGAGGGTCTTGATCCGCTGGAGGTCGGACGCGGCCTTGTCGTAGTTGGCCTGGGCGGCGACGATCTGTGCGTCGGTGGCCGCGCTCTGCCCCTCGGCGGTCTGGACCTGGGCCGTCGCCTGGCCGGTGTAGCCGCGCCGCCCGACGGCCACCTGCGCGGCCGCGAGGTCGGCGTTCGCCTGCGCCAGCTTGGCGCGGTACTCGGCGTCGTCGATCACGACCGTCGTGTCGCCCTCGGGCACGTGCATGTTCTCATCGCCGTGGATCTGCGTCACGTACCCCGACACACGCGAGAGCACGGGGACGAGGTGCCCCTCGACGTAGGCGTCGTCGGTGGTCACGTGCGACCGGCTGAAGATCCAGGTCCGCACCCCCCACGTGATCGCGATCGCGGCGACGATGACCGCGACCGCGATCATGACGATCCGTCGGCGCGGGCGCGCGGGCGCGCCCGCCGCGTTCGCCGCCGCGTCGGGACCGTGCTCGGCGCGCGCAGCCGGCGGAGCGCCGGGCGGCGAGGATGCCGGCGGGGACGAGGGCGGGGGCTGTTGCTCGGGGCGGGTCGTGGTAGCCATGGGTCAGGAGCGGAAGGAGTGAAACAGGAATCGCGAGCCGGCGGCTTTAGTGCCCGGAGGCGGTGCCTGGGGTCCCCGCCGCGTCCGGCGGGCTCGGATCGGTCCCGCCGTCATGGCAATTCGGTGACCGTGCCGGTCGCCCGTGCCAGTGCCACGCGGGCGCGCTGGTAGCCGGCGAGCGCATCGACCTGGAGCGTACGCGCGTTGTTGAGGTCGAGCGACGCCGTGATCACGTCGGCGTTCCCGGCCACTCCGGCGCGGAAGCGCTGCCTCGCCTCGTCGAGCTCCTGCTGCGTCAGTTGGAGCTGCGTGTTGGCCGCGTCGAGCTGCTGCCGGGCGGAGGCGAGGGCGAGGAACGCCTGCCGGACCTGGATCGCCGCCTGTTGCCGAAGATCGCGCCGGCGGATCTCGATCTCGCGGGCGAGCGCCTCCTGCTCCTCGATCTGCGTCTCCCGACGCAGCCCATCGAAGACCGGCACCTCGACGCCGATACCCCAGAGATAGACGTTGAGGAGTCGATTCCATCTCCCGCCCTGGACGCCCGTGTTGCCGAAGGCGGCGACCGACGGGAGTCGCTCGGCCCGGATCGCCCCCACCTGCTGCTGCGCCGCCTGGAGTTGCTCGTCGGCGGCACGGAGATCGGGACGCAGTCGCAGCGCGCGATCGATCGCCTGGCGCTCGGACGGCAGCGTGTCGGCGATCGGCATCGTGTTGAGCGAGTCGCTGAGCACGAGCTGCGATTCGAGCGGCAGGCCCAGCGCGCGGAGCAGATCGAGCTCCGAGCGATCGCGGTCACTGCGTGCGGCGATCAGTTGGGCGCGCGTGGTGGCGAGTTGCGACTGGGCACGCGTCACATCGAGCGTGATCCCGACGCCGGCCGCGAGCTGCTGGCGGGCGATCGTGAGCAAGTCGGCCGCGAGCGCCGAGTCGGCCAGCCGGGCCGCGAGCACGGCGTTCGCCTGCTGCGCCGCGAGGTATGCCGACGCCGCGGCGCTGGCGGCGTCCTGTGCCGAGCTCGAGGCGACCGTATACGACGCGCGCTCGGCCGTCTTCGATTGCCGATAGCGCTGGATCGCGCCGAAGCTGAAGAGTGTGTCGGCCGCGAATCCCCGGAGGTCGATCGCCTTGATCGGGGGAAAGTCGATCCCGGCCGGTGGGAGGAAGGCGCTGAAGTTGAAGGGCGAGCCGGGCGGGGCGGGGGGAAAGCGGAGGAGCGCGGCGCTGTTCTGAACCACCTCCGTCTCCTGTCCGCGCCCGTACACCGTCGGCAGGAACCCGCCGAGGGTGCGGCGTGTGCGCGCCGCCTGCTGCTGGGCTTGGGCGCGGGCGATGAGCGCGGTCGCGCTCTGCCGAGCGGCCAGGCGTGCCGCGCCGCCGAGGGAGAGGACGTGCGTCGTCGTGTCCGACGCCTGGGCGCCGGCCGGCGCGGGCAACGTGGCGAGTGCCAGCGCCAGGCCCACGGCGAGCCCCAGCGCGAGCGCCCTCACGAGTCCCAGCGCGCGCCGGATGGCGGAGCCCATGGGGAGGATCGCAGTGCGCGGTCGGCACGGGCCGCGCGCACGGACGGAAGCGTCGCTGACGGAGGCGGGGCGATCGACGGTCATTGGCAGCGTGCTCGGTGGCGGACGCGGCGCGCGCTCCGGTCCGGCGCAACCGCTCTGAAGAAGAAGTCCATGATCTGGTCGAATTGCTCCGCATCGCTGGTGGCGGCGAGCATCGGCGCGACGGCGCTCGAGCAGGCCCAGACCGTGTGGGCTGCAAACATCGACCCGATCATGCGGCCGGCGACCGCCGGATCGATGTCACGGAACTCGCCCGATTCCACTCCCCGTCGCATCAGGCGATGCAGCAGTTGCTGCTTCCGCAGGATGACTTCCTGCCAGTAGAACTCGGCGAGCTCGGGGAAGCGGTGGAGCTCGCCAATGACGAGCCGGAGCACCACCTGGTAGGCGGGCGTCCGCGCGACGTTCCACCAGTCGCGCATGTACTCGCGCACCTGCTCGGCCGCCGTGCCGCGTTTGCCCTCGTAATCGCGCTCGGTCCGCTCGAGATGGGCGACCACCGTCTGGCGGATCATCTCCTTGAACAGCGCTTCCTTGTTGGGGAAGTAGAGATAGATCGTGCCCTTGGACACGCCGGCCCGCTTCGCGATGTCGTCCAGTCGCGCGCCCGCCAGTCCCTTCTCCCCGAACACCTCGAACGCCGCGACCAGGATCTGCTGTGGCCGCTCCTCGGGCAGACGGCGCCACTTGGGGCAATGGCTCTCGACCGACACCATGCCCGTAAATTACTGACCGGTCAGTTAGTTCGCAAGCGCCCCGTTCGCTCGACGGCGCGCATCGCGGCCGGGCCGCGACCCCGGTCTTCGGCGAGCTTCTCGGGGCGTGTGCTCCCTACGACGACGCCGGCGCCGCCGGCGCCTCGGCCGCTTCGATGTGCCGGAAATGGGCGTCGGTCGCCTTGACGATCGAGAACAGGATCGCGAACAACACGATCGCCGCGACGATGAGCCCCGTGAACGCGGCCGGCGTGTCCGGCCCGTTCGGCGGCGTGGAATGGTCCGTCATGCGACGCGTACCTCGGTCATCGTATCGTTGGGCTTGATCTGCTTCATCACATCGAGGCCCTGCGTGATCTTGCCGAACACGGTGTGCACTCCGTTCAGGTGCCGCGTGTTGGCCTCGCTCAGCACCATGAAGAATTGACTGCCGCCGGTGTCCTTCCCCGCGTGCGCCATGGAGAGCGCGCCGACCTCGTGCATGCGCGGGTTGCCCTTGGTCTCGCACTTGATGTGGTACCCGGGGCCGCCCGTCCCGATGCGCCGGTCGCCCGGCGGGAGATCGCGGGACAGCGGATCGCCACCCTGGACGACGAAGTCCGGGATCACGCGGTGGAACTTGACGCCGTCGTAGAAGCCGGAGTTCGCCAGCTTCTCGAAATTCGCGACTGTGGCCGGCGCGTCCTTCTCGTAGAGCTCCGCGACGATCGTTCCGCGGTTGGTCTGAAAGGTGGCGTGTTTGGTCATCGGTGCGTGAAGACTAGTAAGCCGCCGGCCATCGTGCTACACCCGGGGATCGTCGCCCGGTCGCACCGGCCGCGCCCGTCGCGCGCGCCCCGCTGTCGTCTTTACGCTGGCGTCCTACGCTGGCGTCAGACCCGGAATGCCGACGGGCAGATGTCGGCGAGCACGCAGCGTTCGCAAGCGGGGGCGCGCGCGGCGCACACGCGGCGGCCGTGGAAGATCAGGAGATGGGAGATGAGTGTCCAATCCTCGCGCGGGATGAGCGTCATCAGTGTCTGCTCGACCTTCACCGGGTCGGTGTCGGCCGTGAACCCCAGCCGGATCGCGAGTCGCCCCACGTGCGTGTCGACGACCACGCCCTCCGTGTGGCCGAAGGCGTTCCCCAGGACGACATTCGCCGTCTTGCGGCCAACGCCCGGCAGATGGACGAGGTCGTCCATGCGCTCCGGGACGGCGCCGCCATGCCGCTCGACGAGCGCCCGCGCCATCCCGATCAGGCTCTTCGCCTTGGACCGGAAGAACCCCGTGCTCCGGATGATCTGCTCCAGCTCGGCCGGATCGGCCTCCGCCAGTCGCTCGGCGTCGGGGTAGCGCGCGAACAGCGCCGGCGTCACCATGTTCACGCGGACGTCCGTCGTCTGCGCGCTGAGGATCGTCGCTACCAACAGCTGAAAGGGGCCACGAAAGTCGAGCTCGGTCCGCGCGTCCGGATACTCGCCACGCAGGCGCTCGAGCACCGTGAGCGCCTGCTGCCGGCGCTTCGCGCCCCTGAGCACCGCCGGCCGCCGCCGGGTCGCCGCCGGTGACACGCCACGTTTGCGGCGGCGGTGCGGTGTCGGGGCGCGCCGGCGGCCGTCGTGGGGCTCAGCGGCACCACCGTCGGACGCCGTCACTACCCGTCGCTCTCCGGGTGCGCCGTCGCGATGCCGGCGTGATGACGGAGCGTTCCGATGAGCTCGTAGAGTTGCCGCTCCGTCAGCTCGATCTCCTGGGCGGCGCCGTCGGCGTCGAGCAGGCCGGCCCGCATCGAGATCGCGACCTGGTTCATGTACTTCACCTTGGCGAGGATGTCCTCGGTGGCGCGGCGCAGGCGGTGGTACCGTCGCTTCTCGGCCAACGCGCGATGGTACCGGCGGACCAGGTCTTCCGGCCGAAGGCGAGTCGCCATCGCGAGCACCTCCGAGATCGTGCGGCCGGGGAGCGGACCACGATCGGGGAAGCCCGCGTCGTCCCACGCCTCGTCGGCAAACCAGAGCCGGCCAACGTACTCGATGCCGTCGTGTGCCGTCCGGAGCGACACGCTGAACCGCCGGCCGTCGACCTCGACCGTGCCGATCGACATCGGCTCCGGTTCCTGGGGCTCGCGGCGAGCGCGGGAAGGGGTCGTCATGGCAGAGACATCATGCGTGGTCGGCCGACCCGGCGCGAGTACCGGGCGCACTCTGGGACGACGCCTCGGGCGCCAGGGGGAGGAGCGGCATCAGGAACCGTTCGATGGCGGCGAAGAGCGGCTCCGGCCGCTCGATGAAGGGCACATGCCCGGCCCCCTCGAGGACGACGAGCTCGGCGCCCAGTGCGTCGGCGGCGGCCCGCGACGAGGCCAGCGGGATGGGATCCTCGCGCCCGTGGACGACGAGCGCCGGGATCCCGAGCCGGGCCCGAGCGCGGGCGAGCGCCGGGAGCAGGTCGTAGGCATCGAGGCTCTCCCACACCGAGCGCTGGACGCGCTCCACGACCCGGAAGGGCGTGAGCTGGTGCGCCATCTCGGGGTCGGCGAAATAGCCGGCGACGCTCAGCTCGAATGCGCGCTGGCGGTAGGCCGCAGGGTCTCGCTCGCGCAGCCCGGACGCGGCGAGGTCGGCGCGGGCGCGCCGGATCGGCTCGCGCTCACCGCGCCGGAGGAACGCGGCCTCGAACGCCGCCCGATACTCGCGCGTCACGGCGGCCGGATCGATCAGGACGAGCCGGCCCGGCGGCCGGAGCGATGGGTCGGCGACCGCCTCCGCGACGTAGAGCATCGCCAGGAGCCCGCCCCACGAGTACCCGACGATCGTCGGCTGCGCGGGCGCCAGCTCCCGGACGACGGCCGCCAGGTCGTCGACCTGCGTGCGCCAGGTCACACGCTCGCGCGCGTCGCTCCGCGATTGGCCGCCACCCCGCTGATCGTAGAAGAGCAGATCGTAGCGCTCGCCCAGCCGGAGCATCTGCGGCAGCAGATAGCGATGGTCGGCGCCCGGCCCGCCGTGCAGCACCAGCAGTCGCGGGGTTCCGACCACTCCGTATGCGGCCCAGTACAGCGGGACGGCCGTCGTCTGCGTGTAGCCGGTCTCGCGCGGCGCAGGGATCGGGGGAGCCACGCGGGAAAGGTAACTATCTCCCGACCCACCAATCCATCTTGATCACGAAGATGTTGTCCGCCGGGGAGCGGAAGAGGAGCCCGCGATCGCGCCCCAGGGCGAACGTGGCGGCATCGCCCACCAGCGCATCGTCGGAACGTCGCTGCTGCCAGACGAAGTAGAGCGTCGATCCGGACCGGTATTCCCACCGGAGAACGGCGTTCCCGCGCAGCGAGCGGGTGTTGAAGTCGGGGTTCGCGATCGCGAATGCCCCGGGCGTCGCCCCGGCGCCTCCGCAGACCGGAGCGGTGCTCCCCGGCGGACCCGACGGATCGATGCAGTAGCTCCCGTCCGGCTGCCGGCGGATGCTTCCCACATCACGCCCGTAGATGCTCGTGTGCAGTTGCCGCGGATGGTCGAACTGCTTGAACGCGGTGTAGTGTCCGCTCGCGAAGAAGGGCTGCGCGTACACGTCGAGCGCGAGCGTCGGAGTGAACGCCACCGAGAGACGCGTGTCGAGCGACAGGGACGTCTCACGCAGGGATGCGAAGACGTATCGCGTGTCACCGAAGAACGGCGTGGGCTGCCCGGCGACGGCCGTGTCGTACTGCTGACCCGTGCGCAGGACATCGAGGGTCGGCCCGAAGCTCAGCGAGACGTTGGCCGCCGGCTTGATCAGCGCCGTGATCTGCGGGGTGATCTCCTGCCCGGGCTGATCGATGCCGATGTTGCCCTCGACCGTGCCGTTCAACACGAACCACTTGCGCGGGTCGGTGCTCACGGTGAGCGCCGCGTCCTGATACCCGCGGCGCTTCACCACCGGCCCTCCCCGCGTCAGTTGATCGTCCATCACGGTCGGGTGATAGATGTAGAAGCCCTTGACACCCCAGTAGTTCAGGAAGGTGACGTTGAGGAACGCCTGCCCCTGGAGGTCGGTGCGATCCCCATCGTAGTTGTGCTGGGTCTGGCCGCCGAGGATCGCGAAGATGCTGCGATACCATGAGCCGGGGATCGTCCACTGCCGGGCGACGTTGGCGCTGTTCCAGATGTAGCCCGCCCGGCGGAGGAAGGCGAGGTCGTTGACCTCGAAGCCCGGGCTACGATAGTTGGTGGCGGTCTCCCAGAGCCAGTCGCCGTTGTCCTTGCCCAGGCGCAGGTAGCCGCCGTAGCCGCGCAGCGACGTCGCCGTCGAGTCGTACCGGGTGTCGAACAGTCCGCCCCCGACGGCACGCCGGTCCGGCCGCTGGAAGTAGTGCGCGCTCGACCGCTCGGTGAGCAGGATCGACTGCGGCGTTCCGCCCACGTCCGACAGGGCGAAGTTCCCCATCAGCGAGTAGTGCCGGTTGGCCCAGGTGGTGAAGAAGTCCCCGCCCAACGCTTCGGCGTGGCGGTGGAGGCTGTCAGCGAGGATGGGGTTGTCCAGGTTCCGCACGGTCGAGGTGAGCATCCCGCCGACGACGGTTGCCCCGTCACGAAAATCGCGTTTGACACGCGCCACGAGATAGTTGGACAGGGGCTCCATCGGCACCGTCCGGCGGGCGCTGTCGAGTCCCATGGTGTACGTCCCGTTCTCCTGGTTGGTGACGGCGTCGAGCAGCCCCACGGTGTAGTCGCGCGCGCGCCCGGTCACCTTGGCTGCCCCGATGATGTTGGTGTTCGTCGGGACATCGGCGTACGCCGCAATGTCGCTGTAGTAGGTGCCGAGCTGTGGGGCGCGGCCGACGCGGCGCGAGTAGAACAGGCCGAGCGCCTCGATGTTGCTACAGAACATGCAGTTGAACCCACCGAAGTCGAACGCGGCCGCCCCCGACACGAAGAACGGGCGCTTCTCGGGGTAGAAGGTCTCGAACGCGCTCAGGTTGACGACGGCCGGGTCGACCTCCACTTCGCCGAAGTCGGGATTGATGGTCGCATCGAGGGTCAGGTTCGAGCCGACCAGGTAGCGCACGTCGCCGCCGCCCCGCAGGGCGTTCCGGTGGATGTGATTGAGCGGGTCGCCGGCGTTTCCGGCGTTGCCTTCCGTCTGCCCCGAGAGGTAGGGCAGTAGCTCGAGCTCCCGTGGCGGTCGGAGCAGCACCAGCCCGTCGAGGTGCCCGTACGTGGCCGGGCCGGTGTCCTCATCCCGCCGGGCGAACGCCCACTCGTCGCGCTCGTTCAGCCGGTCGATCGTGCGCACGATCTGGAGTCCCCACGTTTGCGGGGCGTCCCGGGCCACGAACCGGAGTTGGGAGAGCGGGATCCGGATCTCGGCCGTCCACCCGGCGGAGTCGATGCGCGTCGCCTCCGTCCAGATCGGGTCCCAGGAGGCATCGAGGTTACTGCCGCCCGCTCCGAGCGCGTCGCCGAACACGCCCGCCGGATTGACCTCGAAGAGCGCCCGGGTGCGGTGGTCGTGGTAGGGATCGAGGATGATCGTGAGCTTGTCGGACGTCAGTTGTGACGCCTGGCCGTTGTCGAGATCGAGCTGCTGGTCGCGCCGCGCGACCCGGGACCGGACGCCGCGCGCGCCGAGTGTGTCGTACATGCGCGCGCCGATGTAGATCGCGTCCGCGTCGTACAGCACGCGGACCTCCGTCCGCTGGGTCGCTGGGGCGCCCTCGACGGGCTGGGTTTGCCGGAAGGTCGTGATCGGCGTGGCCGCGCTCCACGCCGCCTCGTCGAGCCGGCCGTCGATGGTGATCGGGCCCGTGCGTCGGGCCGCGTGCGCGACGGGGGGCGGCACCACGTGACCCGAGACGGCGACAGCCGCCCCCGATCCGGGCGCCGCCTGCCCCCGAGCCGTCCCACTCGTCGCCAGTACCAGAGCGGCCGCGAGCTGCCAGGCGGCGGCCCGGACCGGCGGCAACGATCGTGATCGGTGGGACTCGGTCGACACGGCGATGCGAGGGACGATGGTGGGGTGCAGGCGCGCGCACGGCGGCGTGCGCGGCGGCGTGCACGCGTGAGGAGTGGGACGTCCGGGTGACGATCCGACGTGGCGAACTGACGGGGAGCGCCCGCCGAGGGCCAGCCGGAGCGGGACCGTCCGTTGGATAGCCGCCGCCCGGGGAAGGTTTGCACCGGCTCGGCTGGATCGTCCTCAAGAACGATGGTTCACTCACGCTCGCTCGGCGGGAGCCTCCGGGCTCGCGCCGCGCAGCGTTTCCCGGTCGGCGGCCGGTAGGCCGCCCAGGTCGTCCAGCCTCCCGTGGATTACGCTCTCGCGTTCGCCCGCCACTTCTCCCGCCTGGTCTGGTTGCTCATGGACCAGCCGGACGCCCTCGACGAGCAGAAGGCGGCGCTTCGTGCGCTCGTCACGCTGTCGGAGCAGGGCCCGGTGGCGATGAAAGTCGTGGATGGCCAGCTCGCCGTGAACGGCGAGGTGCTGCCGCCGGCGCTCACCGGTGTGCAGGCACTGCGGACGCTGTTCGTCGGCCATGCGGTGGCCGAGATGCTGGTCGACATCGGCGCGCAGCCGGCGGACCTGGTCGGGACGGCCCGCGTCCTGGCGACGGTCGCGGTCACCGGCGACGACGGGCGCGAGGTCGACAGCAAGCTGCGGGCGATCGCGCCGCGGTCGGTCCGGGTGGTCTTCCGCCGCACGACGGCGGAGGTCGACCCGCACATGGTGCAGGCGTTCACGGCCGTCGACCAGCCGCACAGCACCGCCGATCAGGCGTTCGTCGAGCTCGAGGCCGCGACCTCGTTGAGTGCGGCGTCACGCCTACTGGATCAGATCATCGTCTCCGTCGAGGAGCACACGCGCGCCAACGACGGGCCGGCGGCGGCCGACGCGCTCGCCAAGGTCGTCGCCGCCGAGGCCGCGCAGACCGACCCCGAGCTCAAGCGGGCGTTCGCTGCGGCCGTGCGCCGGCTCTCCAAGCCGACGGCCCTCCGCGCCGTGGCCGCCGTCCTGCCGCGCCGCCGCGACCGGATCGACGACTACCTGGCCGTCCTCGCGCGCACCGGCGACGCCGGCGCCGAAGCGCTGATCGAGCAGCTCACGGCCGCCCAGGCGCTCTCCGAGCGCCGCATCTTCTTCGACGCGCTCGTGCGTCTCAAGGCCGGGACGGCGACGCTCATCCACATGCTCGGCGATCCGCGGTGGTACGTCGCCCGCAACGCCGCCGACCTGCTCGGTGAGCTCCGCGCCGTCGAGGCGGACGGGCGGCTCGCCCAGCTCCTCACGCACGAGGACGAGCGGGTCCGCCGCGCCGCCGCCCACGCCCTCGGCAAGCTCGCCACGCCGGCGGCGCTCGCCGCGCTCCGCAAAGCGCTCGTGGACCCGCTGCCGGACGTTCGTGCGCTCGCCGCCGGCGGGCTCGCGATCCGCCGGGGCGCGCCCTCGGCCGGCACACTGCTCCGGGCGCTGGAGGACGAGGCCGACGGTGAGGTGCAGCTCGCGATCCTGCGGGCGCTCGGCCGCGTGGGGACCGCCGAGGCGGTGCTCCGACTGGCGAAAGCGGCAGAGCAGAGCCCCAATCCCTTCAAGCGGAAGACGTCGACCTACCGCATCGCGGCCATCCAGGGCCTCGGCGAGGCTCGCACGCCAGCCGCCCTGGCCGCCCTCCAGAGCTTCGCCGGCGATCGCGATCGCGAGGTTCGCGAGGCGGTCGCCCGCGCCCTCGCCGCCGCCGCCAAGCCCGAGCCGACGACTCTCGCGTAACACCGGGGCGCGGCCGCCGGCGCCCTACCGCGCGGTAAAATCCGTCTGCGCCGTGATGGCCCGACACGCCGCGGCGAGCAGCTCGGCGGTCCTGTCCAGATCCTCGAGACTCACCATCTCGTTCGGCGAGTGCATGTAGCGGTTCGGCACCGACACGAGCGCCGTCGCCACCCCCTCGCGGGCGATGTGGATCGCATCGGCATCGGTGCTCGTGTCCCGACCCGCCGCATGCATGCTGTACGGGATCCCGGCACGCGCGGCCGCATCGCGCAGGACGTCGAGCAGCACCGGCGAGATGATCGACCCGCGCGTGAGCACCGGTCCGCCGCCCAGCTTGTGCTCGCCGAGCTCCTTCTTCTCCACGCCCGGATGGTCGGTCGCGAACGTCACATCGACCACGATCGCCGCCCGTGGCTCCACGCCGAACGCGCTCACCAGCGCACCGCCGCCGTGGTACGCGATCTCCTCCTGCGTCGTCGCCACGGCCGCGACCCGCGCTTCCCCCGGGGACTCGGCGTAGCGGCGAAGGGCCTCGAGCACCACGAAGGCCCCGATCCGGTTGTCGATCGAGCGCGAGACCAACCGCTGGTTGGGTAGATCGACGCTCCGCGAATCGACGACCGCCGGATCGCCCACGGTGACCCGCGTCTCGGCTTCGGCGCGCGTGCCGGCGCCGATGTCGATCCAGAGGTCGGTGAGCTTCGATGCCCGCTCGCGATCCTCCGACTTGAGGAGATGGATCGGCTTCTTGCCGATCACGCCGACCACGTCACCGCCGCGGGCCAGGATCCGGACCCGCTGCCCGACGAGCACCTGGGCGTCCCACCCGCCGATCGCGCCGAAGTACAGGTAGCCGTCATCGTCGATGTACGTGACGATGAGGCCGATCTCGTCGATGTGCCCGGCCAGCATCACCGTCGGTGCGCCCCCCGGGTTGACGGTGGCGATGCTGTTACCGGCGACATCGCCGCGCACCGTGGCGAAGGTACGCGCCCGCTCGCGCCAGACGCGCGCGGGGGCGGCCTCGAACCCGGACGGCCCAGGCGTGTCCAGCAGCGTTTTCAGGAACGCGACCGCATCGGGGGCGAGCATCCGGCAAACCTAATCAGTCGTGGCCGGTGCGATCGACCTCCCCCGACACCGTCGCCGCGGGCACGGCCGCTGACGGCACGGCGGCTCGAGGCATGGTCGGCGCCGGCATGGCCGCTGACGGCGCCGCCGCTGACGGCATGGTCGGCGCCGGCATGGCCGCTGACGGCACCGCCGCTGACGGCGTGGTCGCCGCCGGCGGCGTCGGGACCGGTACCGCCTCGGTGCGCGCCGGCGTCGGGAAGAGCATCGGGTGCAGCAGGGCCGCGATCACCTCCACGCCCCGTACGAGACGCGGGCCCGGACGGCTGGTGAGGGCGTTCGCGTCGAGCGCCCACACGGCCCGCGCCCGTGCCCATCGCCATTCCGGTCGCGCCAGCAGCCGGTCGGCCGTGTCGGCCGCGCGCGCCGCGTCGTACCCGCAGGGTGCAACGATCAGCACCTCGGGATCGGCCGCCTCGACGGCCGACGCCGCCACGGCCACGGAATGCGCCCCCGCGGTCGCCAGCACTTCGCGGCCGCCGGCGCGGCGCACCATCTCGGGCACCCAATGTCCGGCGGTGTAGAGTGGCTCGGGCCACTCGAGGACCGCGACGCGTGGTCGGGGCGCGGCGGCCGCGCGCAGGCGCTCGTGCACGGCGAGGAGCCGCGCGCGCAGGGAGGCGGACAGCGCCGCCCCCCGCTCCGGGATGCCGAGCGCGTCGGCCACGCGCACGATGTCCTCCAGGACGCCGTCGAGCGTGGTCGCCGCCAGGCTCAGCGTCGCCGCCGGCGGGGAGAGATCCGCCGCGAGCGCCCGCACGTCTCCTTCCCGCACCGCGCACACGTCGCAGAGCGCCTGCGTCAGCAGCAGATCGGGGCGGAGCGCGCGAATCCCGTCGGCGTCGAGCGTGAACAGCGGCAGTCCGTCGGTCGCGCAGGCGTGCACGGCGGCATCGACCACGGCCGCCGGCCCGTCCGGGATCCGCGACGAGGTCACGCGCCGCCGTCCGGTCGCACCGGCGGTCGCACCGGCCGCCTCATGCGCCGGGTCGTCGCATTCGTGCGTGATGCCGACGAGGTTCGCGGCGGCGCCGAGCGCGGCGACGATGTCGGTGGCGGCGGGGAGAAGGGAGATGACGCGCACGGGGTCGGTCACGGGCCGCATCGCGGGTCGATCACGGCGTAGGGGCGGCATTCATGCCGCCCGCGACCCGCATCCCGCACCAATGCCGGGGCGGCCGCGTCCCGCGGCCACCCGTAGGGGCGGCATTCATGCCGCCCGCTGATCGCATCCCACACGGATCCCTGGGCGGTTCGGAAATGCCGCCCCGGGTGTGGCATTCCGCGTCCGCGCCGGGCGCCATGTATCGCCGCACGCCAACGGCGGCCGCCCGAAATGCCGGGCCAGACATCCGTGTGGGATGCGGGTCGCGGGCGGCGTGAATGCCGCCCTGGCATCCGTGTGGGATGCGGGTCGCGGGCGGCATGAATGCCGCCCCGGCATCCGTGTGGGATGCGGGTCGCGGGCGGCATGAATGCCGCCCCTACGGCCCGCGTGTGGGATTGCGTGTCCACGCGATGACGGGTCAGCGGCTATTTACAGGGGGGACGCCTGCGGGTACGCTTGAGGCCATCTCAAATGTATACCGGAGGCGTCTTCATGATCGACGGGCGTCTGTCGTCCGGCTGGACGTGGCCGGCGGTGGTCGGGGCTCTGGCGCTCGGTCTCGTGCCGGCCATGAGCGCCGGACAAGGATTCGGACTCAACGATGTCGGGAGCTGCGCGGTCGGACGCGCGTACGCCGCCACCGGGGCCCCGTGCCAGGACGCGTCGGTCATCTACTGGAACCCAGGGGCCGCGCCCTCGCTGCGGGGCTTCTCGTTCTACGGCGGGGCCGCACCGATCGGCGTCGCCGGCGGCTTCACGGCCGACACGACCGGCCACCGCTACGCGTCGAACGCGCCGGTCGCGGTCCCGCCGCATGTGTTCGTGAACTACGCGGGACAGCTCGGCGGCCGCGCGGCCTCGGCCGGGATCGGACTCTACGTGCCGTACGGGCTGACGTCACAATGGCCGGCGAGCTTCCCCGGCCGCTTCGAGGCGCAGAAGGCATCGCTCCAGACGTTCTACATCCAGCCCAACGTCGCGATCGAGGTCGTGCGCCATGTGCTCACGCTCGGCGGCGGACCGGTGATCGGGCACTCGACCGTGGAGCTCGACCAGGCGCTCGACCTGGCGGCCGCACCCGTTGCCGCGCCGGGCGTCCCGCCCGGCACCACGTTCGGACTGCTCGGCGTCGCGCCCGGGACGCAGTTCGGGCTGGCCACGATCACGGGCGGCGCGACCGCCGTCGGCTGGACCGTCGGCGCGATGCTGCACGCCACGTCCGATGTTCAGATCGGCGCGCGCTTCCTCTCGGCGATGACGTTCCACTACGATGCCGGCACGGCGACGTTCAAGGAGACGCCGACGGGTCTCGTCCTCGCCACCGGCAATCCCGTCGGGCTGCCGCCGGGTACGCCGGTCGATGCACTGCTCGCCCCACAGTTCGCCGCCGGAGGACCGCTCGGCCGCCAGGGGGCGCGGACGCGCATCGTGCATCCGCTTCAGGCCGAAGGCGGGATCGGGTACACCGGGCTCCCCGGCACGACGGTCGATCTCGACGTGGCCTACACGGGGTGGCAGTCGTTCGAGACGCTGCCGCTGGTGTTCACGGGCCCGGCCGCGCTGGCGGGGCTCAACCGAACCCTGCTCGAGAACTACGGCGACTCGTGGTCGGTCCGGCTCGGCGCCGAGCACCTCTTCGGCGACTCGGCTCGCGGAATCACCGGGCGCGCCGGGTTCAGCTACGCGACCACGCCCGCGCCGCCGGTGACGGTCACTCCCCTGCTCCCCGACATGAACCGGTTCAACGGCGCCGTCGGGGTCGGCTTCCCGCTCACGCGCGCCGTCGGGCTGGACGCGGCCTACCTCCACGTCTTCACCCGCGGGCGCCGGGGCCGAATCACCGAGCGCACGAGCCCCGCCCAGACGGCCGCCGAGCTCAATTCCGGGTTCTACGATCTCGCGGCCAATGTCTTCAGCGCGAGCCTCCGACTCCATCTCTAGGGAGCTGCCCATGCGTCTTCCGCGGATCGCGCGCCGGCCGCTGGCCGCGAGCACCCTCCTCGTCATCGCATTCGCGTCCGCATGCGAGCAGAAGGAGCTCGTGAACGGCCCGCGACTCACCGGGAAGGACACCCTGTTCGCCAGCTACGTCGCCCTCGGCAACAGCATTACGGCCGGCTTTCAGTCGGGCGGGATCCTCGACACCACTCAGGCCGAGAGCTACGCGGCACTGTTCGCCCATCAGGTCGGGACCCGCTACGCCTTCCCGGGGTTCCGGCCGCCGGGCTGCCCGCCGCCGATCGTGAACTTCCAGACGGGCGCGCGTCTCGGCGGGGGCACGCCCAGTACCTGCGCGCTGCGTGACCCGTCGAGCGTCACGATGGCCCTCAACAACGTCGCCGTCCCGGGCGCCGCCGTCATCGACCCGACGTCGCCCCTGAGCCCGAATGGCAACCCGCTGACCACGCTCATCCTCGGCGGGAAGACGCAGGTCCAGCGCGCCCTCGATGCGCAGCCGACGTTCGTGAGCATCTGGATCGGGAACAACGACGTCCTCGGTCCCGCGCTCTCGGGCTTCGCCTTCGGCACGCCGACGCCGGTGGACTCGTTCGGCCTGAGGTACGACGCGATGATGGCGCAGTTGACGTCGGCGCGCAAAGGCCTCACCGGGATCCTGTTCGGAGTCGTGAACGTCACCCAGGTACCGGCACTCTTCCCGGTCGACAGCCTGATCGCGGATCCGACCTTCAAGGCCGAGTTCAACGCCGCGGTCACCGGCAACCCGGCGACCGACGTGCCCGTCTCCGGCGATTGCAACGGCGCGCATGCACTCGTGTCGCTCGAGATCATCGCCGCCCTCCAGAGCACGACCCCTGGGCATCCGACGAGCGTGGACTGCGCCACGCAGGCGCCCTTCACGCTCGACACCGTCAAGCAGGCGATCGTCAGCCAGACGGTGGCGGCGTACAACCAGCACATCAGCACGGCCGCCACGTCGGCGGGCTTCGCGTTCATCGACGTCAATCCGCTGCTGGCACAGCTCAGGGCGAGAGGGCTGATCGCCGCCCGCCCGGACTTCACGAGCGCGACGGCACCCTTCGGCCCTGTCTTCACGCTCGACGGTTTCCACCCGTCGGCCCTCGCACAGCAGCTCATCGTCAACGCGATGATCGCGGCGGTCAACACGAAGTACGGCACCGCCATCGACACCGTCGCCCATCCCTGAGGGGCGACCCCTCGCCCGGTCGCCCTCCCCTGGGACGCGCACTTACCGGGGCTCGGCGAGCGGCCGGTGACGGCGCCGCACGCCCCACCACAGGGCGAGACCGACGGCCGCGATCGGCACGATGAGCCCCGAGGCGGCGATCGCGGCCGCCATGAGGCCGACGAAGTTCGCCCAGGCATCGCGAAGCGCGGCGACGATCGGGTTGGCGCCGGGCCGGTTGATGATTGGCACCGGCTCGTACACGGTGATCGTGAGCGTGCTCATCGCGGCGTGCGCGCGCAGGTAGCGCAGGCGCCCCTCGTACCGCTCCATCTCCTCCCGGACCCGGGCCAGCTCGCGCTCGACATCGAGCACGTCCCTGAGCTTCCCCGCGCGCGTGTCGAGAATGCGCAGCAGCCGATCCTGCAACCGGCGGTCGTTGTCGATGCGGGCACCGATGTCGACGTACTCCTCGCCGACGTCCTCCGCCTCGACGTTCACCGACTCCACCGCGCCCAGGGCGGGCAGACCGGCGAGCAGCCGGTCGAAGCTGGGCGACGGCGCCTTGACCTCGAGCGATGCGGTGCGCGCCTGGTCATGCCCCCCCTGAATGACGCTGTTCGCCACATACCCGCCCACCGCGGCGGCGAGCGCCCGGACCCGACCGGTCGCGCTGTCGAGCGACGGCACCCGGATCGCCGCCGTGCCCGTCCGGACGATCATCGCGTTGACGCTCCCTCCCAGGGACTCGTCGGCGGGCACGTCGGTGGACGCACCGCCGGCCCGTGCCGCCACCTCGTCGGCGAACGCGCCGGTGATCGCCGAGGTGACCGCCGCTTTGGCCTGAAGCATCGGGGCGGGCGCCAGCGGCGGCGCGCCCCGGCGGTTCGTCGGCGCGAGCGCGGGCACGTCGCGTCCCTCGCCCGTGTCCAAGCCCATGTGCCGAACGCCAGGATCGACGCGTCGATATCGCGTGACGAGTGACGTCGGCGAGCGCAGTCCGTGCAGCATGAGAGGCTGGCGTCCGAAGAGGACGAGGAGCAGGATCACCGCTGCCGTGACCACCACCATCCCTACCGCCGCGCGCTGCGCGGTTCCATAAATTCGTGCAGACATTCGCGCTCGCCTGTGGAAGACACCTGGGAGACGTCGTCCCGCCGGGTTCTTGCACATCCCCTCCCTCGCAGTCCTGAGCCCGATGCCGGACCCTCGCCCTGAAGCTCACTCCCGCGGCGCAACGCACCCGGCCGACCGGCATGGAGCGGCGCCGCTCCGCGCGATGCTTGTCGCGCTGGTCCTGACCCCGTTGGGCGCACCCCGGGCCGGCGCGCAGATCGCCGCCGCGATCTCCGCACCCGTCACCGACCTACGCTACGAGGTGACCGTCGACTCGGCGGCGGTCGCGTCACGCCACATCCCCGTGGCGGTGACCCTGACGGTCGCCGGGCCCGGACCGGTCGTCCTGTCGCTTCCCGCGTGGACGCCGGGCGCCTACGAGATGGTCTGGTTCTCCCGATGGGTGTCGGCGTTCGCGCCGACGGCCGCGGACGGTCGCCCGCTGACGTGGGACAAGATGGACTACGAGACCTGGCGGATCGAGCCCGCGGGGGCCAGATCGATCCGTGTCACCTTCACGTACGAGGCCGACACGCTGGACAACGCGATGGCGTGGACGAGACCGGACTTCGCGCTGTTCAACGGCACGAATCTCTTCCTGTACCCGGAAGGGCGGGGGCTCAACTTCCCGGCGACGGTCACGATCCATACGACCCCGGGCTGGCGGGTCGCGACCGGAATGACGCCGGGCCCCGCACCGGATGGCTACATGGCGCCGACGTACCACGACCTGGTCGACATGCCCTTCTTCGTCGGCCGATTCGATCTCGACAGCGAGCAGGTCGCGACGCACTGGGTCCGCTACGCGAGCTATCCGGCCGGCATCGTCGCCGGCGAGCGGCGGGCGACCGTGCTGCGATGGCTCGCCCAGGTCATCCCGCCCGAGGCGGCGGTCTTCGGCGAGATCCCGTGGACGACGTACACCGTCATGCAGGTCACCGACTCCTCGCTCGGAGGCTCCGCGAGCGGACTCGAGCACCAGGACTCGCACGTCGACGTCGTCGGCGTTCCCGTGCTCGACTACCCGTTCATGCCGGGCCTCTACGCGCACGAGATCTTCCACTCGTGGAACGTCAAGCGCATGCGCCCGGCCGAGATGGTGCCGTACCGCTACGACGTGCCGCAGCCGACGCCATGGCTGTGGGTGAGCGAAGGGATCACGGACTACTACGCGGACCTCGCCGAAGTGCGGGGGGGCGTGATTGCCGACACCGGGTTCTATCAGCACGTCGCCGATAAGATCGGCGAGGTGGACGCGGCCCCGCCCGTGGCACTCACGGACGCATCCCTGTCGACCTGGGTCCACCCGACGGACGGCACCGGGTACCTCTACTACCCGAAGGGCTCACTGGCCGGCCTGCTGCTCGACATCATCATCCGCGACGCCAGCGACAACCGCCAATCGCTCGACAGCGTCATGCGCGCGGTGTACGACGGGACCTACAAGCGGCAGCGCGGATTTACCGGCGTCGATTGGTGGGGCGCGGTCGGTCGCGCGGCCGGCGGGCGCTCGTTCGGGGACTTCATCCACCGCTACATCGATGGACGCGAGCGCTACCCGTACGACTCGATCCTTCCGCTCGCCGGGCTCCGCCTCGCGACCGACAGCGTGCGCGCACCACGACTGGGCATCGCGACCGAGCTGGACTCGGGCCACGTGCGTGTGGTGCGCGTCGAGCCCGGCTCCTCGGCGGAGTCCGCGGGCGTGCAGAGCGGGGACGTGCTGGTCTCGGTCGGCGACCTCCCGGTGCTCGCGGCCGACTTCGGCACCCAGTTCCGCGCCCGGTACGGGGCGGCCGGGACTGCCCAGCCGGCGATGATCCCGTTCATCGTCATGCGGGGCGGGCAGCGGCTCACCCTCCGAGGCCCTCTGCAATTCCGGGTGCGTGTCGAGACGCGCGTCGTCGCCGACCCGGCGGCCTCACCCAAGGCGATCCGCGTGCGCAACGGGATCCTGCGCGGCACGGCGGGATAGGTGGCCGCCGGCTCGGCACTCGAGCAAGAGGTTGATGTCGAGACCCCCGAGCAGGTGGTGGTCTCGTACACGATCGCCGGCATCGGGACGCGGGTCGCCGCGGCGCTGATCGACTACGCGATCTGCGCCCTCGGCGCGATCGGCATCGGGTTGGCCGCCCGGCCCTTTCTCGCGCGACGGACCTGGACGTCGGCCTGGATCGTGGCCGGGCTCATCCTCCTCCAGTTCGTGGTGCTCTGGGGCTACTACGTCCTGTGGGAGGCGCTCTGGGATGGCCAGACGCCAGGGAAGCGACGGCTCGGGCTCCGTGTCGTCCGCGACGGTGGCTACTCGATCACGTTCGCGGCGTCGGCGGTCCGCAATCTCCTTCGGGTGATCGACCTCCAGCCGCTCCCGACCTACGGGGTCGGTATCCTGAGCATCGTGCTCTCCCGTGCAGGCAAGCGGGTCGGCGATATCGCCGCCGGCACGATGGTCGTGAGTGAGCGTGCCGTGGCGGTCGCCGTGGACGCGCCACCCGGCGCGGTGACCGGCGCGGCGTCCGGCCTGGTCACCGGCTCGGCGGCCGCCCCGCCGACTGCCGGGCAGCCGCTCGCCGGGCCGGCCGGGCCACCGCCGGCGACCGCCCTCACCGACGATGAGTTCCACCTTCTCGATCGATTCATCGCCCGGCGCTCGGCGCTCGCATCCGATCGGCGCGCCGCATTCGCGGCCCAACTCGCCGCGCGGTTCCGGGAGCGGGTGCCGGCACTCACGGGCAGCGATGCGGCGGTGCTCGTCCAACTGCACGCCCAGGAGCAGGCCGCCCGGGCCCGCGGGGTGGCCGGACGGAGCGACACCGGCGCGGCCCGCGAGCAGCACGCGATCGTGGCGCGTGGCGCGCCGCGCTGGCGGGAGTTCGCCGCCCTCCTCGCCCAGGCGCAGCGCCGCGGACTCGCGGGGCTGGGCGAGCGCGAGGTGAGCGACTTCGTCTCGCGCTACCGCGAGCTCGCGGGTGACCTGGCGCGGCTCCAGACGGCCGCCCGCGGACGCCAGGTGGATGCGCTCTTCACGCTGAGCAGACTGGTGGCGGCGGGGCACAATCTGCTCTACCGCGACCGCCGCGTGGGATGGCACACGGTCTGGGAGTACATGACCATCGAGGTCCCGCGCGAGATCCGCCGGTCGGCGCTCCCGATCGCGCTCGCCGCGTCGTTGCTCTTCGGGCCCGCGGCGATCGGCTACGTGGCCGTGGTCACGCACCCCGCGCTCGCGCCGCAGCTCGTCGGGACGGCCATGGTCGACCGCGCCGAGCAGGGGGTGGAGTGGGCACGGCGGGGTGAGGGATACATTCCCGATTTCAAGGAGCGCCGCCCGCTCGTCGCGAGCTTCGTCGCGCGCAACAACATCCAGGTCTCGATCATCGCCTTCGCCGGCGGCCTGCTGGTCGGACTCGGGACGATGGCGGCGCTCGTCTTCAACGGGATCGAGTTCGGGGCCGTCCTCGGGCTGTACCGGAGCAAGGGGATCCTGTCCCTCATCCTGGCGTTCGTGGCGCCCCACGGCGTGCTCGAGATGAGCGCGATCACGATCGCCGGCGCCGGTGGGCTGCTGTTGGCCTCGGCGATCGTCCTTCCCGGCGCCACCACCCGGCGCGAGGCGCTCATCGCGCGAGGCCGGCGCGCGATCACCCTGCTGGCCGGCACGGCCCTCCTGCTCCTCGTCGCCGGCGCGCTGGAGGGCCTCGTCTCCCCGATCCCGTGGTGGACGCTCGGACAGAAGTTGGCCGTGTCGGCGCTGACCGCCGTACTCCTGGCGCTCTACGTCAACATGGATCGCGGCCGCACGATCGGCCGCGATGTCGGCGCCCCCCACGCGGCGTGAGTGACCCCGCTCATCGGGTGGCGGCCGCCGCGGCCGCGCGCAGGCTATCGGGCCCGAGCGCGCGGCGCAGGGCCTCCATGAAGCGCGACCCGGGGTCCGTCTTGGGGGTCAGGTAGGTCGAGTCGCGCTCCGCCCAGAGGCCGGTGCGGCGAAAGCGGCCGTACTCACAGTGGCCGATGAGATAGCGGATCCCGGGGTGTGCACGCACGAGGTCACGAACCAGCCAGCGGTCGGCGAGGAGCTGGGCATGGGTCAGCGCGCCCGAGCGCCCGCCGCCGACGTTCTCGATCCCGATCGCCACCAGGTTGAGGCCGATCACATGCCGGGCCATGAGGGTGTCCGGCACCAGCCGATAGATCGTGCCGTCACGGTCCACGAGGTAGTGCGAGGAGACGTTGAGGGCGCCGCCGACCGCGATGTCGGACCGCGACGATGGGAGCGAGTCCGGCACGAAGAGCCGGAGCGCGGAGTCGAGCGTCGGCGTCTCCGTCGCGTGAATCACGATCATCCGCGGGATGATCCGGATCGACGTGGCCGACGGATCGTAGTGCACTCGGATATACTCGAGCGTCAGCTCGCGCCGCCGCGGCCCGAAGGGGAGGAGTCGCTCCACGATCCGCGGGGTCGTGTGTGCGACCCGGTCCGGCCGGAGCGGCGGCCTCGGCCACACTCGCGGGGCAGGTCCGGCGGGCACGACGCTCCAGAACGCGATCAGGGTCGCGCACGCCGACCTGGTGCTGGGGCGGACGCCGCGGGTCGCGTCTGACGCATGGCGCGGGACAGCGACCAGCCGCATGATTCACTAGTACTCCCGGGGATCGGACTCCGCCATGTCGCTCGCACTCAGGATGATCGTCCTCGCGCTCGTCGTCGCCGGGACGAACGCAGGGAGCGCCACGACGGCGGCGGGACAGGGGGAGGTCGCGCCGGCCGTCAGCGGCGATTCCTCCGGTGTGCTCACCGGGACGCTGAGGGACCGGGACGGCGACCGTCCGGTGCCCTACGGGACAGTGGTTCTCACGGAGTCCGGCCGCGCCGCGTTCGCCGACGCGGCCGGCGGCTTCCGTCTCACCCGGCTCACGCCCGGGCCGCACCGGGTCCGGGCACGCCAGATCGGCTTCGCGCCGGTCGACACCACGATCCTGATCGACCCGGCGCCGGCGATCACCACGGTCGAGTTTCGGCTCCGGCGGGTCGCCATCCCGCTCGGCCGGATCGCGGTCGTCGGGCATCGGTCCGACCGGTGCACCGCGACCGGCGTCCCCTCGGCGGACATCGACCCGCGCCTGGCGGCGGTGTTCGCGCAGTTGCGCGAGAATGTCGACCGGCTGGTGCTTCTGCTGGACCAGTATCCCTTCCGCTTCAGCCGCGAGGAGCGGCGCGTGCTGCACCGCGAGCCGGGCCCCGACGTCGCCGAGCGGGTGGACACCGTCGAGTACGAGAGCCGGTCCCGCCGTCCGTATCATGTCGGTGGCATCGTCTACGAGGACGTGGACGCCGCCGGCACGCCGACGCGGTACATGTACCTCCCGACGTTTCGAGACTTTGCCGACCCGGCGTTCCTGGCCGCGCACTGCTTCACCGACGCCGGGATAGAGCATCTCCCGGGTGACACGTCCGAGGTCATCCGGATCGACTTCCTCCCCGCGAGCGCGATCCACCAGCCGGATGTCGAGGGCTCCATCTACCTCGACGCGCATCGATACATCGTGCGGCGGGCCATCTTCCGCCTCACACGGCCGGAGCGAGTCCAGCCGCCCGTCGTCAGCCTGACGGTCACTACGACGTTCCGCGAGCTGGCGCCGCTCGTGCCGGTGTTCGATTCGGTCACGGCGGTCCAGCCGCGGCCGATGGCGCACGTCACCTCGGCGTCGGTGGACTCGCGGGGCGGACAACTCACGATCGGCCCGGCCAAGGCCTCGGGAGTCACCGAGACGGCGATCGAGACCGACCGGTTACTCGGCCACACCTTCGAGCGCGGCGCGCCCGGGGACCAGCCCGGTGGGGCTCAGCGCCCGGCGCCGCCGGCCATCACCGCACTTCCGGGGTCGGCGGACGTCGCCGCCGTCGGACCGCACCTCGCCGGCCGCGTGGTCGGACCGGACGGCGCTCCGCTCCCGGGCGTCACGGTGGAACTCCTGGGCACGGCCGACTCGGTCACGACGACGGACTCCGGCACCTTCGTGCTCCGGGACCCGCCGCCCGGCCCGGGGATGCTCCTCGTCCGGCGCTTCGGCTTTCGCCCGGAGCGCCGCGCGGTCACGGTCTCGCGCTCCCGCTTCGTGCCGATCGAGATCGCGCTCCGCTCGGCCACCCACGTGCTCGCCCCGGTGACGACCACGGCGCGCGAGCGCGCCGCCTATCGCGAGGTCGGATTGGATCGACGCATGCGAGAGGGGATCGGGCAGTTCGTCACCTACGACCAGATCGTCCGGCGCCAGGCGAAGCGGGTCACCCAACTGCTGGAGACCCTGCGGGGCCTCCACCTCTTCAGCTACACGTATCCCGATCCGGCCGTGCGGGTCTCGGGGCTCCGCGGCAAGAACGAGTGCGTCGGTTTCATGGTCGACGGTATGATGCAGCTCGCGCTGACGGCGCACGACCTCGACGAGCTGGTTCCCGTCCAGAACGTCGGCGCGATCGAGTTCTACCGCGCTTCCGAGCTCCCGGCCGGGTGGCATGCGGCGGCGCCCGCCGGTGACAGCCTCCCCAAGGAGAACGAGTACCTCGCGGGACCGACGACGGCGCGCGGGCCGACGGTGGGCCCGTCCGCGATCATGTCACAGACGTGCGATGTGATCGCGATCTGGACCCGAACCCGGCTGGGGCTCGCGACCGATGGCCCGCCGCGTGATGCGCCCGAGGCCAGAGCGGCCGTGCGGGCGAGCGTGGCCTTCCCCGGCGACTCGGCGTGTGAGCCGCGGCCGGCGGACGACAGCACCACGCTCGTCGTGTACGGGCTGCTCCAGGACGGCGCGTCACCGGAGCTCGTCGGCGCGCCGGCCGCCGCCCTGGATCGCTATCGGGACAGCATTCTCGCCGCCGTCCGCCGGTACTTCGCGCTCCCGAGCGATCTGACGCTACACGTGCTCGGGTATCCCTTCCCGTCGCCGGACACGATGGCGACCGGGAGCGACCCGCGCGCGCACCGGCGGGGAGCGGACGTCGCTCCCGCGCTCAGTGGCGTGGCCGTCTTCACGCTCGACTCCACGGGCCGCATGGCGGGACTGCGCGTGGCCGTGACGTCGCTCTCCGGCGCCGCCGACACGAGCGTGCTGGCGGCGGTCCAGCGCGCGGCGGATGCGCACGCCTTCCCACCCTTTCCGGGCGGTGGGCACGGCGTGCCGCCGGTCCGGTTCGACCTGGCGATCACCACGACCGAGCCGCTGCCCGGGGATCGCGCGGTCCCACTCGCGAGCATCGATGTGCCGATCTGGCCGCTGCGGCGACCCGCCGCCATCGCGCCAGGTCCGCAGCCGGACATTCGTCCACCGGCTCCGGCCGGTCCTGCCGTCGGCAGCGCCGAGGACAGCGCGACGCTCGAGCTGGTGGTCAATGAGCACGGCCAGGTGATTCCGACGACCGTCCGCGGCCGCGCCGACCCGGGTGCGGCGGCCGGGCCGGATCATCACACCTTCCTGACGCGGTTGATTCAGACGCTCCCGCAGTTCCGCTTCGACCCGGCGCTCATCGGCGCCTGCCCCGTGCCATCACTCGTCACGCAGGGGTTCGGATACCATCGCGTCGCAGGGAGCTGACGCTCGCCGCAATCTCGGGCGGCGGCTCGGGCACCCCGGCAGCGACCCCGGCGGATGCGGCGACCGGCTCGGGGCCCGACTCCAGACGTCTCCGACGTCGGAAGACCTCCCGCATGATCGTCCCCTCCGGCGTCGCCTTGACCGGGTGGACCGCCATGTAGCCGCGCTCGAGGATGGTCGTCGCCGTGAGTGGCACTGGCGGGAGGAACTGGAGCCACACGCTCGCCGGCCGGCTGGCCTCGTCGAGATCGATGAGCGTGTGCCCGACCGCGCGCACGCCGATCCCGAGGAGCACGTCCATCTGTACCGTGAGCGCCCGGAACCGGGGTGGCACGGTGAGGAACCCCGATCGGACGAGCGCCTGGAGCGTGTCGCCGTGGATGGCGGCGAGCGCGCCAAGGACATGCTCGCCGAACACGTAGCGGCTGCGCCGCGCGGCGCGAAGGTAGCGCGCCCAGTACGGGAACCCCACGCGGAGCGCGCGCCACGTCTTGTGCGGTCCGATGGGGAGCAGGAGGTCGAGCAGCATGTTGCGCCGGATGTGGCCGAACACGCGGGGGCGTCCGCCGGCCCCCACCCGATAGGCGCCGACCATTCCGGGCCCCTGGGCCGCGAACCGCGCTCGGAACCGCCCCAGGAGATCGCCCCCGAGGAGGCACGTATCGGGGTCGATCTTGATCACCATCTCGACCCGTGGCTCGGCCCGCGCGATCTCGCGCAGCAGGGCGAAGTACGATCGTGCGATCCCGCGGTAGCCGCCCGGGCGCGCGTTGCGCAGGAGGTGCCCGCCATGTCGCGAGATCCACTCCCGCAGCGCGTCGTAGGTCCCGTCCGACGTGCAGTCGTCGAGGACCCACCGACTCGCGTCGGGATAGTACGTCGCGAGACTCTCGAGGGCGTCGAGCGCCATGGGACCTTCGCCAGGCCCCACCGCCATCCCGAAGGCGACCCCGGTGTGGCTCCGGACTGGTGCCCGCACCACCGTCGCTCCACTGAGGGAACGGCACCCCGGCCCGGAAGAATCGTACCGCCGAGCCGGCTTGGCACGCCCGCGATCCGAGCGACTCTCACACTGTCGACGCTGCGGGCGCGCAACAGTCCCGCGGCCCATTCGCCGCACTCTGGCGGGTGCCGGCCGTGCGACGGGCGTCGGCTGACCGGGGCGGCGATGGAGGGGTCAGGCGTGGGGCGCCGAGTCGGCGCCCCGCCGCGACATCACTGCCACTGCCCTTCGGTGTACACCCAGTTGTTCGGGCCCGTCTGGTCCCAGTGGCCGGGGCGCCAGGAGTGATAGCCGTTCGGCGGCATCTCCCAATCCCCGCTGTGCCACTGGTAGTCGCTGCCATCCCAGCTGTAGTGGCCGGGCACCCAGACGTACTGCGGGCCAGGCTGCGCCGGCTGCGGCTCGGCGCGATCCGGCGGCGGCGCACGATGCGCATAGCGGCCGGCATCGTCGTGCCGCTCGTTGACGACATCCCCGTTCGCGTCCCGTCGCGGCTCGTAGCGGCTCTGACTCGTGTTGCGGTCGTACGGCCGATGCGATGCACACGCCGCGGCGCCGACCATGGACGCGACCGCAAGCAGTTGCATCGCGCGCTGCGGGCTACTTCGTCCTCGTTGCATGACGTCCTCGTGAAAGGGTGTTCGCTCCCCCTTCCCGAAACGCAGTCATCGGGCCAGAACGGTCGCGGCATGCCGCCATACGGCCGAGTCCGGCTGGCGCGGTCATGCGCCCGATCGGGCGCGCGCAGCGCGCGCGGCGTGATACCCGCACATGCCGTGGACTCCGCCGCCGGGCGGTGTCGACGCCGAGCAGAGATAGAGTCCCGGCGCGCCCAGCGCGTACGGTATTCGGCGTAGGGCGGGGCGGAAGATGAGCTGGCGGAGGGTGTTCGCGCCGCCCGCGATGTCACCGCCGACGAGATTGGCGTCGAACGCCTCGAGCGCCGAGGGCGGCATCACCGACCGCGCGAGGACGACATCCCGGAAGCCCGGCGCGAAGCGCTCGATCTGCCGTTCGATCTGTCGCACCATGTCCTTGTCGGAGCCGTTGGGGACATGACAGTACGCCCACGCCGTGTGCTGTCCGGGCGGCGCGCGCGACGGGTCGAAGAGGGACGGTTGGGCCAGGAGGACGAACGGCCGATCGGCGTGGGCGGCGCGCCACGGGGCGCGCTCCGACGCCACCGTCTCCTCCAGGGTGCCCACGAGATGCACGGTCCCGGCCAGCGCGCAGCCGGCGTCGCGCCACGGGATCGGCGCCGAAAGGGCCCAGTCGACCTTGAACGCCCCGGGGCCATAGCGGAAACGCCGCAGGTCGCGGCGCGCGCGCATCGGGAGCGCATCGCCGGCGATCGCCAGCGCCTGGCGTGGTCCCACGTCCAGGAGCACGGCGTCGGCGCCACGCGACTCCTCGAGCGACCGGACGGGCGCGTTCAGCTCGATCCGGCCGCCGAGCGACTCGAGGTGTGCGACCAGCGCGCGCGTGAGGGCCCGACTCCCGCCGCGCGGGCTCGGCCAGCCGACCGCGTGCCCTGCCGCGCCGAGGATGAGCCCAAACGCGGCCGACGGCGCGGTCGTGAGCGGGAGAACACTGTGGGCCGCGAGCCCACTGAAGAGCGCGCGCGCCCGCGGCCCGGCAAAGACGCGCCGCGCCACCGTGGCGGCCGGACGGAGCCCGAGTCGCGCGAAGCGGGCCATCAGCACGGGATGTCTCGGGAGCCGCATCGGCGGCATCGGGCCGAGCGCATCCTCGCAGAACGCCGCCCATCGCTCGACCAGCGGCGTCATGAGGCGCCGGTACGCGGCGGCATCGCGTCGGTCGACCGCGTCGGCGGTTTCCGCGATCGAGCGATGCAGGAGGACCGGCGGTCCATCGTCCAGCGGGTGCGCCAGGGGCACCGCCGGGTGGACCCACTCGAGCCCGTGGACCTCGAGCGGCAGGCCCCGGAAAAACGGTGATGCGACCGCCAGGGGGTGGACCGCCGAGCCCACGTCGTGCAAGAATCCCGGCAGCGTGAGCGCCTCCGATCGCACTCCGCCGCCCGGGGAGCCGGCCGCCTCGCGGACGGTGACCGACCAGCCCGCGGCCGCCAGCACGATGGCCGCCGCGAGGCCGTTGGGTCCCGACCCGACCACGACCGCCCGCCGCGCTCCCGGCCGGGGGTGGCTGCTCGCGCCGTCGACGGACATGCTCTGGCCCCGGTGGCTGTTTCTCCGCGCGCTCGGGCTCATCTTCGCGTCGGCGTTCTTCTCCCTGCTCTTCCAGATGCGCGGCCTCGTGGGGCCGGAGGGCATCGAGCCCGCCGGATCTTATCTTCGCGCGGTGGCCGGCGCCTCCCCCGACCTCCCTGCGCTCCCGTCGCCCTCCTCGCTGCCGGCGCTCCGGCACCTCTGGGAGGCGCCGACGGTGCTCTGGGCGGGGACGGGTCCCGCCGCCCTGACGGCGCTGGTCGCGGCCGGACTCGCGGCCGCGGTGCTCCTCACGCTCAACGTCTGGCCGCGGCTCGCGGCCGCCCTCGCGACGCTCGCATTCCTCTCGTGCGTCGCGACGTTGCAGGACTTCTCCGCCTACCAGTCCGACGGCATGCTCCTCCAGGCCGGTGTGGCCGGCGTCCTGCTCGCGCCGCGCGGCGTCTTCCCGGGATTGGGCGTGAAGTCGCCGCCGCCACGGGCCGGCATCTGGCTCCTGCGCTGGGAGTGGTTCGCGATCTACTTCGAGTCGGGGCTGGTCAAGCTCCTGAGCGGCGACCCGCAATGGCGGACGCTCACGGCCATGGACCACTACTACGAGAACAACCCGCTCCCGACCTGGATCGGGTGGTACGTGCAGCAGCTCCCCCACCTCTTCCACGCCGCCACCACGCTCCTGACCCTCGTCATGGAGCTCGTCGCCCCGTGGGCGGTCTTCCTGTGGGGTCGAGCGCGGCCCGTGCGCGTGGCGATCGCGATCATCGTGACGGTCTTCCAGCTCGGCATCATCGGCACCGCCAACTACGCGTTCCTGAATTACCTCGTTCTCGCGCTCGGCGTTTTTCTCGTCGGCGACCGCGATCTGGAGCGGTGGAGGGCGCTCCGCCGGGCGACGCCCTCGGGCGGTGTCGCGAGCCTGCCGCCGTCGGCGAGCGCCTGGCGGGTGCGGCCGGTCGATGCGGTCGCGGCGCTGACATTCGTCGGGACGGTGTACGTGGGCGCCGTGTCCTTTCTGCCGACCGCCGTCCCCGGGCCGTTGCTCGCTCCAGCCCGGTGGGCGGCGCCCTTCCGGGTGGCCAATGCATACGGGCTGTTCGCCGTCATGACGCGGGCGCGCTACGAGATCGAGTTCCAGGGGACGCGCGACGACACGACATGGATCGCGTATCCGTTCCGGTACAAGCCGCAGGACCCGGCGACGCCGCCCGGCATCTACGCCCCGTATCAGCCGCGGTTCGACTGGAATCTCTGGTTCGCCTCGCTCGCCCCCTGGACCGACAACCCGTGGGTCGTCGCCGCGCAGGCCCGCCTGCTCACCGGCAGCCCGAGCGTGCTCGAGCTGTTCGCCGGCGATCCGTTCGCCGCCGCGCCGCCCAGGGCGGTGCGCACCGTCGTCTGGCGCTACTGGTTCACCGACGCCGCGACACGGCGGCGCACCGGGCGCTGGTGGAACCGAACGTTCCTCGGCCTCTACGCCGGCACCGTGCGACGCGACAGCGCCGGCACACTCCGCTTCGAGCCCCGGCGCTGACCTGGCCCTGACCGAGGCCTGAGCGCCCTACCGTTCGGCGCGACGTCTCCGCTACTTACACCACCCCGCGCCGGGCTGCATCGAGACCCGGCTTCCGCTCCCGTTCCAGGCCGGACGACTCTCCCTCGTGACCCTTCCATCTCGCCCGGTGCGGCCGGGCCGGCCGGCGCAGTCGGCGGGACGCAACGCCGTCCTCGCGGGATTCCTCGGGTGGACGCTCGATGCGTTCGACTTCTTCGTCGTCACGTTCGTCCTCGCTCCGATTGCCCACGACTTCGGCACATCGGTCTCGGCGGTCGTGGTCACGATCTCGGCGAGTCTCGCGACCCGATGGGTCGGTGCGATCATCTTCGGGCTTCTCGCCGATCGCTTCGGCCGGCGCGTGCCGCTGATCGTCAACATCCTGTACTACTCGGTGATCGAGGTGTTGTCCGGGCTCGCGCCGAATTACAGGGTGTTTCTGCTGCTGCGCCTCCTCTACGGCATCGGCATGGGCGGCGAATGGGGTGTCGGCGCATCGCTGACGATGGAGTCGGTGCCGCCCCGGTTGCGCGGGCTGCTGTCGGGGTTCCTCCAGGAGGGATATGCGCTCGGGTTCCTGCTCGCCGCCGGCGCCTATGCGCTCGTGTTCCCGCACTGGGGCTGGCGGGCCCTGTTCTTCGTCGGCGGGTTGCCCGCGCTTCTCACGCTGTTCATCCGGGCGCGAGTCGAGGAGCCCGAGGCCTGGCATCGGTCGCGCACGGACTGGCGGACCTACGGGCGCGCCATCGTGCACAACTGGCGACGCTTCGGGTATCTCGTGTTGCTCCTGGCGGTCATGAACGCGATCTCCCACGGATCGCAGGACCTGTATCCGCGATACCTCCAGCACCAGCGGGGCTTCACGACCGGTCTCACATCGGGTGTGACGGCCATCACGATGGTGGGCGCGATCGCGGGCGGGCTGTTCTTCGGTGCCCTCTCCGACCGCATCGGCCGGCGTCGCGCGATGGTCACGGCGCTGGCGCTCGGCGGGCTGTTGATCCCGCTCTGGGTCCTGGCTCCGCAGTTCCCGCTGATTCTGGCCGGCGGCTTCCTGATGCAGTTCATGGTGCAGGGCGCGTGGGGCATCATCCCGGCCCACCTCAACGAGCTATCCCCCGATCAGCTGCGCGGGTTCTTTCCCGGGCTGGCCTACCAGCTCGGCGTGCTCGTCGCCTCCCGAACGCCCTACATCGAGGAGCAGATGGCCGCGCACATGCCTTACGGGGAGGCAATGGGCATCTTCGCCGCGCTGGTGCTCCTGGCCGGAATCCTGGCCGTGACTGCCGGCCCCGAGCGCCGCGGCGAACGGTTCGGGGAGGCCGCTCGAGCATCGCCCGCGCCCGAGTCGGACGCGGTCGCGATCCGGGTCTGATGTCCGGATCCGGATCCGGCTCCGAGCGCCTGACGCGCTAGGCGTCGCGCGCCGAGTCCGGTCGCAGGTCGATCCGGTAGTATCCCTCGACGCCCCACCGCACGAAGCGATCGGTGAGCACGGCGCGCCACCAGTCGCTGATCTCCCCGACGTCACGGGCGTTGAGTGTGTCCTTGAGGGCGATGAGCACGCGCTCGGGCGGCACACCCCGCACCCGAGCCTCGGCGCCGAAGCCCACTACCGCCTCGCGAAGCGCCGGTGTGTCGTAGTCGCGCGCGCTCACGGCGTGTTGGAGGGCCGCACGCATCGGGGCTCCGTCCGGCAGTGCGGCGGCGCTCACGCCGTGGGCCGCGGACACGCTCGTCTCGCCCCATCGGAGTGGTCGTCGGGCACCGTCGTCCTCTCGAGCCAGGGCATACGATAGGCGCCAATATAACGGTTCCCGCCGCCGCCGCGACGGCCCGTGACGGGAATGAACGGGAATAAACGGGAATGAACCGTGGGTCGCATCCCGCGCCGCATGCAGATGTCTGCCATGAGTGATGCAGCGCACAGAGGGTGATGCGGCACGGTCGCCGATCCGGGCTGGTGACCCGGCGTACACGGTGAGCCCGAGCATCAGCCCGTTGACGACGGGGTGGGGGCGGATGAGCGTATGCGCCGACCGGGTCGTGGCACAGTTCTCCCATCGGACGCTGGGGGTCCTTCGCCTCGAGCCGATCCGTGAAGATCCCGCGTGCTGGATGCGTTGCCGCAGTCGCCGCAGTCGCAGTCGCCGCCATCACCGTGATGCCCGGCCCATCGTCGGCCCAATCCGTTGCCGCCGCCGGCGACGCGTCCGGGTGCACGTCGGCAGCTCGGACGGGTGGCGTTCCCACCGGCGCCTGCGCCCCGCGAGGAGGGGCGGCGGCGGACGCCGCCGACCTCACGCCCACGCAGTGGCTGTTCGGGCATGACGCGTTCACCAAGCTCAGCCGGCCGGCGGCGAATTCCTGGCTCGTGTCGTCGCAGCGTGCCCGATATGCCGCGCTCCGTCGAGCGGCTGGCGTGACGGGTGACGACCAGGGCGCGGGTGGTCCGCCGGCTGGCGGCGGCTCGTCCACCGTGGACGACTCGCGCGCCGCCGGGCTCACGGCGATGCGTGCTCCGGCGCCCACGGCAGCGCGCAGCGCGTCGACGGTTGCGTCGACGGTTGCGTCGCCGGCCGGGCCGCGGACCGGTGGGGCGGCTCAGGGGGGAGGAGGGGGCGGGGGGGGCGGGGGGGGCGGGGGGACCGCAAGCGCCGACGGGGGGGAGGCATGGGTCCCGGTGCAGCGGTATCTGGCGGACGAGTGGCGTCGGACGGAGCTGAACATCGTCGACAGCCTGCGCCATGCCGCGCTCGAGCGGATCTACGCCGCATACCAGTCGACCCAGCGGGCATCGCTCAGCGACGCCGAGCGGACGGCGGTGCTCGTCCGTCTCGACGCGATGAACCGCGGGAGCGCCGAGGTCTGGCTGGCGCTCCGGGACGACATCAACCGGCGCGCGGACAGCGCGGCGCGCGCGCCCTGACGCCGGGTGGATGTCGGCGCCGAGCGGTCGGGAAGGCGTTCAGGGAAACGTCCGGTAGACGTTCTCGTGACCGGGGGGTAGGTTCGGAGCGCGTGCCAGAGCGAGTGCCAGCGCGCGCGCCAGAGCGCGCGTGCTGTGCCGGCGTGCGGCGGCGTCGTGACGCTGCCGGTGCGTTACCGTCGCCTGCGCGCTTACCCCGGGGGGCCCGATGCCGTCTACCGCCGAGCAGTTGAACGAGCGTGGATGCGAGCTCTTGGACGAAGACCGGCGGGACGAGGCGGTGGAGGCGTTCCAGCGCGCGGCGGCCGCCGCCCCCGCGTGGGGGGCGCCCTGGTACAACCTCGGGTTGATGTACAAGACGCAGCGGTGCTGGGCCGAGTCGGCCGCGTGCAACCGTCGCGCGACCGACCTCGACCCGCGGAACGAGGCCGCCTGGTGGAATCTCGGGATCGCGGCGACCGCGCTCGGCGACTGGCGGCTCGCGCGCGCCGCGTGGCGCGGCTTCGGCGTCGAGATGCCCGACGGGGACGGGCCGCTCGAGCTGGACTACGGACCGGTCCCGGTCCGGCTCCGTCCCGAGGACGACGGCGAAGTCGTCTGGGCCGATCGGCTCGACCCGGCCCGCGCGGTCATCCGCAGCGTGCCGTTCCCCGGCTCAGGGTTCCGGGAGGGGGACATCGTCCTTCACGACGGCGAGCCGCAGGGCACCCGCCAGTACGCGGGGGACGAGTACGACGTATTCGACGTCCTCGAGGTGTTGCGCCCCTCGAGTCGGCAGACCTACGTCGCGTGGATCACGGCCTACGATGCGGCCGCCGTCGACGCGCTCGATCGCACCGCCGCGTCGAGCGGCGCCGCGGTCGAGGATTGGACCCGGACGGTCCACCAGGTGTGCCACCGATGTGGCGGCCGCCCGCACACGCACGAGCTGTGGAACGCCGCCGGATGGAACCCGGAGCGACACGTGGGGATCTCCGCCGAGTCCCTCGAGTGCGCGTCCGCCGTGCTCCTGGAGTGGGTGAGCGCCGGCCCCTCGCGCGCGCTGATCGCCCTCCGCCCCGACGACGTGCCCCGCCGATCCCGATGACCCGTCGGTCCCGATGACCGCGCCCGGTCGCGACACGAGCGGGCATGCCGTCATCCACGAGACAACCCCCTTCAGCCCCTGAGTGCTTTCGTCGTGCCGACCCGTTCGCGCCCCGTTGCCGTTGCGACCTCCGTTGTGGCGACGCTGCTCGTGCTCGCCGTCATCGCGTATTTGGCAGTGATCACCGGGGCGATCCCCGCCAATGCGGACGCCCCGCCCGGGAGGCTCGAAACGTGGGCCGCCAAGCGCTCGCTCCGCGCGACGCTGGCACGGGAGACATCGGGGCTCCGCGATCCCGTGCCGGCCAACGACTCGACACTGACGCGCGGGGTGCACCTCTACGGGACCTACTGCGCGATCTGCCACGGCGCGTCCGATGCCAAGCCCTCGGCGGTCGCACGCGGGCTCTATCAGCACGCGCCGCAGTTCGCGAAGGACGACGTCACCGACGACCCCGTGGCCGTGACGTACTGGAAGATCACCCACGGCATCCGGCTGACCGGCATGCCGGCGTTCGACTCCACGCTCACGGCCGACGAGCGCTGGACGATCGCGAACTTCCTCGCCCACCAGAACGATCTGCCGCCGACCGCCAAGGCGGCCTGGCTCGCGCTCCCGAGCGCCGTCCAGAAGCCCTAAGCGGGCGCCGGCCGGCCGGGGGGACGGAGCGGACGGGCGGCTACGCTCCGGCGGTCGTGGTGTGCGCGGCCGTGTCCTCTGCGCGCGGCGCCGACGGCGCGGCAATCATTTCGAGGACGCCGATCCCCATCGCCGTCGGCCCGCGCTCGTGGACGAACTCCCGGTGCGGGAACCGCGGCCTGATCTCCTCCCAGAGGCGGGGCACTCCGGTCGGCGGCTCGTTGGCGATGTCGTGGAAGGCGATCAGGCCACCGGGGCGCACCAACGGGGCGTACAGCTCGAAGTCCGCTCTGACGCTCGCGTACGCGTGGTCGCCGTCGATGAACAGGAAGTCGAGCGGCCGGCCGCGAAGGATCCGGGTCACGGCGGCGACGGTGTCGCGGTGATGCGAGTCGCGGCGGAGAAGATGGAGCCGCTGATCGGCGCGCGTGAACTGATGGAAGAGCGGGGCCTGCGCCAGTCGGTAGACGTGACCGAGGAGCGAGATCGGCAGGTCGATGCTGATGATCACGGCGTCCGGCGCCGCGAGCCGGGCGAACGCGAACAGCGTGCCCCCTCGAAAGGTCCCGATCTCGAGCACCGCGCGGGGCCGACACTCCCCGACCAGCGTCGCGAGCTCCAGGAACTCCGCGCGCTTTTGCAGCGGGCGGATCACCCGGCGGCCGAGGGCCAGGTCGACGAGCGTCGCCGGCGCCGGGGCCGGGCCGATGCGCCGAGCCTGACGGAGCAACGAGATCGCAGACGCACCATCGCGGAGGTTGCGGAGTAGCGCAGCCACAGAACACCTCCCGGGGGAAGAGGGCGTGAACGCATTCGCTCAGCACGTCTCGCGCCAGAGCTCGATATGCCGCGGGAAAAGTACCCTGGGGTCCCGGGGAAACCCGGGACGGGCGCTTGCCGTAGTGGTCTTCCGACCTCCGGCCCCTCCGATGTGCAGATCGTCGACGCCGTTCGACTCGCGCTGGCCCAGCTCCGCGCCCAGAAGCTCCGGAGCGTCTTCACGCTGATGGGCGTCACCGTCGGCGTGATGTTCCTCATCGCCGTGGTGTCGATCGTGAACGGCATGGGGCGCTACGTGGAGCAGGACTTCGCCGGCAAGTTCCTCGGCGTCAACACCTTCAACCTCCGGCGCTACCCCGACATCAACCTCGGCGACGTGTCGGAGGCGACCTGGCGCGCCTGGCAGCAGCGGCCGCGGATCACGATCGAGGATGCCCAGGCAGTGCGCGCCGTTTTGCCTCGGGGGGTGCGGTGGGCGCTGCACGACATCCGGTGGTATACGCCGTGGTCCATCTACTCGCACGGCGGACCCCAGGCGATCGTGCAGGCGGTGACGCCCGATTTCTTCGCGATCAAGGACCTGCGGGTGACGCGCGGCAGGATCTTCACCCCAGAGGAGGCCGCCCGCGGGACGCCGGTCGTCGTCGTCGGTACCGAGACGGCGACTCAGCTCTTCCCCCATCTCGACCCGCTCGGGCGCGAGGTCCGCATCGACGGGCTTCCGTACGCGGTCGTGGGCGTGTTGGAGAAGCAGGGGACCGTCTTCGGCCTCTCGCTCGACCGGCAGATCATCGGCCCCTTCGAGTCGCCGCTCTCGCACGCCACTCATGCCCGGGCGAACCTGTACGGCGTCGTGGTGCAGGCGCCATCGCTCCCGGCGCTCCAGGATGCGGAAGAGCGGGTGCGCGAGCTGATGCGGCGCCGGCACAAGCTCCGCCCCGCCGAGCCCGATGACTTCGTCCTCGAGACATCGGAGTCGGCGCTCGCGAGCTGGCTCGAGATCAAGCAGTTCCTCTTCTGGGGGGCGCTGCTGCTCCCCTCCTTCGGTCTCGTCGTCGGCGCGATCGTGATCATGAACATCATGCTCGTCTCGGTGACGGAGCGAACGCGGGAGATCGGGATCCGGAAGTCACTCGGCGCGCGCCGGCGTGACATTCTCCGCCAGTTCCTGGTCGAGGCGACGACCCTCAGCCTCGTCGGTGCGGCGGTGGGCATCGGGCTCGGGGTCGGACTCGCGCGCGCCGTGGCCGGCCTGTCGCCGCTTCCCGCGTCGATCGCGCCCTGGTCGCTCATCGCCGGCGTCGCCGTCGGCGCGGGCGTGGGGATCGCCGCCGGCGTCTATCCGGCGAGCCGGGCCGCCCGGCTCGACCCGATCATCGCGCTGCGCGCGGAGTGACGCGGCATGCGTGACGCGAGGCGCGGCCCGGACCTGGCGCGGGCCCTCCTCGGCTTACGGGAGGGCGCGGCGATCGCGCTCGATGCGATCGGCGCCAATCGAGTCCGCGCCGCCCTCACGATCCTCGGCATCGCGGTCGGCGTCTTCGTCGTCACGGCGATGTCGGCCGCGGTCCACGGCATCGATTCCGGCGTGGAGGCGAGCCTGGCCGCCGCCGGGCCGACGACGTTCTACGTGACCCGCTGGCCGATGCAGGTCACCGGCTGTAGCGGCGACCAGGGGAGCTGTCCCTGGCGCCACAACCGGCCGCTCTCGCTGCGGGAGGTCGCCCTCATCGGCGCCCTGCCGTCGGTCCACGCGGTCATCGCCCACGCGAGCACGACGGCCCTGACCAAGGTCAACGACCGCGTCCTCCAGGCCGCGAAGGTCGAGGCGTTCACACCGGCATGGCTGGAGGTCGATCCCGGCTCGGTGGCGGCGGGACGCACCTTCACCCCGCGCGAGAACGAGGACGGCTCGACGGTGGCGCTCCTCAACGACCGCGCGGTGAGCGACCTGTTTCCCGATGGCCACGCGCTCGGCCGGACGGTGTCCCTGGACGGGCATCCCTTCCAGGTCATCGGGCTCTACTCGGCCCGGGGCAACTTCTTCGATCCGGCGAACAAGCCCAAGGTCATCGTGCCGTTCGAGACCGCCCGCCGCCTGCTGGCGATCGACATCGACTGGATGGACCTCACCGTCAAGCCGCGGACGGGGATCGCGCGGGAGGACGCGATGGACGAAGTCACGGCCGCGCTCCGCATCCACCGGGGGCTCCGGCCGGCGGTCGCCAACACGTTCTTCCTCTACGGCCAGGAGAAGATCCTCGAGCTGTACAACCAGACGGTGTTCGTGTTCTTCCTCGTGATGATCGCGCTCTCGGGTGTCGGGCTCCTCGTCGGCGGCGTCGGCGTGGTCGCGATCATGATGATCAGCGTCACCGAGCGCACCCGCGAGATCGGGCTCCGCAAGGCACTCGGCGCCACGGCGCGGGCGATTCTCTGGCAGTTCCTCGTCGAGGCGATGACCCTGACGACGATCGGCGCCCTCGTCGGGCTCGGGATCGGGCAGGCCGCGAGCGCCGTGATCCGGGCGATGACGCCCATCTCCGCCTCGATCCCCCTCGTCGCGGTCCTCGCCGCGCTCGCCGCGAGCGCGGTGACGGGCGTCTTCTTCGGCCTCGTCCCGGCCGCCCGCGCCGCCCGCCTCGACCCGGTCGACGCCCTGCGCTACGAGTAGGATTCAAACCGACAGCGACGGTTCGGTGTCGAACGCCAGACAGCGAACCAGGAGCGAGATGCACGGACGGATCGGGCTGGCGGCGGGGTTCGGCGTAGTCGCCCTGTCGGCGCGGCTCGTCGCGCAGGGGGCGCCGGGCGCCCAGGGCGCGCGGGTTCTCCGGGAGAGGCGGGATGCGCCGAGCGAGGACGCCGCGCAGGCGGCAGCCATCGACCAGCATGACCGCCTCGCCCGCGTGCGCGCGTTGGTGACGGGCGCGCGCGAGGCAACGGTCGTCGTCGCGACCCGGCTCGGGGCAATGGACTCGGCGGTGGCCGGTATCGAGTCGCTCGGCGGCCGCGTCGCCGTGTGCTTCGCCGAGGTCGGCTACACCCGCGTGCGGATACCGCTCGCGCAGCTCGACCGGCTGCGAGCCCTGCCGTGGATCGTCGACGTGGCCGTCGATGACGGGACGTCGAACATCGCCGTCGGGCTCGGAACGGATCCCTCGGCCGCCGACCCGCTCCGGAAAACGATTCCCCGGCGCGACACGGCGCGGCTCCGGCGGCGGCCGCCACTGCCTGCGGCGGCGCTCACGCGCGACAACCCGTACATCCCCACCGGCGACATGGGTGTCCCCTCCTGGCGCGCGGCGCATCCCACGTTCGATGGGCGCGGCGTGACGATCGCTGTCGTCGCCGGCTCCGGCGCCCTCGATTTCGCGCACGCATCGCTTCGCCGCGCGCGGTCCCTGTCCGGAGACTCCATCGCGAAGCTCGCAGGCCTCATCGACTCGCGGGCCGGCGGACGTGCCGAATCGAGCCCCGGTCCGGCGGTGCTGACGGTCGACACTCTGCCGGATGCGGCCGAGGTGGAAGGGCGGGGGATCGTCGACGCGAGCGACGGGACGTTCGTGCTCGATGGCCGGCGCTACGAGGGGCCGCACCCCGGCCGGTTCGCGGTCGGGCTGTACCACCCCGACGGCGGCGGGCGGCCGTACGCCGTCGCGTGGGACCGGGCTGCCGCGCTCGTGTGGATCGACACGAACCGCGACGGCAGCTTTCGCGATGAGGTCGCGCTTCCGGACATCAACCACGCGTTCGCGTTCACCCGGCTGCGACCCGACAGTGGGGCCGTGGATTCTACGGCGCGCGTCGCGGTGGCCGTCGCGTTCGACAGCGGGGGCGATGGGGTCAGGGTGTATGAGGCGCGCTCCTGGCACGAAACGATGGTCGCGGCCACGGCTGCCGGAACCCACCTTCTGGGCGGCGCGGCCGACGGCGTGGCCCCGGGGGCTCGGATCCTCATCGTCGACGCGAGCTGGGTGCTGGGACCCGCGATCGAGGCGTTCGTGCGCGCGGAGCGTGACCCGCGCGTGGACATCATTACCACGTCGAGCAACTGGGAGGTCTTTCCGTCGTCCGGACAATCGATCTTCTCGCTCATTCTGGAGCGTGCGATCGCGCGGTACGGAAAGCCGGTGTTCGCCGCGGCGCAGAACGGCGGGCCGTTGACGACCACGACCAACGAACTCGGGGCGACGCCCGGAGTGGTCGCCGTGGGCGCCTCCGTCTCGCGCGCGACGTACCGGGCCGACTTCGGCTGGGATATGCCCCGCGGTCAGTCGCTCGTCGCGTACTCGTCGCTCGGGCCGAGCCAGGCGGGGGCGCTCAAGCCCGACATCGTCGCGCCCGCGATTTCCATGACGGCGCTGCCGTGCAGCTACGGACGCGACAACACGCCGACGGTGTTCACCATTCCGCTGTGCTGGCAGATGGGGGGTGGGACGTCGAACGCGACGCCAATGGCAGCCGGCGTCGCCGCGCTCCTCGTGAGTGGCGCGAAGCAGCGCCACCTGCCGGCGGACGCGGCGCACATCGCCTGGGCGATGCGGATGGCGGCGCGCCCGCTGCCCGGCTACGCCGTCCACGAGCAGGGACGGGGTCTCCTGGATGTCGGGCGTGCGTGGGCGCTGCTCGAGCGCGCACCCGCGGAGCTGCCGGTGATCGAGGTTCGGGCACCTGTCCGCACCCGTCTCGCCCGCTACCTGCGCACGCCAGGTGAGGGCGTCGGCCTGTACGAGCGGGAAGGGTGGGCGCCGGGGGATACCGGGACGCGGGTGGTGACGCTCACGCGCCGGTCCGGTCCGGCCGCGCCGGTGCGCTATGCGCTCGACTGGCTCGGCTCCGACGGCACGTTTACCGGCCCGGCCGCAGTCACCCTGCCACGCGATGTTCCGGTGCGAGTCGAGCTCAGCGTGCGACCGCGGTCGGCCGGCGTGCACAGCGCCGCCCTCCGCCTCATCGATCCCGTCGCCCGTATGTCGGTTCAGGACGTGCTGCTGACCGTGGTCGCGTCTCGGCGATTCACGTCCGCCGGCGGGTACACGGTCCGGGACTCGGCGGCCATCGCGTGGCCGCGGTCACGGTCGATCTTCGTCGACGTGCCCCCGGGCACCAGCGTGCTCCGCGTTGCCCTGCACGTGCTCCGCGGCCGCTACAAGCTGCGCGTCGACGACCCCGATTTCGACGAGGTCCTTCACGCGCGGGCCTTCACGCGGCCGGCGCGCTTCCCGACCGGCGCCTGGACGTACGTCACGACCGGGCAGACGGGCGTCGAGCTGTTCCCCGCGCCCCGTGCCGGCGTCTGGGAGCTCGTGGTCGAACCGTTCGATCAGCCGGACCATGGGGCGAGCCCGGTCGGCGAGGACTCCGCCCGCTATCACGTCGACGGAGCGGTCGACCTCACGGCATCGATTGTCGGGGCGGAAGCGGTCGTCGCCGAGGGTGGCCCCCGCGATGCGGGACACGTCACGTGGGGCGGCCGGTGGGGGCCGCTCGGGCGCCCCGAGGTGGTCGCCGGAGCGGGCGTGCGGCGCGAGAACACGGTGGGGCTCACCGGGGGCGGCGACCCGGTCGCGACCGACGTCGTCGTCGATTCCGGCGCGGCGACGCTGCGGCTCGAGGCCACGCCTGCCGATACCAATGCCGATGTCGATGCCTACCTGTATGACTGCGCACGCGGGTCGTGCGTTCTCACCGATTACGAGATCGGTGGGAGCGGAGCAAGGACGTTGCTGGTGCGCAGCCCCAGGCCCGGCCTCTGGCGTCTCGTGCTCGACCCCGCACGGACGCCGAACGGGCTGGTGATGGTGCGCGTGGGCACCATCCTCACCGGCACCCGCTACGGCACCGTCGACGCCTCGCGCGAGGCGACCGCCGTGGGCGCCGACGGACAGTGGGGAGTGCGGTGCGTGCTGCATCCGCGCGGGTCCATCGCGGAGGGCCAGGACCGCGTCATCGTCGCCGATCTCATCGACGCCGTCGCGGAAGCCGCCGAGCGGCGTCGGCCGCTCGCCATCTTCGGCGGACCGCCGTACCGCCCCGCAATCGTCGGGACGGCCGTCATGCCGGTGGAGAAGGGGAGGGGCGCGGTACTCGGGGCGCATTGAGCGCCCGTGCCGTATATTGCCGGCGCCCACAATGTTGCGCCGGAGGTTCCGCGTGCGCTCGAGATCGCTCATCCGCCGTCCCATCAGCCGCGGGACCCGTGCGGGATCACTCGCACTCCTGTGCGCTGCCGTCGTGTGCGCTGCCGCGACCCTCGGCGCGCCGACGCGCGCCGCCGCGCAGGCGGCGCCGGGGCTGGCGACCGAGGCGCCGCCCGGTCTCCTGCCCGGGGTGAAGATCGGCGGCAGCCCGAACATCCACCTCGTCGGGCACGTGCCGCTCGGCGGGTACAGTGCGGTCGATGACGACGAGATCGAGCAGGACCCGACGCGGCCGTACGCCTACGTCTCGATCGGAGACGTGCAGCGCCCCGGGTTCGCGATCATCGATCTGCGCGACCTCGACAACGTGAAGCTGCTCTACCGCTGGCAGATCGAGAACGCCTCGCTGCACAAGACGATCCTCGGCGCGCCGGATGGGAAGTACTTCAAGATGAACGGGCGCTACTACTACGTGCAGACGTTCCAGTTCACCCAGGGCTCGCCCGACGCCGACCTGGGGGCGGTGGTCGCCGACGTCACGGGGCTCCCCGATACGAGCAAGGTCAGGATCGTGGCGCGCCTTCGCGAGCCGGCGTATCCGGGGGGATTCCACAACTCGTTCATCTATCGGCATTCCGACGGGCACACGTATCTCGTCGTGACCGTGGATGGTCCGCACGCGCAGGTCTACGATCTCGCCAAGGTGCTCGCCACGAGCGACACCGCGCAGTGGAAGGTCGGCGTGCTGCCGGTGCCCGAGACGGAGACCAACGCCAGCCTCGGGCTCCAGGGCTACCACGACTTCTATCTCGCCTACGACCCGGCCACCCACCAGGACAAGTTCTACGGCGCTGGCCGGGGCGGGTACTACGTGTACGACATCAGCAACATCAGGCAGCCGAAGCTGCTCACCTCGATCACCGGCTCGGCGGGCGTCTCCTGGGGCCACACGATCACGCCGACGCCGGACGGGCGGTACGTCGTGACCGAGACCGAGTATCAGTATGCGCCGCTCCGCATCTTCGATCTCAAGCCGGGACTCGACGGCAAGGTCCAGACGATCACCCGCCCGATCGGCGCCTGGAACGCCGATTGGCACGACCTCGTGCACAACCACGAAGTGCGGTGGCCGTACGTGTTCGTCTCGGGCTACGAGGATGGCCTTCAGGTCTTCAGCATGTACGATCCGACGCACCCGGTCACGATCGGCTGGTACTACACCTGCCAGTGCGCCCACGAGCTCGACCCGCAGGGCTCCGACCGGTGGGGCGTCGAGCAGGGCGCCTGGGGCATCGATGTCCGCAATCGCGACGGGCTGATCATGATCAGCGACGGCGACACGGGGGTCTGGTTCTTCAAGATGGACGGCTTCAACGGCTGGAACGGCCACGACTGGGGCGTGCCGAACATCTCCAGCGTCCAGGACTACGACCACGGCCCGGAAGGAGCGCAAGCGCCGGCCGGCAAGCCGGCCGCGATGCCCTGAGCTGCCGGGGGCGCCGCGTGCCCTGAGCTGCC
>JAJPIS010000028.1 GCA_021324635.1 Gemmatimonadota bacterium
ATCTCGTCCTGCTGCGCATTGATGATCCGCGCGCAGAGGGTGCGGACCGACGGGCTCGCGCCGTGGGTCGGCGCCCAACTCGCCATCTCGATCGCCTGCGCATGGTGCGCGATCATGCCCGTCATGAAGTGAATGTCGGCCTCGGTGTACGGCCGGGTGACGCTGTCGGCGCGCGCCTGCGCGATCGCCGCCTGCTCGCTGGCGTCGGCCGCCGCCGTTGCGGGAGCCGTTGCGGGAGCCGGTGTCGGGGCGGTTCGCGTCAGATCCCGCGGATGACTGCTGCACGCCGTGAGCGCCGACGCGACGGCGAGCGCCGCGAGCCGGGCCCGCGTGATCCGGGTGGCCCGGGTGGCGCGGGTGGCCCGCTCTGTTTGTGATCGTGTCATGGTGACCAACTGTCCTGTGGAGGCACCGTGAGGACGGGTCCGTGCGATATCTGTCCACGTCGAAAATGGCAACGGGGACAGCCCACCGGTAGCGGGCGCAGCGCCCCTGGCTCCCCCGGAGGGCGCGGGCGCCGTCACCCATGACTCGGACACCCGGCGCTCCGGATGGGTTTAGTGCCGACCTCCGGCCGACTGGCGGGCCGCGGGGCGACGCGTCCGGTGCGCCCGGGTGCGGTGGGCTCCCGTCCGGGCCTGCGCCCCGCGGCGGGACCGGCGCCGCCACCAGATGACCGCGCCCAGGATCACGGCCGCGCCGATGCCGAGGGTCACGGCGGTGACCCACCGTTCGGCGACGTCCCACGCGGCGGCCAACCCATAGCCCACGAAGACCGCCGCCACCGACCAGACGACCGCGCCGGCGGCGTTGTAGGGGAGGAACTGCCGGTACCGCATCTCCGACATCCCGGCGACGAACGGAGCGATCGAGCGCGCGAAGGTCAGGAAGCGGGCGATGAACACCGCCCGCCCGCCATGGCGGTGGAAGAGACGCTCGACACGCTCGACATCGGGCGGGCGGAGGCGCACATGCCGCCCGGCGCGGATCAGCCAGTCGCGGCCGAGCCGACGGCCGAGCTCGAAGCCGACGGTGTCGCCCAGCACGGCCGCCACCGCCACGGTGCCCAGGAGCAGCGGCAGCGCAAGGGTGCCGCGGGCCGCGAAGAAGCCACCCACGAACACCAGCGTCTCCCCCGGCACGATGAGGCCCAGGAGGGCCGCGCACTCGAGTCCGGCGGCCAGCCCGATCACGACGTACGTCCACGGCCCCATCCCGGCCAGCACGTGCTGGAGCCAGTGCATCATGGTTGCGGACCGCCCGGGCGTATCCCGGTGCCCATCCCCGATCGCATGAGCCCACCCTTCGCATGATCCTGGCCGCCGCGGGTGCGGAGCGGCCCGTGACCGGGCCTCTCGTGCTACTCGGCGGCGTACTACTTTCCCACCCGATGCCAACGATCCGTATCACGATCGGCGACCGGGTGCTGACCGGACGCCTCGAGGAGAGCCAGGCGCCCGCGACCTGCGCCGCGTTTCTCGAGCTGCTGCCGTTGCGCGGGAAGCTGGTGCAGGCGCGGTGGAGCGGCGAAGCCGGCTGGGTGCCGCTCGGCGACCTGGACGTCGGGGTTGGACCGGAGAACGCCACCCGGCGCCCGGCGCCGGGCCAGGTGCTGCTCTACCCCAAGGGGGCGAGCGAAACAGAGATCCTCGTGCCGTACGGCGCGACCGCGTTCGCCGCCAGGACGGGACCGCTCGCCGGGAACCACTTCCTGACGCTGGACGGCGACGGCGGCTGCCTGCGCGAGATCGGTCGCCGCCTGCTCTGGGAAGGGGCTCAGGACATCCTGTTCGAGGCGATCGCCGGGCACTGACTCGGGGTGAGACCCCGCAACACCGGCTCGCGCGGTTTCCCACGGCGGGCGGGGCGCGTCTCTCCTGGCATGACCCCGAGAACCGACTGTTTATCGCATGATCCCGCCCCGCCCGGCGCGCGCCGCGCGCGCCACGCCGCGCCGCGATCCCTCCTGCCCCGCGACGCGCTGCTCGCCGCCGGCGTGACCGCCGCCGCGGTCCTCGGCGGCTGCCGGGCCAACTCGGCGCCGATCGTCCTGGCTGCGGCCGCGCCCTGGCGTACCGACTACGCGCTCGGGACCCGACAGGGCATCGAGCTGGCGGTCGGCGAGATCAACGCGGCCGGCGGCATCGATGGCCGGCCGATCCGCATCCGCTGGTCCGACGACAGCGGGTCGGCCAGCGGCGCGGAGGCCGTCGCTCGGTCGCTCATCGCCGACCCCGCCGTCCTCGCGGTCATCGGCCACATCAACTCGGCGGCCCAACTCGCGGCCGCGCCGCTCTACGACGGACACCTCACCGCCCTCTCCTCGCAGGCCACGTCGCCCGACCTCACGGGTCTCTCATCCTGGGTCTTCCGTGATGTCCCGAGCGACTCGGCCAATGGCGCGACCCTCGCCGCCTTCACGGCGCGCCTGGGCGCACAGCACGCTGCCGTCGTGTACGAGAACGATGTGTACGGCCGAGGGCTGGCGCGGGCCTTCCGGCAGCAATTCCGCGGCACCCTCGTCGCCAACGTGCCGATCGACGCGACTGCTCGGTCCTATGAGCCGTACGTGGCGTACGTCAAGGCGCGGCACCCGGAGGCCGTCTTCGTCGCCGGCCTGGGCACCTCGGGTATCGGCATCCTGCGCGAGGCGAAGCGCCAGGGGCTCGCGGCCGCCTTCCTGGGAGGGGACGGCTGGACGAGCGTCGCCGCCGACACGGTCGCAAGCGAGGGCGCCTACGTCGGGACGCCGTTCCTCACGAGCGATCCGCGCCCCGAGGTACGCCGCTTCGTCGCCGCCTTCCAGGCGCATTACCGCGTCGCGCCCGGGGAGGACGGGGCGCTGGCCTACGATGCCACGCGCGTGCTCGCGGATGCCATCGCGCGCGGCGCCCGGACACGGGCCGAGGTCCGCGAGTACCTCGCCGCGCTGACCCGGACGAATCCGTACCACGGCGTCACCGGTCCGCTCTATTTCCTCCCGACCGGCGATCCCGGTGAGCGCGCGTTCCTGATGAGCCGCATCCATCGGGGCGAGTTCACGCCGGCGTCCCTCGCCACGCCGAGCGCACCCGCGAATTGACCGGGTGCGGGGCCGCGGCCCTCGACCCGCTGTCACGAGTCCTGACGCCGCGCGTTCATTTACCTTGCGGGCAGTCGCCGACGGCGCTCGTTGGCGCTCGTTGGCGCTCGTTGGCGCTCGTTGGCGCTCGTTGGCGCTCGTTGGCGCTCGTTGGCGCTCGTTGGCGCTCGTTGGCGCTCGTTCTTCGAGCGGGGACCCAGGGCACGGAATGTCTCGAGTCGGTCGAGCAGCACCCATCGCAGGCTGGAACGCCATCGTGGGCGCGGTCCTCGCGTCGATCCTGATCGCGCCCGTCCGCCCCGCGGGTGCGCAGGGCCCGGGCGCGTTCCCGAAGTACTCGGTGACGGACTCGGTCGTGGTGGGGCACGCCGAGGCGCGCCATCTGGATCTCGACGTCGTCAATCGCCGCCTCTACGGCGGCGGGAACGCGATCGTCGACATCGATCGGAAGCAAGTCACCGGGCGGATCGCGGACAGTACGCCGGGCACGAGCTATTTCGTCGCCGCCGAGACCGACCGCGGGCTGACGAACACGGGGGAGATCTTCAACCCGGCGACGGGTGCAGTCGGCGAGCACCTGCCGGCGCACGGTGCGGGGATCGCGTACGACCCGCTCACCCGACGCGCCTTCCTCCTCCAGGACTCGGTGACGGTGGTGAGCCTGGCCGGTCCCGCGCAGCCGTACGTGATGGGGGGGCAGCGGGGGCGTGGCGGGTTCGGGGGACGCGGCACGACGCCCCCGCCCAGGGGGGGACCCGACACCGTCATTCGGCGGCTCCCGCCCGTCCGCTTGACCGCCTCGATCGTCGGGCACCTGTACCTGCGCGGCGTCGGATCCTCCGGGTGGTCGGATGGACGCGGTCGGGTCTATCTGGCGCTGACCTCCGCGGACTCGCTCGCGATCGTCGACACCGACAAGCTGAAGCTCCTCGGCATTCGCTCGGTGGCACCCTGCAAGGCGCCGGTCGCGCTGGCGGCGGACAACGCCAGCCACCGGCTCTACATCGGCTGCGACGGGCAGGTGGTCGTGCTCGCGCTGGACAACGGGATCGTGGTGGCGGCGCTCCCGGCCGCCGGGCGGATCATGCAGATCGCGTTCGATCCCGGCGCGCAGCTCCTGTTCGTGCCGTCCGCGGGGCAGGGGATCCTCGTCTTTCACGAGGATACGCGGGACAAGTACAGCGTCGTGCAGACGATCGATGACCCGCGCGTGACCGGCGCGTCGGCGGTCGTCCTCGATCCGACGACGCACCGGCTCTTCGTGCCCCACCAGGCGGCGGACGGAACTCTCAGCTTCCTGGTCGTCGCCCCGGAGATCTGAGCGGGGACCGGCCGCGAGCGACCCGCGACCCGCCGCGGGCAGCCGCGGGCGACCGCGGGCCACGATCGGCTACGGGTTCGGATCCTCGACGACCTTGTGGACGCTGATCGTGAGATCCGGGTGACGCGAGCGGCCGACCTTGACGGCGTCGCGAACCGCGGCAATGGCCCGGCGCGGAAAGTCGTGCGCCGGCTCATCGTCACCCTCGACGGACACACTCACCAGCAACTGAATGGCCTTCCGCATCGGCGGAAAGCTAGAACGGAATCTCGTCGGCGGGGAGAGGCAGCGCGTGCACCGCCGCATCGCGCTCGGACCCGACCGCCGGCGTCTGGGCACGCGGCGGCCAGATCACCCCGTCGCACGCCCGGTCGCGGCACTTGAAGTCGGGCGCGCGGGGATTGCGCTTCGTGAGGCGATTGTCCCACATGCGGCCCCCACACTTCGGGCAGACGGGGATCTCATCCTCCCCCGCCGTCGCGCCGATGGGGGTCGGCGCGGCGTCCCCGCCGGTCGTCACCCGCTCCGTGTCCCCGCGCCCGGCGGCGCGCCGGCTGTACGCGAGCTGCGGGTCTTCGAGCGGCTTGGCGTACCGTCCGTCGCCGTCCATGGCGACCCAGTTCTGCTCGTACGCGTAGAGCTCGTGGCCGATGCCGAACCGGACCGCCGCCCGCTTGAACGCGTCGGTCGCCGCCTGCTTGTAGTCGCGGCCCGTGCCGACGTCCTCGCGGATGACGCCCAGGACCTGGAGCCGTGCCTTGAAGGAGCAGGGTGTGCCATCGCCGTCCTCACCCGAGCCGACGATCGGCGGGAGCAGGTCGAGCGTCAGGTCCCACTCTCCGGGAACCACCGCGTCGAGCCGCTCGCGGACCGTGTTGGCCTCGATGTAGGCCACGAATCGGGCGATGTAGCGGCCGTCGCGGGCGATCGGCTTGCCGTCCTGGCGCCAGGCGATCACGCCGGGGGGGAGGGGGGCCGCGAGTTGGGCCCACACGCCCGTCTGGTCAGTTGTCAGGCCTTCGTGTCTCGAGATCATGCGCTCATCCCATCGCAAGGGGGCGTCACCCGACGCCCGACCAGGACCCAGTGCGCGGGGACCGACGCCTTCACGTCCCGCGCGCACGCTTCGCCGCGCTCGTCCCGGCGCCCCGGGCCCGAGGCCCGCTGCGCCGCAACTCCCGCCGCACGTCCGCCACCGCCGGGCATCCGGGCCCGTGCTGGCAGTACCACCCGTGCCGATCGAAGAAGACGAGGTGCGTCACGCTCGCCTCCGGTGACCGCTCGTCGACACGGTACAGGTGCTCCACCGTGGTACCCGCCCCGCACCTGGTCCGGGGATCCAGCGGGGTGACGCGCACCCGGCGGGGCATTCCACCTCCCACCCGAGGACTCCTTCCCCAAAAGATTCGGTGTTTGTTCGGTATGTGAATCGTAACCGCGTCGGGGGCTCGGGTCAATGGATCCGCACACAATTGTCTACCGGATGGAAACACCTGTTCACCCTCGCCACTGATCGCGATGATGCACGCACCGCGCCTGGCCGGAGCCCCCCTCCGGGCCCGTTGCCGGGCTATACTTGCTGCCATGGTGGAGGCCGCCGGGACGGAAGGACGCATTGTCACGCTCGTGGCCGGGCTGGACGCGGCCGGTGCCGAATCCCTTGCCGGGGCCGATCTGGCCGCCGCGCGGGCAGCCATCGACGAGCTGCTGGGCGCGCTCGAAGCAGGGGAGGTCCGGGCGGCGGAGCGGGGGGGTGACGGCACCTGGCGCGCGGTGCCGTGGGTGAAGCGGGGGATCCTCGCCGCCTTCCGCCTCGGCGCGCTCGCCGATTTGTCGCCGCAGGACGCGACCGGCCGGCGGATCCCGCCGTTCAGCTTCATCGACAAGGACACCCTGCCGGCACGGCGGCTCGGGGTCGCCGACGGTGTCCGGATCGTGCCGGGTGGGACGACGGTCCGCCGGGGTGCGTATGTCGCGCCGGGCGTCATCTGCATGCCGCCGGCGTTCGTCAACGTCGGCGCGTCCGTCGGGCGCGGGAGTCTGGTCGACTCGCACGCCCTCGTCGGGTCCTGTGCCCAGATCGGTGAGCGGGTCCACCTGAGCGCGGCGGCGCAGATCGGCGGCGTGCTCGAGCCGGTCAACGCCGCACCGGTCGTGATCGAGGACGATGTCGTGGTCGGCGGCAATGCCGGTGTGTACGAGGGGACGGTGGTGCGCGCGCGGGCCGTGCTCGCGGCAGGGGTCGTCCTGACCAGGGCCACGCCGGTCTACGACCTCGTGCGGGAGTGCGTGCATCGCGCGGGCGCCGGGGCGCTCGAGATTCCGGCCGGGGCGGTGGTCGTGCCGGGGGCCCGCCGAGTGAGCGCGACGTGGGGGGCGCGGGAGGGGCTCTCGATTCAGACGCCGGTGATCGTCAAGTACCGCGACGATCGAACCGACGCATCGACCGCGCTCGAGCAATGGCTCCGGTGAGCGCGCCCCGCGACATGGTGCGCGGCACGGGGCCCGGCACGGG
>JAJPIS010000095.1 GCA_021324635.1 Gemmatimonadota bacterium
CCGCTTGCCAGGCAAGTGACGCCGGCCGTCGTCGCCATCCAGTCGGTCTTCGGGCCGGACTCCAACGAGATCGCCAACCAGGGTCCGGGGCTCCCGCCCGGCTTTGGTCCCCCGGGCCGCTCCCCCTTCGGCGCACCGTTCGGCCCCGAGGAGCGCCAGCCGACGCGCGGCCTCGGCTCCGGCTTCATCGTCAGCTCGGACGGATACGTCCTCACCAACAACCACGTGGTCGCGAACGCCGAGCGCGTCACGGTCGGGCTCTCTGACCGCCGGATCTTCACGGCGCGGGTGATCGGCCACGACCCGTCGACCGACGTGGCGTTGGTCAAGATCGATGCCTCAGGACTGCCGACGCTTCCATTGGGCGATGACAGCACCGTTCAGGTCGGTGATGCGGTCATGGCGGTCGGCAACCCACTCGGCCTCAACTTCACCGTCACCTCCGGAATCATCAGCGCCAAAGGCGGAGCGGCTCGCTCCGCGGGTTGTTCACGCCCAAGTACGCCATCGTGGACTTTCTCCAGACCGATGCGGTCGTCAACCCGGGCAATTCGGGCGGGCCACTGGTCGACATGGCGGGCCGGGTCGTCGGCATCAACAGCGCCATCGCGAGCCCGACGGGCGTATATGCCGGGTACGGGTTTGCCGTGCCGATCAGCATCGCCCGCATCGTCATGGATGAGATCCGCAAGTACGGCCACGTCCGGCACCCGATCCTCGGCATCACGGTCCAGGACGTCGGGCCTGCCGACGCCCAGGCGGCGGGCTGAAGGTGATTCGCGGCGTTCTCGTCGGCAGCGTCACGGACGCGAACAGCCCGGCCGCCAAGGCGGGGCTCGCTCCGGGCGATGTCGTCATGGCCCTCGATGGCCATCCGGTCGACCGCGTGTCGACGCTCCAGCGATCCCTCTTCGGGATGCAGCCCGGCCAGACGGTCACGCTCGACGTCATGCGATTCGGGACCCGGCGCACCGTCCGGGTGACGCTGGGCGAGCCCGCCGGAGACGCGCAGGTGGCGTCGAGCGGCGGAACATCCCGCGCCGGGACCGCCCGCCTGGGTATCGGCGTCGCCCCCGTGAGCCCCGAGATCGCCGCGCAGCTTCAGCTCCCCAGCGGGATGACCGGTCTCCTCGTCGAGCGCGTGGATCCGGTGAGCCCGGCCGCGAATCAACTCCAGCCGGGCGACGTCATCACGGACGCGCTGGGGCCCGGCCGGCCCAAGCCGATCCGCACGATCGACGACCTGCGTGACGCCGTCGATCACGCGCCCAACGGGATCGTGAGCCTCCAGGTGTACTCGCCGCAGGCGCAGGGGACCCGGGTGGTGAACATCCAGATCGGGAAGTGATCGTCCCGGGCGCCGATCCGCATCGCCGGCCCCAGCGCGTCAGTCCCGGCGCCCGCCGAGCGGCGCACGGGGCCGCGCGCCCGCCGCCACCCGCCCCGCGGCCGCGACGGCGTCGACCAGCGCGTCGATGTCCTGCTCGGCGGCGAGCGGGTTGACGATGCAGGCCCGCAGCCAGAACCGACCGGCCAGGGTCGTGCTCGACACGAACGCCGTTCCCCCGAGCTGAACCTCGGACAGCACGGCGCGGTTGAGATCGTCCACCGCCCCGCCGGCGCAGTCGGCGTCGGGCGGCAGATACCGGAAGCAGACGATGCTCAACCCCTGCGGCTCCCAGACCTCGAAGTCGGGGCGGGCCCGCAGGCGGGCGGCGAGGTGGCGCGCCAGGGCGACATCGTGCGCAAACAGCGCCCGGAAGCCGTCGCGCCCGAAGGCGCGCAGCGTCAACCAGACCTTGAGCGCGCGGAACGGACGGGTCTGCTCGATGCCATACTCGCTGAACCAGGGGAGCCCCTGCACGCCGTGGACATCCCCGTCCGTGCGCAGATAGGGCGGCACGAGGCTGAAGGCGTCCCGCATGGCCTCCCCGCCGCGGACGAGCACGAGTCCCGCGTCGACCGGCGCGTACATCCACTTGTGGGGATCGATCGCGACACTGTCGGCGCGCGCCAGCGGTGCGATCAGGTCGCGACACTCCTCGAGCACCACCGCCGGGCCCCCGTACGCTCCGTCGACATGAAGCCAGACGCCGCGGCGCTCGCACACGTCGGCGATGGCGGCCAGGGGGTCGATCGCACCGGTATTCACCGTCCCGGCCGTCGCGACGACCGCGACCGGCAGGTGGCCGGCCGAGAGGTCGGCCTCCAGCATCGCGTCGAGCGCCCCGGGGTCTATCCGGAGCGCGTCGTCGGACGGCACGTTGCGCACGGCCGCGCTCCCGAGCCCGAGCACCTCGGCGGCTTTCTGATGGCAGGCGTGTCCCTCCGCCCCCTTGTAGAGGAGCAGTCGCTGCTCGAGCCCCTGGAGCCCGCGCGCGCGGACGTCCCAGCCGCGGCGCCCGCAGGCTGCGTGACGGGCCACGGCGAGCGCGGTGAGGGCCGCCGTCGACGTGCCGCTCACGAGGAGCCCCATCGCCGACGGCGGATAGCCGACCATCGTCGCGATCCAACGCACGACCTGCCGCTCCACATAGACGGCGGCGTGGTTGCCGCCCGCGACGCTCGGATTCATCGCCGCGGCGATCGCCTCGGCGAAGATCCCGATCGGTGCGGGGGGAGAGTTCACCCAGCCGTAGAACCGCGGGTGGCCGTTGCCGAACGGGAACGGCAGGACGTCGCGCGCGAGCGCGTCGAGGAGCACGTCCACCGACACGCCCTCGGCGGGCAGGGTGTCGCTCTGCCACCGTTCGGCCGATGCCGGCGGCACCGGGCGGAACACGGGCCCGTCCGGGAGCGAGGTCAGATACTCCGCGATCGTGTCCACGACGCGATGTCCGACCCGGCGGACTTCGTCGGCCGGCCACGCGGACGCGGGTGTCATGGCAGTGTTACCGGGGTCGCCGACCGAGGTCGTAGCCGAGGGCCGCGCCGACGCCCGGCAGCGCGAACACCGCGATCGCGCTCACGATGCGCGGGACGGCGCCGAGGTCGACGGCACGATTGAGGCGCGCCAGCACGACACTGCCTGCCTCGCCCACTACCGCGCCGGCCAGCGCGTCCCAGTACGTGCTCGTCGCGTGCGGCCCGGCGCCGACGAGCGTCGGACCCGCCGCCGCGACGAGCGCCGCGCCCGAGTAGGCACCGACGAGCCCCACCGTCGATGCCCGGTCCTCACCGGCACCGAATCGAGCGGCGGCCCAGCGTGTCGCCAACCCCCCGCCGAAAAAACCGATCGGCGTCCCGAGCACCCCCGCGCCGACCTGCGCCGCGGCCCGACCCGCTCCCACAGGCGGCGGGCGCCGCTGCGCCGGAAGCGGACCGGCGGCGGCCACGAGGAGCGCCGCCGCCGTGAGCGACCGGGCGTGATGGCCCGTGCCGCGGAGCGCGGTGGCTATTGCCTGCACACCCCGTGCGGGTCGGGTTTCGGGTGATCCACCAGCGGCCGGTGATCGAGGTTCGCGACCCGCAGCGCGACGTCCCGCACGAACGACGTGACGTGCGCGAGATGCTGGTAATCGATGTACTCCGGCTCGTCGGTCACCTGGTGATAGTCGAAGTGCTGGCCGGTGGTGAAGAAGACGATCGGAATGCCGAAGCGGGCGTACTCGTAATGATCGCTGCGGCAATAGATGTTCTCGGGGTGGCCGTTCGCGTCGTACTGGTAGTCGAATCGGAACGGCTGCGCCTCGGTCTTGTTCACCGCCTCCACGATGTCGCCCAGCTCGGTGGAGAGGCGCCGCGAGCCGACCAGCTGGAGGTACGCGGGCCCTCCGCCCGCGATGTCGGCCGAATCGCCGCGTCCGATCATGTCCATGTTGAGCTGCGCGACGATCGAGTCACGCGGGACCGTGGGGTGGTCCGTGAAATACTCGGACCCGAAGAGCCCCAGCTCCTCGCCCGTATGCGAGACGAAGAGGATCGAGCGCCGCGGGTGATGCTTCGTGGCGGCGAGGTTCTCCGCGATCTCGAGCAGGGCCACGGTCCCCGACCCATCGTCGTCGGCGCCATTGTTGATCGAGTCTCGGCGCGCGGGTCGTATGTGGTGCAGCGAGTCGACGTTGATGTGGATCGCGGCCCGCCGCGCCGGATCGACCTCGCTGAACGGGTCGACCGCGCCGAGCGCGTGCAGCGCCTCGTTGTAGGCCCGGATCGAGTCGTGGTCCACGGCGATCGGGTTCACCCCGATGTGGTCGTTGTGGGCACCGAGCGCGACGTACTCACCCTTGAGCCGCGGATCGCTCCCCGGCAGGATCGCGATCACGTTCCGGGCGGGTGCCGGCGTCCTGGTGAAGCGTGGCCCCTGCTCGATGGTCGCGCCCGGGGCGCCGACCTGGGCGCTGTCGAGCGATCCCGGGAAGAGCGCAGGGACAGCCTCCGGCGACACGAGGAGCACCATCGGCCCCGGTGTCGTCTCCTCGCCGGGGCGCTCGAGCACCGTTTGCGGCCGCCGCACGGATGCCAGGAAGGGCGGCGGCAACAGCTGGAGCCCCGGGATGATGATGCCGGTGGACTTGGGCAGCGCCCCGCGATCTCCCGCTCGCATGCAGGCCATCTGCTCCGCCGCGCCGCCCGGCCCTAAGGTGTAGAGGACCATCTTGCCCGCCGCTTGCCCTTCCGACAGGCGCGCGGCAGCCGAATCACAGAGCCGCCCGCCGTAAACCACCTGTACGCCATCGATCGACCGTGGCGAGCGCCGCCCGAGCGGCACGTAGTCCGTCCCGAAGTGGAGTGCTCGTCCGCCCACGGTCAGCGCGGCCGTCGTGTCGGATGCGTAGGTCACGAGCGGGATGTTCTGGAAGAACGTTCCGCTGTCGCCCGCCGGCACGAGCCCGACGCGCTTGAACTCGGCCGCAATGTAGGCCGTCGCCTCGAGATCACTCGGCGTCCCCGCGCGTCGGCCGGCCATCGAGTCATCGGCGTAGAGATAGAGACGCGTTTCCAGATCGCCCGGCGTGATCGCGGCGTGCGTCGCTGTCGGCGCGTGGTGCAGCGGGAGCGGATCGGCGGCCTGTTGGGCCCGCGCGGCCTGCGGCGTCGCCAGCGCTGCCAGGCCGCAGAGGCTGGCCGAGACGGCGAGGGAGAGGTGGTGGAAGGGACGGTGGGGGCGGTGGGGGCGGTGGGGGCGGTGGGGGCGGAGCGCGGGCAGCGCGCGCGGCGCGATTCGGTGAGAGGGGCGCAAGCGGGTCAAGGGATGAGGTCGGGTTAGGAGCACGGTCACGTGTCGGGCGGCGGCGCGATGCCGGGAACGGCCGTTCACCGCGCGAACGACCGAGGTCTCGGCGACCCGGGCCGCCCCGGAGAAATTAGCACGCGGGGTAGGCGTTCCGCATCGCGCCGGCAACCCCGGCACCGTGGCGCGCCCGTCCCACCCCGCCACACCCCGCACCCCACACCGCCGACCCCGCGCACCCCGCGGCCGTGCTGGACTCTTGCTGTACGGGCAGGCTACGTTTTTTTTTCAGGGTCGGGGAGTCTCTCCTCGCCCGTGCCGATGGTTCGGAGGACCGACCGTGACAGCCGCCGCCCGCACTCACTTCGCTCGGGCGCTGATCGTCCGGGGCGTCTGGGGCCTGGTGTTCGGCGTCGCGGCGATTGCGCTCCCGGTGGATACGCTGGTCGTGCTCGTCGTCCTGTTCGGGATTTTCGCCCTGGCGGATGGCGTGATCGCATTCGCCGCCGCTGCCGCCGCCCGAGCGCACGACCTGAGCCCGTGGCCCTTTGTCGTCGAAGGCGCGCTCGGGGTCGGAGCCGGCGTGACGGCGCTCGTCGTCCCCGGGGTGACGGTGCTCGCGCTGCTCGTGATCATGGCGGCGTGGAGCATGGCCGCGGGCGTGTTCCGGATCGCTGCGGCCGTCCACCTGCGTCGGCGCCAGCCACACGAGTGGCTGCTGGCCCTGAGCGGCGCGGCCGGTATCGCCTTCGGGCTGGTCGTCGTCCGGTATCCCGAGGCGGGCGCCGTCGGCGTCGTGACGGTCCTCGGCGCCTACGCCGTCCTGCTCGGCCTCATGCTCGTCGTCCTCGGCATGCGCCTCCGCCGCCGGGGGGCGCGTCCCGTCCCCGCGTGAAGGACGGACACCGGGAGGCACGCGACCTCTGCGTTGAGGCGCCCGCACCGCGCTGCGATCGTTTATCTCGTTGACCCGCAAGGGGATACTGCACAGCTGACGCGCCGGCCGGGGTCCTCCGCCGGTGGCTGCCCGGGCCCTCCCTGAGTGTTGCCCCGCCTCCTGGGGGGCGTCATTGACCGTATGGAGGGAATGCCAGCGGCCGCCCGACCGGCCTCCGGGTCGGAGACCGCCGACCGGCCCTCAGACGACCTGATCGACGCCGTCGGACCCCACTCGGGCCCGCGTTCGACGCTGGCTCGCGCGGTCGGCGACCCGGCCAACCTGCTCGCGGCGGCGATGACGCTGTACGCCGCCGCCTACGTGGGGTACATCGGGAGCGCCCCGGCCGACAGCATCATCCGGCGCGCCATCCTGCTCCTGGCGTTTCTCCCCATGAACGTGGGGCTGGCGGCCCTGGCCTGGGTGGCCGCCCGCCGCGTCTCCGCCGACGGGATGCATGGGCTTCGGCGTGCCCTCGAGCTGACCGGCCTCGGGTTTCTCGGTGTGTTGGCCGGGAACGTCGGTCGGTTCTGGTTTGCGCACGCGCTCCACCGCGACCCCGGGGACGCCTGGGTCAACCTCCCGTTCCTGATCCTCTACCCGTGCTGGTTGGTCGCGTTGCTCGCCATCCCGCGCGCCCGCCGGGCATCGAGCGAGCAGTGGAAGTTCCTCCTCGACGCGACGACCATCCTGCTGGGCGTCGGCCTCGCGACCTGGTCGCTCGTGGTCGTTCCGACGACGAGCGGAGCCCCGTCGAGCTGGCTGGGACGGTTCTTCGACGTCGCCTACCCGGCCGGCGACGCCGCGGTCGCGCTGGGCCTCACGACCGTCTGGTTGCGACCCCCGCCGGGCCGGCGGCGCGGGCCGTTCATGCTGTTCTGTCTGGGCATCGCCGTCTACGTCGCCTCGGACCTGGCGAGCCAACTGGTCGAGCAGCGCGTCGGTTACGACGGGATCCAGTGGACCTACGTGACCTTCATGGCGGCCTACCTGATGCTGGTGTGGGCCTGCCAGCGTTACGCGTGGCGTCCGCCGAGCGCGTTCAGGGAGGGCGCGAGCCTGGGTCGCGGGCGGGTGCAGCCGTTCAGCCCTCTCCCATACGTCTCGCTTGCCGTCTGCTACGGGATCCTCGTCACCGAAGCGGTACGCCACCCGACCGAGCATTGGACCGTCGTCGCCGAGGGCGCGGCGGTCATCACGCTGCTCGTCGTCGTCCGCCAGCTCACCGCCGTTCGGGAGAACGCGCGTCTGCTGGCCGAGACCGCGGCCCGTGAGAACGAGGCGCGCTTCCAGGCGCTCGTCCAGCACTCGTCGGACGTCATCGCCATCCTCGACGCCAAGGGCGCACTGCGGTTCGTCAGCCCCTCGGTGACGCGCTTCTTCGGTTACCTCCCCGAGGAGCTCGAGGGCACGTCGTTGCTGTCGCTGCTGCATCCCAACGATGTCGCCCGGGGTGCCGCCGCGTTGACGGCGACGACCGTCCCGGGGTCGGCGACGGCGCCGACCGAGTGGCGGGTGCGCCACCGCGACGGGCAATGGCTCGCCGTCGAGGCCGTCGGCACCAATCTGCTGCACGAGCCGACGGTGCGCGGGATTGTCCTCAACGCCCGGGATGTGAGCGAGCGCAAGGCGCTCGAGGCCCAGCTCACGCACCAGGCCTTTCACGACCCGCTCACCGGGCTCGCCAACCGGGCGCTCTTCTTCGACCGCGTGACCCACGCGCTCGAGCGCGGCGTCCGGCAGGGCGACGCGCTGGCCGTGCTCTTCCTCGATCTCGACAACTTCAAGACCGTCAACGACAGCCTCGGGCACGTGGCGGGTGACCGCCTGCTCGTCGCCGCCGCCGTTCGGCTGTCGGCGTGTGTGCGGACGTCGGACACGGTCGCCCGGCTCGGGGGCGACGAGTTTGCGGTGTTGATCGAGGACGCCTCCGGCGACCTGTCGGCCCGGGCCGCCGACCGCATCACGTCGGCGTTCCGCGAACCGTTCTCGGTCGAAGGCAAGGAGGTCTTCGTGACGGCGAGCCTCGGCATTGCCATGGCTGCGCCGGGGACGACCGCGTCGGAGCTGTTGCGCAACGCCGACATGGCGATGTACACCGCCAAGAGTCGAGGGAAGGCCCGGTCG
>JAJPIS010000092.1 GCA_021324635.1 Gemmatimonadota bacterium
GCGAGGGAGACGAGGGCGACGATTGGAGTGCCGCGTGGGTGATGCGGGAGGCGGCCACCGCGGCCCCGAACCCGTTGTCGATGTTGACGACGGTTACGCCGGCGGCGCAACTGTTGAGCATCGCCAGGAGCGCCGCCACCCCGCCGAAGCTCGCGCCGTAGCCGACGCTCGTCGGAACGGCGATCACCGGCACCGCCACCAGGCCGCCGACGACCGACGGCAACGCGCCATCCATCCCGGCGACGACGATCACGACGTCGGCGACCGTGAGCGCCTCGCGATGCGACAGGATCCGGTGCAGGCCGGCCACACCGACGTCGGTCGCCTGCGCCACCTCGTTGCCGAGCGCGCGCGCGGTCACGACCGCTTCCTGGGCCACGGGCCCGTCACTCGTGCCGGCGGTGACGACGAGCACTCGCCCGGCGGCCGGGAGCGGCCGGTCCGGTGCGAGGTACACAGCGCGGCCGACAGCGTCGACCTGGGCCTCGGGGAATCGTGCGCCGAGGGCCGAGCGCTGCGCCGCATCGGTCCGCGTCACCAGAAAGCCATGCCCGTGGGCCGCGAGCCGCTCGGCGATCGCCACCGTCTGCTCGGTCGTCTTCCCGGGCGCGAAGATCACCTCCGGGTACCCCTGACGCAGCGCCCGATGGTGATCGATGGTGGCGAAGCCGAGCGCCTCCACCGGCTCGATCGCCAGGGCGGCGAGAGCGCGCTCCGGAGGCAGCTCGCCGGCGGCCACGAGCCGCAGCAGCGAGAGCGCCTGATCGCGGATCACCGGGCGTCGGCTGGCACGCGCGCGGCAGCGGCCGGCTCAGGCGCCGGCGTGCCCTGCCGCGACGAGCGCGCCGCCGGACAGCGAACCGTCGCCTGCCGCCGACCCCGCCAGCGAGGCGCCCGCCCCCCGGTCGTCCGCGTCGTCCGCTGCCCGCTCCGCGGCCGCGTACCGCTCGGCGTGCGCCAGATAGTCGCCGAAGATCCCCTCCACTTCGTCGAGCGACTCGACCGCGTGCAGGCGCTGCCGGAGGGTGGCCGAGCCCGGAAGCCCCTTGGCGTACCATCCCAGGTGCTTGCGGAACTCGATCGCCGCGCCTCGGCGGTCCGGCTCGTAGTCGGCCGCCATCCGGGCGTGGCGGAGGGCGATCGCGAACCGCTCGGCGACCGGCGGCGCGGGGGGCATCGGCGTCCCCTCGAGGAGCGCGCGCGCCTGGCCGAAGACCCACGGCTGGCCGAACGACCCGCGCGCGATCATCACGCCCGCGCACCCGGTCGCCTGCCACATCCGCAAGGCGTCAGCGGCCGTCTTGATGTCGCCGTTCCCGATGACCGGGATCTCGAGCGCCTGCGCGACGGCCGCGATCTCGTCCCAGCGAGCCGCCCCCGAGTACATCTGCGCCCGCGTCCGCGGGTGGAGCGTGAGGGCACGGGCACCGGCATCCTGGCACCGGAGCGCGATCGTGACCGGATCGCGCATCTCCTCGCTCCAGCCACTGCGGATCTTGACCGTGACGGGGAGGTGCGTGTGGGCGGCGACGGCGCGGATCACCGCCTGGACGAGCCCGAGGTCCTTGAGGCACCCGGACCCCCCGTTCCGCTTCACCACCTTCTTGACCGGGCACCCGAAGTTGATGTCGATGAACTCCGGCTCGAACACCTCGGTCACGAGCGCCGCGGCCTCGCCCATGGCCGCCGGGTCGGCGCCGAAGATCTGGACCCCGATCGGCCGCTCGTCGGCCCCGAACCGGAGCTTCGCGATCGTCGCCGCGTTCTCGCGGCGGATGCCTTCGGCCGAGAGGAACTCGGTGACCACGACGTCCGCCCCGAACGCGCGACAGAGCCGCCGGAAGGGTGACTCCGACACGCCGGCCATCGGCGCGAGGTAGAGGGGCACGCGGTGCCCGACCGGATAGGGGAAGGACATGGACCTGCAAGTTAACCGCGGCCGGAAAAGCTTGCAACGCAACGATTTGACAGCTCTCGGAGGGCTCCATAAGTTTCGCCCTCGCGCCGCCGGCCGCCACCGCATCTCGCGAGGGCGGCCGTCGTTCCTACGATCCGCGAGGCTGCATGGAATTACGCGAGTTCTTCTCGGAAGACGCGATCAAGCTGGAGTTGGACGGCTCGACCAAGGACGAGATTCTGCGGGAGCTCATCGGGCTCCTCACGCTCGACGACAAATCGGACGGCATGCTGTTCAAGATGCTGAAGCGACGCGAGAATCTGGGCTCGACCGGCATCGGCCGCGGGATCGCGATCCCGCACTGCCGCTCGCTCGTGGTCAACAAGCTGCGCGTCGCGTTCGGGCGGAAGTCCACCGGGGTCGACTTCAAGGCGATCGACGAGAAGCCGGTCTACTTCTTCTTCCTCATCGTCGCGCCGCCGCTCGAGGTCTCCAACCAGTATCTCCCCGTCCTCGGGAAAATCGCGCAGTTAAGCAAGGAGCCGGACGTGCCGCAGCGCCTGCTCCAGCTCCATGAGCCCAAGGAGTTCATGGCGCTGCTGGCGGAGAAGGGCGTGTAGCGGGCATCCCTCGCGCCCCGGGCACCGCGGGCACCGATTTTTTTCTGACCCGAGCGCTGCGACCGGGCGAACTGCGAGGTCCCGAAAAGACCGTCATGCCCGGGCGACACATGCGCCACTGGCGAACGCCTGAAGCGCTGCCGCTGCCGATCGCGGAGGCGATGGGTGACCTCATCTGCCGTAAGGACTTCACGCTCGTCCGCAAATGCGGAGGCCCGACCTGCACATTGTGGTTCCACGATGTGAGCAAGGGCCACGCGCGGCGCTGGTCGCAGCATGCCGGTGTGCGGCAACCGCGCAAAGGCGTCCGCACATCGGGCCCGGTCGCGGCTGCGAATTGCATCCGCTTAGCGCCATCGCCGACGGCTCATATTGCGGCGCTTTTGGATCGAATAGGGATTTGACAACCGACCCGCGGTGACCGCACGAACAAGGTCCGGGGTGACAGTCCCCGCCATCGTGACGTCGGGTGCGGCCTGGAGCCGAATTTCGGATAACGGGATGGCCTGGTTTAGGCAGGCAGGACACGAGCCCGTTGCTACATCGACGGCGAATGTCCAGCGGCGATCGCAGCAAGATTTTCCTTATCCAGGCACATCACTGCGAGGTCGGTCGCCTCCTCAGCCATGAGCTTCCGATAGAAAGCGGCGCCCGCCACATTCATTCGCCAAAGCTCCCAATAAACGGCGTGACAGCCAAGATGGAGCGCGTGACGCGCAATTGTCGTCATCAGAGCCCTCCCCGCACCGCTGCGGCGCGCGGCCGGCCGAACGTAAAGGTCCCCAAGCCAGAGGCGTTTCTTTCCGGTGTGCGCTTCGAAGGCTCTGGACATGAGCGCGTAGCCAACCAGCTGGTTCGGAATTTCCGCAATCAGGCAGTCGAACCATCGTTCGGGTCCGAAACCATCTCTGATGAGGTCGGATTCCGAGACTGCGGGCGTTGGGTCGCCGACCACGCCCGCCAGCTCGCGCGCCATCGCAACGACCTCGGCAGCATCGTGGGCTTGCATTGCGCGAACGGTTGCACGATCAACGTGCGTCATATTCGACGTCGGCAATCGCCGCTCCCTGGGTTTCGCGGTCGAGGTTTTCCCGATCGGCGATGCAGCCACGCAGGAATTTGGGCCAAGGCGGCACCGCAACAGCCGGATCGATCTTGTCCGGTCTCAGCCCCCAGAGCTGGGGGTGGTGCTCTGCCGGCCGATAGTCCCCCAACGTCCCCGGACGATTCCATTTGTATGTCAGCGCGTTATTGAGGTTTACGGGACGCTGTGGGATACGCTCGGAAGGGCCAACATCATTCCCACTCGATCGTTGCCGGCGGCTTGGAGCTCACGTCGTAGACGACACGGTTCACGCCCGCGACCTCGTTGATGATGCGCGTGGCGATGCGGGCCAGCACGTCGTGCGGGAACGGGAACCAGTCGGCTGTCATGCCGTCCGTGCTCGTCACCGCGCGGAGTGCGATCACGTTGTCGTAGGTGCGAAACTCACCCATGACGCCGACGCTGCGCACCGGCAGGAACACACAGAAGGCCTGCCAGATGTCGGCGTACAGGCCGGCCTCGCGGATCTCGTCCAGGTAGATCGCATCGGCGTGCCGCAGGCGCTGAAGCACGGGCCGCGAGACCGGGCCCAGGACGCGGATCGCGAGCCCCGGACCGGGGAACGGGTGGCGGCCGACCATCTCCTCCGGCAGGCCGAGCTCGCGGCCGACGTGCCGCACCTCGTCCTTGAACAGCTCGCGGAGCGGCTCGACGAGCGCGAACCGCATCCCGGGCTTGAGGCCCCCGACGTTGTGGTGGGTCTTGATCGTCACCGAGGGGCCGCCGCGCGGCGAGACCGACTCGATCACGTCCGGGTAGAGCGTCCCCTGGACGAGATACTCGACCGGCGCGCCCGGCGCGCGCTCCACCTCCCGCGCCGCCTCCTCGAAGACGTCGATGAAGGTGTGGCCGATGATGCGCCGCTTCTGCTCCGGATCGTCGACCCCCTCGAGGGCATCCAGGAACCGCGCTTCGGCGTCCACCGTCACCAGCGGGATCTCGAGGTGCCGGCGAAAGGTGCGCTCGACCTGCTCCCGTTCGCCGTGACGGAGGAGCCCGGTATCGACGAAGATGCAGGTCAGCCGATCTCCGACGGCCCGATGTACGAGCGCCGCCGCCACCGCCGAGTCGACGCCGCCGGAGAGGCCGGCAATCACCCGCGCCTCGCCGACCCGTCGCGCGATGTCGGCGACGTGTCCCTCGATGAACGCCCCCGTCGTCCACGCCGGCTCGGCGCGACAGACGGTGAACAGGAAGTTGGCGATGATGTCGGCGCCGCGGGGTGTGTGCGCGACCTCGGGGTGGAACTGCACGCCGTAGATCGGCTTCGACTCGTGGCGGATGGCCGCGATCGGGGAGTTGCCGCTCTCGCCCATCAGGCGATAGTGCGGCGGGAGCGTCCGCACCTGATCGCCGTGGTTCATCCAGACGGTGATCCGCTCACCCCGTGCGAAGCCGGCGAAGATTCCCGTCGGGTCATCGATCTGGAGCGCGGCCCGGCCGTACTCCCGCCGCTCGCTCGGCACGACGGCGCCGCCCGAGAGGTGGGCGATGAGATTCATTCCGTAGCAGATCCCGAGCACCGGCGCGATGGCGAGCAGCGCCGGGTCGGCCGTCGGTACGTCCTCGCCGTAGACCGAGGCCGGCCCGCCGCTGAGCACGATGCCGGTCGGCTGCCAGTCGCGCACCCACTCGATCGAGCGCGTCGGCGGGTGGATCTCGGAGTAGACGCGTGCCTCGCGCACTCGGCGCGCGATCAACTGTGTCCACTGCGAGCCATAGTCGAGGATCAGGATCCGGCTGGACACGCTATCGTGGCTCCTGCCATTCGGGGCCGGTCAGCTCGATCGCCTCGACGCGCATCGTCTCGAGGTCGAGGACCGCGGCCATGGGCGTGCCGTGCAGCCATCCGCAGGCCTCGCCCGGGTTGACGATGAGGGCATCGCCGCGCGTGCGCACCTCGCGGCGGTGCGTGTATCCATGTACCACCACGGCGTGATGCTCGATCGAGCGCACCGCGACCTCGCTCAGCTCGTGCACGATGAGCACTCGGCGGCCATCCAGCTCGACGCTGTGCGGCGACTCGTACAGCTCCCCACCGACCGCCCCGCCAGCGGCGTAGGCCTTGATCCCCTCACGGTCGCCGTCGTTGTGGCCGAACACGCCCGCGAGCGCGAGGTTGAGGTCGCGAAAGGGAGCGAGCGCGAACGGGGAGCAGTAGTCTCCGGCGTGCAGCACGAGGCCGACATCGGCCGCCGCCATCCGGCGCAACAGCTCGGCGACCGCGGGCACGCGATCGTGGGTATCCGCGATCAACCCGACCCGCATCAGCCATCCCTCCAGGCGAGCGTCGATGGCTCGTGCCGGACGAGATCATCGTACGTCTCCCGCTCGCTCACGACGGCGAAGCGGCCGCCCTCCACCAGTACCTCGGCGGGCCGCGGCCGGGCGTTGTAGTTCGAGGCCATGACGAAGCCGTATGCCCCCGCCGAATAGATGACCAGGAGGTCGCCCGCCGCCACGTCCGTGAGCTCGCGGTCGACCGCAAAGAAATCCCCGCTCTCGCAGACCGGACCGACCACATCGACCGTCGATCGCGCCCACACGGGGGCACGCGCCGCCGACTCGATCCGATGATAGGCACTGTAATGGGACGGCCGCAGGAAGTCGGTCATCCCGGCGTCGGTGATCACGTACGTCTTCCCGCCGGTCTGCTTGCGATAGAGCACGCGCGTCACGAGCACGCCGGCGTTGCCGACGATGTATCGGCCGGGCTCCACGATCAGCGTGAGCCCCGTCGGCTCGACCGCGTCGGACACCATCGCGCCAAAGGCGGCCGCGTCGGCGGCTCGCTCGCCGTCGTACGACACCGCGAGGCCGCCACCGACGTCCAGGTACCGGAGGTCCCTGAACCCGTCGGCGACGAGGTGCCGGTACAGCTCCAGCAGCCGGGCCAGCGCCGCGACGTACGGCGCGACGTCCGGGATCTGGGAGCCCAGGTGCATGTCGAGTCCGAGCAGTCGCAGGTGCGGCAGGCCCCGCGACCGGAGCGCCACCTGGCGCGCCTGGTCATACCCGATCCCGAACTTCGTCCCGCGCTCGCCCGTCTTGATGTACGCGTGCGGGCTCGACACCTCGATCTCCGGGTTGACCCGGAGCGCGATCGGCGCCTGCACGCCGAGGCGTGCCGCTTCGGCCTCGACGACGGCCAGCTCCGACTCCGACTCCACGTTGATGAGCCGCACACCGGCGCGGAGCGCGTCCGCGATCTCGCCGCCCGTCTTGCCGACGCCGCTGAAGACGATCTCCGGCCCCTGGTACCCGGCCCGACGGGCGCGGTACAGCTCCCCCCCGGACACGATGTCGACCCCGGCGCCCAGCTCACGCAGGAGTCGCAGGATGGCGAGATTGCCGTTCGCCTTGACGCTGTAGTGAATCCGGTGCGGCACGCGGCCGAGGGCATCGGCGAGCGTGCGGTACTGCGTCCGGATCGCCGAGGCGCTGTAGACGTAGGCCGGAGTCCCGACCGCATCGGCGAGCCGCGGGAGGGAGACACCCTCGCAGCAGACGACGTCGCCCTCGCGGGTGAAGGCCGGACTCAGTACGCCTTGGCCCACAGCGCCTCCGCGGTCGCCCGTTCCCCGCACGCGAGGCAGCTCTGCGGAGGGTCGGCCGAGCGGAACTCCGGGTCCGGGAGCACCCGAATGGTCGCCTTGGTCTCTTCCTTGATCCTCGCCTCGCACGCGGCCGACCCGCACCAGCCGGCGTAGACGAAGGCGCCCTCTCCATCCATGATCTCACGAAAGCGCGCGGCCGTGATCGGCCCGCGGACGCTGTTCGCCTCGCGGCGTGCGAGAGCCGCGGCGTGCATGTCGCGCTGGATGGTGTCGAGCAGCGTCCGGGCGGTGCCGGCCGCCTGCGCGAGCGCGACCGGTTGCTTCTCGCGCGTGTCCCGGCGGACGAGGACCCCCTGCTGCTTGTCGAGGTCCCGAGGGCCCAGCTCCATGCGCAGCGGCACGCCCTGGAGCTCCCAGTCGAAGTACTTGGCGCCCGGGGTCATGTTGTCCCGGCGGTCGACCTGGGCGCGAATCGCCGCCGCCCCGCTCGCGAGGTCGTCGCGAACGCGGTCGGCCGCCTCCAGCACCTGGGCGCGCTGCTCGTCGTTGCGGTAGATCGGCACGATCACCAGCTCCGTGGGCGCGAGGCGGGGAGGGATCCGTATCCCGACATCGTCCCCGTGCGTCATCACGAGCCCGCCGATCATGCGCGTCGACACCCCCCAGCTGGTGTTCCAGACATAGTCCGTGCCGGCCCCCCCCCCCGCGCCCCCCCTCCCCGCCGCCTCGGTCTGGAAGGTGACGTCGAAGGCCCGCGCGAAGTTCTGCCCGAGATTGTGCGACGTACCCGCCTGGAGCGCTTTGTTGTCCTGCATCATCGCTTCGCAGGCATAGGTCCTGAGCGCGCCCGCGAACTTCTCCGACTCCGTCTTGAGCCCGGTGATGACCGGCATCGCCATCCACTCTTCCATGAATCGGCGGTACACGCCGAGGATGAGCCGGGCTTCGGCCTCCGCCTCGTCGTGGGTGGCGTGCGCCGTGTGCCCCTCCTGCCACAGGAACTCGAGCGTGCGCAGGAAGAGCCGTGTGCGCATCTCCCACCGGACGACATTCGCCCACTGGTTGATGAGGAGCGGCAGGTCGCGGTAGCTCTGCACCCACTTCGCGAACATCGCGTAGATGATCGTCTCCGACGTGGGCCGCACGACCAGCGGCTCGTCCAGCTTCTTTCCGCCGCCGTGGGTGACGACCGCGGTCTCCGGCGCGAAGCCCTCGACGTGCTCGGCTTCGCGACTGAGGAAGCTCTCCGGGATGAACAGGGGGAAGTAGGCGTTTCGGACACCGGTCGCCTTGAACATGTCATCGAGCGCGCGTTGCATGCGCTCCCAGATGCCGTAGCCGTTCGGGCGGATGACCATGCACCCACGCACCGGGCTGTAGTCGGCCAGCGCCGCCCGCAGCACCACCTCGTTGTACCAGGCGCTGAAGTCCTCGGCGCGCGTGGTCAGCTTCTGCTCGTCAGCCATGGCGTCCCGTTGATGTCTCGGGTCGGCCCATCCCGGCCAACCACTCCTCGATCTTCACCGTCTCCTCCGACCCGTCGTCCAGGGCGCGGATGGTCGCCTCGCCCGCTTCCACCGCTGCCGGCCGCGCGATGACGATGTAGCGCGCTCCGGCCGCGGCCGCCGCCTTGAGCTGGCGCGCCAACGCTTGCGGCCTGAGGGCGTACTCCACGCTTCGTCCCCGTGCGCGCAGCTCGCGGGCGAGCGCCATCACCTCGGGCACGAGCGATGGGTCGTCGGCGGCGACCCAGAAGTCGAGCATCGGCGCCCCGTGCGCGAGCAGCCCTCGTGCCCGGAGCAGCTCCCCGAGCACGACATCTCCCATGCCGAACCCCAGCGCCGGGAGGTCGACCCCACCGATCGCCCCCAGCAGTCCGTCGTATCGCCCGCCACCGCACACGGCCCGCAGTTCGCGGCCCCGGTCGAAGATCTCGAAGACGATGCCCGTATAGTACGCGAGTCCACGCACGATCGAGAGGTCGAACTCGAGCCAATCGCCGGCCGCGCCGCCCAGCAGGGCGGCGACCGATGTCTGGTACCGCTCGACCGTCTCCCACGCCTCGACCGACGCCGCGCTCGCGGCGGGTCCGAGCGCGCCCAGTGGTCCCCGACCTTTGCTGGCGTGCACGCGCGCGATCAGGTCCCGGGCGGCGTCGGGGGACAGCCCGGCCGTGGTGAGCCGATCGACCGAGACCGCCGCCGGCTGCCGATCGAGCTTGTCGAGGACCGCGTAGACGGCCGGCACCGTGCCCTGCGCGACCCCGAGGTCGGCGAGGAAGGCGTTCAGGACCCGGCGGTCGGAGAATCGGACGACGAAGTCGTCGGGCCCGAGCCCGAAGGTGCGCACCATGTCGGCGGCGCAGGCGACGAGCTCCGCATCCGCCGAGACATCGCGTTCCCCCACGATGTCGACATTGAGCTGGAAGTGCTCGCGCAGCCGCCCCCGCTGCTGCCGCTCGTAGCGAAAGAGCTGGGGGATGGAGAACCACCGGACGGGCTTTCGCAGGGCCGACGCGCGGGCAGCGACCATCCGCGCCAGCGTCGGGGTCATCTCGGGCCGGAGCGCGACCGCCCGACCACCCTTGTCGGTGAAGTTGTAGAGCTGGCCGACGATCTCCTCGCCGCTCTTCTTCGTGTACAGCTCGGTGGGCTCGAGCGGCGGACCATCGTACTCGACGAACGCGTATCGGCGCGCCACATCGCGCCAGACGCGCGCGATGTGCGCGCGTTCGGCAAACTCCTGCGGATAGAAATCGCGAAACCCGGGGAGCGCTCCGGTCGACATTGTGGAACTTACCCGGCGAGCGGAGACAGCTGCAAGCGCGCCATCGCGTCGCCCACGGTGTGGAAGGACCCGGTGATGAGCACCGTCGCGCCTTCCGCGGCCGCGCGCGCGAGCGCGGCGTCGAAGTCGAGGACGACATCGGCCGACCATCCACGCTCGGCGACGTAGTGCGCGGCGGTGGCCGGATCCCACTCGCGGCCGGCCGGCGCGGTCGGGGCCGTGGTCAGGACCAGGTGGGAGACCTCGGGAGCGAGCCGGTCGATGATCCCACGCCAGTCCTTGTCGGCGAGGACCGTGAGCAGCGCGACCACGGGACCCGGGGGCCGGACCGCCCGCAGCGTCTCCGCCAGCACGGCCGCGCCGTCGGGGTTGTGGGCGACATCGAAGATGTAGCGCCCGTGTCGTTGGAAGCGTCCCGGGAGGCGGACCCGCTCGAGCGCCGCGGCGGCGTCGCCGAGCGGCAGGGCATAGGGCGCACCCGCCGAGTCGAGCATCGCGAGCGCGAGCGCCGTGTTGGCCGCCTGGTGCGTCCCGGCGAGCGGCGTCCACAGCCGTGCCGTGCCAGTCGAGCCGGTCAGGGTGAACGAGGTGCCCCCACGCCCGTCGCTCGGACTCCCGCCGACACGGACATCGGAGGTCACGTACTCCTCGGTCACGAGCCGCACCGGCGAGGCGCCGGCGTCGTGGGCGAGCCGGGCGAGCAGCATCGCGATCGTGTGATCCCGCTCGCCGATGACCGCCGACCGTCCGGCCTTGAAGATCCCGGCCTTCTCGGCCGCGATCGCCTCGCGCGTGTGCCCCAGGTACTCGACGTGGTCGATGCCGATCGAGGCAATCCCGGCGGCGAGCGGGCGCACGACGTTGGTGGCGTCCAGGCGCCCGCCGAGGCCGACTTCGATGATCGCGACGTCCACGCCTGCCTCCGCGAACCACTCGAAGGCCATCGCCGTCGTCGCCTCGAAGAACGTCGCATGCCCGCGCTCGACGAGCTCGGCGCGCCGGGCGATCCAGTCCACGACGGCCTCCTCGGTGATCGGCACGCCGTCGATCCGGATCCGCTCGCGGAAGTCCACCAGGTGTGGGGAGCTGTACACCCCCACGTGCCATCCCTCCGGCCGACCGCGCAGGAGCGCATCGAGCGTCGCGCAGACGCTCCCCTTGCCGTTCGTCCCTCCGACGTGGAAGGCGCGGAGGTCGGCATGTGGGCGCCCGATCGCGTCCAGCAGGCGCTCCATCCGCTCGAGTCCGAGCCGCCACTTGCCGGTCGTGCGGACGAAGAGGTAGTCGAGCGCCTCCCGGTAGGCGGAGGATGCCGTCAGCGCCACCGGAGCGCCGCCGCCGAGCGCGGTCGCGCTCAGGGCGACGTCCACCCCGTGAGCGCCGGCTTGCCGCTCATGTGCCGCAGCAGCTGCCCCACCGCCTTCTTGAGGTCGCGGCGGTGCACGACGTCGTCCAGCATGCCGTGCTCCAGCAGGAACTCCGCGGTCTGGAACCCCTCGGGCAGATCCTGCCCGATCGTCTGCTTGATCACCCGCGGGCCGGCGAACCCGATCACCGCCCCCGGCTCGGCGAGGATCGCGTCACCGAGCATGGCGTAGCTGGCGCTCACCCCTCCGGTCGTCGGGTTGGTGAGGATCGAGACGTAGGGGACGCGCCGCTCGCCCAGTTGCGACAGCATCGCCGACGCCTTGGCCATCTGCATGAGGGAGAGCACCCCCTCCTGCATGCGCGCGCCGCCGGACGCCGAGATCAGCACCAGCGGGTACTTCCGCTCCAGCGACCGCTGACCGAGCCGGGCGATCTTTTCCCCGACCACCGAACCCATGGATCCGCCCATGAACCCGAAGTCCATGACGCCGATGTTGACCGGCATGTCGCCAAGGGTGCCGGTGACGGCGATCATCGCGTCCTGGTCGCCCGCCGCTGCCGACGCCTTTTTCAGGCGCTGGGTGTACTCGGGGAAGCCCAGCGGGTCCGCCGACCGGAGCCCGACTTCCAGCTCCTTGCCGCTCCCCTCGTCGAGCATGATGCTGACGTACTCGCGGGCCCGGATGCGGCGGTGGTAGTCGCACGCCGGGCAGACGTTCAGGTTGCGCGCGAACTTGTCCCGCAGGTCGGTATGCCCGCAGGCCTCGCACTTCTCCCAGACGTCGGGGGGGATCTCCAGCCGTTCGACGCTTTCGCGGCGGGGGCGGCGCGGCTTCTTGTCCTTTCGCCACCAAGACATTCCCCGAAATGTGCCCGGCCGGCGCTCAGATCGCCAGGGTGTCGGCCCGCCCCCGTCCTTCCCCGGAGATCCGGACGAGGATGCCGACCGCGAGCCAGCAGGCGAGCATGAACGACCCGCCGTAGCTGAAGAACGGGAGCGGGATGCCGGTGATCGGCATCAGGTTCAGCGTCATGCCCACGTTCTCGCCGACGTGCACGAACCAACTGGCGGCGAGCCCGAACGCGACCAGGCTGCTGAAGGTGTCGTTGGCCCGGGTGGCGATCCGGATCGCCCGCACGAAGAGGATCATGAAGAGCGTCAGCGCGACCGTCACCCCGATGAACCCGAGCTCCTCGCCGACGACGGAGAAGATGAAATCCGTGTGCTGGGCCGGGAGGAAGGCGAGGCGTTTCTGCGTCCCCATCGTGAACCCCTTCCCCAGCCAGCCACCCGACCCGATCGCCACCTGCGACTGGATCACGTGATACCCCGAGGCGCGCGGGTCGCTCGACGGGTCGAGAAAGACCAGGAGCCGCTGGCGCTGGTACGGCTTGAGCTTTCGCTCCCAGATGATCGGCGCGATGATGCCCATGCAGACGTTCGCCAGCACCACCGAGATCCCCTCGACGAGATACGGGCGGTAGCGCCAGACGAGCACGATGAGCAGGAAGAACCAGGCACCCCAGAGCCAGGTGATCGACGCCGTCACCAGGCTCACGATCGGACTCGCCAGCAGGACGAGCGTCAGCGTCGGCACGCCCACCCAGAACAGCATCGCGAACAGGATCCCGACGAAGACGATGCAACTGCCGAGATCCCCGGCGGCAAGGATCAGCATGATCGGCACCCCGACGACGAGCACCGGCCGCCAGAGGTCGACGAGCAGCTTGGGCGTCTCGCGCGTGCTCGCCAGCACGCGGGCCAGCATCAGCACGACCGTGATCTTCGCCAGCTCCGACGGCTGCCCGATGCGGTGGCCGCCGATCGTGAGCCAGCTCTTCGAGCTCGCCGCGTCACCCGCGCCGCTCCCCAGCACGAAGAGCGACGCGAGCACGACGAGCGTGGCGAGGTAGGACGGCCACGCCGCCCACTCGAAGAACCGGACCGAGGCGCGCGTCGTCAGATAGGCCGCCACGACCGACACGGCGAGCCAGACGATCTGCGACCGGTACAGCCGGGCGACGACGGTGGGGACGTCGGTCTGCCCGGCCGAGTAGACCATGAGGATGCCGAAGACCGACAGCAGGAGCGCGAGCGCCACGAGCGGAAAGTCAGCGATGACCTTGCGCTGCACTCAACCCTCCGTCGGCGGCATGACCGTCGCCTGTGGCGTGACCTTGAGGTAGTGGGCGATGATGGCGCTCGCGAGTCGGGCAGCGTGGCCGCCGTGCCCGCCGAACTCGAGCATCACGGCGACGACGATCTTCGGGTGATCGGCCGGCGCAAAGCCGACGAACCAGGCGTGCGTCTTGGTGGGGTCGTCGGGATTCTGGGCGGAGCCGGTCTTCCCGGCGATCGCGAGCCCGTGGACCTGCTCGCCCGCGGCCGTTCCGCGCGTGAGGACGCCGGTCAGCGCCCGGCGCAACCCATCCATCTGAGTGTCGCTGAGCTGGAAGACGCGGGCCCGGACGGGCTCCTGCCGGCGCACGATCGTCGGCCGCGCCTCCTCGCCGTCGGTGGCGAGGGCGGTGTAGAAGCGCGCCATGCTGGCGACCGTCTGCGCGTTCTCCCCCTGCCCGATGGCGAGATTGAGCACCACGGAGGTGTTCCAGCCACGCGGGCCGAACCGCTTGTTGTAGTAGTTGACCGAATACGGGAAGAGCGGCGCCGACTCGTTGGGGAGATCGATGCCCGTGCGTTCCCGGAAGCCGAGCGCGACCCCACCGCCCACCAGCCGCTCGATCCCGATCTTGAGCCCGAGCTGGTAGAAGTAGACGTCGCACGACACCTCGATGGCGCGCGCGAGCGTGATGTTCCCATGACCATGCGGGTCCCAGCAATGGAAGTACCGGTTGCCGAACTGGAATCCGCCCGTGCACGGCACCGGCATCATGTCGTCGAGGGTCGCGATCCCGTTCTCGAGCGCGTAGGTCGCCGTCGCCAGCTTCCACGTCGAACCCGGGGGGTAACGCGCCTGGATGACCTTGTTGTACAACGGCCGCCGAGGGTCGGTCGTCAGGGCACGCCAGTAGTCGGCCGGGATCCCACCGATGAACCGATTGGGGTCGAAGGTCGGTGCGCTGTGGAGGGCCAGGACGTCGCCCGTCTCCGGGTCGAGCGCGATCGCGCCGCCCTGGAGCGTGTCGCCGAACAGCGAGACGACGAGCCGCTGGAGATCGAGATCGATGTTGGTGTAGAGCGGGGCCGGTGATTCGGGGAGGATGTCCGCCCGGGCGCCGGCGTCGCGCACGACGCGGCCGCGGGCGTCGACTTCGACGAACCGCGTCCCCTCACGCCCGCGGAGTCGACTCTCGTACTCCTTCTCGAGGCCGCCCTTCCCGACCTGTTGGCCGGCCTTGTAGCCGCGGTAGGCCCGCGAGGCGAGCTCCGCCTCGGTGATCTCGCCCGTGTACCCGACGAACGACGCCACGGCCGCGCCGTCGGGGTAGTGGCGCTTGGGTGCCGACTGGATGATCAGGCCGGGGAACTCGACCCGATGCTCCTCGAGCACCGAGACGATGTCGAACGACGCGTCGGCCAGGATGGCGGTCGGGCGATTGGGGGCGCGGCGGTAGCGGCGAACGGCGAGCTCGATCTGATCGGCCGAGAGCGGGATCGTCTCCCCGAGGCGCCGCAGCATGGCGCGGAGGGAATCGGCGGTCGGAGCCAGCACCGACACCGAGTAGCCCGGGACGTTCTCGGCGATGACCCGGCCATTCCGGTCGTAGATGATCGCGCGCGGCGCGGGCAGCGGGACTTCCCGCAGCCGGTTGGTCTCGCTCTGGAGCACGTACTGCGAGTTCTCCAGGACCTGGGTCCGGAAGAACGCGCCCAGCAGGAGCACGAACGCGGCGGCGAGGCCCATCGTCGCGACCTGGCCGCGCCGCGCGACGTCGTTGGGATGAAAGCTCACCCGCTCGTCCCGCTGGTCGGGTTACGCGCCGGACGGCTCGAGGAGCGGCCGCATCAGGACGAGCAGGACAATGCCGGCGCCCGCCGTCGCGGCGGCCGAGAGCGGCGCCCAGACGAAGACCTCCTGGGCCAGCTCGACGCCATGCCGCTGGTGCTCCGCGAGCACGTACACGATCGCGTACGCCCAGCGTCCGGCGAAGAAGAAGAACCCGTTCAGCGCCAGGTTGTCGGCGAAGAACGCCGCCTTGAGCCACGACGCCGCGAACGCGACGCCGCTCATCCCGAGCGCGCCCGCCCCGAACGCGCCGGGCGTGAGCGAGTCGGCCAGGAGCCCGAGCACACACCCCAGCACCGCCGCGGTCCCGGGCCGCACCCGCACGGCCACCAGCAGCAGCGCGATCAGCAGGAAGTCGATCTCGGCGTGCCAGCCGAGGAGCGGTCGCACGGAGAAGTGCAACACGACGAGCAGCAGGAACGCGATGACCGTGCGAACGATCCCGATCGGGCTCACGGCTGCGCGGCGCTCCTGCTGGCGCTGGTGGAGTCGCTGTCGGTGGAATCGTCCGGCACGTCGGGGACGGTGTCCCGCGGCAGGACGAACGGCCCGGATCGGTGGAGCACGGAGTCGCCGGGCAAGGGGCCGCGGTGCCGGGCCGAGTCACCGGCCCAGACGGTCTGTACGCCGGCGACGACGCGACGCGGCTCGAGGACCAGCACCGATGAGATATCGTATGGCTGGACCGCCGGCTGGACGAGGTACGTTCGCGCCCACCCTTCGGAGGTCTTGAGCTCGCTGATGATCCTGCCGACCGGGATGCCGCGCGGGTAGACGCCCCCGACGCCGGAGCTGACGATCGGCGTGCCCGGCGCCAGCGCCGCGCTGAGCTGCACGCCGCTCAGCTCCAGCAAGTACCGCTCGGGGACGGAGCCCAGGTGCGCCTTGACGATCCCGAAGGCGCTGCCGTCGGCCGACATCGCGCTGACGCGGAAGTCCGGGTGCGCCCAGATGATCGCGAGGCTCATCGTCGGGTCCACCGTCTCCACCATCCCGACGAGGCCCTCGGCGGCCACCACCGGCGCGAACGGCCGCACGCCGGAGCGGGACCCACGCGTCAGCGTGACGGTGAACTCCTCGCCGAGGGCGCGGCTATGGAGCGCTTCGGCCGGAACGAATCCCCAGCCGAGCGCGTGGCCCAGCCCGAGCGTGCGCCGCAGGCGGTCGTTCTCGGCCTCGAGCTCGGGGACCAGCAGGGCGCGGAGCGCGACGCTGTCGCGCACCGTCGTCTCGGCGTCGTGCCGGACGAGCGCCGTGCGGCCCAGCTCCGCGTTCCGTTGGAGCGTGACGAGCGGGGCGATGAACGTTCGACGCAGGGTGGCGGCGAGCGGATCGCGGAGGTGTGCAGGCAACGCGAGCGCCGCAAATGCAACAAAGGCGGAGACCGCCAGGAGGGCGACGTCCGCGCGAGTTCCGCTGGCGACGGCGCGCGCCACCGATCAGCTCACGCGCAGAGGGCTCAACTGCTGAGGACCGACCAGTACTTGTCCTCGTCATCCAGGATCCGTCCCGTCCCGCGCACCACGCATGTCAGCGGGTCCTCGTCCACGTGGATCGGGAGGCTCGTTTCCTGGCTGAGGAGCAGGTCGAGTCCGCGGATCAGGGCGCCGCCGCCCGTCATGACGATCCCTCGATCGACGATGTCGCTGGCGAGCTCGGGGGGCGTGATCTCGAGCGCCCGCCGCACGGCGTCGACGATCTGCTGGATCGGTTCCTGGATCGCCTCGCGGATCTCGGCCGAGTGCACGCGGACGGTCTTGGGGATACCGGAGACGAGGTCACGACCCTTGACCTCCATCTCGCGCTCCTCGCCGACGGGCGCCGCCGACCCGATCTGGATCTTGATCAGCTCTGCCGTCGGCTCGCCGATCAGCAGGTTGTAGTTCTTGCGCATGAACTGGACGATCGAGATGTCCAGCTCATCCCCGCCGGTGCGGATCGAGGTGTCGCTCACGATCCCGGACAGCGCGATGACGGCGATCTCGGTCGTCCCGCCGCCGATGTCGATCACCATGTTGCCCGTCGGCGTCTCGACCGGCAGGCCGACCCCGATGGCGGCCGCCATCGGCTCGGCCACCATGAAGACCTCCTTGGCCCCTGCCCCGAGGGCCGAGTCTCGCACCGCGCGCTTCTCGACCTCGGTGATCCCCGACGGCACGCAGACGATCACGCGCGGCTTCACCTTGAACACGTGGTTCTCGATGATGAGCGTCAGGAAGTAGCGGAGCATCTTCTCGGTGATGTCGAAGTCGGCGATCACGCCGTCCTTCATCGGCCGGACCGCGAGCACGCCGTCCGGCGTGCGCCCCAGCATGCGTTTGGCCTCGAGTCCCACGCCCTTGATCTTCTTCGTCTCGCGGTCGATCGCGACGACGGAGGGCTCGTTGAGGACGATCCCCTCTCCCTTCACATAGACGAGCGTGTTCGCGGTGCCGAGATCGACGGCGATCGCGTTCGCGGGAAAGAGGGACCGCGATCCCGTCTTGAGGAAAGGCCAACGCATCACGTCTATGGTCTCGCGTCCAAGCGCCGGAGCCGGCGGCCGCACGCCGGTCGGAGGAGCGTCTATGGCAAACAGGGCATGCCGCGCGCGCGGGGGCGCGGTGCGAGCGGTAAGCTAGCCCGCGCCCCGATGACGATCAAGGCATTGCTTTGATACAGGCCCACATCGTCGCGACCGAGATCGATCGCCGCGAGCCCTGGCGTGACCTAGGCCACAAACTTCCTCGGCTCCTCGAAGGGGAGGCCGAACGCCTCGGCGACGCCCGGGTAGGTCACGTGCCCATCGACGATGTTGAGTCCCCGGAGGAGCGCCGGCTGCTCGGCGAGCGCGCGCTTCCATCCCTTGTTCGCGAGCTGGAGCGCGTAGGGGAAGGTGGCGTTGGTGAGCGCCAGGGTCGACGTGCGCGGTACCCCTCCGGGCATGTTGGCGACGCCGTAGTGGATCACCCCGTCGACCACGTACGTCGGGTTCTCGTGCGTGGTCGCGTGAATCGTCTCCACGCACCCACCCTGGTCGATCGCCACATCGACGATCACGGACCCCGGGCGCATCAGGCGCAGGTCCTCGCGGCGGACGAGCCGCGGCGCCTTGGCGCCCGTCACGAGCACCGCTCCGACGACGAGGTCGGCGGTCGAGAGCTGCTCGAGGATGTTGTGCCGGTTGGAGTGGATGAGGGTGACGTTGGGCGGCATGACGTCCGACAGGTAGCGGAGCCGCTCGAGCGAGATGTCGAGCACCACCACGGCGGCGCCGAGACCGGCGGCCATCTTCGCCGCGTTGATGCCGACGATGCCGCCGCCGAGCACGATCACCTTGGCCGGGGCGACCCCGGGCACGCCGCCCAGCAGCACGCCGCGCCCACCGTACAGCTTCTCGAGGTACTTGGCCCCCTCCTGGACGGCCATGCGCCCCGCCACCTCCGACATCGGGGTGAGCAGCGGAAGCTCCCGGGACGGGAGCTCCACCGTCTCGTAGGCGATGCAGACGGCGCCGCTCTCGAGGTGCGCCCGGGTGAGCGGCTCGCTGGCCGCGAAGTGAAAGTACGTGAACAGCACCTGCCCTTTGCGGATGCGGCTCCACTCCGGCTCGATCGGCTCCTTCACCTTGAGGATCATCTCGGCGTCCCGCCAGACGGCGTCGGCCGTGGGCGCGATGCAGGCGCCAACCCGCGTATACGTCTCGTCGGCGAAGCCGCTCCCCTCGCCCGCCCCACGCTCGATGGTGACCGTGTGGCCCGCCGCCACCAGCGCCTCGGCGCCGGCAGGCACGAGCGCGATCCGGTTCTCGTTGGTCTTGATCTCCTTCGGTACGCCGATGTTCATGGCCGTGATGTGGATCCCGTAGTGTGAGAGGGGCGTGCTGGGTCAGTGAGCGGCCGGCCCGAGGGTGAGCATCGTCTGGCGCTCGGGCGGAAAGAACTCGCGGCAGACCGCGAGGACGACATCTTCGTCGACCTGGTCGATCTCGGCAAGCACGACGTCGAGGGGCCGAAAGGGCTCCCCGTACAGCTCCACGGCGGCGGCGCGATACATCCGCGAGGTGACGCTCTCGAGCGAGAGCGTCACCTGACCCTTGAGCTGATTCTTGCCGGACTCGATCTCCTCCGGCGAGAGGCCATCGGCGGCCACGCGCGCCAGCTCGTCGCGGATGGCGTCGACGGCGTCGGCCGCCGTCTCGGGCGCCGTCCCCACGTAGACGCCGTGCGACCCCGTGTCGGCGTGGAAGGACTGGAAGGTGTAGATGGCGTAGGCGAGCCCCAGCTCCTCGCGCACGCGCTGGAAGAGCCGGGAGCTCATGCCGCCACCCAGGACCGTGCTCACGAGGGCGAGCGGGTAACGCCGGCGGTCGCCGTGCGGGACGGCGGCCGAACCGAAGACGACGTGCGTCTGGGCGCCCTCGCGCTCGACGTGCCGGACGACCGGCGGGCTCGGGACGGGCGGCGGCGACTCGAGCCGCCGATCGGGGCCCCGCTGGAGCGCGGACCACCCGGTCTCCTCGAGCACCTCGAGCAACTGGTCGTGCTCGACGTTCCCGGCCGCCGCGACGACCGTCTGGGCGGGGTGATACGCTCGCTCGTGCAGCGCGCGCAGGTCGGCGACGCCGAGCCGCGAGACCGTCTCGCGCGTGCCGAGGATCGAGTAGCCGTAGGGGTGGGTCCCCCAGAGCGCCTCGTTGTGCAGCTCGAAGACCAGGTCGTCCGGCGTGTCCTCGACGGTGCTGATCTCCTCGAGGACGACCTTCCGCTCGAGCTGAAGGTCGGCGTGGCGGAGCGACGGGCGATAGACCAAGTCAGCGAGGACGTCGGCCGCCTCGCGCAGGTGGGTGTCGAGCACCCGGGCCTGGTAGGCGGTGTGCTCGCGGGCGGTGTACGCGTCGAGCGAGCCGCCGAGCGTCTCGAGCGCGAGGGCGATCTCCCGGGCGCTCCGGCGCGCCGTCCCCTTGAAGACCATGTGCTCGAGCAGGTGCGACACACCCATCACGGCCGGCGGCTCGTGGATCGACGCGGCCCGAATCCACGCCCCGAGCGCGACCGACCGCACCCCCGCCATGTGCTCGGAGATGACGACCAGGCCGTTCGAGAGTGTGGTGGACCGGAGACTCGTGCCGTCCTGGGTAGGCGCCGTCAGGCGCGGCGCAGGGGCGATCCGCCGGGTGGGCGCCTGGCCCGCCCCGGCAGCGCGTCCGCCGGTGGCGCCGCGTGGAGCGGCGCCGCCGTCCAGGGTCACTCGCGCCGGCGGGACGACGCGCGTGGGGAACGGGCCCGCGTTCCACCGCCGCGCCGCGCATGGCCCTCGTCGCGGTCCTCGCCGTCGCCCTCGCCTCCGCCGCCGGCGGCACGCTCGGCAGGTTGTCGGCTGCCGTTGCCTTCGTCGTACCCTTCCGGCTTCGGCTGAAGGGCTTTCATCGAGAGCCGCAGCCGTCCGCGCTCGTCCCGGTCGATCAGCTTCACCCGGACCCGGTCGCCCCGCTTGACGACGTCCTCGGTCTTGTCGGTGCGGCCCCAGCGCATCTCGGAGATGTGGAGCAGCGCCTCGGTGCCGGGGAGGATCTCGATGAACGCGCCGAACGGCGTCGTGCTCTTGACCGTTCCTTCGTACGTCTCCCCGACGACGGGCTCCGCCGTCAGCGCCTGCACCATCTGACGGGCGCGCTCCATCGCCTCGCCGCCCACGGCGGCGATCGTCACCAGCCCGGTGTCATCGACCGTGAGCTCGGCGCCCGTCTCGTCCTGGATCCCACGGATCGTCTTGCCCTTGGGCCCGATGAGATCGCCGATCTTCTCGGGGCTGATGTTCATCGTCACGATGCGCGGCGCATACGGCGAGAGGTCCGGCCGCGGGGCCGCGATCGCCTGCCGCATGACGCCCAGGATGTGGAGCCGCCCCTCGCGCGCCTGTGCCAGCGCCTCCTTCATGATCGAGACGTCGAGCCCCTCGACCTTGATGTCCATCTGGATCGACGTGATCCCGCGCTCCGTCCCGGCGACCTTGAAGTCCATGTCGCCCAGGTGGTCCTCGGTGCCGAGGATGTCGCTCAGGACCGCGTACCGGGTCCCCTCCTTGATCAGCCCCATCGCCACGCCGGCGACGGCGGCACGCATCGGCACGCCGGCGTCGAACAGCGCGAGTGAGCCCCCGCAGACCGAGGCCATGGACGAGGAGCCGTTGGACTCGAGCACGTCGGAGACGATGCGGATCGTGTACGGGAAGTCGTCGAAGCTCGGGAGCACTCCCTGGAGCGCCCGCTCGGCGAGGTGCCCGTGTCCGATCTCCCGCCGGCTCGTGCCCCGGACCGGGCGCACTTCCCCGGTCGAGAAGGGCGGGAAGTTGTAGTGCAGCATGAACGACTTGGTCGTCTCGCCCGCCTCGTCGATCGTGTCGAGGCGCTGCACGTCGTTCGCCGTGCCGAGGGTCACCGCCACCAGCGCTTGCGTCTGACCGCGGGTGAACAGCGCCGAGCCGTGCGCCCGCGGCAGCACGCCGATATCGATCGCGATCGGCCGGATCTCCCGCGCCGTGCGGTTGTCGACGCGACGCCCCGTCTGGAGCACCTGCTCGCGGAGCGCGTGATACTCGGCGTCGCCGACGAGCGCGATGATGTCGCGCTGGTTGTCCGGAAAGTCCGCCAGCAGCTCGTCGGTGATCTCGCGCTTCACGCGCGCGACCGCGTCGATCCGCGAGTGCTTGTCCTGGAGATTGATCGCTTCGCGGATCCGTCCGTTGGCGAGCGCCGTGACGCGCGTCTCGAGGCCGGGCGGCGGCTCGGGCCTGGTCCAGCTCATCTTGGTGACCGGCGGGAGCTGGCGCAGCAGCTCCTCCTGGGCGGCGATGAGCTCCCGGATCCCGCCGTGGGCGATCTGAAGCGCGTCGACGACGTCCTCCTCGGACACCTCCAGCGCGCCGCCCTCGACCATCACGATCGAGTCCCGACTCCCGGCCACGACGAGGTCGAGGTCCGTGTACTCGAGCTGCTGGAAGGTGGGATTGAGCACCCACTTCCCCTGGACCCGCCCGACCCGCGCGCCGCCGATCAGTCCCAGGAACGGGATCTTCGATGCGTTGAGGGCGAACGAGGTGGCGACGAGCGCCAGGACGTCGGCGTCGTTCTGCTGGTCGGCCGAGATCACATAGACGAAGACCTGGACCTCGTTCTTGAACCCCTCGGGGAAGAGGGGCCGGATCGAGCGGTCGATGATGCGCGCCGACAGGATCTCGGCGTCCTGTGGGCGTCCCTCACGCTTGATGAACCCGCCGGGAATCTTCCCCGCGGCGTAGGTGCGCTCCTTGTACTCGACCGTGAGGGGGAAGAATGGGAGCGTGCTCACGGTCTCGCTGACCGAGACCGCGGCGAGGACCATCGTCTCGCCGAAAGTGACCAGGGCGGCACCTGCCGCCTGTTTCGCCATGCGCCCGGTCTCGATGACGAGGCGGCGCCCGGCGAACGTTCGTTCTACTCGTTGCATGGATTGTCGGAAAAAAGAAGGGGCGTCACGCTCGGCGTTGGCCCGCCGGTTCCGCCCGTCATACCGCCCGCCAGCTAGTACCGGAGCCCCAATGTGTCGATCAGGGCCCGATAACCGTCAACGTCGGTGCGCTTCATGTAGTTGAGGAGACGCCGACGCCGCCCGACCATCTTCAGTAACCCCCGCCGGCTATGATGGTCCTTAGCATGGGTCCGGAAGTGGTCGTTGAGGTAGTTGATGCGGGCGGTCAATACCGCCACTTGCACCTGCGCCGATCCCGTGTCACTGTCGTGCTCACGGTGTTGCTGGATCGTCGGTGCCTTTTCAAACGCCATGTGGTATATTCCCCGCGCGCGGCCGCGCACTCTACGCCAAAGTCTATTAAGCCTAGTAGTTTACTGGACTTGCCGACCGCTGTAAAGGATCTCCCGGCGCTCCGGGCCTCGCACCGTGCCTGAACGGTTCCTGGGGCGGACGCTCGGCAAGTTCCGAATCGACGCGGTCGTCGGCACGGGGGGATTCGCGTGGGTCTACAAGGCCTACGACCCGGAGCTGGAGATCCCGGTCGCCCTCAAGGTCCTCAAGCCGCAGTACGCCGGGGACGAGCAGTTCGAGCAGCGATTCCGGCGGGAAGCGGCCACAGCCGCCCGGCTTCGCCACCCCAACATCATCAAGATCTTCGCGGTCGGGAAGGACGGCGAGGCCGTCTACTTCGCCATGGACTTTCTGCCGCAGGGGCTCCCCGACCGCCTCGAGGTGCTCACCCGTCTCCCCGAGCCGGTGCTCATTCGGATGGGAATCGACGTCGCGAGCGCGCTCGGGTTCGCGCACCGCGAAGGCGTCGTCCACCGCGACATCAAGGTCGACAACATCCTCTTCGACGAGCACGGCAACGCGATCGTCGCCGACTTCGGCATCGCCCGCGCCGTCTCCAACTACGTGCAGCAGACCGGCACCAACATGGTCGTCGGGACGCCCCAGTACTTCTCCCCGGAGCAGGCCCGGGGTCAGCCCCTCGACGGCCGGGCCGACATCTACTCGCTCGGGGTCACGCTCTATCGGGCCGCGACCGGCGTCCTTCCGTTCACGGGCGAGGACTGGTACGAGATCGCCCGGCAGCATGTCGAGGAGCGCCCGGCCCGGCCGCGCGTGCACAACCCGCAGCTCTCGCGCGACCTGGAGCGCGTCATCCTCCGCTGTCTGGAGAAGGACCCGGCGGCCCGGTTCCAGACGGGCGAGGCGCTCTGCCAGGCACTCGCGGCGCTCAGCTTCGAGCGGAGCGACACGATCGCGATGCGCAGCACGCCGCACGCGGGGACCGCCTCCGCCGAGACGCCCACGGCGCCGATCACGCTCCCCACGGGTCAGCGCCGCTGGCAGCCCCGGCCGCTCGTCGGCGGCATGGTCGGCCTCGCCGCCCTCGCCGCCCTCCTGGTCGGCGTCCAACGGGCGCGGAACGTCGACGCGCGGGCAGGGGCGCGACCGCCGGCGGGCGCGGCCGGGAACGTCGTGGCCGAGGGCGCACCGGGCGGACCCCATGGTGGCGCCCGCGGCGCCGCCCGCGCTCCCGCGCCGGGCGGCGCCGCCGCCGGCCGCCGGGCTGGGGGACCGTCGTCCGCGAACTCGTCCGCGAACGCAGCCGGATCCGGTGAGACCGCGCGCCCGGCGGGCGGCGCACCCGAGGTGCCATCGCGGGCCTCGGGAAGTGGGGCGCCAGGGGCGCACCCGGAGACGGCCGGCCTCGCCAGCGCCGAATCCCGTGGTCGGACGCCGTCCGGCAGCAGGCGACCCCATCAGGGAAAGAGCGGCGCCGGCGGGGCGGTCGCCACCCAGGGTGGGCCCCCCGGCGCGGGCGCCGGCGGCTCGACCACGACCGCGCAGGCCGAGGTCGGGCTGGGCTCACTGCGGCTCGACGCGCGCCCCGCGGGGGCCCTGTACACGCTCGAGGCGCTCACGGACGGTCACGTGATCAAGGGCCGCATGCCGCTCGCCGGCCCGATCACGCTCCCGGCCGGGGCGTACGCCGTGACGATATCCGCCCGCTACTGCGCCACCTTCCGCGACACGGTCCGCGTCGGCACCAACCGCGTCACCGCCCCCCCGACCGTCCGTCTCGTCTGCGGCACCTGACCGCGGGCTCGATGTCGGGCCGGCTGGTGAAGCTCAGTGGTGGATCACGTACCCGATGACCCCGCCGCCGAGCGCCCCGAGCCAGAACCAGGGTCGCAGATAGAACGGCGGCTGGGGCTGGCGCAGGAGCGCGACGTGCGCGGTCGTCAGCCCCCGTCTGTCCCGTGATGAGGGCCGTCGCCATACCGCCGCGCACGCGCAGCACACGGAACTTCGCGATCAGCTCGTCGTTGTGCGCCGGGTCGACCGCGATCCCGCGCTGGCCGGGTGAGACCCACCGGGCCCCGCCCGAGAGGAAGGTGAAGGTCGTGTCGCCGACGGCCGTGACGTCGAATCGCGTGTAACCGGTCTGTGCCCGCGCCGGCCGGGCGCCGGCGACGACCAGCCCCGCGACCATGGCCAGCCGTGCCAGGCTGCCTCGCAGACGGGCACACACCCCGCCGCGCAGACCGCCGCGCAGACCGCCGCGCAGACCGCCGCGCAGACCGCCGCGCAGACCGCCGCGCGAGCTCGATCGCGCGGCCACCCCGATGACCGCGCCCGCGCCGTCCCGCCCCGCGATCAACGCGCGGAGCAGAGCGAGCTCACGACCTGGCAGCGGTCGTTGTACATCACGATGACGAACAGGACCACGATCGCGGCCAGGCCGACGCGGAGGATGTACTCGCGTGTCTGAAGGCTGAACGGACTCCCGCGCACGGCCTCGAGGACATTCACCAGCACCTGCCCGCCGTCGAGGATCGGGATCGGAAGGAGGTTGAAGACGGCGACGTTGATGCTGAGCAGGGCGATGAGCACCCACAATTGCTCGGCGCCGCTGCGCGCCGCCTCGACCGACGCGCCCGCGATCCCGAGCGGCCCCTCGAGGCTCTTCCACGTGCTCGCGTGCGTCGCCAGTTGGTGGAGCGCGCCGACGATCGTCCCCGCCATCTCCCAGGTGACGGTCCACGCCTGGCCGAGGGCCTGGCCGACGGGCATCGGATGCCGCTCGAGGCGGGGCGCCGCCCCGATCTTGCCGACGCGGAGCACGGTGCCCCGCTGCTGCGCGCTGTCGACGACGGTGCGCGGCACGACGGTGACGGTCCGCTCCACGCCGTGGCGCATGACCGTCATGGGGAGCGACACGCCGGGCGAGCTCGAGACCCGCGCCACGAGATCGGACCAGGTGCGCACCTGCTGGCCGGCGATGCGCACCACGCTGTCCCCGCTCGCGAGGCCCGCGGCGGCGGCGGGTGAGCCCGACAGCACGCGGTCCAGGACCGGCGCCGAGGACGCCGAGGCGCGCCCGTAGTAGAGCGCCAGCCCCGCGAGGACGGCGAAGGTGAGGACCGCGTTCATGGCGACGCCCGCGAACATGATGACCAGCCGCGCGGGCAGCGACTTGGACTCGAACCACCGATCCGGGGGGACCGGCCGGGGCCCGAATGGCATCATGGCGTTCGGGTCTCCGCCGGCCTGACCGCCATCGGCCCTCGGTGCCGACTCGGAGCCGCCCTCGAGCATCGCCGCCGTCTCGTCCTCGCGCGAGGCCATCCGGACGTAGCCCCCGAGCGGGAGGATCGCCAGTCGGTACTCCGTCTCCCCCCAGCGGTGGGCCCAGATCGCCGGACCGAATCCGATCGAGAAACGGGGCGCGTAGACGCCCATCGCCTTGGCCGCCAGGAAGTGGCCGAGCTCGTGCACGAACACGACCAGCCCGAAGACGAGCACGGGAGCGAGCCACACCAGGTAGCTGGCGATCACATCACACCTCCGCCGGTCGGTGCGCTCGCCCGACGCCGGCGCCCTCGCGGACGTGCGCCCGGGCGGCCGCGTCGGCCGCCAGGAGCGCCCCACGGTCCTGGGCCGACATCCCCGACAGCGCGTCCAGCGCGGCACCGATCGCCGAGGCGATATCCGCGAAGCTCATCCGCCCTTCCAGAAACAGCGCCACCGCCTGCTCGTTGGCCGCGTTGAAGATCGCTGGCGCCGCCCCCCCGGCCCGCCCCGCCGCCAGCCCGAGGCTCAGCGCGGGGAAATCCTCGGCGCGGACGCGCTCGAAGGTCAGGGGGGATGCCGCGACCGGATCGAACGGTGCTACCCCCTCGTCGGCCAGGCGTTCGGGATGGGTGAGCGCGTACAGGACGGGGAGCTCCATGCTCGGGACCCCAACCTGTGCCAGGACGCTGCCATCGATGAATTCGACGAACGAGTGCACGACGCTCTGAGGGTGGACGACGACTTCGATCCGGTCGTACGGAATGCCGAAGAGGAAGTGTGCCTCGATGACTTCGAGCGCCTTGTTGGCCAGGGTCGCGCTGTCGACCGTGATCTTGCGTCCCATGCGCCAGGTCGGATGCCGAAGCGCGTCCGCGACCGTCGCCTGCTCCAGCCGCTCGCGCGTCCACCCGCGGAACGGGCCGCCGGAGGCGGTCAGGAGCAGCCGCCGGATCTCGGACGCCGGGCGATGCCCGACGCATTGCAGGATGGCCGAGTGCTCGCTGTCGACGGGAACGATCTCCCCCCCGCCCTGCGCGGCGGCCGCGGCCACCAGCTCACCGGCGACGACCAGGGTCTCCTTGTTCGCGAGCGCCACGCGCTTCCCCGCCCGCAGCCCGGCCAGGGTCGCGTCCAGGCCGGCCGCCCCGACGACCGCGTTGAGGACGATGTCCACCTCGGCGAGCGTGGCGGCGCCGACGAGGCACTCGGCGCCGGTTCGCCAGTCTGCCGGGTGGGGCCGTCCGTCGCGCACGAGCCCAACGAACGGCGGGACGAAGCGCCGGGCCTGTTCCTCGAGGAGGGTCGCGTTCTCGTAGGCGGTGAGTGCCGACACGCGGAAGGCGTGGCGTTGCCGGTCGAGGACGCGAAGGGCGGTGGTCCCGATCGACCCGGTCGAGCCGAGCACGGCGACCCCGCGCACCCGATCGCGCCCGCTCGCCGGGGCGCCCGGGGCGCCCGGGGCGCCCGGGGCGCCGTCGCGGCCGGGACGCGCGCCGCCCTCCTCCGCTCCGGCGCTCACGGCCGGCCGACGACCGGCGCCGGGAGCAGGAACCCCGGGATATCGAGGAGCATGTAGGCGACGGGAAGCGCGAAGAGGAGCGCATCGATCCGGTCCAGCACGCCGCCATGCCCGGGGAAGATCCGCGAGCTGTCCTTCACCCCCGCCTCCCGCTTGAGCAGTGATTCGACCAGATCGCCGATCTGTCCCGCCGCGCTGACGACGACTGCGAAGAGCAGGACGTTGCGCGGGGCCATGACGAGCTGAGCCACCGGCCGGAGCACCCAACCGACGTAGAGCCAACCGGCCGTGACAGTGACGGCCATGCCACCGATCGCGCCGGCGATGGTCTTCCCGGGGCTCACGGAGGGAAGGAGCCTCGGCCCGCCCACCAGTCGGCCGGTGACGTAGCCGCCGATGTCGTTCGCCCAGGTGAGCAGGAGCGGCAGGAGCAGCAGGGCGGCCCCACCGCGCTCGTCGGCGACAAACCGATGGTTCCGAATTCCTTCCGCAAAGGCGAGCAACCCGCCCGTGTACGCGATGCCAAGCAGCGTGACGGCGACGGCGGACATCGGCCGCCCACGGGCGCCGCGGGCCCAGATCGCCACTGTCAGCGTGAGCAGGAGCACGGCCGCGAGCAGCGACGGCGGCGCGCCAAAGACACCGCGCGGCTCGCCGGCCGCGACGACCGGCCAGGCAGCGGCGACGGGGATGCCGACGATCTCGATGGGCTCGATCCCGCTCGCGCGTGCCATCCGGTACAGCTCCCATGCGCCGACACCGGCGACGGCGGCGAGGAGCCCGGCCAGCGGCACGCCGCCGGCGATGACGGCCCACAGGGCGATGGGCGCGGCGACGACCGCGAACAGGATGCGTCGCGCCAGCTCTCCCCCACCGCGGCGCGCCGGCGGCGCGTGGCGCGGCTCGACGGCGCCGGGCAAGCTCCGAGCCTCGCCCGTCGGTGGCGCGGTCGGAGGGTCCTGGGTCGCCGTGCTCCTGTCCTCGCTCATGCCGGCGGGCTAGGCCGAGACTCGGCCGAAGCGACGTTCCCGGTTCTGATAATCGAGGATCGCCTCGAACAGCTCGCGCCGGCCGAAGTCGGGCCACAGCACCGGGGAGATGAACAGCTCGGTGTACGCCATCTGCCAGAGCAGAAAGTTGGAGATCCGCTGCTCTCCCGACGTGCGGATCAGCAAGTCCGGGTCCGGGCAGTCGGCCGTGTACAGGCGTGCCTGGAACTCCGCCTCGGAGATATCCTCGGGGGCGAGGCGCCCGGCGTAGACGTCGCGCGCCAGGAGCTGGGCCGCGCGGACCAGCTCGGCCCGCCCGCCGTACGAGATGAACAGGTTGAGCCGCAGCCGATCGTTGTGCTCGGTCTCGCCAACGACGCGGTCCACCGCGCTCGCAGCCGCTGGCGTCAGGCGCTCGAGGTCGCCCAGGACGCACACGCGGACGCCACGCTCGCGCAGCTCATCCACCTCGCGGGCGATGTACTCCTCGAGGAGCGACATGAGCGCGGTGATCTCGACCCGCGGCCGCTGCCAGTTCTCCTGCGAGAAGGCGAACAGCGACAGCACCTCGAGCCCGGCCTCGACCGCGCCTTCGACCACCTCGCGGACGGCCTTCATCCCGGACCGGTGGCCGAACGGGCGAGGCATGAGCCGCTCCCGCGCCCAGCGCCCGTTGCCGTCCATGATGATCGCCACGTGCCGGGGAAGGTCCCCCGCCCCCTGCACGCGGATCCGGCCGAGTAGCTCGTCAGCCGAGCCCGGCGTGAGGTCCATCGTCACACTTCCAGGATCTCGGCTTCCTTGTGCCGGAGGGCGTCGTCGACCTTCCCGATGAAGTCGTCGTGCAGCTTCTGGAGGTCCTTCTCGCCGTGCTTGACGTCGTCCTCCGAGACCTTGTCGAGCTTCTTGAGGCGGTCGCGTGCCTCGGTGCGGGCGTGACGGATGGCGATCCGGCCTTCCTCGGCGAGCTTGTGAACGACCTTGACCAGGTCGCGCCGGCGCTGCTCGTTGAGCGACGGGAGCGGAACGCGGATGATCGCCCCCTGGATCGCAGGGTCGAGCCCGAGATCGCTCTCGCGGATCGCCTTCTCGATCGCCTTGGTCTGCCCCTTGTCCCACGGGGTGACGATGAGCAGCCGCGGCTCCGGCGCGGTGACAGACGCGAGCTGGTTGAGCGGCATGGACTGACCGTACGCGTCGACGCGAATCGTATCGAGCATCGCCGGCGAGGCCTTGCCAGAGCGGATCGATCCCAGCTCGCGGCGCGCGCTCTCGAGCGCTTTGTCCATCGCGCTCCGGCAATCCTTCATGATCTGTGGGATGGTCGTCGTGACGGCTGGACTCATGCGGAGCTCCGGGAAGCGGTACGCGGCCGGCCGCTCGGGCGCGCACGCAGCGCGCCGCCCGGCCGGAACCGGGTCAGCGGACGAGCGTGCCGATACGCTCCCCACGGATCGCCCGGGAGACGGCACGCGGAGTGTGGATGTTGAGCACGATCAGCGGCAACTCGTTCTCCTTGCACAGCGTGATCGCCGTCTGATCCATGACCCCGAGCTCGTCGCGCATCACGTCGCGGTAGCTGACCTCCGCGTACAGCGTCGCTTGCGGGTGGCGCTTCGGGTCGGCGGAATAGACGCCGTCCACGCTCGTCGCCTTGATGATCACATCGGCCTTCATCTGGATGGCGCGCAGGACGGCCGCCGTGTCGGTGGTAAAGTACGGGTTGCCGGTGCCTGCGGCAAAGATGACGGTCCGCTTCTGCTCGAGGTGCCGCATCGCGCGGCGGCGGATGTACGGCTCGGCCAACTCCTCCATCCGGATGGCCGTCATCACGCGCGTGTCCATCCCACGCCGCTCGAGAATCTCCTGGAGCGCGAGCGCATTGATCACCGTGCCGAGCATCCCCATGTAGTCGGCGCTCACGCGGTCCATGCCCGTCTGCTGGAGCTGGGCGCCGCGCACGATGTTGCCGCCACCGATGACGAGTCCGATCTCCGCCCCGATGTCGACCGCGTCCTTGATCTCGTCGGCGAACTGCTCGATCACCTCGAAGTCGAACCCGAAGCCCCGCTCTCCGGCGAGCGCCTCGCCGGAGAGCTTGACCAGCGCGCGTGGGTAGGCGAGGCCGTTCACCGGCCGCGCGAACGCCGGCCCCACGCCAGGGCCGGCGCCCGGCCGGACGTCGGGCGCGACACGGGGGGCGGGAGGCGCCGGCTCGGGCCCGCGGGCCGCATCGCTCAGGCGTTCCACGCCGAGGGCCCTACTCCTCGCCGATCCGATAGCGGGTGAAGCGCCGGACGACGATCCGCTCGCCGACCTTGGCGGAGAACTCGGTCACCAGGTCGCCGATCGTCTTCTTGTCGTCGCGGACCCATGCCTGGTGCATCAGCGCGACGTCCTTGTAGAACGCCTCGACCTTGCCGCTCACGATGCGGTCGATGAGGTGCTGCGGCTTGCCGCTCTCGCGCACCTGCTCCTCGAACAGCCGCCGCTCGCGCTCGACCCGATCGGCCGGCACCGCATCCTTGTCGACCGCCACCGGGGCCGCGGCCGCGATGTGCTCGGCGATCGACCGCACGAGCGCCTGAAAGTCCGGGTTCCGGGCCACGAAGTCGGTCTCGCAGTCGACCTCGACGAGCACACCGAGCTTGCCGTCGTGGTGGATGTACGTCCCGATGGCGCCCTCGCGGGTCTCCTTGCCGACCCGCTTCTCCGCCTTGGCGGCGCCCCGCTTCCGCAGCAACTCGATGGCGCGCTCCATGTCGCCGGTCGCCTCTTCGAGCGCGCGCTTGCACTCCATCATCCCGGCGCCGGTACGCTGCCGGAGCTCCTGTACGTCCTTGGCGGACACTGTTTTGGTCGTCGTCATCGCTCGCTCACCAATGCTCGATCGGTCCGTCGGTCCTGCTCGGCGCCGACCCTGTGGAAACGCCGCCGGGGAAGCCCTCCGGCGGCGTCGCGGTGCGTAATCTACTCACCCTGCGTCGTGCGAGGGCATGGGGTTGCTCACACCTCGGCGTCCGCCTCTCCCTCCTCGGCCGGGGCCTCATCCGCCCCGGTGCCGACATCGCCGGGCTCACCGCCCGTCTTGAGCCGGGCCGCGATCGCCTCCGGCTTGGCGCGCCGGCGGCGCGGCCGGCGACGACGCCGGCGCTCATCCTCGGCCGCCGGCTCCATGCCGCGGTCGGAGCTGTACGTGCTGGTCTCGCTCTCCTCGACCTCGTGACGCACCGGCGCCTCGCGCCGCGCCTCGACGATCGCCTCGGCGACCGCGCGGGCGATGAGCTCCACCGACCGAATGGCATCGTCGTTCCCGGCCACCGGGACCGTGATCAGGTCGGGGTCGGCGTTGGTGTCGACGATGGCGACGATCGGGATCCCGAGCTTGTTCGCCTCGTTGACCGCGATCCGCTCCTTCTTGGAGTCGATCACGAACAGCAGCCCCGGCAGGCGCGTCATGTTCTTGATGCCCGCCAGATTGCGCGACAGCTTGTCGCGCTGGCGCGTCATCAGCAACTGCTCTTTCTTGGTGTAGTTCTCGAACTCGCCCCCGGACTCGCTCCCCGCCTCGAGATCCTTGAGGCGGCGGATCTGCTTCTTCACCGTCTGGAAGTTGGTGAGGAGGCCGCCCAGCCACCGTTCGGTGACGTAGAGCGCGCCCGAGCGCTCCGCTTCGTCCTTCACGATCGCGCTCAACTGCCGCTTCGTGCAGACGAAGAGCACGTTGTCCCCGCGCAAGACCACCTCACGCGCCAGCTTCTGCGCGAGCTCGATCTGCCGTAGCGTCTTCTGGAGATCGATGATGTGGATACCGTTACGCTCCGCGAAGATGAAGCGCCGCATCTTCGGGTTCCACCGGCGGGTCTGATGCCCGAAGTGAACGCCCGCCCTGAGCAGATCGTCGAGACTGGGATGAGCCATGTGGTGCGTGAGACCTCGTGCGGGTTGAGCGTCCGCGTCCGTCACCGTGGCGTGCGACCGGCTGTCCCCGCGGGGCAGCCGACACCCGTCGCCACTCTGAACGCGTGCGAGATAGTGACCGGGACCGTCTAGCGCTTGCTGAACTGGAAGCGCTTCCGAGCCTTGGGGCGGCCCGGCTTCTTGCGCTCGACCGCCCGCGCGTCACGCGTGAGCAGGCCGAGGTCGCGCAGCCGGCGGCGATGGGTCTCGTCGACCTGCACGAGCGCGCGCGCGACCGCCAGCCGGAGGGCCCCCGCCTGACCCGACAGCCCACCGCCCTCGACATTTGCCCGAACGTCGAACCGGCCGAGCGTGTCGGTCGCGGTGAACGGCTGCTGAATCGCCGACACCAGGGCCGGCCGGGGGAAGTAATCGCCCAGCGTCCGGCCGTTCACGTACCACTTCCCGGAGCCAGGGCTCAGATACAACCGGCAGACCGCCTCCTTGCGGCGGCCGACGGTGTGCTTCGTCAGCGGATCAACGGGCACCAGCGCCCTCCGTGTGTGCGTTCGCGGTCGTCGTCGTGCGGGACGTGATCCGGCTCGATCCCGCCGTGCCGGCGACCGTGAGCCGGGTCGGGCGCTGGGCGGCATGCGGATGCTCGGCGCCGGCAAAGACGCGAAGCTTCCGGCGCAGCACCTGACGGCCGAGCGCCGTCTTGGGCAGCATGCCGTAGACCGCCTTCTCGATCACCCGCTCCGGGTGCTTCGCGAGCAGCGTCTGCGCCGGCGTGAAGCGCTCGTGACCCATGTACCCGGTGTGCCGGAAATACTGCTTCTGCTCGGCCTTGCGTCCCGTGAGCCGGACCTTGGCGGCGTTGATCACGATCACCGAGTCACCGGTGTCCATGTGCGGCGTGAACGTCGCCTTGTGCTTGCCTCGAATGACGCGCGCCACCTCGGACGCGAGCCGCCCGAGCACCATGCCGTCCGCGTCGACGACGTACCAGTGGTGCTCGATGTCCGCCGGAGTCGCGGTATATGTTCTCATGTGCCTGGGACGCTACGTGAAGCTACGTGAACAGGACGTGATGTGAGGGATCGGCGCGCGGCGGGTAGCCCACCCCCGGCTTCCGGCGCGATCGACAACAGACTCGTAAGCTAGCCAAGCACTTAGGTGGTGTCAATCTGACGCCAGCTCGACGAGCAGGGCCCCCTTCTCCACCGCCGTCCCGGGCGCGACGGGCAGCGAGCGGACCCGCCCGGCGCTCTTGGCCCGCAGCTCGTTCTCCATCTTCATCGCCTCCATCACGATGAGCCCGTCGCCCGGTCGCACGGCGTCCCCCACGGATACCAGCACCCGAGTGACGAGCCCCGGCATGGGCGCTCGAACCGGCTCCGGCCCGGTCGCGAGCGCCGTCGCCGCCCGAAGCGTCCGCACCGCACGCGACCGCTCATCGAGCGCCTCGACCCCGACGCGCGCGCCGGCCGCGGGCAGCACGATCGTGTACGACCCCTTGCGCTCTCCTCGCCGCGGGACGAGCTCGAACACGGCGTCGCCGAGTCGGAGCAGCCTGATGGGCGAGTCGGAGACCGTGTCGATCGTCGCCGGGATGAGCTGGCCGTCGATCGAGACACCGTCGGCGGTCACCGTCACCGTCGTTGGCCGGCCCTCGATCTCGACCAGGTAAACCGTACCGGCTGCCGCGGGCCCGGTCACCGGCCCGCCTCGGCCGCGCGCTGGTGGGCAGACGGCGGGACCAGCTCGCACACCGTCTCCACGTGCGCGGTCTGCGGGAACATGTCGTAGGCCTGGACGTCGGCGATGCGCCACCCGTCGAGTCGGGCGAGGTCCCGCGCCAGCGTCGCCGGGTCACAGCTCACGTAGATCACCGCCCTCGGCGGCGGCGCGGCCTGCGCCAGCGTCCGCGGCACGGCGGGATCGAGCCCGGCCCGTGGCGGGTTGAGCACCACGACGTCGGCCGGAAGCGCCCGGGACAGCACATCCTCCACCCGTCCGGCGATCATCCGCGAGCCCGGCGGGAGCGTGCGACTCGCCCAGCCGGCCGCGTCCCGATCCGCTTCGATCGCCGTCACCCGGACCCCGTGACGCGCGAGGGCGGCCGCCGTGGTGCCGGTCCCCGCATACCCGTCGACCGCGGTGGCCGGATCGTACGCGAGCGCCCGCCGCACCACGCCGGCGTGCACCGCCGCGCCCACCTCGGCGTTCACCTGGACGAAGGACGCGCCAGTTGCCGCCCCACGGCCCCCCGCGCGGTCGGAGCCGGCGGCGACCACCCGCTCGGCGCTCCGGTCGACGGACACGGGCGCATGGGCCTGTCGACGGGTGGGGACCGTCATCAGGCGGGCCGGCATGCGCCCGGGGCGCGGTCCCCGCATTCCCCGCCGATCCGGCCCTCGCGCTCCGCCAGGGCCCCCGCGGCTCCCGCGGCTCCCGCGGCTCCGCCGATTCGCGGGGCCCCCACCGCTCGGGGGCGCGGCACGACTCCCGGCCGTCCACCAGATCTCGACCAAACCCGGCACGGCGGCCGCGAGCGCCCGGCTCTCGGCCCGGCCCCACCGCTCACCCCCCTCGACCACGAACGCATAGCCCTCCGAGAGGGCCCGAACCGCGACGCGGAGCGCCGCCGCATCGGGGAGCAGGTCGACATGCTCGCTGATCTGGCGCCAGATCCCCACCACCCCGGCGTCAGTGATCGGGCAGTCCGTGAGTGGGAACACATCGTCGGGGGCGTCGAAGCGGTGGAGTCCCGCGACCCACTCGCGACCGCGGACGCGCCGCATGGCCAGCGTCAGCTTCCGCCGATAGCGCCAGTGCAGCGGGCTCGCCGCCACGGCCACGGTGCCCACCTCGCGCCGGGCCAGCCGGGTCAGCGCGTCGCGCACGATGCCGGCCTTGGCGCCGAGCTGAGCATCGTACCCGAGATGCTGAAGCTGACAGCCACCGCACCGGTCGATCACATAGTGCGCGCAGGAGGGCTCGACGCGGTCGGGCGAGGGGCGGAGGACTGCCTCGAGGCTCCCCCGCACGAAGCGGCGCCCGACCGCCGGCGCCACGCGGGCGCGCACGAGGTCACCCGGCGCGGTCCGGGGAACGAACACGACCAGCCCGCCGACGCGGCCCACCCCGTCGCCGCCGGCCGCGATCGACCCGATCTCGAGCTCGACCGCCATCGCGCCCGCCATCACTCCCGGACCGCCTCGCGTCGCGCGACGCTCGTCCACCGCGACGGGCCGTCGATGCGGTCGCCGTTCGCGCTCGCGCCGGAGCCGGGCCCCACACCCGCCGCGCCCGTTCCGCCCGGCCGGTGCCCGTCGCCGGCGCCCGGCGGCCCGCCCCCCGGTGCGCCACGGGGCGACGGGGTGTCGGCCCGCGTGAGCAGGGCGGCCGCGACGGCCGCCGCGCGGAGCGCCTCGGGCGAGGGCGGCCGTTCGACCAGCGACGCGAGCCGCCGCTCCAGCCAGTGGATGTCGATCGACCCGGACCGGAACTCCTCGTCGGCGAGGATCTGGAGCAGCAGCTCTCGCGAGGTGGTCACGCCATCGATGACCAGCTCGCCCAGCGCCCGCCGCATCCGGGCAACGGCCTCGCCCCGGGTCGGCGCCCAGACGATCAGCTTGGCGAGCAGCGGGTCGTAGTAGAGCCCGACCTCGCTCCCCGGCTCGATCCCTCCGTCCCAGCGCACCCCCGCGCCACTCGGCGCCCGAAGGAACGCGATGCGCCCGGTCGATGGGAGAAAGCCGTTGGCTGGGTCCTCGCTCGTGATCCGACACTCGAGCGCCCAGCCCCGCGGCGCAATCTCCTCCTGGCGAAACGGAAGCCGCTCGCCCGCCGCGATCCGCAACTGCCAGGCGACGAGATCGATGCCCGTCACCAGCTCGGTCACCGGATGCTCGACCTGAATGCGGGTGTTCATCTCCAGGAAGTAGAAGCGACCGTCCCGGTCGAGCAGGAACTCGCAGGTTCCGGCGTTGACGTACCCGGCGGCCCGCGCCGCCCGCACGGCCGTCTCCCCCATCGCGCGACGCCGCTCGGGTGAGACGGCCACGCTCGGCGCTTCCTCGATGATCTTCTGGTGTCGGCGCTGGACCGAGCACTCCCGCTCGCCGAGGGAGAGCATCGTGCCGTGAGTGTCGCCGAGGACCTGGATCTCGACGTGGCGGGGACCCTCGATGAACTTCTCGACGTAGACCGCGTCGTCGCCGAACGCGCCCAGCGCCTCGCGTCGCGCCGCGTCGAGCGCGCCCGCCAGCTCGGCGCGCGAGCGCACGACGCGCATCCCCTTCCCGCCGCCGCCGGCCGCCGCCTTGAGGAGCACCGGGTAGCCGAACCCGGCCGCGATCCGGCCCGCCTCCTCGGCGTCGCGGAGCGGCTCGGTCGTCCCGGGGACGATCGGCACGCCGGCGCCCCCGGCGAGCGTGCGCGCCGCGGTCTTGCTCCCCAGCGCCTCGATCGCCTCGGCGGGTGGGCCGATCCAGACCAGCCCGGCGTCCCGGACCGCGCGCGCGAACGGCGCACGCTCCGACAGGAACCCGTAGCCCGGGTGGATCGCCTCGGCTCCCGTGCGCCGCGCCGCCGCGATCAGGGCGTCGCCCCGGAGATAGCTCTCCGTGGCCCGCGGGCCCCCGATCGCCACCGCCTCGTCGGCGGCTCGCACGTGCGGCGCCGTCGCGTCCACGTCGGAGTAGACGGCGACCGTCCGGACGCCCAGCTCGCGGCAGGCCCGAATGACGCGGAGCGCGATCTCGCCCCGGTTGGCGATGAGGACCTTGGTGAACACGGAGGTCAGCCGATCGCCGCCGTCACCGCGCCGCGCGTGACATCAGAGGGGGATGTTCCCGTGCTTCTTGGGCGGATTCCGGTCGCGCTTGCCACGCAGGGTGTCGAGCGCATCGATGAGGCGGGGGCGAGTCTCGCGGGGATCGATGATGTCGTCAATGTATCCCCGCCCGGCGGCAATGTACGGGTGCGCGAACTTTTCCCGGTACTCCGCGATCCTGGTCTCCATCGCCTGCTTCGGGTCGGCGGCGTCGGCGATCTCCCGCCGGAAGAGGATCTCGACCGCACCGCGCGGCCCCATGACCGCCAGCTCGGCGGTCGGCCACGCGACATTGAAATCGCCGCGGATGTGCTTCGACGACATGACGTCGTAGGCGCCGCCGTACGCCTTGCGCGTGATGACGGTCAGCTTGGGGACGGTCGCCTCGCAGTACGCGTACAGCAGCTTTGCGCCGTGCCGGATGATGCCGCCGTGCTCCTGGGCGACGCCCGGGAGGAATCCCGGAACGTCCTCGAAGGTCACGAGGGGAATGTTGAAGGCATCGCAGAAGCGGATGAAGCGGGCCGCCTTGACCGACGCGCTGATATCGAGCACCCCGGCGAGCACGGCCGGCTGGTTGGCGACGATCCCGACGCTGTGGCCGCCGAGGTGCGCGAAGCCGACCAGGATGTTGCCGGCAAAGTCCCGGTGCACTTCCACGAACCGGCCGTCGTCGGCCACGAGCCGGATCACGTCGTGCATGTCGTACGGCTTGGCCTCGCTGTCCGGAACGATGTCGAGCAGCGCCGCCTCCCGCCGGTCGCGCGGGTCCTGCCCCGATCCACGCGGAGGGTCGTCGATGTTGTTCGAGGGCACGAACTCGAACAGCTCGCGGATGGCCGTCAGGCAGGACACCTCATCGTCGAACGTGAAGTGCGAGACGCCGGAGGTCGACCCGTGGGTGTCGGCGCCGCCGAGCGCCTCCATCGTCACATCCTCGTGGGTGACCGTCTTCACGACGTTGGGCCCGGTGACGAACATGTACGAGGTGTGGCGCACCATGAAGGTGAAGTCCGTGATCGCCGGCGAGTACACGGCGCCCCCCGCGCACGGGCCGAGCACGGCGGAGATCTGCGGGACGACGCCCGAGGCCAGCGTGTTCCGCAGGAAGATCTCGGCGTAGCCGCCGAGCGAGACTACACCCTCCTGGATACGCGCGCCGCCCGAGTCGTTGAGGCCGATGATCGGCGCGCCGTTGCGCATGGCGAGGTCCATGATCTTGCAGACCTTCTCCGCCACGGCCTCGGACAGGGACCCGCCGAAGACGGTGAAATCCTGCGAGAAGACGTAGACCAGGCGCCCGGCGATGCGCCCGTAGCCGGTGACCACGCCATCGCCGTAGATGAGATGCTCGTCGAGACCGAAATCCGACGACCGGTGGGTCACGAAGCGATCCAGCTCGACGAAGCTGCCCTCGTCGAGGAGCACGTCGAGCCGCTCGCGCGCCGACAGCTTCCCCTTGTCGTGTTGCGCCTGCAGGCGAGCGGCGCCACCCCCCTGCTCGGCCTCGGCACGGCGCGCCTCGAGCAGGCGCAGCTTCTCGCGCATCGTCATAGACGGGCGGAAGCTAGTGAACGGCGGAGAGCGAGACCAGTGAGGCACCGCGCGCCGTGCCGCACCGCGCACCGCGCATGTCACGTCGCATCGTGCCTCGCGCCGGTGCCAGGATGACGACGGGCCGGTCGCGGTTCCCCGCGGCCGGCCCTCGTGCTCCTGTCGGTGCTACGCGCGTGACGGAGGGTGGTGCGATCTCCGGCGGCGCCTGTCGTATACGCGCACGACCGCCGACCTACTGAAGCTCGGGCACCTCGTGCTCCGGCTCCATCGGGAGGATCGTCGGCGGCGTCTCCGGGCGCGGCGGCTGCTCGGCCGGAATGTCGGTCACCGCCAGCACGATGCGCCGGTGGATCGGGTCGACCTCGAGGACTCGCAGGTCGAGGTTCATCCCCTCGTACACCACGTCGGCGGGGCTGGCCACCGGACGGCCGTTGTTCAACTGGCTGACCGGCACGAATCCCTCGATATCGTTACCGATATCGACGACGACGCCCTTGTCCATGAGGCGGACGACCTTCCCTCGCAGCTCCGTCCCGACGGGATACGTCTCGCCGATCCGCAGCCACGGATCCTCCTCCGCCTGCTTGAGCCCGAGGCTGATCCGCTTGTTGTCGGAGTCGATGTTGAGGATCACGACATCGACCGTGTCGCCCTTCTTCACGACCTCCGATGGGTGCTGCACCCGCTTCGTCCAGGACATGTCGGAGATGTGGATCAACCCATCGATGCCCGGCTCGATCTCGACGAACGCGCCGAAGCTCGTGAGGTTCCGCACCTTCCCGGAGAGCCGCGTGCCGACCGGGTACTTGAGCGGCAGCACGACCCACGGATCCTGCTCCGTCTGCTTCATGCCCAGCGAGATCTTCTCCTCGTTGGGGTCGACCTTGAGCACGACGGCCTCGATCGCCTCGCCGATCGAGACGAGCTTCGACGGGTGCCGGACGTTGCGGGTCCAGCTCATCTCGCTGATGTGCACGAGCCCTTCGATCCCGGGCTCGAGCTCGATGAAGGCGCCGTAGTTCGTGATCGACACGACCTTGCCGTGGACGCGGGTGCCGACCGGGTACTTGGCCGCCACATCCTTCCACGGATAGCTCTGGAGCTGCTTGAGCCCGAGGCTGATCCGCTCCCGCTCCCAATCGATGTCGAGCACCTTGACCTCGAGCTCCTGTCCGATGTGCACCAACTCGGACGGATGCGAGATGCGGCCCCACGACATGTCGGTGATGTGCAGCAGCCCGTCGACGCCGCCGAGATCGATGAAGGCCCCGAAGTCCGTGATGTTCTTCACCACGCCCTTCCGCACCTGGTCCTTCTGGAGCTCCTTCATCAGCTTCTCGCGCTTGCCCGCGCGTTCGGCCTCGAGGATCACCCGGCGTGACACGACGATGTTCCGCCGGCGCTTATTGAGCTTGATGATCTTGAACTCGTACTTCTGGCCGAGCAGCTCGTCGATGTTGGGCACGCGGCGCAACGCGATCTGCGAGCCGGGGAGGAAGGCGTCGACGCCCATGAGGTCCACCACGACGCCGCCCTTGATCTTCTTGATGAGCGTCCCCTCGACCGGCTGGTCGGTCTCGTAGGCGACCCGGATGCGCTCCCACACCCGCATGAAGTCGGCCTTCTTCTTCGAGAGAACGACCGACCCTTCCTGGTCCTCGAGGTGCTCGAGCAGCACTTCCACCTGATCGCCGGCCTTGAGGTCCGGCAGATCCTTGAACTCCTCCAGCGGAACGGTGCCCTCGGACTTGAAGCCGATGTCGAGCACCACCATGTTCTCGCGGATCCCCTGGACCGTGGCCCGAACGATCTCGCCTTCCTCGATCGACGCCATCGTGCCCTGGTACAACTCGCTCATCTGCTCGAATTCGGTCTCGTCGGGCAGATCACCCTCGTCGTACAGCTCGGGGCGCCGGTTGGCGAGCGGACGAAGCTGCGCTTTCTGGATGTCGCGCTTCTCGCGCGGGGTCAGCATGCTCCCGACACCGCCGGCGCCGTTGCCGCCGCCGGTCATCGGATGCGATGCGGAGGAAGAAGGGGAGGGGGAGGGGGA
>JAJPIS010000019.1 GCA_021324635.1 Gemmatimonadota bacterium
AATGCCTGACTCTCGAATCCGCGATCACGGACAGATTTGTGATGCGAACAAATCTGGACGACCCACAGTCACGCACCCGTAAAAAGGTGAAGTGACTTTTCCCGCCATCTCCTAACCCGCCTACACCGCGCCGCGGCCTTTGAGCTCGAGGTAGCGGTTGACGACGGCGGCGGTCATGGCCTGGGGGCGGACGTCGATCACGGAGACGCCGGCCTGACGCATCCGGCCCAGCGCCTCCTCGCGCGCCGACAGGAGCTCCTCGGCGGCGGCACGCTCGTAGACGGCGGTCGTCGTCGGCGCGGGACGGACGGCGGCGGCGACCAGCGCCTCGTTGCGCAGCGCCACCACCACGGGGAGATGCTGGCGCGCACCGCGCGTCGTGTGCGCGATCAGCGACTGCGATGCCCGGGGATCGATCACGTCGGTGTAGAAGACGATCAACGCCCGCTTCCGCTGCCGCGCCGCCAGCGTCCGAAAGGCGGTCCCATAGTCCGGCTCCGTCATCGTCGGCGCGAGCGGGATGAGCGCCGAGCGGATCGCCCGCAACGCCTCCCCCCCACGCGCCGGCGACACCCAGGCGCGGATCCGGTCGTCGAACGCCAGCACGCCCACATGGTCGCCCGAGCCGGACGCCACGTCCGCCAGCACGAGCGCGGATGACAACGCGTACTCGAAGCGCGGCAGATCGCCCGCCACCTGCGTCATGAGCCGGCCGCAATCGATCACGATCATCACCGTCTGACCCTGCTCGATCGAGAACTCGCGCGTGACGAGCGCCTCGCGCCGCGCTGATGCCTTCCAGTCGATGAACCGCGGATCGTCCCCGATCGCGTACTCCCGTAGCCCCGCAAAGCTCGTCCCCTCACCCCGCCGCCGGAGCAGCCGGACCCCCGCGTCACGCAGACGATGCTGCATCGCCAGCAGCCGGTAGCGGCGAACCCCGGCGGTCGACGGCGCCACCGTGATCCGATCGTCGGGCCGGAACCGATAGGTGCGCACCACCAGCTCGAACGGCCCGTGCACGCGAACGGCAATCTCGCCGAGCGGCCACTCGCCCCGCCCGCGCCCCACGATCGCTACCGGCAGCACCGCCTCGCGGAGCCGCCCGACCGCCCGCGCCACGCCGCCGTCGGCACGCCCGCCGGCCGCCACGCCCGCCCCCGACGCGCCGCCCAGCGCGAACCACTGCGGCATCGGCGTCTCCCGCCGGACGCCCGGCGGCAACGCGTCGTACACCCACCCGTGCCGCACCGCCGGCCATCGCACACCGACCCGGTACGATCCCTCGACCCGGTCGCCCACACCGACCGCCGGCGGCACCGACCGCTCGACCGTGACTCGCCCCCGCGGCGGCAAGGCCGCGGCGTCCACGGCCGCCGCCAGCACCAGGAGACCGACCGCCACGAAGCCGGCCCACACGCCGACCACGCGCGGCACACCCGGCACCCACGCCACGAGCCACACCGGCCCGGCGAGGATCACGAGCAACGCCAGCCGACGAGTCGGCGTGATCACGACCCGCCGCCCCACCCCGACCGGTGAGCGGCCCACACTATCGCGGTCCTGGCCGACCCACGACCCCCTGACCGGGGCCGCACGGTCATTGCGGCGCGCGGACGCGCGTCAGCACGCTCAGGATCACATCGTCGGCCGTCCGACCTTCGACCTCCAGCTCCGGCGCCACGATCACGCGGTGCCGGAGCACCGGCAGGGCGTAGTCCTTGACATCGTCGGGCGTGACGAAATCGCGGCCCGCCACGAGCGCCGCCCCGCGCGCCGCGCGAAAGAGCGCGACGCTCGCCCGCGGTGAGCCGCCCAGTGTGAGCGCCGTGTCCTCACGGGTCGCGCGCACGATGTCCGCCACATAGGCCCGCACCTCGGGCGCGACCCTGACCGCGTCCACGGCGCCCCGGAGCCGCTCGCACCCGGCGGCGTCGAGCACCGGCGCCACCGGGCGGGTCGACAGCCGGTCGGCGTCGAACCCCGCGGCGTACCGGTCCAGCAGCTCGAGCTCGGCCGCCTTGCTCGGGTACGCGACCCGGACCTTGAGCAGGAACCGATCGAGCTGTGCCTCGGGCAGCGGATAGGTCCCCTCGTACTCGACCGGATTCTGGGTCGCGAAGACGGTGAAGAGCGCCCCGAGCGGCCGCGCCACCGCGTCGGTCGTGACCTGGCGCTCCTGCATCGCCTCGAGCAGCGCCGCCTGCGTCTTCGCCGGCGCACGATTGATCTCGTCGGCAAGCAGCAGGTCCGTGAAGACGGGCCCGGCCCGAAACTCGAACTCCCGCGCCGCGCCACGCAGCACGCTCACCCCCGTGACGTCCGACGGCATGAGGTCCGGCGTGAACTGGATCCGCCCGAACCGCGCGCCCAGCGCGTCCGCCAGGGTCCGGACGAGCAGGGTCTTCGCCGTCCCCGGCACACCCTCGAGCAACACGTGCCCCCGCGCGAGAAAGGCGACCAGCACCTCCTCGATCACCTCGTCCTGTCCCACGATCCGCGTCCCGACGGCCTCGCGGATCCGCCGCAAGGTCTCCCCGACCTCGGCCGCCGCTCCGGAGAGCCCGCTCGCGGCGATCGGCAGGGCGCCAGGGTCGCCGCCCACGCCGCCCACGCCCCCGGGGTGCACGGGAGGGATGGCGGCCGGATCGGCGCCCGCCACGGTCGCGGGAATCGGTGGTGACGTCTCGCTCACGGCATGCCCTCGTCTGGGGACGGCAGGTCCTGCCGCCCGGTTGTCGCGGCGTGTGTGCCGCTCCCGCCAGGAAAGACGGCGTCGATCCGGTCGACGGCGTCGGCCACCGCCAGCAGCTCGGCCGGCGACACCGCCCGCCGCTCGGCCAATATCACACGCCTGGCGTCCGCCGCGACCTCCGGGTGCGCCGCCGCCACGGCCTCCAGGAAGCGCGCGTCCGCCTCGTCGACATGCCCGGCCGCCGTCACCCCGCCGGCCGGCACGGCTTCAGTCCCGATCGCCGTCCCGATTGCCGAGACGTCCGGACCCGCCGGCGCACGACCCTGCGCCCGCCACCCGCCGCGCTCGTGGCGGCGCCGCAGACCGCGGGCGAGCCGCCGGGCGGCCGTCCGCGTGCCATGGATCTGCTCGTACGCCCGCGCCAGCGCGTCGACGTGCTCGAGCGGCGAGCGCCGCTCGATCCGCGGGACGCTCCGCGGCGGGATCGCGCGCACGCCCAGGGCGAGCACGAGCACGAGGCCGCCGACGGCCCACTGGATGATCGTGTGGCCGAGCGGGATGTCCGTCAGGAACGCCCAGACCGCCCTCGGTAGTCCGGCGTGCGCCCCGAACCCCTGGTGGTACTCGTCGAAGATGAGCGGCGGGCGGCGTCCGGCCGACACCCAGGTCAGCCCGTCGATGACCCGCACGCCGATCCCCCAGCGGCACCGGCGCACGACGTCGTTGCGCAGCACGTCGGGGTCCGAGATCACGAGCACCCGCCCGCGGCCGAGCGGATAGCCGACGGTCGCCGGCACGACCGGCCGCGCACCCGTCGGTCCCCTGACCGAGAGGAAGACGGCGGTGTCGGGCGGTAGCGGCCGACGCGCCGTGAGCCCGTACAGGTTCACGCCTTCGGCGAACCAGAAGATCGTGAGCGGGAGCGCCTGACGCGGACAGGGAAGCGTGTCCCCCCACGCGAGCGCCGTGAGCGCCCCGCCGACGCCCCGCGTGAACGGGATCGAGTCATCGAGCGGCCCGCCCTCGCCGAGCACGTACACCAGCCCCGCCCCGCGCCGTACGGCGTCGAGCAATGCGTGCGCCTCGCGCAGCGACAGCGGCACCGGGCCCCCGAGCTCGGCGTACACGGCGTCACTGTCGAGCGCCACCGGCAACGGAGTGTCCTGCCGGCGCACCGGCCACCCCAGCCGGGCGGCGACGTCGTACAGGCCGCGGGCCGCGAACGGCGCCGCCGAGTAGGTCGTGAGCCGCTGATCCCCGCTCACCGCCGGTTCCGGCGTGATCAGGATCGCGACCATGAGCGCGACCACCAGCGCCGCGAGGATGACCCGCGGCCGGAGCAGGGGAGCGGCGCTCATCGTGCGGCGCTCATGTCCGCCGCGGCAGCATCCCGCTCGCCAGCGCATACAACCGCTCGTACCGCGGCCGGTCGCAGCTCCCGATGCCGTAGACCACGACTTCGTACGACCGCGCGAACTCCCGGAAGGGCGTCATGAGGGCCGACGAGCGGCGCCGCAGCTCGCGCGCGTAGTCACCGACCGTCTTCGACGGATGGACCCGCACGCGTTCCCGCTCCGCGAGGCTCGCCAGGAGCGCCGCGTACAGCGCGTGCGCGGCGTCCGTGTAGTTGCCGGCCGCCGCCAGTCGCTCCGCGTCGCTCAGCGGGTCCCCGGGCGACCCGCCGAGCCGGAGCCCCGTCCGGCCGTGCGCGAGCACCAGGTCGCCGGACAGGATGGAGAGGACGAGCCGGGCCGCGAGCAGCGCGACCGCCGCCACCACCAGCGCCAGGATCACGGCCCGCACGCCGCTCGACCCGGCCGCCGCCTGGTAGAGCTGTCCGAGCCACCGGATCACTTCGGCGACGAGCCGGCCCAGGAGCGACCGCGCCTGAATGGTCCGGTCGTACGCATGCTGGCGGAACACGGTCGCGATCGTGTCCCGCACGGCCTGCCTGTTCTCGTAGATGCCTTGAACCGGCGTCAGTGCCCGAAGCGCGCCTCGCAGAAGTCCCAGAGCCACGCTCCCAGGAGGTACCCGACGACGCCGCACACGACGAGGAGCCCGGCGATGCTCACCCAGAGCGGGCGCACCGCCGCCACGGTCCAGCGCATCCCCGGATCGCCCGCGTGCAGTCGCACGAGATGATACGCGACCGACACGAGGCCGGCGGGAAGCCCCCACCCGACCACCCCGTAGCGCCAGACGAACGCCGCCCGCCCGGCGGCGCGCGTGCGCGTCCACCGCGCGTGCGCGCGCTGCGTCACGATCTCGGGGCTCGTCCCGGTAGTCGTCATCGGCTCACCGCAGCAGCGCCTTGGCGATGGTCTGGAGTTGCATGTTGGACGTGCCCTCGTAGATCGTCCCGATCTTCGCGTCCCGGTAGAACTTCTCGACCGGGTAGTCGGTGGTGTACCCGTACCCACCGAACAGCTCCACGCAGACCGAGGTCACCCGCTCGCAGACCTGCGAGGCGAAGAGCTTCGCCATCGCGCCCTCGCGCACGATGTCCCGCCCCGCATCCTTGAGCCGGGCGGCGTTGTACACCATGAGGCGCGCCGCCTCGAGCTCGGTCGCCGCCTGGGCGATCTGGAATTGGATCCCCTGGAACTCGGCGAGCGGCTTGCCGAACTGCTTGCGCTCCTTGACGTAGGCGGTCGCCGCCGCCAGCGCGCCGCCGGCGACGCCGATCATCTGCGCCCCGATGCCGATCCGCCCCTCGTTGAGGGTCTCGATCGCGATCTTGTACCCCTGGCCGACCGGCCCGAGCACGTTCGACGCGGGAACCTCGCAGCCGTCGAGGATGAGCTCGACGGTGCTCGACGCTCGGATCCCGAGCTTGTCCTCCTTCTTGCCGACCCGGAACCCCGGAAACCCGCGCTCGACGACGAAGGCCGTGATCCCCCGGTACCCGGCCTCGCGATCGGCGTTGGCGAAGAGGACGAACACGTCGGCCTCGGCGCCGTTGGTGATCCACATCTTCCGGCCGTCGAGCACCCAGTGGTCGCGCCCGGCGGGCCGAGTGGCCGTCGTCTGCAAGCCGAAGGCATCCGAGCCCGAGCCCGGCTCGGAGAGCGCGTAGGCGCCGACCGTGTCGCTGGTGAGCCGCGGCAGGTAGCGCTGGCGGATGTCGTCGGTGCCGTAGCGGAGGATCGGGTAGTTGACGAGCGTGTTCTGCACGTCGACCATGATCGCCGCCGCGGCATCGACCCGACTGATCGCCTCCACGGCGAGCGCGACCATCATGAGTGAGCCGCCCGCGCCCCCGAACGACTCCGGGACTTCGATCCCCATGAGGCCGAGCGTGAAGTACTGCGGGATGAGCGTCGGATCGATGCGCCCCGCCCGCTCCATCTCGCGCACCCGGGGCCGCACCTCCTGCTCGGCGAAGTCCGCGATCGCGTCGCGGAACATCGCTTCCTCGTCGGAGAGCGACGTCAGAGGGGCGGGAGGTGCAGGGGTGGGCGGGGAGGACGGGGCGGGGAGGGAGGGCCGCACGCCGGCGAGCCCGGCCGCAATATCGGTCGCCACCCCGACAATCTAACCGACTACTTCGCCCACGTGACCGACTGGACGGCGGCGTCGATCCGGTCCTCGAGGATCGTGAGTGTCGGGGGCGGGAAGGGCGAGCTCACGTCGTGCCGCACGGTCTTGACGCGGTCCCCCTCGTGGAGCGACACGATCGCCACCGAGGTCTCGGCGAGGCCCTGCGGGTACGTCGCCGCCAGGGTGTCGTACCCGATCCGCCGGAACTCGCCGGCGAGCTCGTCGACCGTCGCCGGCGGGATCCGACCCGTCCAGCGACCCGCCTTGCTGACGTTGGCCTTGCCGTCGTAGATGACCGTGCCGTCGGCGTAAAAGGAGAGCTTGTACTCCCCGCACTGCCCCCGGCAGTCGGTGCGCTCGAGCGTGAAGACCGGGCTCGCCGGCGCGCCGGCGACCCGGGCGTGCGACAGCGTCTGCCGGACCGGATGCACGCTCTGCGCGCCGATCGTCCCCGGCCCCGCGAGGGCGGCCAGGGTCGTCACCGTCGCCGCCGCGAGCACCGCTCGGCGGCCAGCCGCCGGCCCGTTCGCTCCTGCCTGTCGTGCCATTCACGCTCCCGTCACTCCCGTGACGCGTCCCTGGGGGCTGCTGGGGGGGTGGGGGGTGGCGGGGCAGCCCCGCTCCGGTCCCTCTCTGAGACGAGGAAGGGAAGGCCCGGGTAAGGCCTCTAAGGGTCGCGCGCAGGTACGGCGCGGGCGGTCGCGGCCGCCTAGGCCGTGCTCCGGTGGCGTCCCCCGGCCCGTGTCGCGGCCCGACATCCGTCGCCGCAGGCGCCGCTCCGCCCCGCCGGGTCCCAGCAGCAAGCGTCGTCACCCGTGGCGTCGACGCGCGGCGTCCGCACCGGGGCGATGCCGGCCCGGGCGAGGACGACCGCCCCGAGCAGCTCGTGGACGCCAAAGGCGGGGGTGACCCGGTAGGCGACGGCGGGGTACGCCCCGGCGGCCTCGCCGACGAGGCGCGGGATGTCGGCGGTCGCGTGCTTCCCGGGTGAGAGCATGTAGGGGAAGGCGATCACCTCGTCCGCGCCCCCCTCGACGCAGGCGGCGAAGCCCTGCGCGATCGAGGGCTCCGCGATCTCCATGTGGGCGTGACGCACGATCGCGCCGTCCCCGACGAGATCCTGCACGAGGTTGGCCATGCAGGCGAGCATGTCGTTCGCCGCCGCCTTCCGCGACCCGTGGTCGATGAGGAGAATGGCCTTCATGGCATCCCCAAGTTAGAGCCCGGTGCGCGCGGGTCGGGAGCCGGGATCGCCCCCTCGAGGACCTCGAGCGCGAGGTCCACCTTGCCGAACGGCGCCGAGACCTGCACCCCCTGGACCCGGCCGCGCACCTGGCGCAGCATCTCGCGCGCGATCGCGATCCCTTCGGCCACGGCGTGCTCCTTGGAGCGCTCCCCGGCGCGCCGCATCCGCTCGATCACGCCCGGCGGGACCGTCACCCCGGGCACTTCGTTCGCCAGGAACTCGGCGTTGCGCAGCGAGACGAGCGGCCAGATCCCGGCGATCACCGGGATCGGCACGTGCCGCGCCGACTCGAGGAATCGCTCGAGCTGCTCCACATCGAAGACCGGCTGGGTGATCGCGAACTCGGCGCCGGCCTCGGCCTTCCACTCGAAGCGCCGCAGCTCGTGCGCCGGGTCGACCGCCGCCGGGTTCACGCCGACGCCGACGACGAAGCGCGTCGGCTCGCCGATCTCGTTGCCGCCCGGATCGAGCCCGCGATTGAGTCGGGAGGCGAGGTTGGTGAGGCCGATCGAGTCGATGTCGAAGACGGCCGTCGCATCGGGGTAGGGGCCCATCTTCGGCGGGTCGCCGGTGATCAGCAGTAAGTTGCGGAGTCCCATCGCCGCCGCGCCCAGCAAGTCGCTGAGCATGCCGAGGAGGTTGCGGTCCCGGCAGCAGTAGTGCGTGACCGCCTCGATCCCCACCTGCTGCTGAATGAGGATGCTGACCAGCACCGCGCTCATCCGGCTCTGGGCCCGCGGGCCGTCCAGGACATTGACGGCGTCGACCCCGGCGCGCCGGAGCGCCGCGACCTCGCGGAGCGTCCGCGCCGCATCGACCCCGCGCGGCGGCACGATCTCGACCGACGTCACGAATTCCCCGTGCGCGAGCTTGCGTCCCCAGCGCGACCGGTCGGCGAGCGGGATCGCCTCGACCCCCGCGAGCTCGACGCTCGCGACGTCGACGTGGGCGGCCGCCGGCGCCGCGCCGTCGCGTGTCCCGTCCGTTCCGGCCTGAGCATCGTCGCTCTCCGGGCGCGGTCGGACGCGACCCAGGCGTCCACCGCCCGCCGAACCGCGCACGGTCGCGTGCGTGGCGTCGCCGCCCGCGGGGGTGCGCTCGGACGCGGGTGCGCGACCGGGGACCGGGTCGGTCCGCGGCGCGAGCGGGCGCACGCCGTCGACCATCGCCCGGATGTGGGCCGGCGTCGTGCCGCAGCACCCGCCGACCAGCTTCGCCCCCGCCTGCACGAGGTGACGCGCGTAGGTGGCCATGTACTCGGGGCTCGCCATGTACATGCTGCGCCCGCCGACCTCGCGCGGCATCCCGGCGTTGGGCTGGGCGGCGAGCTTGCGGCGCGTCACCGGCACCATCCGCTCGACGGCGTCGAGGATCGCCTGCGGCCCGACGGAGCAGTTGAGCCCCACGACGTCGGCGCCGAAGCGGTCGAGCGCGCGCGCGATCTCCTCCGGCGGCACGCCATAGGGCGTCCGCCCGTCGACGCCGATCGTCATCTGGGCGACGACCGGGATCTCCCGGTCGACCTCGCGCGCGGCGAGGATCGCCTGCTCCATCTCGTCGAGGTCGGAGAACGTCTCGATGATGAAACAGTCGACGCCCCCATCGGCCAGCGCCGCCATCTGCTCCCGGAACATCGCCCGCGCCTCGGCGCGGCTCGTCGGGCCGTACGGCTCGATCCGGACCCCCAGCGGGCCGACGGCGCCGGCCACGAGCCGCCGCTCACCCGCCGACTCGCGCGCCAACCGTGCGGCCCGGCGGTTGAGCTCCGTGACCTGCGCCTCGAGCCCGTACTGGACGAGCTTCGCGCGGTTGGCGCCGAAGCTGTTCGTCTCCAGCACCTCGGCCCCCGCCCGCACGTACTCATCGTGCACGCCCTTGACGAGCGCCGGGGCGCGGAGATTGAGCTCGTCGTAGCACTGGTTGATGAACACGCCGCGCGCGTAGAGCATCGTCCCCATCGCGCCATCGAAGACGATGACCCGCTCGGGGTCGACCAGCCGCGCCACCAGGTCGGCCCGGGGCCGGGCCGCCGCGATCTCGGACACCGCGCTCACCCGACCGCCCCCGCCCCCGCCCCCGCCCCCGCCCCCGCCGCCGCCCCGGCCGCCTCGGCTCCAGCCTTGCTGCCATCGCCGCGCGCGTCGCGCGGCTCGCTCCCATCGCCACGCACGGCGTAGTACTTGGCGTCGGGGTGGTGCACGATGAGCGCCGCCGTCGACTGCTCGGGCACGAGCTGGAACGCCGACGTGAGCTGCATCCCCAGCGCCTCGGCGGCCGGCAGCAGCCGGAAGACCGTCGCGTGGTCGTCGAGATCGGGGCACGCGCCGTAGCCCCACGAGTACCGCTTGCCCTGGCCGTCGGGGAGCCCCCACTCGCGCCGGATGCGACGGTGCATCCACTCGGCGACCGCTTCGGCGGTCTCCACCGCCAGGCCGTGGACGTAGAACGCCTCCGTGTACTCGCCCGCCCGCTGGAGCGTCTCGAAGCGGCGGGCCGCGGCATCGCCCACCGTCACGACCTGGAGCGCGACCACGTCGACCTCGTCGGAGTCGACCGGCCGGAAGTAGTCGGGGATCGCGAGCCGCTCGCGCCCCACCTGGCGCGGGAACCGGAAGCGCGCCACCTCGCGCAGCGCGCCCCCGTCGCTCTCGTAGGCCGCGGGATCGTAGATGATGAGCGCCGTGCCGTCGGACTGCGCCGGGAAGGCGCCGTAGACGGCCTGCGGCACCAGCCATCCCTCCCGTTCGGCGGCGGCCGTGAGGCGCGCCAGCGTCGGCTCGAACTCCTCGCGCACCGTGCGCTCGAAGGCCGGGCCCGATCCGCGCCCGCCCCACTGAAGCCGGTACAGCTCGTCGAGGTCGAGCAGCGCGAAGACCTCGGGGAGCGGAATGTCACGGACCACGCGCGTGCCGAAGAACGGTGCGGCCGGGACGGGGACATCGCGCCGCACCTCGCTCCGCTCGCCGCCGGCCGTGCCGGCGGCCACGTCCTTGCCGACCGTCGTGTGCAGGAAGACATCGCGCCGGGCCTCGTCGACCGCGCCCGAGACGACCGAGGGCCGCCGCTCCGGGTCCATGAGCTGGTCCATCATCGAGAGCCCCTCGAACGCGTCCTTGCAGTAGAACACGCCCGCGGCGTACGGCCGCTCGCCGTCGACGAAGAGGGCGCGCCGGCCGAACCGGCGGTTGATCGCCGCGCCGCCGATCAGGACCGGATAGCCGAGGCCCCGGCGGTCGAGCTCCTGCACGCAGAGCGGCATCTGCTTCGACGTGGAGACGAGGAGCGCCGAGAGCCCGATCGCGTCGGCGCCCACCTCCTGGGCCTTCTCGATGATCGTGTTGACCGGGACCTGCTTGCCCAGGTCGTACACGGTATAGCCGTTGTTCGAGAGGATCGTGTTGACGAGCGACTTGCCGATGTCGTGGACGTCGCCGTACACGGTCGCCAGCACGACCTTGCCCTTGGTGTAGTCGGCCGACCGCTCGAGGAACTGCTCGAGGTGTCGGACGGCTCGCTTCATCACCTCGGCGCTCTGGAGCACGAACGGCAGGATCAGCTCCCCGGCCCCGAACTTGTCCCCCACCTCCTTCATCGCCGGCAGGAGGACCTCGTTCAGCACCCGTACCGGCTCGGTCCGGACGCCGGCCTCGTCGAGCAGGACCTCGATCCCCTCCTTCTTCCGGTGGACGATGGACCAGTGGATCCGCTCGTCCGGCGTGAGGCTCGCCAGCGGGTCCGCCGCCGGGTCGGACCCCGCGCCGCGCCGGCCGTCGCCGCCCGAGCTCGCGAAGTGCTCGATGAAGCGCTGGAGGGCGTCGGCGCGGCGGTTGAAGACGAGGTCGTCGGCGAGCGCGCGCTCCGCCGCATCCACCTCGGCGTAAGGGCGGATGTGCGCCGGGTTGACGATCGCGGCGTCGAGTCCCGCCGCCACGCAGTGGTGCAGGAAGACCGAGTTGAGCACGGCGCGCGCGTCCGGCGTGAGCCCGAAGCTGACATTCGACACGCCGAGGATCGTGAGCACCCGCGGGAGCTCGCGCTTGATGAGCCGGATGCCCTCGATCGTCTCGACCGCCGAGTCGATCCACTCGCGCTCGCCGGTCGCGAGCGTGAACGTGAGGGCGTCGAAGATGAGGTCCGACGACGCCAGGCCGTACTCGCCGGTCGCGATGTCGTGGATGCGGCGGGCGATCTCGAGCTTCCGCTCGCGCGTGCGTGCCATCCCCTGCTCGTCGATCGTGAGCGCGACCACGGCCGCGCCGTGGCGCCGGACGAGCGGGAGCACATCCTCGATCCGCTTGCGGCCGTTCTCCATGTTGATGGAGTTCACGATCCCGCGTCCCGGCAGCCGGGCGAGCGCGGCCGCGATGACGGCCGGCTCCGTCGAGTCGATCATGAGGGGCGTCTCGACGCTCATCGACAGGAGCTTGACGACCCGCGCCATCTGATCGGCCTCGTCCGCGCGCTCGGTGAGAGCGACGCAGACATCGAGGACGTGTGCCCCCGATTCCGCCTGGTCGCGCGCGACGCGCACGATCCCGTCGTAGTCGTCGGCGAGCAGCAGGCGCTTGACGGCGCGTGAGCCCTGGGCGTTCACCCGCTCACCCACGAGCAGCGGGGCGGGGTCCTGGTGCAGCGTGATCGCCCGCATCGCGCTCGAGACGCGCGGCACCGCAACCACCCGTCCCCGCCGGCCGCCGGTCGTCGAGCCGGCCGTCGAGCCGGTCGCCGAGGCGCCCGCGGCGCCATCGTCGCGCCCTGGGCGGGCGAGCGGGCGGACCGCGTCGACCACCGCCCGGAGATGCTCGGGCGTCGTGCCACAACATCCGCCGACCACGCGGACGCCGTAGTCGCGCACGAACTCGGCGAGCGCGGCGGCGAGCGGCGCGGGCTCGAGCGGATAGACGGCATCGCCCGTTCCGGTGTTGAGCGGGAGCCCGGCGTTGGGGATGACCGAGATCGGCCGAGTCGCATGGTCGCTCAGGTAGCGCACCGGCTCGCGCATGTGCTCCGGGCCGGTGGAGCAATTGAGCCCGACCACATCGACGCGCAGCGCCTCGAGCGTCGTCAGCGCGCTCGCGACGTCCGTCCCGAGCAGCATCCGGCCGCTGGTGTCGAGTGTCACCTGCGTCTGGATCGCGACGCGGCGCCCGATCTCCGCGAACAGGCGCTCGAAGCCGGCGATCGCCGCCTTGACCTCGAGGATGTCCTGCGCCGTCTCGACGAGGAGGACGTCGACGCCCCCTTCGACGAGCGCCTTGGCCTGCGCATAGTAGTTGTCGGCCAGCTCCTCGAACGTGATCGCCGAGAGCACCGGGTCGTCGCTCGACGGCAGCATGCCCGTGGGCCCGATCGAGCCGGCGACGAAGCGCGGATGGTCGGGGGTCGCGTGGGCGTCGCACGCCGCGCGGGCGAGGCGGGCCGCCGCGACGTTGAGGTCGTGCATCCGGTCCCCGATCCCCCATTCGGCGAGGCGCCGCGGCGTCGACTGGAACGTGCACGTCTCCACGACGTCGCACCCGACGGCCAGAAACGACTCGTGGATCCCCCGGATCACGTCGGGCCGAGTGAGCACGAGGTGGTCGTTGCACCCCTCGAGCGACCGGCCGCCGAAATCCTCGGCGCTCAGCCGGTGTCGCTGGATGTTGGTCCCCATCGCCCCATCGTAGATGAGGACGCGATCCGCGAGGGCCTCCAGGTACGTGGGAGGCGGCGCCGTGGCGCGCGACGGGGGAGAGGTGCTCATGTCACCGGGTTCGGCGTGGCCGGGGTCGCATCGATGGTCGGAGCTGGAGGGGTCCAGGGGTCCAGGGGTCCAGGGGTCCAGGGGTCCAGGGGTCCAAAACAAAACGCCCGGACGCTGACGCCGCCGGGCTGGCGGTTTAGCGGAATGTTTTACGTGGCCGCAAGTTGCCGTAAATCGCCACGGGAGCAGTTGTACTGGGGGCAAGCTAACCGCCGCGCCCGCGGCCCAACAGGGGCTGCCGTCCCGGCGTGCCCGGGCCCGCGCCGGGCATCCCGCCCGATCAGCCGTTCTGTCCGGGCGCGGCCCGCGCTGTCACGTCTTTGCCCTGGCGGGCTCGGCCGTTCGTATGTAGCGTGACGGCGTCGGGAGCAGTGCGGGAGGGGATGGCCATGCAGGGCCCGGCCGTCGCCCCCCGCGCGGCGATCGACCTCCGATGTCTCTGGGAGAACGGCAAACCCGGTGAAAGCCGGGGACGCAAAGCTACGAGGCTACCGTCCGCGCCCCTCAGCGCGGGCCACGCCAGTCGAGCCGCCGAACAGACTCGAGGAGGATCCATGCGAACGCAGCCGACCCGCGCGGCCTGGGCGCTCATCGCGCTCGCCGCCCTCGCCCTCAGCGCCTGCGCGCAGGGCAAGGTCATCACCGATCCGATCCTCTACCCCGCGATCCAGGCGACCGCCCACCCGGCGGCCCAGCGCTGACGGTCGTCTCGGGTGCCGAGGGTCAGTGGCGCGCTTCGGGCGGGGCCGTCGCACCGCGCTCCGCCCGGAGGTCCGCGCGCGCCGACACCGAGCGCACGAGCGCGACCAGCCGCTGCCGCTCCAGCGGGAGCGTGAGGTCGGCGAGCGTGATCCGCTGGAGCGTTGCCGGCAGCGGCATCGGTCCATCATCGCTGTCGTGGTAGAGCACGACCGAGCCACCCGGCGCGAGACCGGGTAGGCCGCCGCTGCGCACGGCCTCCACCGCCGTGCGCCGCTCGACGACGGCGATCAGGGGCAGGCCGGCTCCGGGTTTGGGAGCGATGTCGCGCGGAGCTCCGGCGATCGCGGTGCGACAGCCCGCAGCGGCGAGGGTTTGCGCCAACCCCTCGAGCAGTGTCAGATCCGATCCGATCAGGACGATCGACGACATACGCACCCTCGGCCATCCTCGGCCACCCACTGCGTGGAGCTACCGCCCACGCACCTGCGCCCACATGTGCCCCCGTGTGCCCACAAGTGCCCACATGTGCCCGCGTACGCCACGGCGGGTCCGCCGCGGCGCGGGAGAGTATCTCCTACGTCGCGCGGGCGAGCAAGCTCATCACGAGCGGTTGCGCGACATAGGCCAAAAGGAGGAGCGCCACGAGCGGAGTCACGTCGACCATGCCGAGCGGCGGCACGATGCGCCGCAGCGGCCGCAGGAGCCACTCCGTCAGCTGGTAGGACCAGCGCACCCAGCGTCCGTACGGCGCCACGCCCAGCCAGGAGCTGAGGACGCGGACGAAGATCGCGACCTCGAGCACCAGGAACGTCCACCGCACCAGCAGCAGTGCCACGCCGCGCGGGCCGCCGGCCGCGAGCTGGACGGCCGCCTCGGCGACCATCTGCTGCACGTAGTCGAGGATCGTCAGCAGTACCAGGCCACCCACGACCACCACCACGAGCGCCCACCACGGGGCGCTCGACGGCACCCCGCCCGCGCGGACCACGCGCCGCTCGATCGGCGCGAGCAGCGGATCGACCGAGCTCCGGAAGAAGCGGGCGATCGGCCCGAAGGGATTGAGTCGGCGCGTCCGTACCGCCCAATCGATGGCGAAGACGATCGCCAGGGTGACGGCGAGCCAGAAGAGCCCCAGCCGGACCAATCGGAGTCCTTCGGCCATCCCCGTCGCGAATGCGGTCATCTGTCGATCCACTGAGCGACTCCCCAGGCGAGCGCCACCGCGCCCACGGTCACGAGCCAGATCGGCCACGGCGCCGGCAGCGCGCCGGCGGCCCACGGGATGATACCCAGGGCGAGGGCGACAGCGAGCCCGGTCGCGGTGAGCGAGCCGGCCCGGCCCGCTCCCTCGCCGGGGGCAGTGTGGCCCGACCAGTATCCGAGCGGGAACGCGAGGGCGACGATCCAGAGCATCGTCACCGCCCGCGCATGGACCCCGAACACGCGCCCATCGTCGGCCACCAGCATTCGCCAGGCCTCCCAGAGGCCTTCGCCGACGCGCAGATGGGCGCGCCTGCGCCGTCCCGCGAGGTCGAGCGCCATGACCCCGGACTGGACCGTCGCGCTGAGCCGCAGGGTGTCGGTGGGCGCGGGTCCGTGCGGCAGTGCGCCGGTCAGCACGGCCGACGGCGAATGGAATCCCATCCCGGTGCTGCGCCGCCGCATGCGGAAGACGAGATCGTTGGCGCGGCGGCCGAGGACGAAGATCTCCGCCCGACGGTGATCGTAGACGCTGGCGATCGGCGCGAGTCGCGGGCGTGGCGTGCCCGGCAGGACGCGGGCGGCGACCACCGCGCGGCCGGCGAGCAGCGTGTCGCGCATGGCCATGCTGGCGTCGGCGGACAGTCGGCCGCTGCGGAAGGGCTCGCCGTTGAACGTGGCGTCGAGCACCGTTCCGTCGAACACTGCGTAGTGCGGGAGATCGGGGGCCACCTGCTCGTAGTAGATGCTCGTCGGGAGTGACGGCGTCAGCGCATACTGCACGGCGACCGCGAGCACGCACCAGGCGAGCGCGCCACCAGCGGCGAGTCGGCCGGCGAGCGCGCGCGACGGGGCGAGCACCGCGCGGCGGAGATCGGCGAGGGCGAGCCCGACCGCCCCGCCCGACGAGTTCGCGATCAGATCGCTGAGATCCGACTCCCGCCCGGGGACGACGAAGAACTGGAGCGCTTCGATCGTGCCGCTGATCGCGACGACCGTGAGGACCACCGTCCGACGTCGCAGCCCCGCCAGCCGGAGCCCGATGCCGACCGGGACGAAGATCGCGAGGTTGAGGATGAAATCGGCCGTTCCGTCCTGCCCGCATGGGACACAGGTCTCGAAATGGCTCGGGAGCGTGCCGCCGGTCGGCCAGAGCGTGAGGCGCGCAATGAACATCAGCACCAGTGCCGTCGTGGCGACACCGAGCGTCTTTTGTTGCGCGTACGCTACATCGCGCAGCGTACGCCGGCGGCGGCCCGGCTCCAGCATGGATCGTCTGATACGTGGAGCGATTGCGGCGTCGTCAGATGGGCGGGACATTGGTCCGGCCGTGGGTGACTGCATAGCGTGGCATCGTACGTGCGAGCACGCCGCGATGTGATCCGGCGGCATCGATCCGAGTGATGTCCGTCACGTTTTACTACAGCCTTGCGGCCGACATGACCGCGCGAGATCCGGCGTGGACGAACGGGTAAGGCATTTCTTCACCGTCGACGTTGAAGAGTACTTTCAGGTCAACGCCTTCGACGGCCTCATCTCCCGGGAGAGCTGGGGGAGCTTTCCGAGCCGCGTTGGCGAGAACGTGGACCGGTTGCTCGACCTGCTCGCGGCCCGTGGGGTCACGGGGACGTTCTTCACGCTGGGCTGGGTCGCCAAGCGGCATCCCGGGGTCGTACGCCGGATCGCGGCGGCGGGTCACGAGGTGGCATCGCACGGGTGGTGGCACCGGAAGGTCACGGCCCTCACCGCCTCGGAGTTCCGCGAGGACGTGCGGTTGGCCAAGGAGGTGCTGGAGGACATTACCGGGCAGCAGGTGCTCGGGTACCGGGCGCCCAGCTTTTCGATCGTGCCGGGCCGCGAGTGGGCGCTCGATGTGCTCATCGAGGAGGATTACGTCTACGACTCGAGCATGTTTCCCGTGCGGCGGAGCGACTATGGCTACCCCGACTGCCCGCCGATCGCCCACGTGATGGAGCGTCCGAGCGGACGCATCTGCGAGTTCCCGCTGGCGACGACGGTGTGGAACGGCGTTCGTATCCCGGCGGCCGGTGGAGGGTACCTTCGGCACTTCCCGTACAACATCATCCAGCGTGCCTTCCGGGAGCACACCCGGGATGGGATCCCGGCCGTCTTCTACATTCACCCGTGGGAGTTCGACCCCGAGCAGCCGCGGCTGCCGGTGTCGTTGATGACGCGGGTGCGGCACTATCGTGGGCTCCGGGCCACCGCGCCCCGAGTTGCTCGGCTCCTCTCGGAGTTCTCGTTCATGGCGTTCCGGGACTCCCTGCCCAGGCCGAGTGGGTGGAGCGCTCCCCCTCCGCCCTCCGCGCGCGCGGCGGTCACCACCTGAGCCTGGCCTCGCAGGTGGCCGGCGCGCCGCCGGCGCTCGCCGTCGAGACGTTCGCGGGGAGCGCGACGGAGTGGGACGCGTTCGTCGACGGATGTGCGGACGCGACCCACTGCCACCGCTACGGGTGGCGCGGCGTCCTGGAGCGCGTGTTCGGGCACGAGTGCATCTACCTCGCGGCGCGCGGCGGCGCCGGGCGCCTGCACGGCGTGCTGCCGCTGGTGCGCGTCCGGAGCCCGCTCTTCGGCCACTTTCTCGTCTCGATGCCCTTTCTGAACTACGGCGGCCCGATCGGCGACCCGGCGGCCGTCGAGGCGCTCGTCGTCGCCGCGGCGTCGCGCGCGGCGTCGGATCGCGTGTCGCTCCTCGAGCTCCGGAACCGAGCGCCGATCGCGATCGAGCCGGCGAGCCCCGCATGGCACCGTTCCGCGCGCAAGATCACCGTCGTGCTCGACATCCCGCCGGACGGTCCATCGACCAGGCCGCCCGGGAAGGGCCGGAAGCGGACCGGTGGGGGCGCCGCGCCAGGCGCCGGCGACAGCGCCGGCGCGGATCGGGGCCCGGCGTCGGCGCTCTGGACGCGGATCGACGCCAAGGTGCGCAGCCAGGTCCGGCGTCCGCAAAAGGAGGGGGTGACCGTTCGGTTCGGGGCGGACCAGCTCGGCGCATTCTACCGTGTCTTTGCGCGGCACATGCGGGACCTCGGCACACCGGCCCAGTCGCGGCGGCTGTTCGAGGCGATTGCCGCCGCCTTCCCCGAGGACGTCTGGTTCGGCTGCGCGTACCTGGGGGACCAGCCGGTGGCGGCCGGGTGCGGCTTCCTGTGGCGGGACGAGTTCGAGATGACCTGGGCGTCGGCGCTCAGTGCGCACAAGCGGCTCGCGCCCAACATGCTGCTCTACTGGTCGTTCATGGAGCGGGCGGCCGAGCGCGGCGTGCGCGCCTTCAACTTTGGCCGGTGCACACCGGGCGGTGGCACGCACCGGTTCAAGCAGCAGTGGGGCTCCCGCGACGAGCCCCTGGCCTGGTACGATTGGTCGCCCGGCGCGGGCCCCGCCAAGACGCCATCCCCCGACGACAGCGCCTACGCCTGGGGGCCGCGCATCTGGAAGCACCTTCCCGTCCCGCTCGCCACCGCACTCGGCCCGCGGATCGTGAAGTACATCCCGTAGCAGCAACGCGAGCAGCATCACGCGACAGGTCACGCGACAGGTCGCGCGACAGGTCGCGCGCGCTCCGGGCCGATGCATCGAGGGCCAGCGTGCGCGCTGCGACGCTGGCCCTCGGTGTACGCAGGTCGCCGTCCGGCACGCACGCCGGACGGCTCGCCTGGTTAGCGCGTGCTGACGTACAGCTCGTCGAAGTCCCAGTACATCGTCGACGAGGGACTGTTATTGCCGCCGCCGTACGTGGGATCGAACATCAGATACGGCCAGCCCGCCTGGTTGCCGGGCGCGAGGAAGCGCACGTTGGTGTAGTGGGCGATCTCCGCGCCGTCGACCCAACCCCTGTACTGACCGTCGCCGGCCCCGGGCCTGGACTCGGGGACGAACAGGATCTCGATCGTGTGCCATGCCCCGTCGTTCAGGTCGGCGTTGGAGCTGTACAGCGGCTGCTCGAACAGATCCCGCGCCTGGCTATAGGGACCCTGGAGGAACGCCATCAGGAACGCGTGCCTGGACTGGGTAAGGAAATCGCTCATCGAGATGACGTGATTCTCGTTCGCGCCCGAGACGCTCCCCTGCTGCTGGGTGCGCGGTTCGCAGAACTTCAGTCCGATGTTCCCGTTCAACGTCCAGTTCGGGGAGAAGCGCACCTTCATCCGCTGGTAGTACCACCCGGTGCCTGGCGAGTTGATCGCCATGCCGAACCGCACGGGCGAGTATCCGCCGGCCAGGTCGGGGCGGTACGTGATGCGGAGACCGCTCCCGCCGGGCACGACACTCAGGTTGTCACTCGACTCGCCCTGCGACGACCTCGAGGACGAGCTGAACACCGCGAACGTGCCGGTGCTGCGGATCGGGCCCGTATTGATCTGCTCCTGCATCCCGCCCGGCTCGTGCGCGCCGCCGTGGCCCCTGCCGTTTCCGTTGCCGTTTCCGTTGCCGTTCCCGTTCCCCCTCCCGTTCCCATGCCCATTGCCGTTCCCATTGCCGTTCCCGTTGCCGTCACCGTCCCCGTTCCCCGAGGACGAGGGAGTGGATCCATTCCCGACGGTGACCTTGACGGTCCCCGTCGTGTTGCTCTCCGTCGTGGCCGTGATGGTGGCCGTCCCGTTCTTGTGTCCGACGACGTGGCCGGTGTTCTCCCCGCCCCAGCCGGTCATCGACACCGAGGCGACCGACGGATCGGAGCTCTTCCACGTGATGTCGCGGCCCATCCACGTGTTTTGGTTCGGTCCGATGAGCTTGGCGCGCAGCGACGTGTGGCCGCCGACGGCGAGCGAGACCTGCCCGGGTTGGATCCGGACCATGGGGTAGGCGATGCCCATCTCGACGGTCCGTACGGACTCGGACGTCAGCACGGTGTCGTGCGGGGCGGTGGCTGTGGAATCCGTGCATCCTGCCCAGAGTGCACCGCTCGCGATGGCGAGGAGGGCAGGACCTACGATAGTGCGGTGGACCGTGGCGGACCGGTTGGGGCGTGCGAAAGCGCGGCCCCAGTCGTGCGCAAAGCGCATGGCTGTACCCTCTGGAGTGTCCGTTCGGTAGCCGGACTAGCGTGGCCCGCACGTCGTGCTGTGCGAGCGGTAGCCTCCAGAGCTTTGCGCCGCCGACTTTCGCCGGGTTTGCCCTTGTCGCGGGCGCCCAACTGGGCAAGCCCTCGCGACGATCAACTGTGCGGGGTAGGATGGGCGCTACTTAGATGATGCGCAACCCCGAATTGCGATTTTTTCCGATTTTTTTTTCAGGCCTCCTTCATGACGATTTGGTGACCATGCGTCTTCGCCGGCTGCCGCCCGTCCAATCACCGATCGGCGCGCGCGCCCTGTTCGCCGCCGGAGCGGGCGCAGCCGCCGGAGTGGGCGATGTGACGCTGTACGACGCCGTGCGGGCATTCCTGGTAACGCACTTCGGCGCGGACGCCGTTGCGCTGACCGACAGCGGCACATCGGCCCTCGTGCTGGCGCTTCGCCTCGCGGTGCCGGCCGGGGGCACGGTCGCCCTCCCGGGCTACGGGTGCCTGGACCTGGCCGCGGCCGCCATTCGCGCCGGCGTCCGCGTGCGCCTCTATGATCTGGAGCCCGCTACGTTGAGCGCGGATCTGGAGTCGCTGCGCCGAGCGGCTGAGCGTGGCGTGGACGCAATCGTCGTCACACATCTGTTCGGGTACGCCGCCGATCTGGCCGGCGCGTGCGCGATCGCTCGGGCGGTGGGCGCGCGCGTGATCGAAGATGCGGCGCAGCACGCCGGCGGGCGCGTCGGTGGCCGGCCGCTCGGCGCCGGAGGCCCGCTCGCCGTGCTGAGCTTCGGGCGTGGGAAGGGCGTGACCGGCGGCCGAGGCGGGGCATTGCTGGCCCGGACGGGCGGCGAGCCGGCGTCGGCGACCGAGGCCGTGCGACATTGGGCCGCGAGTCAGGCGACGTCGCCGGCCGGGTGGGGCGATCTCGCGCGCGCGGCGGCCCAGTGGGCGTTCGGACGCCCCGCGCTGTACTGGCTCCCGGCCTCGATTCCGCAATTGCGGCTCGGGGAGACGGTGTACCGGCCGGCTGGGGAGCCCGGCGGGTTGTCGCGCGCCGCCGCCGCGATCGTCGCTCGCGCCTTCTCCGGACTCGAGGCGGCCCGTGACCGGCGTGCGCGCCGCGCGCGATGGTACGACGAGCACCTCACGGGCGCGCCGATGTTGCGCCTCGTGCAGCCGCGGGATGACACCAGCCCCGGGTACCTCCGGTTCCCGGTGCTCGACGACGCGTCGCGCGCACCGCGCCCCGATCTCGGGATCGTGCGGAACTATCCCCGGCCGTTACTCGAGGAGCCCGCGCTCGCTGACGTGGTACACCCGGGCGAGCCCGACACGCCCGGCGCGCGCGAGATCGCGCAACGACTGCTCACTCTCCCGACGCACGATGACGTGCGCGAGCCGGATGCGCGTCGGATCGCGGACTGGGTTAGCCGCCGCAGACACCACTGACGAGCGGCTGGAGCACGCGGCGGTTCGCGTCGCTCCCCGGCAGCCGGGCGAATCCATCGCCGCTCCCCCCGATGTGCCGGTCGAACTCCAGGGTGGCGAAGAATGCCGGAATGTCGCGCCATCGGATCGCCCGGTCGTCCCCTTCGATCCAGTTCCAGTCGGGATGCGGCGACGGCGCACGCAGCCGGTCGGACACCCAGACCTCGCGGGCGCGATCCCACGCGGCGACCGCGCGCGCGGCGAACAGCTCGCGCCAGCAGAAGATGCGCTCGTTGGCCGGCCGCAGCGCGACCCAGAACTCGAACGACGACGAGAGCGTGTCCCGGAGCGGGTCGTTCCTGATGAACAGGTCGACGATGTCCTGGTTGTCGAGCAGCGTGACGGTGCTGCCGGCCGCCGCCCCGCGGGCCAGCGCCTCGAGCCGCGTGAGTGCCGGCGCCCAGTGCCGCTCCACGCCCCGAGCGTCGTACGCGACAGCCGTGGAGAGGACGATGACCGCCGGGAACGCGAGCGCGAGCGTGCGAGCGCGTCGACGGGCCCACGCGGCGTCGAGCGCGTATGCGACTGCGACGAACAGGAACGGGAAGGCGGGAAGGTACCGTTCGATCGAGCTTGGCTCGAACAGCACGACGGCGAAGGCGAGGACCGGGGCGGCGGCAACGCTCAGGATCACCAGCACCCGCCAGGCTCGCAGCCGCGCGAGCGTCCACAACAGACCGGCCAGGGCCGCGTAGAACGCGCCCATGAGCGCGATGCTGCCGATGCTGCCGCGGACCAGGTCGGCCGTGCTGACCGGGGCGAACGGATCGCGGAACAGGTAGCGCTTCCACAGGACCCCGGCATCGCCGAGTGCGACACAGCACCTGGGCAGCCCCATGCCGAGGCGGAGCAGATTCGAGCGCTGCCGCCATCCGTGCCCGGACTCCCGAACCCAGGCGAGCGCCGCCTCGGGACTCCGGATGCCGAGGAGCCAGGCTGCGGCGCCGAAGAGGAGCACGCCCGCGAGTGCCGCCGCCGCGAGTGTCCGCGCCGCGCCGGAGGGGCGGAAGCCGCGCCCATCGGTCGGCGTTCTCCGCGACCATGGGAGCGCGGCGACCACCGCCGCTGCCGGAACGGCGAGCACGAACGGGAACCATGTTGCGGCCGCGAGCGCCAGCAGCACGCCAGCGGTCCACTGGCCGCGCTGGTTGCCGGTCGCGGCGGAGGCCGGACCGAGCAGGACCCGGAGCGCGGCCATGAGGAGCGCCAGCCCCAGCATGTACGAGCTTCCCGCCTGGGCCGTGTTGACCACGGCGTTGCACACCACGAACGTCGCGGCGACAGTGATCGAGACGACTGGCCGCACCCCGAGCCGCTCCGAGATCGAGTAGAGGAGGAGCGTGGCCAGGGCCCCGGCGGCGATGCTGATGTCGATCAGGGCTCGGACGGCGACCATTCGGTCGGGCCCGAGCGCGCCACCGGGCGCCCCGGCGCGCAAGGCGTCGAACGCGAGCCAGCCCAGCGGGCGCCAGAGGAGGTGGCCGAAATCCAGCATCGCGCGGAACGCGGCCGGTGACGGCCGCCGCGCCATGTCGAGGATCGGGTCGACGTAGAAGATCGTGTCGCCCAGGTCCAACGGCCGCGTGAGCATGATCACGGCCGCATAGATCGCGACCGCGACTGCGCCAGCGCTCCAGGCCGGGAGCTGGGTGCTCGCTCCGACCGGATCGTCGCGAGCCCGGTCGTGCGCGTCCGGCTCCGCCATGCCTCTCCCTCGTGGGTTCCGATCGGTACGGGAACTCTGCGCGCGTACACGCTCGCATCCGCGCGCCCCGACGTCTATACGGTGCTCGTCCGGCCTTGGCCGAGTGGTGCGTCATCCGCTCGAGGCCGCAAGGTCCCGCCTCGGGCAGGATGACCGAAATCAGAGCCCATGTCTCGTTCCTGACTATGGCGCTGTCCAGCCTGCTTCGCTAGGTTCCCGGCGTCGAGGCGTGGGGCAGAGACCGGCGGTCGGCGGCCGTACCCCGCGTGCCCGAAAGGTGAGACTGAGGCCGATCCGGACCCACCGGGCCGGCGCTACGCGTGTTCACCGGCACGATCGCTCGCCCCTCCCGGGGGCTGCGACAAAGGCAAACCCGGCGAAAGCCGGGGACGCAAAGCTACGAGGCTACCGTCCGCGCCCCTCAGCGCGGGCCACGCCAGTCGAGCCGCCGAACAGACCTGTGGAGGCCCCATGCGTGCGGCGATCTCTCGTCGAGCGGTGGCATATGCGTTGGTCCTCGGTGGCGCGGCGGCGACGGCGGGATGCATTGCCGGAAAGGCGCTCACCGATCCGGCGACGAATCCGTCCGTCGGCTTCAAGGCGCCGGACCCGCACGTCACGCTGATCACGCTCGCCCCGAGCCTCGTCCAGGGGCGACCCGGACAGACGGTCCAGATTCAGGCGGCCCCGCAGAACGGCACCGGCAATCCGGTCGCATCCAACGGGGTCGCCTGGTCCTCCTCGGACCCGAGCGTGGCAACCGTCTCCGGCTCCGGCATGGTGACGCTCCTCGCCAATGGGAAGGCCACGATCACCGCCGTCGAGGAGGGCGTGACGGCCTCCGTGGGCGCGGAGGTCGATCCGCCGCAAGCCGCGTCGTTGGGTCTCGCACCGGCGAGCGTGGCGATGCAGGCGGGCCAGACGCAGCAGCTGTCGGCAACGTTTCTCGACAGCTCGGGTACTCCTGTGGCAGGGCCAGCGGTCAGCTGGGGCTCATCCAACACCGGGGTAGCGACGGTTTCCGCAAGCGGACTGATCACGGCCGTGGCCGCGGGCGCGGCGACCATCACCGCGAACGCCGGCGCGCTGAGCGCGACGTCGACCGTCACGGTCGTGAGCGTGGCGCCGGTGGTCGTGGCCGTCAACGTGACCCCCGGGTCGTCCTCGCTGCTGACCGGGCACTCCGAGCAATTGATCGGCGCGCCCGTCGATGCGAGCGGGCGAGTGGTCGCCGGGGCGACGGTCGCCTGGTCGAGCTCCAATCCCGGGGCCGCGCCGGTCTCGAGCACCGGAACGGTGAGCGGCAACGCCCCCGGCTCGGCGACCATCACGGCCACCAGCAGCGGCCACAGTGGGACGGCGACCGTGTCGGTCGCCGTCGCGACCGTCGCCACTGTCAGCGTGAGCCCGGGGTCCGCCTCGCTCACGCCGGGGGGCACGGTGCAGCTCACGGCGACGCTCCGCGATGCGCTGGGCAGCATCATCGCGGGCTCGGTGGCCTGGACGACGTCCGACGGGAGCGTGGCGAGCGTGTCATCGGGCGGGCTCGTCACGGCCAACGGCGCGGGCTCGGCGATCATCACGGCGACGAGCAATGGGCACACGGCCACGACGGCGATCGTCGTGTCCGCGCCGCCCCCGGTCGGCTCCTATCACGAGCCCGCGGGGATGGCGGTGCAGGTCAACACGGGCGCGATGACGCAGATCCCCTCGAGCTTCTCGATCTTCAGTCCGGCGACGCCGAGCGCGGTCGGCGAGTCCAAGGGCAATCTCGGCACGGTGCCGGGCGGCACGGGGTTGCGCATCACGTACGCGCCGAGCCTGACGGGCGGCTACTCCCCCGTGCGCTTCGGCACGGGCATCGCGTCGGCCGGGACCGGTTGGTTCTACCTGCGGATGCGAGTGCGCTTCTCGCCGAACTGGACCCTCAATGGGAACGTCGGGCTCAAGTTCTGCGAGCCGCGGACGCAGCAGACGGGGAGCGGGTCGGGTGCGAACGAGAACGACGTCATCGCCATGCACGACTTCGCCACCCGGTCGACACACGCCTGGCTCACCGGGCTCCTGCAGGGCCCGAACGGCCAGGCGCGGGATCTGTTCGAGCAACCGACGCACAACCCGTTGGCCGACCTGAACGACGGCCAGTGGCACATGATCGAGGTCGTGTTCTCCCCCGAGTCCTCACCGGGGTCCGGCAACGGCGGTTACTCGGGATGGGTCGACGGCACGCTCGTCGAGCGCTACACCGATGTGATGTGGCTCGCGCCCGGCAATCAGGTGGGCTGGCCCTACCTGATGTTCGATCCCACGTACGGCGGGGGGAACAACAGCCCGCCGGCGACGATGTACTGGGACTTCGATCAGGTGTACGTCAGCACGAAGTGAGCTGGTTAAGTTCCCGCATGCTTTCTCCCCGGGCCGTGGCGGAGGCCGGACTGGTCTGGTCCGGCGTCACCCGGCTCGGGTTGCATCTGCGGCGCGGACAGACGCTCGTCCTCGCGTACCACAACGTCGTACCGGATGACGCGCCGCCCGCGGGCGATCGGTCGCTCCACCTGCGGCGTACCGGGTTCGCTCGACAGCTCGATCTGCTCACGGACTGCTGCGATGTCGTGCCGCTCGCGACCGCGCTCGGTCCGTCGCCGGCCGGCGGACGCCCGCGGGTGGCCATCACCTTCGACGATGCGTATCGCGGGGCCCTGACGCTGGCCGCGTCCGAGCTCGCGGCGCGGCGGCTGCCGGCGACGATGTTCGTGCCGCCCGGTCTCCTGGGCGCCGACGCGTTCTGGTGGGATGTGCTCGCCGGGACGCACGGGCTCGCGCCGGAGGTTCGCGACCGCGCGCTCGGCACCCATCGCGGCGACGGCGACGCCATCGTCGCAAGCGCGATCCGCGAGGGGCAGGTGCCGAGGGACCGATCGATTCCCGCCACGCATCGCCCGGGCACGGAGGCGGAGCTCGCGTCCTGGGCGTCGACACCGGGCCTCACCGTCGGCTCGCATACCTGGCGTCATCCCAACCTCACCCGCATACCGGCGGAGACGCTGGCCAGGGAGCTCGTGGACCCGCTCGCGTGGCTCGGGCAACGCGTCCCGGGATCGATGCTGCCGTGGATCACCTACCCCTATGGCCTATGCAGTGCGACCGTCGCGTCGGCGGCCCGCCAGGCGGGGTACGAGGGCGCCCTGCTGGTGAGCGGCGGCTGGATCTCGCGGCGCGGCGCCGACCCGTTCCGGGTGCCTCGGCTCAACGTGCCCGCCAGTCTGTCCCTGCGCGGCTTCCGGCTTAGATTGGCGGGGCTAGTCGGCACGGCTGCCGCATCCGTGCAACAGGCCGCGACCCCCGACGCCACCCAGCTCCGCTAACTTCATGGGGGGCTGTAGCTTGCCAGGCATCCGCCGGGCGGCGATCGAGGCCACCTCCTTGCAAGTGGGAAGCGCCGAATGAGGTCTGCCGCTCGATCCGCCCGGAGCGCCCCCGATCTGCGGCGGGTGCCGCGCGTCGCGCCCGCCACGCGGGCGGGTGCCGCGGCGCGCGCGTGGACCGCCGGCACGATGCGGATCGCCCGCGATCCGTTTCACGTCGCGCTGCTCGTCCTCATCGTGCTCAACATCAGTCGCCTGCACATGCAGTTCCCGGTGCTCAAGGCGATGCGGCCGGCGCTCATCATGACGCTGGTGGCGGGCGTGCTGGCGTTCATGCGTCCCGGCTCGCTCTCCCGGCGGCCGCTGCTGGCGACCTGGCCGGCCAAGGGGGTGCTGGCGTTCCTCGTTCTCGCCTGCTGCTCCGCGCTGCTTGGCATCTCGCAGGGGCATTCCGCCGTCTTCATCCTGAACGTCTACGGCAAGACGATCATCTTCGCGCTGCTGATCGTCGCCTCCGTGCGCACGGCGCGTGACCTGTACGCCGTCCTCTGGGCCTTCGTGCTCAGCGCCGGCTGGCTCGCGTACACGTCGCTGTTCGTCTTCAAGCTGGAGATGTATCACGGCTACGAGCGTCTCGCGAATCTCGATACCTACGATGCCAACGATGTCGGCCTCGTCATGCTCGTCGGGCTCGCCCTCACGTTGCTGGCGTTCCAGACGGCGCGGCGGCCCGGCAAGCTGGTGTGCGGCTTTCTCCTGGCCGGGATCGGCGCCACGATCGCCAAGTCGGGGTCGCGCGGCGCGTTCGTCGGCTTGCTCGCCCTCGGGGCCGCGCTCCTCCTGCTCAGCGACCGCGTCCCGGTCGTGAAGCGGCTCGGCTTCGTCGCGGTCACCGCGCTCGGGATGCTCATCTTCGCGCCGCCGGGCTACTGGCAGCAGATGCAGACGATCGAGAACCCCAGGGCCGACTACAACTGGAACACGGTGAATGGCCGCCGCGAGGTGGCGATCCGCGGGCTGGGGTACATGGCGAGTTACCCGATGTTCGGCATCGGCATCAACAATTTCGCATTGGCCGAATGCACGATCTCGGTCAAGGCCAAGAACTACGTGGCCGGCGAAGGCATTCGCTGTACCCCGCCCCACAATGCGTACATCGAGGCGGCCGCCGAGACCGGGATTCCTGGTGGCCTGCTCTGGATCGCCATGGTGCCCGGCGGCGTCGTCTGGCTCCTTCGACTGCGGCGCCGCATCCCGCGAAGCTGGGTGACCGGTGACGCCGAGCAGCGCTTTCTCTACCTCTGCACCGTGTACGGCGCCGTCATGCTCGTCGGATACTCGGTCGGCTCCTTCTTCCTCTCGTTCACGTGGTACGACTGCTCCTACTACATATTCGCCTTCCTCGCCGGCCTGCAGGTCGCGATCGACGAGAAGATGCGCCGCTCCCTCGCGGTCCCCGTAGCGGCCTCCGCGATCCCGGCGGCTCCTGTGGCCCCTGTGGGCCCGGCGGCGCCGGTGGTCCCCGTGCCGGTCCCGCGCCCTGGTCCCGCCCGCCCGCATGACGCGCGTGCTGGTTACCGACGGTGACGAGCGCGCCGCCCTCGCCGTGGTTCGCTCGCTCGGCAGGGCCGGGTGCTCGGTGCACGTCTGCGGGGCACGCCGGCGGACGCTGGCGGCGCTCTCGCGCCGCGCCGTAGCCGGCGTCGCGACTCCCGATCCACTCCGCGCGCCGGGGCGCTTCGCCGACACCGTCGCGTCCTATGTCGCCGCCCATGGGATCGACGTCGTGCTGCCGATCGCGGAGCCCGCGCTGCTCGCCATCCTCGGCGCCCGGGAGCAATTCGGCGACGCGATCATCCCGTTCCCGGACCTCGACACCGTGCGCGCCATCAACGACAAGCGGGCACTTCGCTCCGTGGCGGAAGGCATCGGGATCGCCTTCCCGCCGCAGTGGGAGCTGGGCGCGGCGGCCGACTTGGACCGGCTCGGCGTTGACGCGCTCCCCTTCCCGGTCGTCCTCAAGCCGTCGCGATCGGTGGGCGAAGAGGATGGGCAGCGATCCAAGCAGACGGTCCGTCACGCCCGCGGCGCCGCGGAGCTCCGGGAACGGGTCGCCCGGCTCCCGCGCGCCGCGTTCCCGCTGCTCATTCAACAGCGCCTCGTCGGCCCGGGACGCGGCGTCTTTCTCCTGCGATGGGACGGGAAAACGATCGCGTCGTTCTCGCACGAACGCCTGCGCGAGAAGCCGCCGTCCGGCGGCGTCAGCGTCTATTCCGAAGCGGTCACGCCCGACGGGGCCCTCATCGCGCGCTCCGAGCGGTTGCTGGATGCGTTCGCCTGGAACGGCGTCGCCATGATCGAGTACAAGATCGACGCGGCGTCGGGTACGCCCTACCTCATGGAGATCAACGGGCGCTTCTGGGGCTCGCTCCAGCTCGCGATCGACGCGGGCGTCGACTTTCCGGCGCTGCTCCTCGACTGCGCGCTGGGCCGCGTACCGGCCACCCCGGCTCCGGCGCCGCCGACCGGCGGCGCCCCGTATCGGACCGGGACGCGGTCCCGGTGGTGGTGGGGTGAGGTCGACCACGTCCTCGCTCGGCTCCGCCGCTCCGATGCCGAGCTCGCACTCCCCCCCGGCGCCCCGTCCCGGGCCGCGACCCTCGCCCAGTTTTTCGCCCGCTGGCGCGCCGACGAGCGCGACGCGGTGTTCCGGCTCGCCGACCCGCTGCCGTTCCTCTACGAGTCCGTCCAGTGGCTGCGCCGGCGATAGCGGCGCAGGCGCCGCGCGGCGGGGCGGGAGCGGCGACGTCCCGGCGTCAGGCCATCGGCATTGTCCACGTGCACAGCGCCTACTCGCACGATGGACGCGACCCGCTCGACCGGCTGCGCGACCGCGCCCGGGCGCTGGGCATCCGGTTCGTCGCTTTGACCGACCACGCCGAGGACTTCGACCACGACCGCTTCGAGCGCTTCCGGGCCGAGTGCGCGGCGCGCTCGGATGCGACGGTCAGCCTCATCCCGGGGCTGGAGTTCCGCTTCGCCGGCTACCGGGGGCTGCACCTGCTCGCCTGTGGGCTCGAGCGATGGGTGAGTCCCGAGACGCCGGAGGCGTTCATCGCCGACGTCACGCCGGTCGCGGCGCTCACGGTCATGGCGCATCCGGTGCTGGCATCCTACCGTCCGCCCGCCGCCGTGCGCGCGGGGATCGGCGCGATCGAGGTCTGGAACGCCGCCTACAACACGCGCTACCTCCCTGATCCGCGCGCCATGGCCCTGCTGCGCGACATCCGCGCGACGCGCCCCGCCGTCGTCGCCGTCGCCGGCCTCGACCAGCACGACGCCGCCAACGACCGTCGGACGCGGATCGTGCTCCAGCACGAGGACGACCTCGCCGATCCGCTGGCGGCGATGCGAGCCGCCCGGTTCACGAACCGCGGTTTGACGATGTCCTTCGGGGCACGCGTCGACTGGCCGGCAGCGGGCCTCGCCACTCTCGCCGCGGCGCGCGCCGTGCTCGACGGCATCGAGCAGACGCAGGAACGCGTCACCCGCGCCTGGCGGCGCCGTGCGCGACCCACGCCGCCGTTGGGCCGGTAACGCGCATGCTGTTCAACAGCGTCGTCTTCATCTTCGGCTTCCTGCCGATCACGTATGGGGTCTTCTGGTCGCTGCGGTCGGCCCAGGCGCGGTACCGGTGGCTGACGGTCACCGGCTACGTGTTCTATGGGTACTGGAGCGCGCGGTTCTGCATCCTGATGGCGTTCTCCACGCTCGTGAGCTATCTCGCCGGACTCGGGTTCCTCCGGTGGGACGACCCCAGGCGCCGCAAGCTGTGCCTCATCATCCCGATCACGGTCGACCTCTCGCTGCTCGGGTTCTTCAAGTACGCCAACTTCGGTGCCGCGAGCGTCGCGCACCTGCTCGATGCGTTCGGCGCCGGTGTGCGTGCGCCCCATCTCGACATCGTGCTCCCGATCGGCATCTCGTTCTACACGTTCCACACGATCAGCTACATCGTCGACAGTTACCGGCGCACGATCCGCCCGACCCGCAACTTCTTCGAGTTCGCGGCCTACGTCTCGCTCTTCTCGCAGCTCGTCGCCGGCCCGATCGTCCGCTTCCGGCAGATCGAGGCGGATCTCGAGGCGATCGACCGGCGCGACCCGCAGCGCTGGCTCTGGACCGGGCTCTCCTTCTTCTGCGTCGGGCTGGTCGAGAAGGTGCTCATCGCCGACTCACTCGCGGCCTTCGTCGACCCGGCGCTGGCGAGTTACCACGCCCTCTCGACCCTCGGCGCCTGGCTGGCCATGATCGGCTACAGCCTCCAGCTCTACTTCGATTTCTCCGGCTACAGCACGATGGCGGCCGGCCTCGGGTACCTCTTCGGCCTGCACATCCCGCAGAACTTCAACTCGCCGTACAAGTCACTCGACCCGTCGGACTTCTGGCGCCGGTGGCACATCTCGCTCTCGACCGTGCTCCGCGACTATCTCTACATCCCGCTCGGCGGGAACCGGCACGGCACGTTCAACACGTACCGCAACCTCATGCTGACGATGCTCCTCGGAGGGCTCTGGCACGGTGCGGCGTGGACGTTCGTCGCGTGGGGCGCCTATCACGGCGGGCTGCTGTGTGCCTATCGGGTCGCCGGCCGCGCGTGGGACCGCCTGCCAGCGGCCGCTCGGCAGGTCGCGATGGCCCTCCTCGCCGTCCTCGGCTGGGTGCTCTTCCGGTCGACGGACTTCGGCATGGCGCGCCGGCTCTTCGGCACGATGTTGACCTGGACGCCGGGCACGGTGCCGGTCAACACCGCGCTCGCCCTCCCCGTGCTCCTCCTCGCGACCTGGTGGGCGATGGTCGGCCCGAACCCCTTCGAGATGCATCTCGCGCCACGGTTCCGGACGCGGCTCGTTCTGGCGGCCACGTTCGGCGCCGCGCTGGCGCTCATCGTGAGCTCGCGGCCATCCCCATTCCTGTACTTCCAATTCTGACGCCCGCGAGTCCGGCCGTGACGGTGGAGACCTCCGAGGATCTGCGGCGCGCCGACCCGTTGCCGCTCGCCGGTGTTGCCGCCGTGCGCGCGCTCGGGCGTTGGGCCCTGACGCTCCTGGTGGTGGCGGTCGCCTGTGAGGGAACCACGCGCGTCGACGATTGGGTCCGGTTCAGGACTCCGCTCACGTCCCCGATCGCGGTCGAGGAGGATCTCCTCGTGCGGGACGGGCTCGGCGAGCATGGACGCCCGGGCGCCCGATACCAGAAGTGGATCCTCAACAACGTCGGGATGCGCGGGCCCGACGTGCGCATCCCCAAGCCCGATCACACGCTGCGCGTCGTTACCGCCGGCGCGTCGGAGACCTTTGGCCTCTACGAGAGCCCCGGTCGCGAGTACCCGCGGCAGCTCGAGGACTCGCTGCGTGCCGCGATGACGCGCGACGGCTGCACCGGCGTCCGTGCCGAGGTCGTGAACGCCGCCATCTTCGGCATGTCGCTGCCGTCCGTCGACCAGGACCTGCGGACCCGCGTCGCGCCCCTCCGGCCCGACGTGGTTGTCCTCTATCCGACACCGGTCCAGTATCTCGCCGACGCCGTCCCGCGGCCGGCGCCGCTCGCCCCCGGCGTGGACGATGTGGAGCCCTGGTACGGCGTCCTCCGCCCACGGGCTCTCGCGCTGGCCCGCGAGCAGGCGAAGGCGATGCTTCCGAGCTGGCTCATGACCTGGCTGCGTCGCCGCGACATCGCTGACGCGATCGCCGGGGAGCCGCCCGGCTGGCGGTTCACCAGCGTACCGGCCGATCGTCTCGCGGCCTACGACCGGGATCTCCGCCACGCGATCGCCACCGTCCGAGCGATCGGCGCCGTGCCGATCGTCATGACGCACGTGAACCGTTTCATGGCGCCCGGCATTCGCGATTCGGCCGAGTTGACGACGTGGGGTCGGTTCTATCCGCGGGCGACGGAGCAGACGGTCGCTGCCTTCGATGCCGCGGCCGTCCCGGTGACCGTGCAGGCCGCCCGCGAGTCCGGTGCCGCGACCGTGTCGCTCGCCGACGCGGTGCGGCGGCAGCCGCCGGGGACGGGTGCGCGACTGTTCGGCGACTATGCCCACTTCTCGGACGCGGGCTCGGCGCTCGTTGCGGGTGCGCTCGTGCCCGCGATCGTGCAAACGGCGCCGGCTCGCGCGCTGTGCGCCACGACCAGGCCCGCGGTTGCCGCCGCTGCCGCTGCCGCTGCGACCTCCGCCGCCCCCACCGGCGCGGGTCGGCAATGAGCGCCCGAGTCGGACAGGCACGGGACGGCGGGCATGAGAGCCCGGGCGGAGCCGCACTCGTCTATCTCTGGGACGCCGATTATCCCTGGGACGTGCGGGCCGAGAAGGTCTGCGCGACCTGCACGAGCGCGGGATACGACGTCCACATCGTCGCCCGGAATCGCGCCTGGAGGCCGACCCGCGAACGCCTGGCCGAAGGCATCGTCCACCGTCTGCGGCCCTGGCGCTGGCTCGGGCGCCGGCTCGACGCGTTGCTGAGCTTTCCGGCGTTCTGCAATCCTCGATGGGTCCTGCATCTCTGGCGGGTGGTCCGGGGGGTTCGGCCATCGGTGCTGGTCGTCCGGGATCTGCCGCTGTGCCCGACGGCGATCTGGGTCGGGCGCTGGCTCGGCGTGCCGGTCGTTCTGGACATGGCCGAGAACTATCCGGCGATGATGCGCAAGAACTTCGAGGCCGGGCGGCAGCGCCCGATCGACTATCTCGTCCGGAACCCCGCGGTGGTCGCCCGGGTCGAGCGCTACTGCCTCCCGCGGCTGGACCGGATCCTCGTGGTGGTGGAAGAATCGGCCGCGCGATTGGAGCGACTCGGCGTCCCCGCACCTCGGGTGAGCCTCGTTTCCAATACGCCGCCGCTCGCCAGGGTGGACGGGCGGCCGCCCGTGCGGGCGGGTGATCAGGGTGGACCGCTGACGCTGGTCTATGTCGGGATCCTCGAGGTGCCGCGGGGCATCGCCGACCTCCTCGAGGCCGTGGCCCTCCTTCGCTCCGCACCACAGGCCGTCCGCGCGGTGGTGATCGGCACTGGCCGTGATGCGGCCGTCTTTCACGCGCGCGCGGCCGAGCTCGGCCTGACCTCGGCCGAGGTCACCTTTCACGGCCATCTCGCGTCGCACGAGGACGTGCGCCGACTCGTCCGCAGCGCGGACATCGGCGTCCTCCCGCACCGGGTCTCCGAGGCCTGGAACACGACGATCCCCAACAAGCTGTTCGACTACATGGCTGCCGAGCTCCCGGTGATCACGTCCGACGCCGCGCCGTTCGCTCGGATCGTGCGGGAGACCGGCGCCGGGGTCGTCTTCCGGTCGCGCGACCCCGCGTCGCTCGCCGACGCTGTGCGGGCGATGTCCGATCCCGCGCGCCGGCGCGCGTTCGGTGCCGCGGGACTGGCCGCCGTGCGGCAGCGTTACCACTGGGAGTACGACGCCCGCGCGCTCCTGGCGGCGCTCGACAGTGTCCGAGCGCGTGCCACGGCGACGGCCGGCACGGCGTCGCACACGCTGGAGCGTGCGGCCTCATGAGCGGCGCGGGTTTCGTCGCTCCCGAGGAGCAGGGGGACGGGGGAGGGGGCATCTCCGTCATCATTCCCACGTACAACCGTGCCGACCTGCTCCCCCGCGCCATCGCGTCGGCGCTCGGTCAGAGCCGTCCGCCGTGCGAGGTCATCGTCGTCGACGACGGCTCGACCGACGATACCGCCGCGCGGTGCGCCGAGTGGGGCGATCGCATCCGGTATCTGCGGATGACCAACAGCGGTGTGGCCGCGGCCCGGAACGCCGGGATGGCGCTCGCCGTCGGCGACTGGATCGCGCTCCTCGACTCCGACGACGCCTGGGAGCCGACCAAGCTCGAGGTGCAGATGGCGGCCCACGCCCGCACGCCGGAGGCGGCGTGGTCGGTCACCGGATGCGAGGTCGTCGACGCGAGCGACGCGGTCCGCGCCGGCCCTCGCAGCTTCGCGGGCGCCTTTCTCGTCTTTCAGGAGCTCGGGCGCGATCCGGAGGCGGCGTTCGACGAGCATCTGACGCGCGTCGAGGTGACCGCCGCCGGCGGCCGGCACCTCTGCTTCACGGGCGATCTCTTCGGCCTCCTCTTCCACGGCAACGTGTGTTTGCCCTCATCGGCCGTGATCCACCGGCGGGTGCTCGAGCGGCTCGGGCCGTTCGATCCATCGTTGCGTGTGGCCGAGGAGACCGAGTTCTTCCACCGCGTCGCCTCCGCATTCCCGGTGACGATCGTGATGTCACCGCTCGTTCGGTATCGCGCGGCCCAGGAGGGCTCGCTGACCGCCGGCGTCAACATCGGACGGCTCACGGAGGCTGCGCTCCACAGCCTCGACGCCGCCGCTCGGCTGCGTGCGCTCTCGCCGGTCGAGGAGCGAGCCCGGGTCGCGGGACGGCGGAAGCTGCTTCTCCGCCTCGCCTACGCGCAGCTCAGTGTTCGCGACGGAGCGGCGGCGCGCCGCACCCTGCGCCGGCTCGCGGCGGACCGCCTGCCCTTCGGGCGCCGGGGCGCCGCGATCTGGGCGGCCAGCCTGCTGCCCGCGCCGGCGCTGGCGGCCATGCACGCCGGGAAGCGGCTGCTGCGCCGCAGGCGCGCGCGCCGGGGCGCCTCGTGACCGGTCCGGGCTCGCCGCCGCTCGTGATCGCGCAGATGCTCGAGTCGGACGGGCCGGGCGGCGCCGAGGTGGTCGTCCTGCGGCTCGGCGAAGCGCTGCGCGCGCGGGGGCACGAAGTCGTTCCCGTGGGGCCCGCGCGCGGGTGCGGCTGGCTGGCGCAGCAGTTCCGCGATCGGGGCTTCGAGCCCGAGACGTTCGACCTGCACCGCCCGCTCGACTGGCGATGCCTGCGTGGGATGGTCGACATGCTGCGGCGGCGCCGCGTCGACATCGTGCACAGCCACGAGTTCACGATGGCGGTCTACGGGACCGCCGCCGCCCGGTGGATTCGTCGCCCGCACGTGATCACCATGCACGGCAACCAGCGCATGACGAGCCGGTGGCGCCGGCGGCAGTTGTTGCGTGGCGCCTTCCGCTGGAGCGACGCGACCGTCGCCGTGTCGCACGACACCAAGCGACACCTCGACGCGGAGATCGGGCTCGCCCCGCGCGTGGTGCGCATCGTCCCCAACGGGGTGCCGGTGCCCGCCGGCGAGCGCGGCCGACTGCGGGCGACGCTCGGCGTCCCGGAGAACGCGCTCGTGGTGGCCGCCATGGGCAGCCTCGTGCCACGAAAGGGACACGCCGTGCTGATCCGGGCGCTCGCCGCCGAGGCGGGGCTCCCCTGGCGCCTGGTGATCGCCGGCGGCGGTCCCGAGCGCGAGCCGCTCCAGGCACTCGCCCGCGAGCTGCGGGTCGACGAGCGGGTGCACCTGCTCGGACACCGCGACGACATCGGCGACATTCTCGCCGCCGCGGACATCTTCGCCATGCCCTCACTCTGGGAGGGGCTTCCCCTCGCGCTCCTCGAGGCGATGGCGACCGGCAAGCCGGTCGTCGCCTCGGCGACCTCCGGGATCCCCGAGGCCATCACGCCGGAGGTGGAGGGGCTCCTGACGCCGCCGGGCGACATCGACGCGCTCAGGCGCGCGCTCGGGCGCCTGTTGTGCGACCCGGTACTCCGCCAGCAGCTCGGCGCGCGGGCCGCCGGCCGCGCCGCGGCCGAATTCTCGATCCGGGCAATGACGGACCGGTACGAAAGCCTGTACTACGCCGTCGGTGGCTGACCTCAGCCCCGTCCGCTCGGGAACGCCTCGCGCCCGTGCGGCCGGCGGCGCGCGATGAAGGGGGCGAGCGGAGTGAGGAGCAGTCGGCTCAGCGCGCGCCCCCGCGAGCCGGGGAGCACGGCGGCACGCCAGTAGGCCGACGCGGCCGTCGCGACATGGCCGGCGTGCAGCTGATGGTAGCCGGCGGCGAGCCAGGCGCGTCCGAGGCGTCGGCGGAGGGCGGTGCGCTCCCGGCTATTGGTCACTGTCGCCAGCGTTCGGGTCAGCGCCTCGATGTCGGGGCGGATCTTCTCGAACGCGTGGCGGTAACTATTCCCACCATGGCGCCGCACCTCGACGAGAGGCTCAGCGATGTACGCCCCCGCGGCCACGCGGTAGACGTTCAGGACGTAGTACAGGTCCTGGCTGAGTCGCATATCCGGCGGGAAGGCGATGCCCCGCACCAGCGCTGCCCGGGCCAGCATCGTCTGCGTCCAGCAGGGGAGCTGCGGACAGCCGACGAGCGCCTCGAAGGCGCTGCCGAGGATGACCCGGCCCTCGCCCGCCCGTGATGGGCGAGTCGGGACGTGTCGGAGATGGGGGACGAAATCGAACTGCGTCTCGGCGTGGAAGCCGCTGGCGTCGAAGCGCCGGAAGTTGGTGAACACGAACCCGACGTCCGGCTCACTCTCGAGCAGTGCGAGCTGCTGGCGAAGCTTGCCGGGCCGCCACCGGTCGTCGGCATCGAGGAACCCGAGGTATTCGCCGCGCGCGAGGGATAGCCCGTGGTTACGCGCGGCCCCGACTCCCACCTTGCCGAGCGGCACGACCCGGAGGCGCGGATCCTGCACACGCCGCAGCCGAACGAGCGTATCATCCGTCGAGCCGTCGTCGACGACGAGCAGCTCCAGCCCGTCCACCCCCTGGGTGAGGACGCTCTCGACGGCCTCCTCGATGAACGGTGCGGCGTTGAACGCCGGCATGATGACGCTCACGCGAACGCCGGTGCCGGCGCGCGATGGCCAGTCCGGCCGCGACGAATCCCCCGGTTCGATCGTCACAGGAGAGCGGGCGCCTCATCGGCGACAGCGATCGGACTGCCAGTCGGGTCCGGGACTGGGTAGGTTTGCGTCGCAGTATGGCCGGTCATGAGTCGCGTGGGCTGCTACCCACACCAGGACGATCGTGCGAGTCTACGCGTTTGCCGAGTATTACCCGAACCCGTTCAAGCCGTACCTGGATACGCAGTTCGCGCAGACCGTCGCCGACGGTCACGAGCTGCGCATCTTCGCGTTCGGCTCGTGGGGCGATCCGGGGAACGCCACCATCGCCGAATACGGGCTGACCGATCGGACGCGCTATATCCCCGGGGCGCCGCGGCATCTCCCCCGTCTGCTCGCTCCGGCGATCGCCAATGGCCTCACCCGCCCCGCCCGCGTCGCGGATGCCTGGCGGGTCGCCGCCCTCCCCGCGCGCCGCCGACTCGTGCTGGCGACCCAGGCGGCGCTGCTGCCGCGCGAGGAGCCCGATCTCTGCCTCATCCACGACCTGGGGACGGCGGTCCGGCTCGCGGCGCTCCGCGCCATTTACCCGCGCGCCCGCATCGCCATGTACTACCACGGGGGCGAGGTCGCGCCCGGTGTCGTCCGGGGCGCGACGGACGCCCGTGAGGGGTATGCGCTCGCCGAGACGGTCTTCACCAACACCGCGTACTCGCGTGATGACGCGGTGGAGCGCGGCTGCCCGGCCGAGCGCATCCACGTGCTGCCGGTCGGCTTCGACCTGCGGCGTTTTGCGTTCGCGCCGTCGCGGAACGGCGCCGCGCTCGGGGCGACCGGGGCGGGGCCGCATACCCTGCGACTCGTCACCGTCGGACGGTTGAGCGCCGACAAAGGGCTGCATCACGCGATCGAGGCCGTGCGTCTCCTGCGCGCGCAGGCCGTGCCGGTCGAGTGCACCCTCATCGGCGACGGCGACGAGCGCGGCGCGCTCGAGCGGCGGGTGGCCGCGGCCGGGCTCCAGGGGATCGTGCGCTTCCCCGGGACCATGACGCACGAGGCGGTGACCGAAGCGCTCGCGAGCGCCGACGCGCTCCTGCTGCCCAGCGTGCCGCGCGGGACCTGGGCCGAGACGCAGGCGTGCGTCGTGCAGGAGGCGATGCTCGTCGGTGCGATGGTGATCGCCTCGGCGACCGGGGGCGTCCCGGAGTCGATGCCGGCCAGCATGCACGAGTTCCTCGTGCCCCCCGCCGATCCGGCCGCGCTCGCCGACGCCGTGCGGCGGCTGGGCGCGATGGGGCCCGAGGAGCGGGCCGCGCGCGCACGGGCGAATCGCGCCTTCTGCGAAGCGCGGTACGACATCCGTGTCCTCAATCCGCGCATGCTGGCGCTGGCGGTCGGCGGTCCCCGTCCGGACGCGAGCCGAGTCGGCTGATCGGGCGGCGCGGGCAGCGCTGGAGTGTAGTCGCGTCATGGTACGACCGGATCCGAGGTGCCCCGCTTGAGTCGTCCCGCACCCGTCTCCAGGAGATCGGCCGCGACGCGACGCACGCCCCGCCGTTCCGCCTCCGACAGGATCGGCAGCCGCCAGACCAGCGACAGATAGAGCGCGAACAGCACCGCCCGGCTCAGGATGTCGAAGCCGAGTGGTCCGGCCGGCAGTGTCACACCGGCGACGACGGTCGCGATCGAGAGCAGCACGAGGTAGATCGCCGGCGGCCAGGTGTACCGAACCGGCCAGAGGCGCTGGGATGCCCGGTAGATGCCGCCGTACCGAACCATGTACCCGATGACGGTCGCGGTCGCGGCGCCCCACGCCCCGTACCGCGGGATGAGCAGCGCGTAGGCGGCGAGCACGACCACCGCCGCGCCCCAGTTGGAGACGGCGATCCACTTCGTCCGCTCCGAGATGATGATCCCGATATCCTGGAAGCTGCTCCACGCCTGGAGCACGACGTACGGGAGGAGGACCGGGACGATCGCCGCAGCCGCCCAGTACGATGGGCCGGTCAGGATGTGCAGCACGCTGCGAACAAAAAGCGCCACCCCGACCGCGCCGCCCAACACCACGATGTTGAGGTAGACGAACACCCGCGCGTAGATCGCGTCCCGATCGCTGCGCTTGGCGACCTCGTGGCGCTTGGGCCCCCACACCATGTCGAAGGGGGTCTGGGTGAGCGCGACCAGCACGAACGCGAACCGGTAGCCGAGCGTGTAGAGGCCGACGTCGGTGAGTGTGGTGGCCGTCCGCAGGAAATATCGATCCCCGTAGGTGAGAACGAACGTCGCCACCTGCGTCACCATCAGCGGCAGGCCGAACCGGTAGAGGTCGGCCGCGGCCCGGCGCACGTACCGAAGCCCGACGTCGCGGAGGACGATCGTGCCGAGCACGCCGCCGACGCAGACGTTCGCGACCAGCGTGCTCAGGAACATCGACTTCGCCCCGAGGTGCGCCACGATCAGCAGCAGCGCGTTCAGGGTCACCTGGATCGCCAGTCGGCTGAGCTGCGCGGCGAAGATCACGCGGAACCGCCCCTGCGCCTGGAGATACGGCGTCGGGACGAAGGTCGGGGCCGAGGTCGCGATGGCGAGCGCGCCGAGCCGCACGAGGCTCGTGTACTGCTGCGTGCCCAGCACGAGTTGCGCGAGCAGTGGTGCCGCGAGGAACGCCAGGAGGCCGACGATCGCGTAGCTCCCGCAGACGGTCCACATCGCGGTCGAGATGACCCCGTGCCGCTCGTCGTCGGTCGTGGCCTTGTAGTAGAAGCGGAAGACGCCACCCAGCAGCCTGGACCCCGCGATCACGGTGGCGATGTCGAGGCTCATCTCGATCAGCTCGATGGCGCCGTAGTCTGCCGGGCTGAGATAGTGCGTGTACAGCGGCAGCATCACGAACGACACCGAGTTGCTGATCAGCGCCAGGGCGGTGAAGAGCAATGCGTTTCCGCCGAGCGATCGGAGCTGGATCGGTGGTGGCGTCGTCTCGCCGCTGCCGGACGGCAGGAGCGGATCGCCCCCGGCGGCGACGCTCGCCCCTTCCTGGGCCTCCGCCGCCTCGAGGCGCGGATCGATCTCGGGCATCGCGGCGGCGGCGCCGGGGGGCGATCCGCCCGCCGACTCAGCGCGGTTCGCCATGGACGATCCGGATCCCGGCGAAGCGCACGACGGGATCGAGCGAGTAGTGGGCCTGGAGCCAGCGGTCGACGACCGCCGGGCTCCGGGCGAGTCGCTGGAGCAGCCGCGTGCTCGTCACGAACCACACCGGATGTCCGGCGGCGCCCACCGTGCGCACACGGGCGGCGACGGTGGCCGTATCGGGAATGCCGTACGCTGCCGGGTCGTACGCGGCGTAATTCATGTCGACTGGCATGCCGAAGACGGCGAGCCCTCGCGCGCGCGGGGTGAGATAGTCGGTGAAGGGCAGGGTGCGATCCGGATCATAGACGAAGATCACGTCGCCCGGCTGCGCCCGGGCCGCGACGTACTCGGCCGCGCTCCGCCAGTCCTCTCGCTGGAGCCCGTGCGCCTCGAAGGTGACGAGCGTGACGGCGACGGCCGCGCCGACCGCGCCGGCCAGCCCGACGCGCACCGCTCTCGGACGGATGCGCTCGATCCAGTAGGCGTAGAGGAGCAGCACCGGCGGCACGGTCACGAGCACGTGCCGGGGTTGCACCGGCGTCACGTCGAGCAACCTGAGGGTGCCGAGCACACCCAGGGGCACCGCGCCCACGATCGTGAGCGCGACCTCCGCCCGCGTCCACGGTGTGCCGGGCGCGAGCGTGCGGGCGACCGGGATGAGGAGCGCGATGAGCACGATCACCAGCTCGGCGTGCGGCCAGGTGAGCGCCGTCGCGTCGGCCCCGAAGGCGCTCACGATCGTGCCGACGGTGCTCCAGACGGCGTAGCGGGGGTGCCCCGCGACATCGACCGCCGGGACGTCCACGGGATGCATCGCCACTTGCCGGAGCACCTCCGGGATGAGGGGCAGGAGGGCGCACCCGGTGAGGGCGAGCAGGCCGGTCAGCACGAGCACTCGGCGGCGCAGCACGAGCGCCGCCAACCACTCGCCGAGCAGCACGAAGCCCCCGTAGTAAAACGCGTAGAGCAACGCCGCGCTGGCGACGACGTAGCCGACCGCATCGGCCACGGCGACCCGGCCGGCCGCGGGTGCCGGCGATCCCGCGACGGTGGCGGGCGGATCGACGAGCCGGACAAAGAAGTACAGCGTCAGCGCGACCAGCAGGACCACGAGCGCGTAGCCGCGCAACTCGGCGGCCGCCCACACGATGCCCGGCAGGACGGCGGCCGCCAGGGCCAGCAGGCCCCAGTGCCGCACGCCCGCCCGCCGTCCGATGCCGGCCATCGTGACCACGACCAGCGCGGCCGCAATGGTCGAGAGCCCGCGCCCGAACTCCACCGTCCGGGAGATCCGCCGCCAGAGGTCCAGCACCGCGAAGTAGAGCGGCGGCTGGAGCTCGTAGTGCAGCGCGCGGTCGAGCATCGGGTGGAACGGCAGGCGCGTCGTGAACTCCGTGTACGCCTCGTCCATCCACATGCTCTTGTGTACCGAGTTCCACGTCGCGAGGACGACGAGCGCGAGCGCGGCCGCCCAGGCGGTCAGCCAACCGGCCGAGAGTCGGAGGGGCGCTCGCCCGTGCACCTGCACAGGTCCCGGCGAGTCGAACGGCGGCGCGCGCTTCGCCGCACCCGGCTGTGTCATCGCTGCGCAACCGGCGCGGACGCGGCCGGGAGCGCACCCGGCGGCGCGTACCGATAGAGGAAGCGCGGATACGTCTCCGGCGTGACCCACCGCCGCGGGAGCGTCCTGAGCGCCCCCCACCGCTCGCCGTAGTCGGCGGCGAGCCGATAGCGCGGCGCGAGCAGAGCGACCGGGGGCGGCAGGGAGTCGAGCGGGCGATAGCTGATGATGTACGCCTCACCGCGTGGTGCGACCACGGCAGCGAGCAGGGCGTACGCGCGCGCCCGGTCGGCGTCGGTGTGACCGGGCCCGCGCCCCATGTCCTCCAGGGCGACCCAGTGCGCGCCCGGGTGGAAGAGCGGCACGCCGTCGACCGCCGGCCCGATGTCCGGCGCGTACACGGGGCCCGGAAGGCCCCGCATCGTGGCCGCGAAATCCGCGAGCTCGGCGGCCGCCCGGGGCGACACGATCACCGTCTCCGGCGCGTAGATCAGCGCCGCGAAGGCAAGGGCGACGCCGGTTGCCTGGACGGCCCGCAGGGCCGGTGTGCGAGGCCGAACGAGCTCGGCGAGTCCGACCGTGCCGACGACGATCAGGAACCCGCCGAGCGGGATGAACACGTTGTCGGACGAGCCCCAGTCGAGCGAGCCCATGACCGCCGAGCACACCGCGGCGGCGAGTTGCACGTGCCACACCCGGAGCGCGTCGCGATCGCGCACCGCGCGCGCGATGGCGACGAGGGTGAGCGCTCCGGCCGCGATCGCGAGCACGCCGTAGTGGACCCAGAAGAAGCGCGCGACCCGGACGAACGTCTCGGTGTTGACGCGCGACCACCCACGCGGCACGTCCCAGGTGAAGTAGTGAAAGGCGGGGCCAAATGGCCACCGCGCGGCGGCGAGGTAGAGGCCCGGCCCGAGGATCGCGGCCACGACCCAGTAGGGCAGTGCACCCCGCCACCCTCGCCACCCTCGCCAGGCCGCCCACCCCCGCGGCTGCCCCGCCACCCGGTCCTGCCAGCTCTCACGCCAGGTGAGAAAGGCGACCCCGCCCAGCACGAACAGGGCACCGTGCTGCTTGAACCAGAAGGAGACCACGAGGACCACGACTCCCAGCAGACGGGCGCGGCGGGTGCGGGCGCGGTCGATGAGATAGGTGCCCGCGAGCGCCGTGCACAGGAGCCAGGAGTCGGCGTGCGCGTTGTCGAGCAGGGTGTCCATCGCGCGGTACGCGCTGGCGAACAGCCCGAGTCCGATCCATCCCCACCACCGCGAGCCGGTCCAGGCCCGCACCGACGCGTAGATGAGCAACCCGCTGCCCAGCGCACCGGCGATCGCGGCGATGCGGGCGGCCTCGAGGTGCTCACCGAAGACCCACGTGAACGGGACGCACAGATAGTAGAACAGGGGGTTGTAGGCCAGGGCCACATAGTCGGGCGTCGGCTCGGGGTATACGGGCAGCCCGTGCGCGGCCCGCGTGATGTGCCCGAGCAGCGTTTCCTCCATGACCTCGAGCTGAAACGGGAACGCCGCGTGATCCCACCAGAGGAAGACCATGAACCCGATCGGCACCGCCGCCCAGAGCGCGAGCGCCCCGCGCGCCAGCGGCGGCCGGGGCTCGGCGCCCGCGTCGCGTCGCCCGCGTGCGCGCCAGAGGTCGGCGGCGACACAGGCCAGGAGGGCCGCGAGCACGGCCGCGCGAAGGGCCAGGACTTCGCGTCGTGTATCCATCGGCACGTGAGGCGACCGGCGCGGCGCTAGAAGGTGAGGTCGTCGGCCGTGGTCACGAGGCGCACCCTCGTGGCAGCTCGCCTCGCGCACGGAGCGCGGCGAGCACTGCGCCCGCGGCCGCCCGATGGCCCTCGGCGTTCCAATGCCATGCGTCACGGTAGTACACGGGCTGCGGCTGGTGGCGCCGGAGCGTGTCGGTGAGATCCACGATCGGCACGCCGGCGGCGGCAGCGAGCGGCCGGAGCTCGGCGAGCGGGCGGTCGAGATCGTACGTGCCCGGATCGGTCAACGGAACGCCCGAGCGGGGGAGGTAGGCGAGGTCGGTTGGACGCGACACCTGGACGGCGCCCGGCACGAAGATGAGGAAGAGATCGGCGTTCGCGGTACGGGCGGCGTCGTGGATCGACGCCAGGAACGCGGCCATGCGGTCGATGTTGTCCGGCGCGTACAGTGGATTGGCGCCGCGGCGGTAGTAATCGAGCAGCAGCTTCCACCGCTGCCGCTGCGAGGGCCGTCCACGAACCGCGGAGCTCAGCGCGTCATAGTCCTCCGACAGGTGGGTCACGAGCTGCGAGCGTGACAGTAGCCCCAGGCGTCCGCGGTGCGCCGGCACCAGCCCGATGCCCCGCCGGCGGGTCGCGGAATCGATCCGGATGTCGGACCACTCGTTCACGTAGAACTGATAGATGACGACGTTGGGCCGCAGCAGGGGCACCAACTCGCGGATCTCCGGGCCCTCCTCGTTGGGGCCGTAGCCGGTGACGCCGCCGTCGATCACCTGGACCGGGTCGCCCTCGCCCTCGCCCGCTCCCCCCGGGTGGGCGCTACAGCGGGCGAGCGCCGCGGCGAGTCGCGCCGAGTACGAGGAGTCGTAGTCGAGCCCCTCGGGCATCGTGAACGCGTCCCCCACCGTCAGCACCCGGTACGTGCCCGGCGTCGGGCGCGCCGGCGCGATCTCGGGTCCCGGCAGGCCGAGCGCATTGGTGCGGACCACGTAGTCGTAGTCGTTGTAGCGCAGACGCGTGACGCGGTTCGGGATGAGGCCGAAGGCGCGCGTCGGGTGCACCATGAGCGCCGGCCGCTCGCCCCAGCCCCCGACCTCCGTGGGCGCAAACCGCGCCAGCGCGACCTCCGCGCCGAGGAGCAGCGCCGCCGCCGCGCCGAAGCCCGCCATCCACGCCCACGCCGGCCCGAGGCGTCCCCGCCGGTGGGTCGTCGAGAGGATGGTCGCGACCAGCGCCGCGGGCGCGCTCGCGAGCACGGCGAGATACCCGTACCCCGCCGGCAGCACGAACAGCGTCAGCACGGCGCTCGCGAGCGCCGTGCGCCGGAGGACCGACGACACGCGTCCGCCGTCGGCGTGCCGCGTCGTCCACTCCAACCACCCGGCGAGCAGCACGGCCGCCGCGAGCAGGAGGCAGAGCGCCCGCTGCGGCCGGCCATCGGGCGTCAGGTGCGGCTCGACGGCGACCAGGATGCTCGGGACCACGAGCCCAACGGCCCACGCCAGCGCCGCCGCGCGCCCCGCCACCCACCGGGCGACATCCCGCTGCACCCACGTCACCAGCCGCTCGATCCCCACCGCCCCGGGCACCGCCAGCGCGAGGACGCACACGGCGGCCACCGCGTGCAGCGCCGGACGTGCGTGCAGCGCGCTCGCCGTCCACCGCAATGGCTCCTGGTGGAGGAGGAACACCGCATACGAGATGACGCCCAGCCACACCACGGCGCGTGCGACGATCGGCGGCGCCGCGGCCCGGATCGCCGACCAGGCGGCGTAGAACAGCCCGACCAACCCGACCGTGACCAGGAGGTTCGAGACCAGGGCGCCCCAGAGGAAAATCGAGGCCCCGAGGCCGGCGACGTAGCAGGCGGCGCCCGCCATCCCGATCCGGAGCGCGCGCGGTTCCTCGGCCCGTCGCTGCGCGAGCCATGCCCCAGCCGCCATGCCCGCCGTGAACTCGGCGAGACGCGACCCGAAGAACATGCCGGTGAGCCAGTAGTAGCGATCGCTCGACCACTCGATGCCCGCCGCACGGGAGAGGAGCGTGACCGCGACGCTGCCCCAGAAGAACGACCCGAGCCCCAGGCGCCCGGCCAGTCGCCAGAGCACCGGGAAGACGACGTACAGCTGGATGATCAGCCAGACGAACCACCACGACGGCGAGATGGCGAAGAAGAGCGAGGGCAGGAAGCGCAGTCCCGTGAGGCTCAGGAGTGTCGCGGGGGACCCGAAGCTCATCGTCTCGGCCGGAACGGCGAGCGCCAGACCCAGGATCACGAAGTGCATCGCGATGTAGAGCGGATAGAGCCGGGCGGCCCGGCGGCGGTAGAACGCGCCGGCGTCCAGGGAACCGCCGAGCCGCCCACCCGCGCGCGCGCAGGCCGACAGGGTGAGCCCGAGTCCGCTCGCGAAGATGAACACGCCGGGACCGGCGTCGCCAAGCCAGCCGAGAAAGCGGATGCCGGCGACCACCGGGTTCGGGCCGGCCGGGAAGAAGGTGTGCAGTCGCGTGGTCAGCGTCGGCCAGGCGTTGTCGGGGTTCGTGAACCAGGGGCCGGCCGCGAACGACTCCACGAAGTGGTTGAGGAGAATCCCGACGAGCGCGAACGCCTTCGCGGCCTCGAGCCAGTCGAGGCGCTCACCCGTCCCGGCGGCCGCCGTCCCCACCGGTCGCGGACGCGTTGCCCGCGGCCGGACCGGCGCCGCGTAGCGCCTCAGTGGACCCGCGGTGTCCGCGCCCCGAGCCGTCATGCACCGGACCGCAACGCGGCGAGTCGCCAGGTCGCGGCGGGGCGCGCCGCGAGCGAGGTGGCGGGATGCGAACCGGCACGCTCGATGGCCGCGATCGCGCAACCGGTGACGCACGTGCCGGCGAGCTGGCGGACGGTCTCGAAGGACACTTGGTTGAATGCGTCGCGCGCGAACCGGTCGTTGAGAAAGGCGATCGTGTCGTCCACCTCACGGGCCAATCCCTGCTCGAGTGCTCGGAAGCCCGCGACCACGGAGTCGACGAGGGCCGCCGACGGCGGCTCGTGACCACGGCCGATCCCGGCATAGGCGACGTCGCCGTCCACGAACTCGCGCTCGTGGTACAGGTTGCACCCGTCGAACAGCGCCCGCGCCCGCGGCGCCAGCCGGAGGATCGCGTCGCGCCCCGCGACGTAGTCCCGGTGCGCCGTGCACATCATGATCCACTCGGCGTCCCCGACGGCCGCCCCGAGGTCGGACGTGAAGATCTCCGTCAACCCGAACTTTCGCAGGTTCTGGTCGTCGGCCCGCACGTACGGGTCGTGCAGCCGGACCGTACACCCTCGCGACCGGAGGAGCATCGCCAGGGCCAGCGTCGGCGAGTTGCGCGTGTCCTCGGAGTTGAAGCGATAGGCGGTCCCGAGCAGGGCCACCGTCCGGCCGTCCACCGGCCCGAATGCCCGCTCGGCGAGCTGCACGGCCGCGGCGGGCGAGGCGTCGTTGATCTCACGGGCGGCGAGGATGAGGCTCCGGCTCGTGTCCGCCCCGCTCTCGATCCGGCGCCACCAGAGGAGGATGCCGTCCTTGGGGAGGCAGTGACCCCCCACGCCGATGGTCGGCACGAGCAACCCGCCGCTCGGCACCGCCGTGGGATCGCTGCTCGCGCCGTCGGCCTGCGCGAGCCGCGCGTTCACCGCATCCCGCAACGCGTAGAAGTCGACGTCGCGCGCATCACAGTCGCGGGCCACCTCGGCCGCGAACGCGATCCGCACGTCGCGGTAGGCGTTCTCCAGCGTCTTCACCACTTCCGCCGTCATGCTGTTCGTCGGGTACAACACCCCGCCGGTCACGATCCGGCGGTAGAGCCGGCCGATCAGCTCCGGCGTCGCCGGATGCAAGCCGGCCACGATCCTGTCCGATGTGCGCACGCGCTCGACCAGCCGGCCCGGCATCACCCGGTTCGGGCTGTTGCCGAGCAGGATGTCGCGGCCCTCCACGAGCCCGTACCGCTCGAAGTGCTCCCGGACGACGGTCGTCATCGACGAGGGCGCGAGCGTCGACTCGAAGACGATGAGCGGCACGTTGCCCGTCGGCCGCGCGCGGAGCGCCTGGGCGGCGCCCGTCAGGGCTTCGAACAGCGGGTCGTAGTCGGGCGCGAACCCGCGCTTGTCGGTCTGCACGCACACGAGCACGACGTCCGCATCGCGCACCGTCGACGGGTCGCTGGTCGCGCTCAGGAGGCCGGCCGCGACGGCGTCGGCGACGATCGCATCGAGCGCCGGCTCCACGCCACCGATCGGCGACCGCCCGGCGTTGATCGCGTCGACCTTCCACCCCGAGTTCCGCGATGCGCGCTGGAGCACGACCACGCGGGCGGGCTCGTCGGTCCCCTCCCGGATGCGGGCATGGGCGAGCAGGGCGGCCATCGGCATCCCGACGATGCCGGGGCCGATCACGACGATCTTGCGAACCTGCCAGGACTGAACGCCGTCGGCGCGGAGAGTGAGCGGCACGGAGCGATGTGAGAGAGAGAAGGGAATGGACGAACGGCTAGGCGGCAGCGTCGACGAACTGGCGGTACCACAGCTCGAGGTTCACCAACCCCCAGAGGCGGCGGCCGAAGGCCATCTCGTCGTCGAGCAGCCGCTCCACCGCGACCGGGTCGAAGATGCCACGCTCGCGTGCCCGCTGCGACAGGAGCACGTCGGCGAAGAAATCGCGCGAGGCGCCTTTGGCCCACAGGTGGAGCGGCACCGGAAACCCCATCTTGTCCTTCCGCTGGGCCACCGCCGACGGCAACAGGTTCGACGTCGCCCGCTTGAGGATGTACTTGAGCTCCCCGCCGCGGAACTTCATCCGTGGCGGCATGCTCGTGACGAGGTCCGCGATCCGATGGTCGAGCAGCGGCACCCGGGACTCGAGGGAGGCGGCCATGCTGACGCGATCCTCCACGTGAAGGAGCGCCGGCAGCCCGGTCACGAGATCGAAATGCGTCATCTTGTTGTAGTACGACTGCGTGTCGGGATGATTGAAGACCGACTGGAAGCGCGCGAAGAGCGCCTCGCGGTCGTACGCCGCCCGGAAATCGCCGCTGAAGAGATCGAGCGACCCGCCACTCCGATCGATCAGGCGGAAGTACCGGCGGTCCATCGGCTCGAACACGTCCCGCTGCCAGAAGTGCTGAAGCATCGGCGCGTACTGGCGCAACGCCGGCAGGTTCGGGATGATCGACTTGAGCGAGACGATGTGCTCGGCCTCCTCGTTGCTCTCGAAGATCGCGCCCTTGATCGCCTGCTCGAAGTAGGCCACGAGGTAGCGTGCGTACCCGCCGAAGATCTCGTCCCCGCCCTGCCCCCCGAGCACGACCTTCACATGATGGGCCGCGCAGCGCGCGACCATGAACTGCGGGAAGAGGCCCGGTCCGGCGACGGGCTCGTCCATCTGGTAGACCATCTGCGGGAGCAGATCCACGAACTGCTGCTCGGTCGGCACGATCTCGTGCACGCAGGCCCCGCATCGCGCCGCCACCTGGCGGGCGTAGGCGCTCTCGTCGAACTCCGGCCCGTCCCGGAAGACCCCGGTGAAGGTGTGCATCGGGCGCGACGCGTGCGGCGCCGCCAGCAGGGTCACGATGCTGGAGTCCATGCCGCCGCTCAGATACGCGCCGACCGGCACGTCGCTCCGGAGCTGGAGCCGGATCGCGTCCTCGAGCAGCCGGCGGAGCTCGACCGCGAAGTACTCCTCCGTGTGGTACGGATCGATCTGGAACCGCGGCTCCCAGTAGCGCCGCGTCTCGACCGCCCCCGAGGCGAGGTCGATCATCTGCCAGTGCCCGGGCGGCAGCTTGCGGACGCCGGCGAACAGGGTGCGGTCGCCGGTCACGAGCTGGAAGGTCACGTACTCGCGGACCGCGTCCTCGTCGGCCGTTGCCCGAACCGCCGGGTGGCGCAGCAGGGCCTTGACCTCCGACGCGAACAGGATGCGCCGGTCCGTCGCGTGATAGTAGAGCGGCTTGATCCCGAAATGATCCCGCGCCGCGAACACCGTTCGCCGCTCCCGATCGTAGAGGAGGAAGGCGAACATGCCGTTGAGCGCCTTCACGCAGTCGGGACCGTAGGTGGCGTACATCGCCAGGATCACCTCGGTGTCCGAGGTCGTCCGGAAGGTGTGCCCCCGCTGGACCAGCTCCGCCCGCAGCTCGACGTAGTTGTAGATCTCGCCGTTGAACACGATCGTCAGCGGCCCGGCCGTCATCGGCTGCGCTCCGGTCACGAGATCGATGATGGCGAGGCGCTTGTGGTAGAGCCCCACGCCGTCGGCGATGAATTCGCCCTCCCCATCGGGCCCGCGATGGTCGAGGGCGGCCGCCATCCCGGCGAGGGTCCCCTGGTCGACCGGCGTCCGGTCGCGGTTGATGATCCCGACTATGCCGCACATGGACGGGTCCTCAGGATGCGGCGCCGGACGCCGCACCGGACGCCGCATTGGACGCGGCGCCACCGGCGCCCGCGCGGGCCGGCCGGACGTCGGCGACCGCGGAGGTGACCGACGGCGGGGCGGGCGAGTGCGCCGCGCTGGCCACCGCGGCGTCCGGAACGCGAAGCGGCGTCTCCCGCGCCAGGATCGCCCGCGCATGGGTCGTCATGTCGACGAGCCGGAAGTGCTCGCCGAGGACGCCCATCACGCGGGCGAAGAGCGCCGCCTTGCGCCGGCCGGAGAGGTCCATGCCGGGGAAGAATCGCAGCGCCGGGGCCTGATCCCCGCCCAGCAGGTCGAGCGGGTGCAGCAGGAAGCTCGGCTCCGTCCCCGTCGCCCGGCACATCGCCAGCGCGAAGCGCAGGTAGCCCATCATGGCCACCTCGGAGATGCGACTCAGGTACAGGAGGTAGCTCAGATGGAACGGGGTCTTGAGGATCGGCGTCGTGGTGACCGGGATCTCCAGCAGGGTGCGGCCGGCCGGGAGGGCCCAGCGGTACGGCCGCACGGGCCGGAAGCCGTCGCGTGCCGATCCGAACAGCGCCGCCCGCTGTGCACGCTCCGCCGCCGTGAGGCGCGACGTCCAGAAGTAATAGGTCCGCGCCAATGGCCCGAGATAGGTCGGGAGCGTCGACGCATCGTAGAGATAGCCCCGATCGAGCAGGATCTCGAGGAGGGTCGGGCTCCAGCTGTATCCGGGCCCGCGAAACCCGACCGGGCGCCGGCCGGTCGCGCCGGTGATCGCCGACTCGGCGCGCCCGATCTCGGCCTCGAGCTGGTCCGGCGCATACCGGTGCAGCCACGGCTCGTGCTCGTACGAGTGGTTGCCGACGTCGTGCCCGGCCGCCACCATCGCCCGCAGCAACGGCTCGTGCGCCGGCACCGCCGCGTCGCAGCCGACGACGAAGAAGGTGATCCTGAGCCCCAGCCGCTCGAGGATCGGCAGCACGGTCGGGAAGAAGACGTCGTAGTACGACGGGCGCTGCTCCCACCCCGGATCGCCGTGCGTCTTGAGGTAGGACCAGAGATTGTCGACGTCGAGCGAGACGCTCGCGAGCGGGCGCTGATCGGTCATCGGTGACGAGAGAGGGACGCGCCTAGCGCTCGGCGGTGGTGGATGCTGTCTCCGTGACGGCCGCGGCCTGCCGGGACCCGGCGTAGGAGCCCCGCGGATCCGCGTCGGCCACTTCGGCGGCGCTGGCTGAACCGGGCCCCGGTGCGTGGGCGTGTCGACCGCGGGCCGGGGTGCTCCGGCGGCGGCCGTCCTTGGCGCCCCCGATGCTGCCGCCGCTCGTCCGGGTGGCGGGCCCGCCCGGCGCCGCCTGGGTGCCGAGGAAGAGCGCCAGCGCGGCTGCCTGCCGGGCGGCGAGACCGAGGGTCTCGTTCACGTTCAGCGTGCCGTAGGCGATCTGCGCCGAGTTGACGATGTAGACGCCGTCGACCGAGGTGCGCAGCGGTGGCAGCAGCGCGCGCGAGTAATCGAGCGTCGAGATCGCCAGCACTTCCCGCGCCCGAGCGACCCGGGTGGCGACGACGTCGGCCGGCCGGAAGCCGGGGTACATCCGCCCGAGCACGTCGATCGACTCGGCGACCAGATCCTCATCCGTCCGGTTCCACGTCGCGTCGTCCTGCGCCAAGTAGCGAGGCAGGTACACCAGCGAGTGACCGCCGAACGTCGCGGGGTCGACGAGCGCCGTCATCTCGATCACACCCGTGAATGGCACCCACCGATCGGTGATGTTCGTCACGTAATACCCGGAGAGCGGCCGCCGGAGGAGCAGCGACGGGCAGATCACGCCCTGGTACACGACGCCCCGGAGCCGTGACCGCTCCTCGGCGCTGAGCTGGGGACAGAGCGCGGCCACCTGGGAGCACGGCACCGTGAGCACGACCGCGTCGAAGCGGCGAGTCTCGCCGCCGGCGAGCTCCACGACCGCCCCCGCCCCCGCCCCCGCACCCGTTCCCGTCTCCGCGCCCCCACCCCCTCCCGCCCGGTCGGCGCGGACCGACACGACCGGCTGGCCACAGCGGAGCGCGACGCCGCGTGTCTGGACCCGTGCCCGGAGCCGCGCCAGCACCGCGTCGTAGCCCCCGTCGACGTAGCCGAACATCTCGCGCTTGAGCCCCGACCGTCGAGCGGCGTACAGGCGGGCGATGATCGCCCAGATGAAGGCCGCGCTCGCCTGCTCGGCGTGGTCGCCCAGCTTGCTGCGGAGGAGCGGCAGCCAGATGCGCTCGACCGTCCGCCGGCCGGAGAGTCGGGTCAGCCACTCGACCGCCGTCAGATGCTCGAGGGGGCCCGGATCCGTGATGCGCGCTGCCGCCAGGATCGTGTACGCCAGCCGCGCCTTGGACACTGGCCCGAGCGGCGGGAAGCGCAGGAAATCGAGCGGCGTCGTCATCGGGACGAGCCGGCCGTCGGTGAAGAAGCCGGTCCGGGTCGTCCGCCACTGGATCCGGTCGCCCAGCCCGATCTCGTCGAGCAACGCCCGGAGATGGGTGTCCGACAGCAACGTGACGTGGTAGAACCGATCCCAGGTCACGTCACCGATCCGATCGGCCCGGGCGAGCCCGCCGACCCCCGTGCCGCCCTCGAGCACGGTCACCTCGTGCCCGGCCTCGATCAGCCGGAGCGCGAGCCCGAGGCCGAGCATCCCGCCGCCGACGATGCCGATGTGCGACGCCCCTGCCGTCACCGGTCCCCCGTCAGACGCGTCGCGGGGCCGTGGCGCGGCGCATCGCGAGCCGCGCCAGGAGCCCGAGGTGGCCGACCACCGTGCGCAGCACCTTCATCTTCGATCGCCCGATCATCCGCACCTCGAGCGTGGTCGGGAACTCGACGATCCGCGAGCCGTGGAGGTCGAGCCACCCGAGCATCTCGGCGACGCCGAGGAAGCCGGTGTGCGCCACCCGGACTGCCGACGCCGCGCTCCGGCGGTAGACGCGGAAGCAGCTCGTGTACGTGTTGAGCTTGTGGTGCAGCACGAGCCGGTAGAGGTGGGAGAGCGACTTGGAGAGCCCGAGCCGCCACCGCGGGACGTTGCGGACCTGCCCGTCGGGATGGTACGGCGAGGCCGTCACGAGATCGACGCCGTCGGCCAGGAGCGGAATCATGCGCCCGAGCTCGTGCGGGTCGTACGTGCAGTCACAGTCCATCGAGCAGACGATGTCGGTTGTCGCCCGCTGGATGCCGGTGAGGATGCCGGCGGCCACCCCGCGATTCACCGCGTGCCGAATGAGGACGCAGTTCGGCTTGGCGCCGAAGACGCGATGGAGCGCGTCCCACGTCCCGTCCGTGCTGTGGTCGTCGACGAAGATGAACGTGAAGTCGTACTGGGTGAGCCGCGCCTCGACGCTCGCCAGCGTGTTGGCGAGGTATGGGAGGATCAACTCCTCGTTGTAGCACGGGATGATGACCGACACCGGCGTCGGCGCGGCGACGGCGGCCGTCGTGAACGCCGCGATCCCGCCCGTCTCCGCGAGTGTCTCGCCCCCGCCGCCCCCGCCGCCCCCGCCACCCCCGCCACCCCCGCCACCCGCGCCCGCCGCCGCTCCGGCCGGAATCAGGTTGACGACGCCGCCCGACGTGCGCACGCGACGTCGCGGCTCCGTGGCGACCACCGGCTCCGCGGTCAACCCCAGATACGCCGCGGCGCTCGTGAACTCGTAGCGCTGCATGAAGTACTGGAGGTAGTCCGCCATCCGATCGAGGTTCCGGTACTGGCGGATCCGCGAAAACCAGGGTGCCGAGTTGATCTTCGGTTGATCCGGATCAAGCTCCCAGGTGTGGAAATACATCACGAACGGGGCGGTGTACGTGCGCGTCCAGTGTGCGACGGCGCGGCGCACGAACCCCTGCGGGAACTGCCGGAAGTAGTTGCCGCCCGCGATCGGAATCAGAAAGCCGAAGAGGTCGACGGTCGAGATCGGCAGCTCCCAGAGCGTACGCTCGCCGCACCGATGGAGGTGCGTGAAGCGGCGCCAGGGCTGCGAGTGATAGCGTCGCAGGATCGGACCGATGCTCGAGTCGTATTCGTAGCCTTCCTCGGCCAGCACGTCGAGCGCCCACAAGTCATTCGGCTGGAACCAGAAGTCGGCGACACGATACCCCAGCACCCGCCGGCCGCCCGCCCGCTCCAGCGCCTCCCGCGCACGCGTGAGATCATCCCGGAACTCGCCCGGCGTGAGTTGCCCGATGTTCCGGTGGTAATAGCCCTTGCTGGCGACCTCGTGCCCGCGCTCGGCCACCAGCCGCACCAGCTCGGGCATGGTGTCGGCGACCCATCCGAGCACGAAGAACGTCGCGCGGGCCTTGAACTGGTCGAGCAGGTCGAGCGTCCGATTGGTGCTGTACTCCAGGCGCCGCTCGAATCGATACCACTGTCCCCGCTGAATGACGCGATTGAAGGCGCCGACCTGGTAGTAGTCCTCGAGCGCGATCGTGAGGATGTGCGGGCCGACGGGGAACGGGTCGGCGCCGGCGCTCGCGCGCCGCACCGGAGCCGTCCCGTTGGCCGCCGAGGCGCCAAAACGCACCGGCTGGAGGTCGCGAGCCGAGCGCGCCCCCGGCGTCCAGGGCGACGGGGCGTTCTTTGAGCCGAGCGAGCCTTTCACGGGCATCTACCTCAGCAAGCCGGCGGCCACTCCGGTGGCCCCCGCCGCCATCCAGGCAGGCTGTGTCCGGGAACAACCAAGCCATTCCCGTTGAAGGACTTGCGAACACAGAATGAACATACGTGTCCCAAGGGTAGCGACATGTGACGGTCTGCTTCCCACGAGGTCTCCCACAAGTGTCGCAGCGCAGCCACACCCGAGCCGTCGAGAGGAGCGACACCGCCAGTTCTCGCTGTGGCGCCCCGGCCGACGGCAAACAAGCCCGCGACGTCTACCCGGCGTCTACCCGGCGTCTACCCGGCGTCTACCCGGCGCCGTCACAACTCGTGCCGGGCGCGACGCGCCGTGTACAACCGGCAAAGACTGGTCCGCTGTCCTGCGGCACAGTAGAGTGACTCTCCGTGCGAGAGCCGTCCCGAGCGCTGTCCATCCTCCACGTCCTCGCACCGGCCCCGGTGGGCGGGCTGGAACGCGTGGTTCAGGCGCTCGCGGCCGGACAGGCCCGTCGAGGACACGCGGTCGCCGTCGCCCCGATCCTGACCGGGCACGACGGCCCGTCGCGCCTGTCGGACCTGATCGATCGGGTCCCCTTCATCGCAGCGCTGTCGGCCGCGGCACCAGGGGTCGCGATCCTCCCGGTGCTGGTCGGCGGCCGCGGCTACCGGCAGGAGCGGGCCGCGATTGCAGGGCTGGCCGCCCACCCCGGAGGCGCGAGGCCGGCGGCCGACGTCGTCCACACGCACGGGTACCGGCCGGATGTGGTCGACGCGCTCCACGCCCGGGCGCGCGGCTATCCGATCGTCACCACGGTGCACGGCTTCACCGGCGGTGGCTGGCGGAACCGCCTCTACGAGCGCCTCCAGCGGCGGGCTTTCCGGCGCTTCGATGCCGTGGTGGCCGTGTCGGCGCCCATGGTCGAGGACCTCGTCCGGAACGGCGTGGCGCGATCGCGCATCCACCTCGTTCCCAACGCCTACGCCGCGCCCGGTCCCCCGCTCGCGCGCGATGCGGCCCGGGCCGCGCTCGGTCTGTCGCCGGACGAGTTCGTGATCGGATGGGTCGGTCGAATCTCGGCCGAGAAGGGCCTGGATGTGTTGCTCGACGCTCTCGCGCGTGACCGGCGGTCGGCCGTGGCCGTCCTCGGGGTTGGACGCGAGCGCACGGCGCTCGAGGCGCGGGCGCAGCGCGCAGGGATCGCGGCCATGGTCAGGTGGCTCGGTCTCGTTCCCGATGCCGGGCGGTTGTTCCGCGCGTTCGATGTATTCGTGCTGAGCTCGCGCACCGAGGGGACTCCGATCGCGCTCTTCGAGGCCATGGATGCGAACGTTCCGATCATCGCGACGGCAGTCGGGGGCGTTCCGGCGGTCGTGAGCCCGGCCGAAGCGGTGCTGGTTCCGTCGGAGGACCCGGCGGCGCTCGCGGCCGCGATCCGCGGCGTCCGCGACGACCCGACCTCTGCCGGCCGGCGGGCCGCCGCGGCTCGCGAGCGGCTACGAGCCGTCTACGGGCCCGAACGCTGGGTGGACCGATACGACGATGTCTATCGCGCGATCGTGCGTGACGCGCCCGGTGACGCCGCGGCCCCCCCCGCCCCCGGGGGTGACGTCGTGAGCCCCGACGAGCGCACGATGAACCCACGATGAGCCGCGCGATGAACCCACGATGAGCGTCATCGACGTCGTCGCCCTGGGATTCGTGCTCGCGCCCGCCCTGATGCTCGGCTACGCCTACATCGGGTATCCTGTTGTCCTTGCCCTGCTCGCCCCGCTCGCCTCGGCCGCCCGCGCCCGGTCCGCGCGGACGCGCGGGGTGCCCCGTGGGTCCTCGTCCAGCTCGGTCACCGACTCGGCCACGAACTCGGCCGCCGCTTCGGCTGCCGCCTTGTGCCCCGAGCGGCCCGGGCGCTCCGAATGTCCCGGAGCCGGCGAGTGGCCGGAGATCACGATCACCGTGCCGGCCTACAACGAAGCCCGCTCGATCGCCGCGACGCTCGACAATCTGTTGGCGCTCGACTACCCAGCGGAGCGCCGCCACATCCTGGTCGTGTCCGACGCGTCCACCGATGACACCGACGCGATCGTTCGGCGATACGAGTCTCGCGGGGTCGAGCTACTCCGGCTCCCGGAGCGGGGGGGGAAGACGGCCGCCGAGAACGCCGCGGCCCGCCACGTCCGATCGGGGCTGATCGTGAACACCGACGCCTCGGTCCGCGTGCTGCCGCAGGCGATGAAGCCGCTCGTGCGGGCGTTCGCCGACCCGACGGTCGGCGTCGCCTCCGGGCGCGATGTCAGCACCGGGGACGAGGCGGTGGAAGGGAACCGCGGCGAGTCCGGCTACGTCGGCTACGAGATGTGGGTCCGCGGGCTCGAGACGCGCGTGGGGTCGATCATCGGCGCCAGCGGCTGCTTCTACGCATTCCGTCGGGACGTGTACGATCCGAGCTTCCCACCGGAGCTGAGCCGCGACTTCGCGAGCGTGCTCATTGCCCGCGAGCTGGGGTACCGGTCGGTCTCCGTCGACGCGGCGGTGTGCGTCGTCCCGCGCACGACGTCCCTCGAGGCCGAGTTCCGGCGCAAGGTGCGGACGATGGCGCGGGGGCTGGCGACGCTCTGGCACAAACGGGCCCTCCTCGATCCCACGCGGTACGGAGTGTTCGCCTTCATGCTGCTGAGCCACAAGCTCGCGCGCTGGCTGGTGTACGCCCTGCTCCCCTTTGGTCTCGTCGGGCTGCTCATCCTGAGCCCGGGCCACCCGGCGGCGGCGGTCGCGGTCGTGATCGCCGCCCTCGGCATGGTGGTCGGTGCCCTTGGGCTCCGGCGATCGGTGGCCGGCGCCGCGGCACCGCCGCCGCGGCCCGTGGCGCTCGCCGCGTTCGCCTGGGCGAGCGCGCTCGCCGGCGTCCTCGCCTGGCGCGACGCGCTGGTCGGCCGGCGGCGCGCGGTGTGGGAGCCTACCCGGCGGCCGACGTGAGCCGCCAGACGCACACGAGCGCCCAGGCGATCACCGTCAGGATCAGCGTCCGGTCGGCCCACACGGCTTCGGTCGGCGTCTCGCCCTTGCCGCCGCGCTCGACCAGGAACCAGTACCGAAAGAGCCCGAACAGCACGAAGGGCATCGAGACGTTGAGGCGCGGCTTGACGGTGACGACGAACAGGCCGTAGAAGACGATCGCGCTGAGCGCCGCCGTCTCCGCATAGCGGTCGAGCAGGCGCAGTGTGTAGAACTGGAGGACCGACCGGCTGGCCGCGCCGCTGGTGGCCAGCTCCTCCCGCCGCTTGATCGCCGCCAGGTAGAGCGCGAGCGACAGGGTCGTGATCAGCGTCCACGATGAGACCGGGACCGCGATCGCCGCGGCGCCCGCGTAGACTCGCAGCACGAAGCCCGCGGCCAGGACGAAGATATCGACGACCGGGACCCGCTTGAGCCGCAGCGAGTAGGCGATGTTGAGCGCGAGGTAGCCAGCCGCGACCGCCGCCGTCTCGACGCTCCAGGCGAACGCGGCGACGAGCGGCACGACGAGCATGGCGAGGACGATGCGGGCGTCGGACATCGACAACGCGCCGCTCGCGAGCGGGCGGGTGCGCGACTTGACCGGGTGGAGGGCGTCGGCCCGCGCGTCCACCATGTCGTTGATGACGTAGCCCGCCGACGCGGCCACGCAGAAGAGCAGGAACGCGAGCGCGGCGGCGGCAACCGCCCGGGAGTCGAAGACCAACCCCGAGAAGATCAGTGGGGCCAGGACGAAGCCGTTCTTGACCCACTGCCGCGGGCGGAGCAGCCGCGCGAACGCTTCCACTCGCCGCATCGGCGCCGCCGGCGGCGGCGTCGGCGCCGGCCGCGCCGCTGACGGCTCCGGTGACGACCCGCGCGACGCGCCGGGGGTGGTCACGGAGCCGCCCGTCACGAGGCGCGCGCGGCTACCAGCCGCCGCGCTTGAAGAGCATCACCGGGACGGTCTTCAGCATGATGCGGACGTCCTCCGCGACGCTCTGCCGGCGCAGGTACTCCAGATCGTAGCGGACCTTCTGGCGCACATCGTCCAGGGTCTGGTCGTACGAGTGGTTGATCTGCGCCAGCCCGGTGATCCCGGGCTTGGCCCGGTGGCGGAGGGCGTATTCCGAGATGTCCTTCCGCAGTTGCGCGACGATCGAGGGGCGCTCGGGCCGCGGCCCGACGATGTTCATGTCACCCTTGAGCACGTTGAACAGCTGCGGGAGCTCGTCGAGTCGCGTCTTCCGGAGCACGCGCCCGACCGGCGTCACCCGCGGGTCGTTGGGTGTCGCCCAGACGGCCCCGCACTGGCGCTCGGCATCCACGTACATCGACCGGAACTTGTACATGGTGAAGACGCACCCGCCGGCGTCCCGGGCGCGCCGGTCGTAGAGCGCCAGGGCGCGGCGGGAGCGCCGATCGATGCCGACGCGCGACTGCATGTAGAGGATCGGGCCCGGCGAGGTCAGTCGGACGAGCAGGGCCACGACCAGAAAGACGGGACTGAGGATCACGATCGCGAGCAGCGCGAGGGTCACGTTGAGTGCCCGGCTCGTGCTCTCGGACCGGGATCGGATGGCGCGCATGACGTGCGCGCCGGTCGTGCGGGTCGACGGGACTCCGTCGGCGTTCCGAAGGACGGGGATCGAGCGGGGCTCATCGCTCAACGCCCGCGCCGCGGCGCCCCGGGCCCTGAGGTCGCCCGCCGCGCGGGCGGCGGCGGCCGCCCCCGAGGCGGCGGCAAAGTCGGGCACGATCGCGCCCGTGGCCATCGCGGAGAGGTCGAGCTGCGAACGAGAGAGATCCATAAAGGGGTCGGGGAAATGCTATCGGGTCGCGATGATGGCGATGCTGGTACCGATGCCGGCGACCACGCCTACGATTTCCAGGATGCGCAACGCGTTCCCTCCCGCCGGCCGCTCGGGTACGATGAGCTGATCGCCGGGGCGGAGGTCGAGCTGGTCGATCGTCTCACCACGCGCCATCGCCGTCTCGACGGCCTTGGCCGGGAGCACGACGTCGGGTCCCCGGCGGACGACGGTCTTGTTCACGTTGGCCGAGGTGGTGGGACCGCCCGCGCGCATGAGCATGTCGCTCACGAGCGCGTCGGCCGGCGCGGAGTAGTAGCCCGGACGCTGGACCTGGCCGAGAACCGCCACCCGGACGAGCGGCGTCGCGCGCACCACGGGGTTGCGCAGGTACCGCGCGATCTCCTGTGCCAGCCGGGCCTGAAGCTCCGAGTGCAGGACGCCGTGCAACGAGACGTCCGTCAGGTTGTCGAGGTGCACGACCTGACCCTCCCGCACGGTGACGGTGTCGGTGAGCGCCGACTCTCCCTGCACCGTGAGGGCGATCCGATCACCGACCTGGAAGTCACCATTGGTGAGCCGCTGCTGCGCCTTGGCGCCCGCGGCACCACCGGCGGCGGCGATCCGCTCGAGATCGGCGCGCGTCGCGAACTGCCCGATCCCCAGGGCGTCGGGACGGTAGGGCGCCGCTTGCGCCTCGCTCCCCTGCTGCGAGCGAAGCGCCCCCGGGACCACGATGGCGACCAACCACGCCGCCGCCACCAGGCAGCGGCGGGCGACGACCGCCGCTTGCGCGGGGCGCGATGGCGGCTGGACCGCCTGAGTGACGAGAGATCGGACGACGGATCGGGTCACGAGATGCAACGGCGGCAATGGAGAGAGGGGTGTCCGGGGTGGAAGAGCCTTGCCTCGCCCCCGGCATACGCACCAGCCGTGCTACCGACCGACTCGCCTCGACTTGCGACTAACTCCTTATGGCCACGCGCCTTGCAGTCATCGCCCGCCGCCTTGCGCCCGCACGACATGCGCAATGTGTGGGGTCTGAACCACACGTCTGTAGCGAGTTGCAGCATGCCTGGGACCAGTGATCGATTTGCGTGCCACGCGGCCGACGCTCGGGGTACGTCGGGGCGGCTGACCACGCGACCGGGCGAGGGACCGCAGGACCGGCGCGATGTCGGCGCAATCGCCGCCGGCAGGACGTCGCGTCGGCGTTCGTCCCGCGCGGTGCCGAGCGGTGTCCGACGCGGCGATCCCACGTGATCCAACCTCTCGGATGCGGCGCGTGGGCGCTCAGGGCGGGCCCCATGCGACCGGGTGACGTTCGTGTCTCGGTGTGTCACGATCCGACATCGATGGTGTGGGATCGGTGCGTCATCTCTACAATATGGCTGAGCACGCCGCCAGGACCAAAGCCGTTGTACGAAAGGGGCTTTGTCCCGTCCCGGCCCCCCGCACGAGACGTGCATCGCGGCCGAGCATGGTCGATGCCGCCGACTCCGCACGTGCGCCGGGTGCCCGTTCCACCCGCCCGTCCCGTCCATCCCGCCCGCCGCTGGTGCTCATCGCGAACGATCAGGAATGGTCGGCGCGGTCGCTCGAGACGATTCTGGGCCCGCACGGCTACGCCGTGCTGCGCAGCTACACCGCGCGGCAGACGATCGACCTGGCGCGGCGCGTCCGCCCCGACGTCGTGATCCTCGACGTGCGGATGCCGGACGGCGACGGGTTGGAGCTCGCCCGTCAGCTCCGTGCTGCCGACTCCCTCGGCTCGACGACGCCGATCCTCATCACGTCGTCCGATCCCGGCCATCGCGGCCAGCAGGTCGCGGCATACGCGGCCGGCGCCTGGGACTACATCCTCCTCCCCCTCGACGGCGAAGTCCTGATCCACAAGCTGGACACCTTCGCGGCCGCGAAGCGCGAGGCGGACAGCGTCCGGGACGAGGGGCTCCTCGACACCGCGACGGGCCTGTACAACGCGAAGGGTCTCGCCCGCCGGGCGCAGGAGATCGGCGCCGAAGCGTCGCGCCGCCGCGACCCGCTGGCGTGCGTGGCCGTGATCCCGACGCCGGAAGACGGGTCGGCGTTCGATGAGACGACGTCCGACGACGTCGTCAAGCGGGTCGCGGCCAGGGTCGGGGAGCTGCTCCGACGGACCGGTCGCGTCTCGGATGCCGTTGGCCGGCTGGGTCGCACCGAGTTCGCCATCATTGCGCCCGCGACCGAGCCGGCGGGCGCTCACCGCCTGGCCGAGCGCGTGCGGGCGGCGGTCGACGCCGAGCGGATCGCGGCGAGCGCCGAGCCGACGGAGGCGAGCGGCGGGCATATCCGCGTGCGCGTCGGGTACTACGCGGTGCCCGACTTCGCCGAATCGACCGTCGATGCGGTCGAGATGCTCGTCCGCGCGACCTCTGCCCTCCGCCAGTCGGTGACGACCGGTGTCCGGGCCCCCATTCAGGCTTTTGGCACCGCCCAGGAGTCCGTCGTCGGGCTCTGACTCCGACCCGGCTCACGGCGTCGGCGCGGCGACCTCGCCGACTTTGGACGGGAGCTGCGCCCGCTGCTCCCCATCGTCCAGCTCGTAGCCGTACAGATACGAGTAGTACCGGAACGCGCCCTCGGCCTTCACATCGTTGAGGATCGCGCCGAGCACCCGCACCGGGTAGCGATCCAGCACGGCGAGCTTGGCCTGTGCCATCTCCCGATCGCTGCGCCCGATCCGGAGCACGACCGCCATCGTGCCGGTCGCCGCGCCGAGCGCGAACGGATCGATCCCGGCGCCGAGCGGCGGGCTGTCGACGATCACCATGTCGAACTGCGGGCGGATCGCGCTCAGGAACTGGAGCATCGCCGGGGAGGCCAGCAGCTCCGGGCCCCGATGGCGGCGCGCGCCACAGCTGACGATCCAGAGCCGCTCGTAGTCGGTTTCCTGGAGGATCTCCTCGAGCGACGCACTCCCGGCGAGATAGTCGAGCAGGCCTGGCGACTGATGGACCCCGAACGTCGCGTGCAACTGACCGCGCCGGATGTCGCCATCGATGATCAGCGTCCGCCGCCCGCTCTCGGCGAACGACATGGCGAGGTTGGACGAGACCAGCGACTTGCCGTCCCCGGCCCCGGGGCTCGTGATGGTGACGATCGCCGGGCCGGTGGGATCGAGCAGGTGCAGCAGGTTGAGCCGAATCGTCCGGAACGCCTCGACCACCTGTGAGGCCTCGTCCGGGTCGAAGTCCTTGCCCGCGCGCGGCTGGACCGCCGGCACGGTGCCGATGATGGGCAGGCCCAACTCGTCCGTCGCCTGCTCGGGGTAGCGCACCCGATGGTCCAGGCGGTCGAGCAGCAGCGCGAGCCCGAGGCCGGCGCCGAAGCCACACACCACGGCGAGCAGGAAGATCCGGGGCTTCGTGTTGCGGCTCGGCGCGACCGGCGCGACCGCCCGGTCCAGCACCTGGACATCGGGGATCGCGCTCTGCTCGGCCAGCAGCGCCTCCTCGTATCGCGTCTGGAGCGTGTTGTAGATCTGGTTGGCCGTCGCGACGTCCCGCTCGTGCCGCATCTCCTCGATCTCCGTCGTCGGCAACTGTGTCGCCGTCGCGGACGCCGAGGCCACCCGCGCGCCGAGCGTCTGCTCCCGCGCCTCGAGGCGGGCGAGCGCCTCGCGAGCGAGCTGTGGGATCGCCTGCACCTGGAGCGCCGTCACCTGCGCCTGGAGGTCCTGCACCGGCTTGTAGGCGTCGGTGTATTTCAGCTTGAGTTGCCGCAGCTCGGTGGCCTTGGTCGTGTACTCCTGGATCGCGGCGCGCAGCTCATCCGCCCCGACCATGAGCGCGGGGACGGTGAGCAGGTCCTCGGGGTCGAGCCGACCCTGCGGTGCGCGCGCGAGCAGCGTCTGCACCCGCTGGATGTCGTCGTGCAGATTGTCGCGCGCGAACTTGAGACCGTAGTAGTCCGTGACCGGGGAGGCGTTGGTCACCGACGGCGGCGTGAGCTGCGGCCCGCTCGCGCCGCCGCTCGCGTCCAGCCCCTGGGCCGACATGAGGGCGGCGTTGGCGCGCCCGGCGCTGATCGCGCCCTGCTCTCCGCGGGCGATCGCCGCCCGCTCGAACCCCTCCAACGACTGCTCGGCGTCGGTGAGGCGCTGGCGCGCGATCGTCGTCTGCGTCTGGAGGATCGACGTGAGCTGGGCGACCTTTCGCCGCTTCAGCTCCCCGGCCACGTTGAGGAACTGCGTCAGCCACTCGTTGAGGGTGGCGGCCGTCGCCCGCGGCGAATTGCCGACGAGCGAGACGCGCATGTAGCTCGGGTTGTCGGGGAGGACCGTCGTCAGGTTGGCGACCAGCCCTTCGGACGCCTGACTGAGCGACGCGACGCCCATATCGACGGTCCCGATCCGGCGCAGCGCCGCGGCGCTCGGCTGCCAGCGGAAGCCGAGCCGGCGGCCGACGGAGTCACCGAGCGGTCCGCGGTCGACGATCGTGTGCTCGGGGCCGGTGGTGAGGATGTACTGATCACCGGTGGGACTGACCGAGAGCTCGTAATTCCCCGGTTGGTACGCCTGGGCGACCGTGAAGGTGGCGAAGAGGGCCGAGTCGAGCGGCGGGAAGGAGAGATACAGCCGCCGCTTGAGGACCACCGAATCGGTGACGCGGAGGCTCCGGAACATCTCGTCCCAGCCGGTCGGATTGAGCAGTTGCTGCGCGGCGATCGGTCCGTTCTGCGACCCTCCCCCCCGACCCGCATCATCGCTCGCGATCCAGATCGTCGCGTGCGCCTCGTACTCGGGGGTCACGAACCGCGTGGCGGCGTAGCCCCCGCCGGCGCCCAGCAACAGACAGCCGAGCACCAGCCAGCGGTAGCGCCGGAGCGCTGCCCGATACCGGTGCCAGGGCGTCGGCCGCTCAGCCGCCCCATCGCCGTACGAGGGGGGAGGCCCCGCCGGCTCGGCGGCCGCCGGCAGGTTGGCATCAGCCGAATTGGCGCGAGCGGGGAGATGAGCGGTTGGAAACTGGGGGGTGCCCATGCTGGCTGTGATCGAGTGGCGCCGCCGCGCGGGGATACGCGGGATCACGCGGGATCGCGCGGGATCGCACCGTGCGGCGGCGGCGAACGGGAGCCTGGACCGGAAATCTATGAAACGTTTTGCAACGTTCGCTGACCAGGATGTGACGCACCGGCCGCCCGAACGCTTCAGAGCCGCGTGCCGGACGCAAGTTTAGGCCCACCCCTGGCCCCCGGAGGAACGCGCCAACTCGAGAAACATCTGGGTGCCATTGTAGCAGATGAGCTACATGATGTGGCTGTTACAATACATGTGTGTGTTGCCGATGCAACGAAAATGTCTTGACACACGCAACAGAAGGTGGTTAAGTAGGGGCTGCTTGATCTGACCCGATACCCGGGAGTGTGGGATGACGTCACCCGTCGGTTCGCCGTCCGGGGCCGCCTCGGATCCGATTATTGTCGCGGCGCGGGAGACCAGCGGCGATGCCGATGGCGCGCCGGATGGTGGCGCGCTCGCCGGCGCGGCGGTCGCCGGCCCTGCGGTCGCCGGCGCTGCGGTCGCGGGTGCGGGGCTCGCGGGCGGTGCGGTGCGCGAGGCGGCGGGCGAGCGGGCGGGGGCCGCGCCCAGCGACTCGGCCAGTCGACTCCAGGTGTTGCTGGTCGACGACGACCGGACGCTCCGCGACGGCTGCGCCAGCGTGCTCCAGATCGACGGCTACCACGTCACCTCGACCGGGCGCGGGGACGAGGCGATCGATCTCCTCAAGCGGCGCAAGTTCGACATCGTGCTCGTGGATCTCTACCTCACGCCGATCTCGGGGATGGATATCCTGCGGGCCGCGCTCGCCGCCCATCGCGAGACGATCGTCATCGTCATGACGGGGAACCCGAGCGTCGCGACCAGCATCGAGGCGCTCCGCGCCGGGGCCTGGGACTACCTGCCCAAGCCGTTCTCGGCGCAGCACATGCAGATCCTGCTCGGCCGCGCGTCGCACGCCGTGGCCGCCTCGCGCGAGACGCGGTCCTTCCGCGACCAGCTCGTGGAGCAGCACGGCAACAGCGACCGCATCACGCTGCTCGGCGTCTCCCCCGCCTTCCGCCAGGCGGTCGAACTGGCGCGCAAGGTCGCGCCGACCGACGCGTCGGTGATGATCAGCGGGGAGTCGGGCACGGGCAAGGAGCTGATCGCGCAGTTCATCCATCGGCACAGTCGGCGCGCGGGCCGCAAGCTGGTGCCGATCAACTGCGCCGCGCTGCCCGAGCCGCTCCTCGAGTCCGAGATGTTCGGCCACCGCAAGGGTGCGTTCACCGGCGCCGACCGGGACAAGGCGGGACTTCTCGAGACGGCCAATGGCGGCACCCTCTTTCTCGACGAGCTGACCGAGATGTCGCACCCGCTCCAGGCGAAGCTCCTTCGGGTGCTCCAGGACGGGGTCGTGCGGCGCGTCGGGAGCGAGCAGCAGGATGCGGTGGTGGATGTGCGCTTCATCTCCGCCACCAACCGCGAGCCGCAGGACGCGGTCAACAGCGGGATCCTGCGCGAGGATCTCTTCTACCGGCTGCGCGTGGTCCCGATCAAGCTGCCGCCGCTGCGCAAGCGGCTCGAGGACATCCCGCTCCTCGCCAACCACTTCCTGGCGCACTACTGGGAGCGGCACCGCCCGGCCGGCGACACGCCGCCCAAGCTCACCGACGGCTGCGTCGAGTTCCTGCGCTCGCGCCCCTGGCGCGGCAACGTGCGCGAGCTCCAGAACGTGATCGAGCACGTGGCCGTCATCGCCGAGCCCGGCCGCCCGATCCGCCCCGAAGACGTGCCGGTCTACGACGATCCGGCGACGCACCCCCCCGGCGAGGCGGTGCCCGCCGCGATCATGAGCGACGCCTATCACTCGGCCAAGGACAAGCTGGTCGCCCACTTCGAGAAGGAGTACCTCCAGCGGCTCGTCGTGCGCGCCGGGGGCAACATGTCGCGCGCCGCCCGGCTGGCGAACATCGATCGCACGACGCTGTATCGGTTGATGGAGAAGCACGGCTTCCGTCGCGACGAGCTCTCGGGGACGCTGGAGTGACGCCTGCCGGGCCGGGCGTCGTGCGGCGTGCCAACGCCGCCCACGAGGCCGCGCGCGAGGCCGGACGCGAGGCCGGACGCGACGGTGTACACGAGGGTGGAGCCGAGGCTGAGCGCGACGCGGATCGTGCGGCTGCGCGCGACGCTGCCCGGGAGGCGCAGCCACGGGAGGGCGCCGGTGGCGGCACGTCCGAGGCGCTGGCGCTCGGCGAGCAGTTTGCCCGCCGGCTCTCCGGGCCGGACGCGCTCCAGTTGATCATCGAGGTCGCGCACGACATGCGGTCGCCGCTGGGCTCGATCCTGTTCCTGGCCGAGCGGCTTCGCAGCATGCAGAGCGGCCCGTTGACGTCCGTTCAGGAGCGGCAGATCGGCCTGGTGTACAGCGCGGCCTTCGGGCTGAGCGCGCTCGCGGGCGATGTGATCGAGCTGGCGCGCGGCGGGGAAGGGCTCGTGCACCAGCGCCCGATCCCGTTCTCGGTCACCGATGTGATGCGCTCGGTGGCGTCGATCGTCCAGCCGATCGCCGAGGAGAAGGGGCTGACGGTGCGACTCGCGACGCCCCCGGCCGACTCCCGGCTCGGCCAGCCGGTGGCGCTCAGCCGGGTGCTGCTCAACCTCACCACCAACGCCCTCAAGTTCACCACCGACGGGAGCGTCGAGGTGTCCGCGACGCAGCGGTCGCGGACACGCCTCGAGTTCGCGGTGCAGGACACCGGGCGCGGGATCCCGTCCGAGGTCATGGCGACCCTCTTCGAGCCCTTCCGCCGCCGGCAGGACACCGATCGCCACGTCTTCTCGAGCGCGGGGCTCGGCCTCGCCATCTGCCGGCAGCTCGTCGGCGCCATGGGCGGCGAGCTGGGCGTCACGACGTCCGACGCGGGCACCCGGTTCGCGTTCGAGATCGACCTCCCGCTCGCCACGAAGCTGTAGGCGCTGTCGGCGCTCTCGGCGCGGTCGGCGCTCTCGGCGCGGTCGGCCCTCTCGGCGTCGGACCGCGTCGGCCCCACCACCGCCGCGCACGGGCGGCGCGCGTTAGCTTTCCGTGGGCGCCGCCACCCCCGGGGCGCGCCTCGTCGCGTACCGCGCCTCGCCGCGGCCCGCGGCGTCGTTGCCCGGGCGGTCCCGGGCTCCTTCCGCGCCTCTTTCCGCTCCGCATGTCCGATCTCCTCGAAGTCAACGACTCGCGTACCGGCAAGCACTACACGATCCCGATCGCCGACGGGGCGATCCGCGCCTCGCAGCTCCAGCAATTGCAGGGCTCGGCCGACGACCACGGGCTCCTGAGCTACGATCCGGCGTTCATGAACACGGCGTCCTGCCGGAGCGCGATCACGTTCATCGACGGCGACAAGGGCATCCTGCGCTACCGCGGGTACCCGATCGAGCAGTTGGCCGAGCGCGCCAGCTTCCTCGAGGTCGCCTGGCTGCTGCGACATGGCGAGCTGCCCACCCAGTCGCAGTACGACGGGTTCGTGCACGAGATCACGTACCACACGTACGTGCACGAGAACATCAAGAAGTTCCTCGAGGGCTTCCGCTACGACGCGCATCCGATGTCGATGCTGTGCAGCGCGGTCGCGGCCCTCTCGTCGTTCTACCCCGAGTCGAAGGCCATCTTCGATCCGGTGCAGCGCAACATCTCCATCATCCGGTTGCTGGCCAAAGTGCCGACGATCGCCGCTTTCATCTACCGGCACATCAAGGGGCTCCCCTTCGTCTATCCCGACAACGAGCTCTCCTACGGCGAGAACTTCCTGTCGATGGTGGCGCGGATGAGCGAGCCCAAGTACCGCTCCAACCCCGTCTTCACGCGCGCGATCGAGGTGCTGTTCATCCTCCACGCCGATCACGAGCAGAACTGCTCGACGAGCGCCGTGCGCGGGGTCGGGTCGTCGCACGTCGACCCGTACTCGGCGATCGCCGCCGGCATCGCTGCGCTCTACGGCCCGCTCCACGGGGGCGCCAACGAGGCGGTGCTGCGGATGATCGAGGAGATCGGCGACAAGTCGCGCGTGCCGGCCTTCATCGAGGGCGTGAAGAAGGGATCGGGTCGCCTCATGGGCTTCGGCCACCGCGTCTACAAGAGCTACGACCCGCGGGCGAAGATCGTGAAACAGCTCGCGTACGACGTCTTCCAGTCGGTGGGCGTCGATCGCGACCTCGAGATCGCGCTCGAGCTCGAGCGGATCGCCCTCCAGGACGACTACTTCGTGTCCCGCAAGCTCTACCCGAACGTCGACTTCTACACGGGCCTCATCTATCGCGCGATGAAGTTCCCGACGTCGTTCTTCACCGTGCTCTTCGCGATCGCCCGCACGTCGGGCTGGCTCGCGCAGTGGGAGGAGATGCTGCTCGACAAGGAGCAGAAGATCGCCCGCCCCCGCCAGATCTACGTCGGCCCCGGCGAGCGCCCCTACACGAGCACCCTGAAAAAGCGGATCGTCACTCCCGCTTCCGCCCTCTCCTCCGGCACTCCCACCAGCTCGGCCGCGCTCGCCGCCGCCACCGGGTAGACGCCCGTCGCGATGTGAGCGCGCTGGTGCCCTCGATGCGAGGGACGTGTGGGCTCCGGTGCGAGGGGACGATCGCGCCGCGATCGTCCCCTCGTGTCATCGTCCGGCTCGGCCGGTCCTCGGACGTCGGGGTGCGCCGGCGCTCCGGCACACCGGCCGCACCGGGCAGCGCCCGCAGTGCGCGACACGCGCCGTGCAGATCAACGCGCCGAGCTCCATGAGCGCCTGGTTGTGGACATACGCCGCGCGTCCCGTGTGAGGGAGGATGCGCTCGGCGATCGCCCACGCGGCCCGACGCCCCGCTGCGCTGCGGGGATCGAGCCGCGGCGCAAAGACGCGCGTGAGCACGCGGGCGACGTTGGTGTCGACGAGCGCCGCCGGACGCTCGTACGCGAACGAGGCGACCGCTCCCGCCGTGTACGGTCCGATCCCGGGGAGTCGCCGGAGCGCGGCCGGATCCGCCGGAAGCCGCACGACGCGGCGCGCGAGCGCATGCAGGTTGCGGGCGCGCGCGTAATAGCCCAACCCGCTCCACGCCTCGCAGACCTGCGCCGGCGTCGCCGCGGCCACCGCCTGGAGCGTCGGGAAGCGCGTCAGGAACTCCCCGTACTTGGGGATCACGCGTCCGACCTGGGTCTGTTGGAGCATGAGCTCGGACACGAGCACCTGGTACGCGTCCCGGGTGCGGCGCCAGGGGAGGTCGCGCGCGTTGCGTCGGTACCAGGCGCGGAGCCGCCGCCCGAATCCGGCCGGCGCCGCCAACCGGGCCGCCGACCGATCAGCCGGCACCGCCCTCGGCGCTCACCACGTGGCGGCCCGACACAGAGGGCCGGCGGTCAATGTCGCGCCGACGCGGTGCGGCTCGGCTCGACCACGGAGCTGGGCGTCGTCGCGGAGCGCCCGCGGGCGCTCAGGCGTTGCCGCTGGCCGACACGCGGCGATGGATGCGGTCGACCATCTGCCGGTGATTCCCGCACACCCACATGCCTCGACACCGGTGCCGGCCGGGCTGGTCACAGATCGCGCATGGGTGAACCTGCCCGCGTCGTTCCAGCCAGAGCACGAGGCTCCCGATCAGCACCATCGCGGCCAGTCCGATGATCGTATACACGGCGGGCATGCCCAACACTACCGCGCCCGGCCGGCCGGGGCCAGGGGTCGACGACCACTTCCTCCATTTCGCCCGCTTCGCCCGCTTCGCCCGCTTCGCTCGCTTCGCCTGCCTGGCCCGCTTGGCCCGTCGCTCCCCTCGCGACGCCGCGCGGCGCCGCGCGGCGCGGCGCGCGAGGAGCCGTGCCGGGCGAGGAGCGCCAGCGAGCTCCGCCCGTCGGGCACGATCTGATCGATCGTGCACTGACGGGGCGCCTTGTCCGGTCGCCACCGCACGAAGCCGGTCCCGTGCCGGAACCGCCCATCGCTGAAATGGTCGTACGTCACTTCGACGACCAGCGCGGGCGCCAGCGGCTCCCAGGCCGCGCTCCGGGCCGAGCTCCACCGGCTCGGCCCCCCGGGCGCCTGGCCGGTGAAGCCGGGTGACTCGATGAGCGCCTCCAGGCGATCGGTCAGCGGTATCCGATCGGCCGTCCGGATCGCCGACGTGAAGCCCACGTGGTGCAGGAGCCCCGCACCATCGTAGAGCCCGAGGAGCAGCGAGCCGACAACCGGCCGACCCTGCATGGGCGCCGATGCGTACCGGAACCCGCCGACGACGCAGTCGGCGGTCTGCTGCGGCTTGACTTTCACCATCCCGATCCGTGTCCCCGATTCGTACGGGAGCGTCGTCCGCTTCGCGATCACACCGTCCAGCCCTCCGCGTTGCGCGCGGAGCCACTCCTCGGCGCGCCGGGTATCGCGTGCGACGGGCGAGAGAGCGAGGCCCGCGACTCCCGGGGACGCCCACGCCGCTGGCGCCTGGTGTGCGAACCGGACGGCGGCAAATGCCTCGAGTCGCCGCCGGCGCTCCGCCAGCGGGGGCCGGAGCAGCGATTCCCCACGCCCGTCCGCCAGCAGATCGAACACGATGTAGAGCGCCGGATGGGTCGATGCCAACAGCTGGACGCGGCTCGCCGCCGGGTGGATTCGCTGGAGCAGTTGATCGAACGACAGACTCGCTCCGTCGCCGTCGCCGCGCGAGGGAATGACGATCTCGCCGTCGAGCACGCACCGCCCGACCCCGCCGCTCGGCCCCGTGATCGCCGCCACGACGTCGGGGAAGTACCGCGTCAGCGACTTGCCGGCCTTGGACCGCAGCTCGACCCGGTCGCCGTCGCAGAAGGCCAGGCAGCGGAATCCGTCCCACTTGGGCTCGTATTGCCACCCGGGACCGGCCGGGATGTGGGTGACCGGCCGAGCCTCCATCGGGGCGAGCGTCCGTGAAAGCGCAAAGGGCATGGCGCTCAGCCGACGGGCAAGCGCGGGACCGGGCCGGATATCCACAGGTTCCGCACAGCGGGCGACCCGACTTTGAGCGCACGATCCACCGGGCGTGGCGCCGCCAGATCCGGGATACTTCTTCCCGTCCGATGGATTCCTCGAGGAGATTACATGTCGAGCATGGCACTGATGAGCACGCGGGTGACGGACCGGGCGGCGGGCGATGAGCTCGCCTGGGCGGCGGTGATCGGCCGCGATCGGCGCCGGGACGGGGCGTTCGTCTACGCCGTGTCCACGACGGGCGTGTATTGCAGGCCGAGCTGCCCGGCGCGCCGCCCGCGGCGCGAGCACGTGTCCTTCTTCGCGGCGCCCGCCGATGCGGAGCGTGCCGGGTACCGCCCCTGCCGCCGCTGTCGGCCGCACGCGGCGTCGGGAACGCCGACCGAGCGGAGCGTCCGGGCCGCACGCGAGTACCTCGACCAGCACACCGACAGAGCGGTGACACTGGCGCGGCTCTCGCGCGAGGTCGGCCTCAGCCCCGCGTACCTCCAGCGGGCGTTCACGCGGCTCGTCGGGATCTCACCGAAGGCCTATCAGGATGCCGCGCGCCGGGAGCGTCTCAAGGCTCGGCTTCGCGGAGGTGACACCGTGACGCGGGCGTCCTACGAGGCCGGGTTCGGCTCGACGAGCCCGTTGTACCGAGGCTCGCGCACCCCGCTCGGGCGCGGCATCACCCCCGGCGCATACCGGCGCGGGGGTGCCCACCTGCGCATCGACTACGCGATCGTCCCGTGCTCGCTTGGCCGAGTGCTCGTCGCGGCGACCGAGCGGGGCGTCTGCGCCGTGATGCTTGGCGACGATGACACGGCGCTCTCGCGCGAGCTCGCAGCGGAGTTCCGGGCGGCGCAGATCATACGTGACGACGAGGCGATCGCCCCGTGGGTGAGAGCGGTCGTGGCTCAGGTCGACGGGGCGACTCGGGATGCCGCCGTGCCGCTCGATCTTCACGGCACCGCGTTTCAGCTTCGTGTGTGGCGAGCTTTGCAGGCGATTCCCTTCGGCGAGACTCGATCGTACGCGCAGTTGGCGGCCGCGATCGGCCAGCCGTCCGCCGTGCGCGCCGTCGCCGGCGCCTGTGCGTCGAACCACGCATCGATCATCGTCCCCTGCCATCGCGTGATCGGGGCCAATGGCACGCCCACCGGTTACCGCTGGGGAATCGAGCGCAAGCGGCGGCTGCTCGCCCGCGAGCACGGCGGCTGAGGACACCGTAACCGTGGCACCGTCCGGCTGCGCGCGGCCTTGACCGGCTCCGTCGCCGGTCGTTAGATCGCCCGTAGCGCGCCGCGGTCGCATCGCGGCGCGCACGAGCGTCGCCGCGCCGGATGTTCGGACGGGACGCCCTCGCCCTTCAATTTTTCAGGAGGTCGTCCCCGATGCAGTCGCGCGCTGCCATGTTGGTGCCGGCGCTCTGTGCCTCGGCCACGCTCGTCGCGCTCCCCCGATCCAGTGCAGCCCAGGCGGCGCCCAGCGAGCAACCCGGCCAATCTCCGCCCGGCATCATCCCGGGCGTGAAGATGGGCGGCAGCCCCAACATCCGGCTCCTGGGCCACATCCCACTCGGCGGGTACTTCCGCGTGATGGACGACGAGCTCGAGCAGGATCCGAATCGGCCGTACGCCTACGTCTCCCAGGCGCGGGACCGCCCCGGCTTCACGATCGTGGATCTGCACGACCTCAACAACATCCACGTCCTGTACAACTGGCGCATCGAGAATCCCGAGCTCCACAAGGGCTTCGGCGGGATGGATGGGAAGTACTTCAAGTCGCACGGGCGCTACTACTACGTGCAGTCGCTCCAGTTCGACCCCGGCACGCCGGACGCCGACTTGGGCGCGGTCGTCGCCGACGTCACCGGGCTCCCCGACACGACGAAGGTCAGGATCGTCGCCCGCATCCGCGACGCGTCGGCCCCGGGCGGCTTCCACAATCTATTCGCCTACCGGCACTCGGACGGACGCAACCTGCTGGTCACGACCGTCAACGCGCCGCACGCGAATATCTACGACCTCGACAAAGTGCTCGCCGGCGGTGACCCCGCGAGTTGGAAGATCGGCGAGATCCCCGTCCCCGAGAACGGGAACACCGGCCGCTTCGGCCGCTTCGGCTACCACGACTTCTACATCGGGTACGATCCCGCGACACACCAGGACAAGTTCTACGGCGCCGGCCGGGGCGGATACTACATCTACGATATCTCCACTCCCGCCCAGCCCAAGCTGCTGACGTCGATCACCGGCGTGGCCGGTGTCGAGTTCGGGCACACGTTCACGCCGACGCCGGACGGGAAGTACGCCGTGACCGAGACCGAGTACCAGTACGCGCCGCTCCGCATCTTCGACCTTCAGCCGGGCCTTCAGGGCAAGGTGCAGGCGATCACGCGCCCGATCGGCGCCTGGACGGCCGACTGGCACGACCTCTCGCACAACCACGAGGTCCGCTGGCCGTTCGTGTTCGTGTCGGCGTACGAGGACGGCCTCCAGGTGTTCAGCATGTACGACCCGACCAACCCGACGACGGTCGGCTGGTACTACACGTGCCAGTGCGCCCACGAGCACGGCTTCGGCGGGCTTCCACAGTGGGAGGGCACGAGTGTCGAGCAGGGCGCCTTCGGGATCGACATCCGGAATCGCGATGGGCTGATCATGATCAGCGACTCCAACACGGGGGTCTGGTTCTTCAAGATGGACGGCTTCAACGGCTGGAACGGCCACGACTGGGGGATGCCGAACATCTCCAGCGTCCAGGACTGGGACCACGGCCCGGAGGGCGCGCAGACGACGACGTCCCACGTGGCCGCCATGCCCTGATGCCCCGCCCCGCCGTCAATATTTGGGGACGCTCGGGTCCACGTCGTCGCTCCATCGGGTGATGCCGCCGGCGAGGTTCCACACCTGACGGAACCCCGCGGCCTGGAGCGCCCGGACGGCCCGCGCGCTCCGGCCCCCGACCTTGCAATGGACGACGATCTCGCGCGCCGGGTCGAGCGTGTCGAGCCGCTCGGGCAACGTCGCGAGCGGGATGAGCCGGGCGCCCGCGATGCGCGCGATCGCGTACTCGTGCGGTTCGCGCACATCGATGAGATCGAAATCATCGCCCCGCGCTACCTTGTCCGCCACCTCGCGCGGCGTCAGCTCGCGCACGACGGGCGCCGCGACCTCCTCGGCCGCCGCACCGCGCAGGCCGCAGAACTCCTCGTAATCGATGAGCGTCGTCAGCTCGCGCGTACCGCACGCCGGACAGGACGGGTCGCGGCGGAGCGTGAGCGTGCGGAACTGCGCGCGCAGCGCGTCGACCAGCAGCAGCCGACCGATGAGCGGCTCGCCGATGCCGAGGATCAGCTTCACGGCCTCGGTCGCCTGAATGGTTCCCACGAGCCCCGGTAACACGCCGAGCACACCCCCCTCGGCGCAGCTCGGCACGAGTCCGGGCGGCGGCGGCTCCCGGAACAGGCAGCGGTAGCACGGGCCGTCGGTGGTGGCGAACACCGACGCCTGTCCCTCGAACCGGAAGATGCTGCCGTAGACATTGGGCCGGCCGGCCAGGACGCAGGCGTCGTTGACGAGATAGCGCGTCGGGAAATTGTCCGTCCCATCGACCACGAGGTCGAACTCGCGGATGATGTCGAGCGCGTTGGCCGACGTGAGCCGTGTCTCGAACCGCTCCAGGTCGACGTGCGGATTGATGTCCGTGAGTCGGTCGGCCGCCGAGTCGAGCTTGGGACGCCCGACGTCGGCGGTGCCGTGCAGCACCTGCCGCTGGAGATTCGTGACATCGACGACGTCGAAGTCCACGAGCCCGAGCGTCCCGACCCCGGCCGCGGCGAGGTAGAGCGCCGCCGGGGAGCCGAGCCCGCCGGCGCCGACCAGGAGCACGCGCGCCGCCTTGAGTCGCCGCTGGCCCTCGAGGCCGACGTCAGGCAGGATGAGGTGGCGGCTGTAGCGGAGGATCTCCTCCCGCGACAGCTCGGGCAGCGTGTCGGGCGCGACGTCCCGGTCGACGCTCACCGTCGTGGCCACCGGTCAGCCTCCCGCCACGGCGGGCACGACCGTGACCTCGTCGCCGTCGCGGACCAGCGCGTCGAACCCGCCGGTGAAGCGGATGTCCTCATCGTTGAGATAGTACGTGACGAATGGGTAGGGGTTCCCGGCGTCGTCGACGAGCCGTGGCCTGAGGGCCGGGAATCGGGCCGACACCTCGCCGACGGCGGCGCCGACCGTCGCACCGTCCGCTTCGACGGTGCGCTGGCCGTCCGCCAGCTTGGCGAGCACGTTGGGAAGATGGATCGTGATGGGCATGATCAGATCTCCCGCACCAGCGCCTCGACCTCGCGGACACGCGGGCCGATCGTCGGTGTATCGGTGAGGGTGGGAGCGACGGCTTCCACGGTCTTGAGTCCGTGACCGGTGATGCACAGGACCACTTCGTCCGACGGCGCCAACCGTCCGCTGCGAGCCAGCTCGAGCGCGGCCGCCACGGTCGTCCCACCCGCGGTCTCGGTGAAGATGCCGGTCGTCTCGGCCAGCACGCGGATGCCACGCACGATCGCCTCGTCGCTGACGGCGGCCGCCCATCCGCCGGTCTCGTGGATGGTTCGGGCGGCGAGCGATCCGTCGGCCGGATTGCCGATCGCGAGCGAGCGGGCAATCGTGTTCGGCACCTCCGGGACGAGCCGGTCACCCCTGGACTGCACGAGCCGCGCGATCGGCCCGCACCCCGCGGCCTGCGCGCCGTAGAGTCGCGGCAAGGGGCCGCCCGCCGCGAGCCCGGCCCCCCGAAACTCCGCGAACCCCTTGCGCAACTTGGTCACCAGGGACCCACCCGCCATCGGCGCGACGACCGCGGTCGGGAAGCGCCATCCGAGCTGCTCCACGATCTCGAACGCCACCGTCTTCGACCCCTCGCCGTAGTAGCTGCGGAGGTTGACGTTCGCGATCCCCCAGCCGAATCGGTCGGCGATCTGCGCGCAGAGGCGATTCACGTCGTCGTAGGTGCCGCGCACGCGGACGACGCGGGCCCCGAAGACGAGCGTGCCGATCACCTTTCCGAGCTCGAGGTCGTGCGGGATGAAGATCCACGCCGGCACGCCGGCCCGCGCCGCGTGGGCGGCGACGGCGTTGGCGAGGTTCCCGGTCGAGGCGCAGGCGAGCGTGTCCAGGCCGAACGCCCGCGCCGCGTTGATCGCCATCGCGACGACCCGGTCCTTGAACGAGAGCGAGGGATGCGAGACGCTGTCGTTCTTGACCCACGCCCGCTCGACGCCGAGCGCGCGAGCCAACGCCGGCGCCTCGACGAGCGGCGTCCACCCGCTGTCGAGCGAGAGAGTCGGCGTTCCGGTGAACGGAAGCCACTCGCGGTAGCGCCAGAGCGAGGTCGGGCGGCTCGCGATCGCGTCCCGGTCGGGCAGGGACCGGTCCGGGTCGTACACCGGCTCGACCGGTGCGAGGCAGTTCTCGCAGATGGCGATCGGCCCCGCCTCGAACGCCGCGTCGCACTCGCGGCAGGCGAGCGCGAGCGCCCGCAGCGCGCCCGCACCCGACGCGAGTCGTGGGGTCGAGAGGGTGCGTGGTGGGTCGAGCGGGGGCGCGGGGTGGCCGCCGGATTCCGCAGCGGCCGCTGGTCGTGGGGCGATCGTCGTCATCGGGTCTGCTCCCGCCCCGCGCGCCCGGAGCCGTCGGCGCCGGGACAAAAAAACGCCCCGACGCTGAAAAGCCGCGGGGACGCGAGGGCTTTTTAGCATTTGTTTAACGTGGCTGCAATACGCCGCAAATCCACCACGTGTGATCGGTTGTCGATGCTACTCTATCGCGATCGATGGGCCCGCGCAAGTCCTCGCGCGCCGCGGTTACGTTGCGGACATGCCCGTGACAGGACAGCACCGATGACCGTGACAGCCGAACAGCAACTCAGGGCGGGGCCCCGCGTCGATCGCGTGATCGGCCACACGCCGGTGGTCAGGCTCGAGCGTGTCGTCGAGCCCGGGATGGCCGAGGTGTGGGTCAAGCTCGAGGGGCTCAACCCGGGCGGTTCGATCAAGGACCGGACGGCGCTCGGCATGATCCTCGATGCCGAGGCGCGGGGCGTGCTCCAGCCCGGCGGGACGATCGTCGAGCCGACGTCCGGCAACACCGGCATCGGTCTCGCCCAGGTGGCCGCGGCGCGGGGGTATCCCCTCGTCCTCTGCGTTCCGTCGTCGATGAGTGAGGAGCGGAAGCGAACGCTGCGCGCCTACGGCGCGGAGATGGTGCTGACCGATCCGGAGCGGCGGATGCTGGCGGCGATCGAGGAGGCCGAGCGAATCCGGGATGCGACGGGCGCGTGGATGCCGAACCAGTTCGCCAACCCGGCCAACCCGCGCATCCACTACGACACGACCGGCCCGGAGCTCTGGGAGGCGATGGCCCACGACGTCGACGCCTTCGTCTACGGCTCGGGGACCGGCGGGACGATCGCCGGCGTCGGCCGGTTCCTGCGGGAGCAGAACCCTCGCGTGATCGTCGTCGCCGTCGAGCCGGCACGCTCGCCGGTGCTGTCCGGCGGTGTGCGCGGGCAGCATCAGTTCCAGGGCATGGGGCCGGGGTTCGTCCCGCCCAACTTCGATTGGTCGGTGGTGGACCGGGTCGTGCAGGTCTGGGAGGAGGACGCCTTCCCGCTCGCGCGCCGGCTCGCGCGCGACGAGGGCCTCTTCGTCGGCATGTCGAGCGGCGCGATCGTCTGGGCCGCCCTGGCCCTCGCCCGCGAGCTCGGTCCGGCGGCCCGCATCGCCACCATCGCCCCGGACAGCGGCGCCCGCTACCTGTCGACCGCGCTGTTCGCCGACGCCGTCCCGTTCCTCAGCTCACCTTCCGGGTCTTCTTGCGCAGAAAGTCCATGAGGATGAACTGGCCGAGCGTCATCGTATTCGTGAAATAGGCCTTTCCGCGTGAGATCTCGGAGACCCGCTTCACGAACTCGACCAGCGCCCGGTCGCGCGCGAGCATGAACGTGTTGATCATGATGCCCGCCTTGCGGCAGAGGGCCACCTCGCGCAGGGTCTGCGCGATCACCGTCGCGTCGAGCCCCATCGAGTTCTTGTAGATCTGCCCGTTCGGCATCGTCAGCGCGCTCGGCTTGCCGTCGGTGATCATCACGATCTGCCGCATGTCCTTCTTCTGCGAGAGCAGGATCCGGCGCGCCAGCTTGAACCCTTCCGCCGTGTTCGTGTGGTAGGGCCCGACCTGCGCGTGGGCCAGCCGCGCCAGCGGGATCTCCTCGGCCGAATCGTGGAACAGGATCACCCGGATCGAGTCGCCGGGGAACTGGGTCCGGATGAGGTGCGTGAGCGCCAGCGCCACCTTCTTGGCCGGCGTGAAGCGATCTTCGCCGTAAAGGATCATCGAGTGCGACGTGTCCAGCATCAGCACCGTCGCGCAGGACGACCGGTACTCCGCCTGTCGCACCATCAGGTCGCGATAGTCGAGATCGAGCGGCACGCCGATCCGGCCGGTCCGGGCCATCGCGTGCTTGAGCGTCTCGTTGACATCGAGGTTGAGGGTGTCGCCGAACTCGTACGGCTTGCTGAACCCGTCGGCCTCGATCCCGGTCGCCAGGTACGGCGTGTCGTGACTGCCGAAGCTCGACTTCCCGAGCGACCCCAGGATGTGCCGGAGCGTGCGGTAGCCGAGGAAGTCGATTCCTTTCTCGGTGAGACTGAACTGCACGTCCTTGGACGCCGCCCGCGCGAGCCCGCCAGGGCCGACGACCGGCTGCTGCCCGCTCGGCATCTGGGGCGGCGCCTGCACGTTGAGGTACCCCTCGGACGCGAGCCGTTGGATCAGGTCGTCGAGGAGCTGCGCCAGCTTGGCCTGTGACGCCGCGTCCCCTTCACCCCGCAGCGCCTCCAGCATCTCGGCGTTGAACTGCCCGCTCTCGATGAGCGCGTTGAGGATCGCCTCGCGGAGCGCGTCGAGCGAGCGGTCCTCCTCGCCGCCGAACTCCCCCCAGTACGGGTTGTAATGCTGCCCGCCGGCGAATCCCGATTGGAGCAGAAAGTCCGCGAGCTTGTCGAGGAGCGATTGAAGGTCGACGGCGTCCGCCGACTCGGGACTGAACCGCGTGTAGGTGTGGAAGCGCATGGACCCCCGGGAAGCCGCTCCCCGCAATATACGCGCGGGCTCCGGGACGTTGCGGGCGGGCGTGCTCGCGCGTCCAGCGCGCGTGGCGGTGGACGGGTCGGCGGGCGCCGGAGTGGTCGGGGGGGCGCCGCAATGAAGCAGGCACTGGTTACCTTAGACGAGCCCGAGTGCCGGCCGGCTCCGTCGCCGGCGCGTGCACCTGGTGCCCCGCGCGCCGTCCGTCCGCGCCCCACCTCTCGCTACCCCCTGACGCCCGCCGACCGCCGCTCGCTCAACCCGTTCCGGACGCTCGTCCGTCACCGGAACTTCCGGCTCTTCTGGACCGGGCAGACGCTGTCCCTGATCGGGACGTGGATGCAGGTCATGGCGCAGGGATGGCTGGCGCTCGAGCTGTCGAACAGCCCGTTCCTGGTCGGACTCGTGGCGTCGATCGGCTCCCTGCCGATCCTCATCCTGTCGCTCCCCGCCGGCGTGCTCGCGGACCGCGTCCCCAAGCTCCGCCTCGTCACGGTGATGCAGAGCGCGATGCTCGTCGAGGCGACCGCGCTCTGGCTCCTCACGTGGACGCACCACGTCACCATCGGCTGGCTGCTCGTCCTGGCGACGGTGAACGGGATCTCCTCGGCGTTCGAGATTCCGGCGCGGCAGGCGATGATGGTGGAGCTGGTCGGGCGGGACGACCTGCACGACGCGATCGCGCTCAACTCCAGCGGGTTCAACCTGGCGCGCGTGGTCGGCCCCGCGGTCGGCGCGGCCGTGATCGCGACGGCGGGGATCGCCTGGTGCTTCGCCCTCAACGCCGCGAGCTACCTCGCGGTCCTCGCCGGGCTGGCGCTCATTCGACTCCCGGCGCCGACCCCCGATCTCGCGCCGGCCGCGACGCCATCGGCGATCGCGGAGATGCTCGAGGGGCTGGCATATGTTCGGGAGACGCCCGATGTGAGCGCGCTCATGCGGCTCACGACGGTCTTCTCGATCTTCGGCATTCCGTACATCGTCCTCATGCCGGTCGTCGCGCGCGACCTGCTCCACACGGGCGCCGGCGGCTACGGCGTGCTGCTCGCCTGTGTCGGGATCGGCGGGCTGAGCGGCGCGCTGTTCCTCGCCTCGGTCGGCCGGCGACTGCGCCGGGGTCGCCTGCTTCGCGCCTCGTGCAATGCGTACGCGCTGCTGCTCGTGCTGTTCGCGCTCTCCCGGTCGGAGCTGCTGGCGGGCGCGTTGCTGCTCGGGGCGGGGTTCGCGATGATCCTCAACGGGGCGCTCGCCAACGGACTGCTCCAGAGCGTCGTCCCCGACGCCCTGCGCGGGCGCCTGATGGCGGCCTACTCGTTCGTGGTCGTCGGGCTCGCCCAGGTCGTCGGTGCGTTCGTCGCCGGGAGTGTCGCCAACGCCGTCGGCGTCGATTGGACGATCGGCGGTGCGGCGGTCATCATGCTCCTCTACACGCGATGGGCCTTCGGCAGGTCGCCGGAGCTCAGGCGGATGCGCTGAAGCGATCCCGCGCCGCGCGGACGATGACGTCCGTGGCACCGGCCACGCCGAGCCACTCGGTGTTGACGCAGAGATGGTAGTTCTCCGGCGCCCCCCATGACCGGCCATAGTGGCGCTGCACGGAGAGCGCGCGCTGCCGATTGGCCTCCGTGACCCGCCGCTCCGCCTCCGCCAGGCTCACCCGCTCCCGCTCGGCGACACGGCGCGCGAGCGCCGCTCTGGGCGCGTAGCAGAAGACGTGGATCGCGGCGCCGTGCTCACCGAGCACGACCTGCGCGCCGCGGCCGACCACCACGACGGGCCCGCGAGCGACGGCATCTTCCATGACGCGCCGCGTCGACTCGATCATCCGCTCGTCCGTGGAGAGCACGGCGGCACCGGCCGCCGGTGGGATGACCTCGGGCGCGCCGATCGCGAGCGCGTCGGCGACCCGCGCGATCAGCGGCGGCTGCCGCTCATCGAGCGCGCGGACGGTCTCCGCGCTCACGCCCATCTGGGCGGCGATGGCGTCGACGATCGTGTTGTCGAGCAGGGTCCAGCCGAGCGCCTCGGCCACCCGCGCGGCGATCTCCGACCCGCCCGACCCGAACTGCCGGCTGATGGTGATGATCGGCATCGGTCAGCGCGACGGGAGGGCGGTGGAGGTGGCGGAGCTCGTGGGGGCGTCGGGGGTGGGGTGCGTGCGTCGGATGCGGAGATGCTCGACGACGGTGAAGCCGAGTGACTCCCAGGCGTCGTTCGCAGCCGCCGAGCCCGCGACGCTGTGGAGGCGTATCTCGTCGAGGTGACGGGCATCGCACCAGGCGATCGCGTGGTCGAGGAGCGTGCGAAGCACGCCGAGCCGGCGCGCGGCGGGGACGACGTACGCTGACGAGACGTACGCGTATCGCTCCGGCTCGAGCAACGGTGAGCCGCCCGCCTCCGCGCACCGGAGGATGCCGACAGCCGTCCCGCCGCGGTCGGCCAACAGGGTGACCTCCAGCGGCGACTCGAGCTGGAGTCGGAACAGCCGCTGCGCGCGCCGCGTCACGTCGGCGCGCAGCCGGCCATAGATGGGGCTGTCGTGCGCCTCCCGGAGCAGCGCGAGGCGGAGCGCGAGGACGGTGTCGAGATCGGCCCCCGTCGCCGTGCGCACGACGACGGAGGACGCCGGGGCGGGCGGCTGGGCCGCGGGCCGAGCTCTCGCCATGCGGTCGGCCCCGGCGTCGTGCGCGTCAGGCGGACAGTCCGCCGCCGAACATGTCCTGCCCCGGGCGGCGGCGCGGCTCCTGAACGGCCCGCCCGTATTGCCCGGCGTCGGAGCGCGAGATCTTTTTCCGGGCGACCAGCGACTCGAGCACCAGCTCACACGCGGCGGCGGTCACCGCGGCGTCGCCCTTGCGCGCCAGTCCCGTGTTCCGGACCACCGCGACCAGTCCGGGCACCGTCTCGAAGCCCTTGTACACGGCGTCGGCCGAGACGTCGTCGGCGACCTGGAGCGCGCCGCCGGCGTCGAACCACATCACGATGTCGTCGGTGTTGGCGCCGCCGGCGCGCTCGCGGAACGTCGCGTCGGCCGCGCGGCGGATCAGCTCCCGCGCGATCGCGTGCCCGCCGACCAGCTCGCCCTCGTACTCCAGCTCCAGCTTGCCCGTGATCGCCGGGAGCGCGGCGTAGATGTCCGAGATGCGCGGCACGATGTCCGTCTCCCCGGTGGTGAGCGCCCGGCGCTCGGCGTTGGAGACGACGTTCTCGAGCACGCTGATCGGGAGCCGCTGTGAGACCCCCGAGCGGCGGTCGACGCGCTTGTCCGTCCGGGCCTCGAACGCGATCCGCTCGACCACCTCGGCGATGAAGTCCGGGATCCGCACCCCGGGCCCGCGCCGGGTCGTCCAGGCTTCCTGGCGCGTGATCGTCACGCCGAGATCCACCGTCTCCGGATAGTGCGTGATGATCTCGCTTCCGATGCGGTCCTTGAGCGGCGTGATGATCTTCCCCCGGGCCGTGTAGTCCTCGGGATTGGCGGTGAAGCAGAGCAAGAGGTCGAGGGGGAGCCGGACCGGATACCCTTTGATCTGAACGTCCCCCTCCTGCATGATGTTGAACAGCCCGACCTGCACCTTGCCGGCGAGGTCCGGCAGCTCGTTCAAGGCGAAGATGCCGCGGTTGGCGCGGGGGAGCATGCCGAACTGGATCGTCAGCTCGTCGGAGAGGAGATGGCCGCCGCGCGCGGCCTTGATCGGGTCGAGGTCGCCGATGATGTCGGCGATGGTCACGTCGGGGGTGGCGAGCTTCTCGACGTAGCGGCTGTCGCGATCGAGCCAGGCGATCGGCGTGTCGTCTCCCGCGTCGGTGACGAGCTGCCGCCCGAACTTGGAGATCGGGCGGAACGGGTTGTCGTTCACCTCGCTCCCGGCGACGATCGGGATCGCCTCATCGAGCAGGGTGACCAGCGAGCGCAGGATGCGGGATTTCGCCTGGCCGCGCAGGCCGAGCATGATGAAGTTGTGTCGTGACAGCACGGCGTTGACGAGCTGCGGCATGACCGTGTCGTCGTAGCCGATCACGCCGGGAAAGAGCGGGCTGCCCTCGCGCAGGCGCGCCAGCAGGTTCTGGCGCATCTCGTCCTTGACCGACCGACAGGCGATGTCGGCCGTGCCGAAGGGGGATCGTTTGAGCGCGCCGAGGGTCTCCGGGTAATGCGTCAACTGAGCTCTCCGATACGGAAAAGAGGTGAGACACCCGGTCGGGGCCCGGACGTTCGGGGCCGCCGACGCTGCCGGGCGCGGCCAGTGCGGCCGCCCGAGGCATGGCCGCCTGTGCCGCCCGGGCCCGGGCGGCCACGCCGCCCCTCAGACCGGCGTCACCTCGACCAGGTTGTCGTAAAATACCGGGCCGCGCCCCATGTCCGTCTCCCATTCGGCGGTCGTGGCGTTCGCGTTCTGACGGTCCCCGGTCAGCTTGCCCCACCAGATCGAGGGCGCCCACACCACTCCGGGCCGCACGCCGTCGTGCACGCGGGCGGTGGCCCGGAACGCGCCGCGATCGTTGCGGATCGTCACCGGCGCACCGTCCGTGATCCCGCGGGGCGCCGCGTCGGCCGGATGTACCCGACACTCCGGCTCGGCGTTCCGGCGGAGCGACTCGACGTTCACGAAGGTCGAATTCAGGAACTGGTGTCTGGGCGATGAGATGAGCGTGAGCGGATATCGTGCCGCGAGCGCCGGGGCCGTGGCGGGCGACTCCCGCGGCGGCGTATATGTCGGCACCGGGTCGTAGCCAAGGCTGGCCAATCGCTCCGAGTAGAGCTCGCACTTCCCGCTCGGCGTCGCGAACTCGCCATCCCTGAACGGCAGGTACGGACGCGGGAGCGCCAGTCGGGCCCAGCCGTCGCGCATCAACCGCTCGAACGTGACACCGGCCAGGCGCGGATCCCCGGAGCCGAGGGCTTGGCGGATGAGCGTGAGATCGTCGTCGGCGAGCGCCGGATCGTCGAGGCCGAGCGCGCGCCCCAGGAGCCGGAAGATCTCGCTGTTCGGCTTGCACTCCCCGAGCGGCGCGATCGCCGGCCGGTTGAGGGTCGCGTAGTAGTGGCCGTAGGCGAAGTGGATGTCCCAGTGCTCGAGCTGCGTCGTCGCCGGGAGCACGTAGTCGGCGTAGTCGGCGGTGTCGGTCTGGAAATGCTCGAGCACGACCGTGAACAGGTCCTCGCGCGCCAACCCGCGGAGCACCCGGTTGCGGTCCGGCGCGACCGCCGCCGGATTGCTGTTGTAGACGATCAGCGCCTGGACCGGCGGCCCGCCCACACCCGCGTCGGGCGTGGTGAGCGCCTCGCCGAGTCGGATCATGTTGATCGTTCGGACCGGGGGCGAGAGGTCCGGCCGCCGCAGCGTCGGGTAGTCGTACGCGAAGGCGCCGCTCGTCGAGAGCTGGACGCCCCCTCCCGGATGCCGCCAGTGCCCCGTGAGCGCCGCCAGGCAGGTGATCGTCCGGACCGCCATGCCCCCGCCATAGTGCCGCTGGAGGCCATAGTTGATGCGGACGAACGCCGAGCGGGCCCGCGCGTACCGGCGGGCCAGGTCGGCGATCACCTCGGCGTCCAGCCCGGTGATCGCCGCGACCCGAGCCGGCGGGTACTCGCAGGCGCGGCGCCGCAGAGCGTCCGCCCCCACCGTATGCTGGGCCAGGTAGTCGCCGTCCTCCAACCCCTCGGCGAAGATGACGTGCATCATGCCGAGTGCGAGCGCGGCGTCCGTGCCGGGCTGGATCGGCAGCCACTCGTCGCACTGCTCCGCCGTGCGGGTGCGGATCGGATCGATGCAGATGAGCGGCGCGCCCCGCTCGCGGGCCCGCAGGATGAACGGCCAGAGGTGTGGGTTGGACGTGAGGGTGTTCGTTCCCCAGAGGATCACCAGGTCACACTCGGGCACCCCCTCGGGGTCGGGGCCGAGCCCGGCGCCGATGGTCATCTTGAGCGCGAACTCGCCGGCCGAGGAGCAGATCGTCCGATCGAGCTTGGATGCGCCGAGAAGATGGAAGAACCGGCGGTCCATCGAGCCCGCCTGCACGAGCCCCATCGTGCCGGCGTACGAGTACGGAAGGATCGCCTGCGGGCCGGCGGGGGATCGCCGCACGGCGTCCAGCCGGGCCGCGATCTCACGGAGCGCCTCGTCCCAGGAGACCGGCTCGAACTGGCCCGGCCCGGTCGCGCCCTTCGGTCCAACGCGGCGGAGGGGGCGCGTCAGGCGGTCGCGGTGATACGTGCGCTCGAGGTACCGATTGACCTTGGCGCACAGAAACCCTTGCGTCACCGGATGATCCGCGTCGCCGGCGATGCGGGTGGCGCGCCCATCGGCCACGGTCACGAGGGTCGCGCAGGTGTCGGGGCAGTCGTGCGGACACGCGCCGCGGACAACCCCGTCGGAAATCAGCTCGGTCAGTGTCGCGCTCATGGTCTGTGCGGGCCCTCGCGGAAGCTAGTACCGTGTTGCCGCGCCGCAACTTGGGCCAGCGGGCTGGTCTTGACACCGGAAGGGGTGCGGATAACTTTCCGCCGGCCGATTCCGGGCACACGGGCGTGCGCGGACGACGGCGTTTTCTTTACAGGTAACACTCCCGACCTGCCCACACTCCGAGGAGATCGTAGATGAAGCGCCTGGTCGTTGTCGCCGTGCTGCTGGCGGTTGCCGCGTGTAAGACGAAGGATACGAATTCGACCATGACCGACTCCACGTCGACCACGACGACGACCCCGGCGATGTCGCCCGCGCCGGCGGACACGGGCATGAAGAAGGACACGTCCATGAAGGGCATGAACATGGACACCGGGATGAAGGCCAAGGACACCGGCATGGCGGCGATGAAGGACACCACCATGAAGAAGACCACGACGACCAAGAAGACGAAGAAGACCTCCTGACGTCGGTCGGGTCCAGTGTGACGGCGGGGCGCGACGGATGTCGCGCCCCGTTGTTTTGCCTGCCGTCCGCCGCGCCGGCCCTCAGGCGCGCGACAGTGCGGCGTCGAGCCGGGCCACCCGCTCTCCGAGCTCCGCGTCGCTCAGGACCGGCGCGGCGTCCGTCACATCGACATCCTCGTCCAGCTCGACCCAGGACACGCACCCGCGATAGCGTGGGAGCTCGGGGCGCGTCACGGGGCTCCGAAGTCGCGCTACACGGACCGCGACGACCTGGATCCCGGGCTCGCGATACCGAAAGCGGGACTCCACCGCGCGCCACGCCAACCCGTGCGCCATCTCGATCGCGCGGAGCGGCTCCAACGCCGAGAGCGCCCACACCCGCTCGACCTCGGCGACGAGCGTGATCGGCACCGAGTTCGGCCCGTCGCGCGGCGCTCCGGCGCCGGCCTCCAGCGATCCCCGGAGTCGCGGCGCGAGCTCGCCCACGTTCTCGTGAAAGCGGGTCGGGTAGAGGAGAAAGCGATCGTGGCGCACGACGAAGCCGGCGCGACGCTCGCGGATCCCGCCCTTGCGGACGAGCGCGATGATCTCGCCGCGCGCCATCGCCCGCACGAGGACATCCCATTCCTTGAGGGCCGTTCGCTCCACATCCCCGCCGCCGGTGTGCACCGCCGTCGCGGCGCCCGCCGCGGTGGGCGCCGTGGTGGGCGCCGGCCGCATTCTCATGGGCCGGTGAACGGAAGGCCGGCGACCGTCACCTGCACGCTGCCGCTGGCGCGCCCGATCCCCGCTCCCGCCGTCTGGCTGGCGGCGCCGCCCACCTCCCCGGTGACGCCGCCGCCACCCTCTCCCCAGCGAGCGGTGAGCGCGGCGCCGATCGGCACCTCGCGCCGGACCATGGCGAGGGCGATCGGGCCCAGGCGTGGCGAGCGGACCGAGGAGCGTACGTCGCCGACCGGCTTGCCCTCGGCGTCGACGAGTGAGGCGCGGAGGGGCGGGATCTCTCCGGTTGCCGGCATCCGGAGCCCGCGCAACTGCCGGTTGACGTGGCCGCGAAAGTGCAGCCGGGCGACCGTCTCCTGGCCGGTGTAGCACCCTTTCGTGTAGGAGATCGCGTTCAGCTCGTCGAAGTTCGCCTCCTGCGGGATCGTGGAGTCATCGATGTCGAGCCCCCACTCCGGACGTCCCGCCTCGACCCGGCCGATCTCGAACGCCGCCAGCCCGCCCATCGTGGCCCCTGTGCCCGCCAGACGCTCGATGACGGGCGCACGTGCCGCCGTTTCGACGAACAGCTCGAACCCGTCGACCCCCGCGTCGGGCACGCGCGCGACCGTCATGCGCGCGTCCGGATCGGGCAGCCCCGCCAACTGCACCTCGATGTGGCCGTAGAGCGGCAGCGCGAGCAGCGCCTCGTGCGGCACCTCGAGCGCCGCGCCCGCGATCCGGGCGGCCTGGGCGCCGAAGAGTCCGAGGTCGGCGACCCTCGCGGAGACATCGCGGTACGCCGTCTGGCGGGGATTCACGTACTTGCGGACCATCTCGGTCCAGCCGGCGGCCGCTCGTGGCGGAACGTCGACCAGGAGACCGTCCGCGCGAACGAAGACCCGCACGTCGGCGATGATCTTCCCTTTGGGGGTGAGCGCGGCCGCGTAGCATCCGTGGCCGGGGGTCTGCCCGGCGACATCGTTGGTGACGAGCCCGGTCACGATCGCCGCGGCCCGCGGGCCGGGGAAGATCATCCGGCTCCGGTGGCTGCGGTCGACGAGCAGCGCCCCGGTGTGCATCGCCGCGTCATCGGCGTCCGGATCGCCGCGGTGCCACACGATCTGTTGCCCCGCGACCTCGACGACACAGGGCTCGGCGGCGGTCGGATGGGCCATGCGTGCAAGTAAGCCGGCGTGCGGGGAGGGCTCAATCCCCCCACGCGGCGTCGACGAGGTCGACCGGGTGCACGACGCCGATCGCGCTCCCGGCCCGGCGCAGACCGGCGCCGATCTGCATCAGGCAACCCGGATTGCCGGTCGCGACCACGGTCGCCCCGGATGCGGCGATGGCTGCCAGCTTGAGCGCGAGCACGCTCTCCGAGACCTGCGGCTGGAGCAGGTTGTAGATCCCCGCCGCGCCGCAACACTGATCGGCATCGGGGATCGAGACGATCTCGATCCCGGGCAGTGCGCTCAGCATCGCGCGCGGCGGGTCGTCGACGCGTTGCGCATGCAGGAGATGGCAGGGTGGGTCGTACGCGACGCGCGGTCGACGCGACGCTCCCTCGTGCCGAGCGTGCCGAGCGGGCACCGCCGCGGCGCGGCCCGGCCCGAGGCCGGCGGCGATGGCAGGGGCGACGACCTCGCTGATGTCCCGCGCCGCCGCCGCGACGGCGGCGGCACGCTCGGCCCAGACGGGGTCGTCGCTGAGGAGATGGCCGTAGCTCTTGAGCATCGCGCCACAGCCCGCCGAGTTGGTGACGATCACGGGCGCGCCGCCGCCCGCGCCGGTCCCGGCTGCGGCTTGCGGGGCCGCGGCGGTGAGCGCGGCCGAGAACGCCGCCACGTTGGCTCGCGCGAGTGCGCGCGCTCCCTCCAGGTCACCGGCGTGCGCGTGGAGCGCCCCGCAGCACACCTGGTCCCGGACCTCCACCAGTCGCGCACCGACCCGCACCAGCAGCCGCTCGGTGGCCCGATTCGTCTCGCGAAACACGCCGTGCATGACACACCCGCGCAGCACGGCGGTCGGGGCGGTCGGAGCACTCGGCACGTCGGCACTCGGCACGCCAATACTCGGCGCGCCGGTACTCGGCGCGCCGGCGACGGGAGCCCTCGTCGCGCGGGCGAGGCGCCCGCGGCGGGGCGCGGTCGAGGCGAGCATCGCCATCGCGAAGCCGAGGCGCCCCGGGAGGAGCGCGAGGAGCGCGGCGAGCCGCGATGCGCGCACCGCCCGCGCCATGGCGCACGCCGCGGCGATCCGCCGCGGGTGCGCGACGACCCACAGCACCATGCGGCCCAGCAGGGGGATCGGGCGGTCGATCGCCAGTGTCGCGCGCGTGGCCTCCAGCAGCTCGCCGTACGGGACGCCCGACGGGCAGGCGGTCTCGCAGCCGCGGCACCCGAGGCAACGATCGATGTGCGTACGCAGATCGGCGTCGTCGGCGCCGAGCGTGCCGTCGAGGAGGGCCCGCATCAGCAGCAGTCGGCCGCGCGGGCTGTCGTTCTCGTCCTCGAGCGTCAGGTAGGTGGGACACGCCTGGAGGCAGAACCCGCAGTGCACGCAGGCGTCGAGTCCCGCCCGGGCCCGCGCGAGGGGCGTCGCGGCCGGGGTCGGCGTCGCGAGGTCGCGCGGCGCGGCGGGCGACGCACTGGCGGGCGGCTGCTCAGGCATGCTCGGCGCCCTCGCCCAGGATCCCGGGGTTGAGGATGTGGTCCGGGTCGAACGCCTGGCGCACGCGGCGCGAGAGCGGGTCGCGCGCCGGGCTCGGGGCCATCGCGCCCCACAGCCGGAGGGGCAGCCGCTCGGCGGCGCACGTGCCGGCGAAGGCCTGGGCCGCCTCGGCCAGGTGCGCCGACGACGCGCGATGTTCGGGGCGCGGGATGATGGTGCGCACGACGCCGCGGCCGAGCGAGGCGTGGATGCACGCGTCCGGGTAGGGGGCGGAGGCGCGGAGTGCGTGGCGCCACGTCTCGCCGATCCGGCTCGGGAGCTGGGACCATCGGATCACCGCGGCGCCGGGCATCTCGGATTCGATCCGCGAGAGCGCACGCCACACGTCGGCGCCGTCGGGGACCGGCGCCACATCGCCGACCGCCGACAGCGCCGCGCGCCCCGCCGCGACCTGCTCCGGGTTTCCCCCGAGTCGAACGAGGAGCACCGGTGTCTCGGTCCCCGCCTCGCCGATCGCGGGGGGCGTCGGGCGCTGGGTGGCGAGCTGGGTCGGGAGTTGAGTCGGGAGTTGGGTCGCGAGGCGCGACACGAGGCGCGACACGAGGCGCGCGTCCAACAGCTCGGCCGCGAGCGGCGAGACCGGCGCGCCGCGCAGCGCCGCCGCCAGCTCGTCGATCCCGGCGGGGGCGGGCGGCGGCTGGCCCGGCCGTGCGGCGCGGGCGATCGGCGGGGGCGGCCGGACGACGGCAAACGTCTCGTCGACGGCCGGGCGACCCCGGAGCCGGACCGTCACCTCGGTGATCACGCCGAGCGTGCCCCACGCGCCGGTCATGAGTCGCGTGAGGTCGAACCCGGCGACGTTCTTGACCACACGGCCGCCGCCGCGGATGACGCGTCCGTCGGCGGTCACCACTTCGACCCCGAGCACGACGTCGCGGGGGAGCCCGCAGGCGTGCGCGAGCGGGCCCGCGGAGGCGGTCGCGATCGTGGCGCCGATCGAGCCGCCATGGTGGGCGGCGGCAAAGGGGTCGAGCGCGAGCCACTGCCCTTCGGCCGCCACCGCGTCGGCGATCGCGCCGAGCGTCGTTCCGGCCCGAGCCGTCAGCGTCAGGTCACCGGGCGTGTACTCCGTGATCCCGGCGAGCGCGTCGAGGTGGAGCGCACAGGCGTTGCTCGAAGTGGGATGGCCGGCATCGAGCCAGGTGCCGCACCCGATGATGCGGAGCGGCATGCGCCGCGCCGCGGCCGCGCGCACCGCCTCGGCCACGCCCGCCGTCCCGTCCGAGATCCCGGCGGCGAGGGCGCTGCTCATGCCGACGACCGACCCGCCCACTCGCGGCAACTGCGCACGGGGACCACCTTGCCCGGATTCGCCCGGCGCGCCGGATCGAAGACATCCCGCAACCGACACTGCGCCGCGAGCGAGTCGGCGGAAAAGATCAGCTCCATGTACTCGAGCTTGTCGAGCCCGACCCCATGCTCGCCGGTGATCGAGCCGCCCGCGTCGATGCACGTCCGCATGATCGCGCGCATGGCTCGGCCGACGCGCGCCGACTCGTCGGGATCGTCCGCCCGGTAGCCGATGTTGGGGTGGAGATTCCCGTCGCCGGCGTGGAAGACATTGCAGACCGTGACGCCGTGCTCGGCGGCGATCTCGCGGATGCGGGCCAACACGGCCGGCAACCGCGTGCGCGGAACGACCGCGTCCTGAACGACCAGATGGGAGGAGATCCGTCCCATCGCGCCGAACGCCTTCTTCCGGCCCTGCCAGAGCCGCGCCCGCTCGCCAGGGTCGGACGCGATGCGCACCGTCCGTGCGCCCTGCGCCGTGCACAGACTGGCGATCGCCCGCGCGTCGGCGTCGAGACCGGCCGCGTGCCCGTCGACCTCGACGAGGAGTACCGCATCGGCATCGACGGGGTACCCGGCGGCGTAGATCGACGCCTCGATGGCCCGGATGGTGGGGCCGTCCATGAGCTCGAGGGCGGCCGGGAGGATGCCGGCGGCGACGATGGCCGACGTCGCGCGGGCGGCGTCGTCGAGCGACAGGAAGTCGGCGAGCAGTGTGCGGGCGGCCGGTGGGACGGGCGTGAGCTTCACCGTGACATCGAGGGCGACGCCGAAGCACCCCTCGGAGCCGACGAACGCGCCCACGAGATCGTAGCCGAGCGACTCACCGCCGGCGGCGCCGGCGCCGAGGGTCACGATCTCGCCGTCGGGGAGCACGGCCGTCACGCCGAGCACGTGGTTGACGGTGACCCCGTACTTGAGGCAGTGCGGGCCGCCGGCGTTCTCGGCCACGTTCCCACCGATGGTGCACGCCGCCTGACTCGATGGATCGGGCGCGTAGTGCAGCCCGAACGGCGCCGTCGCGCGCGAGAGCGCCGCGTTGACGACTCCGGGCTCGACGACGGCGATCGCGTTCTCGGGATCGATCGCCAGGATCCGGCGCAGCCGATTCAACCCGAGGAGGACCACGCCATCGGCCAACGCGCCACCCGAGAGGCCGGTACCCGCGCCGCGAGGAACGAACGGCACCCCACGCTCCGCCAGGGCGCGGATCACCGCCACGACCTCGTCGCGGGTGGCCGGGAAGACGGCGAGCGAGGGAAGCTTCCGATATCCCGGTAGGCCGTCGGCCGTGTACACCAGCAGCTCGCTCTCGCGCCAGCGGACGCCGTTCGCCCCCACGATCCCCTCGAGGTCCCGCCGGACCGCCGTCCAGTCCGCCCCGTCGCCGGCCGCGGGCATGGCGTCAGCCCGGGGGCGGGAGCGGATGTGGTCCGTGCCCGTTCCCCCTGGCCCGCACATGCACCGCCGCCCGGTGCTCCAACGACTCGACCGCCGGCGCGAGCAGCAGCTCGATCTCCCGGAGCCGCCCGCCCGGCGAGCGCGAGGTGAGCAGTCGCTGCCGCGCGTTGACGTCCATGTCGATCACCGCCGCGATCGCGAACGCGAGGAGCGCCGGATCCTCGGGCAGCGCCGGCAGGGCGTCGGCGTCGTCGGCGAGCGTGCGGGCCGCCGTGCCGACCCGCTGGAACAGCTCCCGCACCCGGTCGGCCACCGGCGCCAGCGCGAGCACCGACTCCTCCGTGTCGTCGTAGTCCGAGATCACGCCGACGTGGTACGGGCGATCACTCTCCTCGAAGGACTCGAGCACGAAGCGGTGCGCGCCCGAGACGAGGATGTTCGCTCGTCCGTCCGGCAGCGTCTCGGCCCGCTCGACCTGCGCGACGCAGCCGACGTGACCGGCCGGGATCTCGCGCTCGCGCACCCCTTCGGGCCTGAAGAGGACGCCGAACACCCGATCCCCGGCCAGGCAGTCCGCGAGCATCTGGCGGTAGCGCGGCTCGAAGATGTGGAGCGGCAGGTGCCCGCCCGGGAACAACACCATCGGCAGCGGAAAGAGCGGGATCCGCGTCGACACGGTAGCCCCTCCCAACGTCAGGACGCGACCGGCAGTCGCACGGTCGCCTTGCGCTCCAACTTGCCCCACCCGACGACCCGTCCCTGGATGGCGGCCATGAACGAGCGGACCACGACCCAGTACATGAGCTGTCGATACGCGAACCGCTGGATCAGGATGAGCCAGGTGAGGGACTTGTCCTCGCCCGGCTCCATGAGAAAGGCGACGGCGGCCGCGAGCCAGTCGACGAGCAGGAAGATCGCGTAATAGGTGAAGACGTGGGCCATGCTCGTCATCGCGTAGGTCGTCCCGTGATAGTAGCGCGTCAGGAGGATCGACACGAGACTGTACACGAACGCCAGGTCGGCGAGCGGGGAGATGGCCGGCAGCAGGAGCTGAAAGAGCCACGTGTTGGGCAGCGCGGCCCAGCCGAGCGTTCCGTAGCGCGGGCGGAGCAGCGTGTGGCGATACTTCCACGCGCATTGGAGCGTCCCGAACGACCACCGGAAGCGCTGCCGGGCGAGCGTGCGCAGCGAGTCCGGCGCCTCGGTGTAGCCGATCGCTCCGTCGGCGTAGGCGATCGAATGCCCGCGCTCGCGGATGCTGAGCGTCAGGTCCTGATCCTCGGCCAGCGTGTCGGCCCGGAAGCCGCCGGCGCTCTGGACCAGCGACTTGCGCCAGGCGCCGACCGCGCCCGGCACGACGGTGATCCCGTCGAGGAGCGAAAAGGCGCGGCGGTCGAGGTTCTGGCTGGTGACGTACTCGAGCGCCTGCCAGCGCGTGACGAGGTTGACGCGGTTGCCGACCTTGGCGTTGCCGGCCACCGCCCCCACCGTCGGGTCGGCGAGCGGTTGCACCAGCTCGTCGATCGTGTCGGGCGCGAACAGCGTGTCGGCGTCCAGGGCGACCACGACGTCGTAGCGGGCCCGCGCGAGCCCGAAGTTGAGCGCGCTCGCCTTCCCGCCGTTCTCCTTGCGGTAGACGGAGACGACCCGACCGTCGGGATAGGCGTCGCGCACGAGCTGGTAGGTGTTGTCGGCCGACCCGTCGTCGACGACGATCACCTCGAGCGGGCCCGCGTACCGCTGGGTGACGAGACTGCCGATCGTCTTCAGGATGACCTTGCCCTCGTTGTACGCCGGCACGACGATGCTGACCGGCGGGCTGAACGTCGTCGGAACCCCGCGCCGCTGGTGCCGGAGGATGCGTTGTGCGAGCGCGAGCGGGCCGATGACGACGAGGCGCCCGATCCCGAGAACCACGGCCACCATGAAGATCCAGTAGAGCGTCAGCTCCCCGTAGCCGAGCGTCGCCCACCCGGCCAGCCGGATCAGGCGGGCGCCCTCGCTGACACCCGGGAGCGGCGGCATGGCCTCGTCCCGGGAGATGCCGACCAGTTCCGACAGCAGGACGAGCGTGTCCCCGTTGGCGCGAAGGGAATCGATGATCGGCCCGAGGACCGCGACCGTGCGCGAGCGATCCCCGCCGCCGTCGTGCATCAGCACGACGTTCCCGGTGTCCCGGCCCCCGAGCGTGAGCTTGATGATCGAGTCGGTCGGGATCGCCTGCCAGTCCTCGGAGTCGTCGCGCAGGCCGACCGTGTAGTAGCCCTTGCGGGTGGCGATCCCGGCCGACGACAGCTCGTCGGGCGTGGTGGGTGTCGCATCACCGAAGTAGGGCGGCCGGAAGAACGCCGTGCGGTGATCGAGGACGGACTCCAGCAGGCTCTCGTTGGCGTCGAGCTCGAAGCGTGTCCGCTGGTCGGAGACGAGGGCGAGGTTCGGGTGCGAGTAGGTGTGATTGCCGACCTCGTGCCCTTCCTCGTAGATGCGCCGCGTGAGCGGGATGTGCGTGTCCACGTTCTCGCCGATGACGAAGAACGTCGCCGGCGCGTGGCGCGATCGCAGGGTGTCGAGGATCATCGGCGTCCACCGCCCGTCGGGCCCGTCGTCGAACGTCAGCGCGACCTCGTGCTCGCGCTGGCCGTAACGATCCACGACGTACGGCTTGGGGTAGACGACGATCGAGTCGTGGACGATCGTCCCGCCGCCATCGGCGGCGGTCAGCCGGGCACCGGGCGTCGGCCACGCCCGGACGCGCAGGATGTCGCCGCCCGAGTCGGGCTCCTCGTCGGGCCCCGGACACTCGTGGCGCTCACCCCGGGTCCGCGGGATCTCGGGACGGCGCTTGCCGCAGACGACGTCGTTGACGAACTCCACATCGTAGCCTGGGGGGACGATCCGCAGGCTGTCGGGGCCGCCGTCCAACCCGCGACGTCCGAGCACCGCCCACAGTGACGCGTCCTCCTGACCGAGGCGCCAGATCGCCGTGCCGGCGACCCCCATGTCGCGGCCGACGCGGATCTGGTTGTAGGCGGTCGCCGCGTCGAGGTACCAGATCACGTGGTCGGTGGAGTCGGGGTCGGTCCACGTGATGTACGGGTTGAGCGCATCCGGGTCGAAGCGGGTCGCCGCGTGGTGGTCGCGCGCCGCCTGCATCACTTCCTGGAACGTGGTCATCTGGCCGGACGTGGCGCGCTCGTCGGGGTCGTCGTTCCAGTTGTAGCCGTAGGCGCCGACCATGAGGATCAGCTTCTCGGGCGGGACCACGGCCGCGAACTCGCGTGCCCGCTGGACGTAGAACGACTGACTCGCGATCGGCCCGGGGTTGCCGCCGCCGTAGTGCTCATCGAAGAGCATCGCGAAGACGTAGTCGTTCACGGCCGCGATCCGCTCGAGCTCCGGACGGGTGGCGTAGGACGGGACGGCCTGGGTGACGATCCGCTTGAGCGGAGCGAGCGCGGCGCGGAGGTTCGCCTCGAACGTGACGGCCGGCCCCTCGAGATCGGCCGGCATGTCCTCGAAGTCGACCGTGACACCGGCCAGCGAGTCGCGCACCACCAGGTCACGCAGTTGCGCCACCGCCCGCTCGCGCGCCGCGGGCGATCCGAGGAAGGCTCGCAGGGCCGCCGGGTTGAAGTGCTTGCCGGTCGGCACGGCGGCCGACTGCGGCCGGCGGTCGAAGTTGCTCACCATGAGGAGGATCGCCGGCGGCGTCCGCACCGACGGCTTCCGCACGACGTCGAACACCTTGCGGTTGACCTCGAAGTCGATCGAGTCGCCGAGCGGGGCGAGAAACCCCCACTCGCAGACGACCCAATCGAGATCGGTGACGTGCTGGTTGAGCGACGCGAGCGAGTTGTCGGCCCAGTTCACGTAAAAGGCCGCGACGATCGGCGAGGTCCGCGTGCCGCGGCGCGCGATGAGCCGCCCGCCGCCGGGCGGCGTCTGACGCCCGCGGCGGGCCGGGGGGGCGGGGCGGAACGCGTGGGCGAGGCTCCGGCGCATGGCGATCCGCTCGCGCTGATCACGCGTCACCGCGACCGGCGGGACGATGCTGTGGTCCACCGGGAGCGCCGGGACGAGTGGCGGAACGGCGACGCCGACGACGAGGAGGGCCGCGAGCCCGGTCGCGACACCGCCGACCATGATCCAGAACCGTCGCCATCCGCGCGCCCGGCGGCCGTCCGGGTCGAGGAAGACCGGGTTCGGCGGCGGTGGGGCCGGGGCGGGCGGCGACGGTGGCGAAGAGGCTGTCGGCATGGATCAGATCGCGCGGGGTGCCGGCCCGATGCCTGGGACCCCGTGCGCCGGGCGCGCATCACACGGCGCCGCGAGCACTGCGCGCGCTGCGCAGGCTGCACCGTGCGGGGCGTCGAGCGCCGACGGAATCGTCGGGACCGTCCAAACAGCGAAATCTAGCGCGCGCGGTGCGCTACGGGGCCGTCCCGCTGCGCTCCCCGCCGGACCCAATGCCCGACACCCGGCGGACGAGGGCCCGCAGGTCGGCGAGATCGAACGGCTTCTGGAGCACCGGGCAGGCGGTCCGCTGGACGAACTCGGCGGCCTCGGCCGAGACGGCATCACCGGTGGCCACGATGAACCGGTCGAGGAGCTCGGGGCGGGCGCGCCGCAGATACTCGTGCAGTTCGACACCGCCCAGGCCGGGCATGCGCAGGTCGCAGATGACGATGTCGTAGGCGGGGGCGGGACCACTCGGGGGGATCAGCTTCTCCAGTCCGCTGCGGCCGTCGAACCCCTCATCGACGAACCAGCCGTCCCGCGTCAGGAAGCGCCGCAGCGCGAGCCGGATGGACGACTCATCGTCGATGACGAGCGCTCGCGGTGCCTGGGCTCCCGGGGTGCTCGCGGCCGGCGCGCTCCCGCCGGGGCCGGGCGTACCGGGGCGATCAGGCGGCCCAGAATCCTGCGAGGGCGGATCCGTCGGGAGATTCACGCAGCTTCTCGAACGCCCGCTCCCGAATCTGACGGATGCGCTCGCGCGTGACGCCCAGAAGGGCCCCGATCTTCTCCAGGGTCATCGCTTCGGACCCTTCCTCGAGTCCGTAGTACAGGTACAGGATCTTCCGCTCCCGGGGCGTGAGGTACTTCCGGAAGACGCGGTCGATGAACTCCCGCATGAGCTTGAAGTCGGTGATCTCCTCCATCTCGGCGCCGTCGACACCCGCGAAGCGTTCGCCGAGCGTGCACGCCTCCCGATCGGATCGATCGACCGGCGCGTCGAGGGAGATCTCGGTCGACGACATCTGCCGCGACGCCCGAACGGATTCCGGTGTCTCCTCGATGAGGCGCCCGATCTCCGTGTCCGTCGGGTCGCGCTTGAGCACCTGCGACAGCACGGTCTCGGCGCGGGCGAGCTTGATGAGCTGGGAGTTCTGGTTGAGCGGGATGCGAACCGATCGGGTCTGCTCGGCGAGGGCCTTGAGCACCGCCTGGCGCACCCACCAGACGGCGTAGGAGATGAACTTGACGCCCTGGTCCGGGTCGAACTTCCGGACTGCTTTGAGGAGCCCCTCGTTCCCGATGGCGACCAGCTCACTCAGGTCGAGCCCGTGACCCTGGTACTTCTTCACGTACGAGATCACGAACCGGAGATTGGCCGTGACCAGCCGCTCGGCAGCGCGTTCGTCACCGCGCTGGACCCGCCGGGCGAGGCGGCGCTCCTCTTCTGCGTCCTGTATCAGCGGGAGCTTCTGTATGTCTTGCAAGTACTGATCGAAAGCGGTCGAGGGCGAGCTGCGGAAGTACCCTTTGGACCTACTCTCGGTCACTTGCTGCATACCCGCCCCTTCGGTCGAGAGTGTCGTATGTCCCGCGGACTCATCGCCCGCGAGGAGGCACCTGATGAGTGCACTGGCCGACCCCCACCCGCCGACGCATCAGCTGCCTGCACCGGGCGCCCGGCTACCCCGCAAACCGGCCGTCAGTGTAACAGCGCGAACAGATGAGGTCAACAGCCAAAACGCGTGCCAGTCACCTGCCCGTCACCGGCGACTCACCCACGCGTCACATGGCGAGTCACCCGCGCGTCACAGGGCGAGTCACCGACGGCTACGCGAGGGCGTCGTGCACGAAGGCGTCGGGGAGCGGGATGCTCCACCCGCGCTCCTCGCCCGCCATCGCACCGATCCGCACCGGCAGCGCGTACTCGACCGATCCGGCCCGGGCCTTCTTGTCGTGGTGCGTGCGGGCGACGAGGTCGCCGGCCGCGAGGGTCGGTGGGATGCCGATCGGGAGCCCGGCCCCGTCGAGGACGGCACACACCTCGGCCGTGATGCCGCACTCGGCCACCCCCGCCAGCTCGGCCAGCCGGCACTCGGTCGCCATGCCGACCGCCACCGCCTCGCCGTGCAGCAGCGTATAGCCGCTCGCGGCCTCGACGGCGTGGCCGATCGTGTGACCGAAGTTCAGGATCTTGCGCCGCCCGTGCTCGCGCTCGTCGGCGGCCACGACCCGCGACTTGATCGCGATGCTGCCGGCGATGAGCGCCGTCATGGCGTCGCTCGTCGGGCCCTGCCTCGCCAACAACGCCGGCAGGTCGGCGCTCGTGCGGGCGAAATACCCGGCGTCGGCGATCACCCCGTGCTTGATGGCTTCCGCCAGGCCCGAGCGGAGCTCGCGGATCGGCAGCGTCGCAAGCACCCCCGGGTCGACGATCACGCAGGCGGGGCGGTGGAAGGCGCCGACGAGATTCTTCCCCGTCGGGGTATCGACCCCCGTCTTCCCGCCGATCGCGGCGTCGATCATGGCCAGGAGCGTGGTCGGCACCTGCACGATCGGAACCCCGCGCATGAGGGTCGCCGCGACGAAGCCGGCGAGATCGCCCACGACCCCGCCGCCGAGCGCCACCACGGTCGTGTCCCGGCCATGGCCGCGCGAGAGCAGCTCGTCCGTCACCTGCGCCCATCGCTCGCGCGTCTTGCTCCCCTCGCCGGGCGGGATCGCCAGCACGTCGGGCCGCGCCGCGCCGAAGGACGCTGCCGCCCGCGCGCCATGGAGCGCGCCGACCGTCTCGTCGGTGATGATCACGTAGCGGTGGGCCGGCGCCGCCGCCCGGACCCGCTCGCCCAGCGTCGCGAGCGCGCCGCGCTCGATCACGACCTCGTCGTCGGTCGTCACCAGGTGACCTCCCCCGCACCCGCGCGGTGGTTGGCGACGCGGGCGAGCACGAAGAGCAGGTCGGAGAGCCGATTGAGATAGATCCCGACCAGCGGGGGAAGCTCGACCGTGCGGGAGAGCGCGACGACGCGCCGCTCGGCGCGGCGGCAGACGGTACGCGCCACGTGCAGCGCCGCGGCCTTGGGGGTGCCGCCCGGCAGGATGAAGGCCCGAAGCGGCGTCAGCTCGGCCTCACCCGCATCGATCGCGTGCTCGAGCTCCGCGATGCGGTCCGCGTCGATGCGCGCCTTGACGAGATGCTCGTGCATCTTGTCGTGATCGGGCGTCGCGAGGAGCGCTCCGAGACTGAAGAGGTCGCGCTGGACCGGGACCAGCACCTCGTCGATCCGCGGCATCACGTCGATCGCGCGCGCCAGGCCGAGCGCCGCGTTGAGCTCGTCGACCTCGCCGTACGCCTCGACGCGGGCGTCCTCCTTGCCGACCCGTCCCCCGCCGAACAGCCCCGTGGTCCCCGCGTCCCCCGTGCGCGTGTAGATCTTCATGCGCGGAAAGTACTCGGTCCGACACCCGCGGCCACCCGCGGCCACTCGCGGCCACCCGCGGCCACCCGCGGCCACCCGCGGGCGCGGGCTCGCGCGGTGGGTGACCGGGTGTGACCGGGTGTGACCCGGTGTGACCGGGTGTGACCCGGTGTGACCGGGTGTGACCGGCGGGTTACCGGCGGCTCACCAGGGCGGCCACCAGCGGCGACGCCCGTTCTCGGCGCCCACGGCCGACCGCTTCGCCGATCGCTTGAGGTTCGAGAACGACGTCTGCTCCGCCGGATGCCGGGTCAGCGGCTGGTACGTCGTCGGGAAGAGCTTCGCCAGGTGATCGTGCAGCAGGTCGGGGGTCGGCACGTGCGCCTGACCGGCGCACCACCGATCGAGATCGCGCCCCATGGCGGCCGCCGTCGGCCGGTGCGCCGGGTCCTTGCTCAGGGCGACGGAGATGATCTGCTCGAGCTCGGGGTCGAGGCCCGGGATCTTGGCGCGGATGTTGGGCGTCGGGAGCACGGCCACTTCATCGATCGCGAGCTGGGTGATGTCCTCGCGGAAGAGCGGCTCGAGCGCCAGCAGCTCGAAGAGCACGACGCCCATTGCGAACACGTCGCTGCGGGCATCGACATTGAGGCCGAGGATCTGCTCGGGGCTCATGTAGTGCTTCTTGCCCATGAGCATCTGGCGGCCGGCGGCGGGATCGATCGATGTCCGCGCCTTGGCAATGCCGAAATCGGCGAGCTTGATGTGGCCGTCCCACGAGGCCATGATGTTGCCCGGCGACACGTCGCGGTGCACGATGTCGAGCCGTCGCTTGTCGGGGGCGACGAAGTTGTGCGCGAAGTCGAGCGCGCGGCAGACGCGGCTCGCGACGTAGGCCGCGAGGTGCACGGGGATGCGCTGACCGATCTCCCAGTGCCGGTCGATGACCGAGCGCAGGGTCGGTCCCTGGATGAACTCCATGGCGATGAAGTACTCGCCTGCGACCTCGCCGAGCTGGTAGATCTGCACGATGTTTCCGTGCATGAGGTTGGCCGAGAGCTTCGCCTCATCGATGAAGAGCTGAAGCCACTCCGTCTGCCGGGCGTACTGCGGGTGGATCACCTTGAGCGCGATGCGCTTGGCGAAGCCGGCCGGGCCGAGCTGCTCGGCTTCGTACACGGTGGCCATCCCGCCCACGGCGACCTTGCGCACGAGGCGAAAGTGGCCGGCGTACTCGATGAAGCGATCGTCGCTCACCGGCGCCGCTCCCGCTGCTCCCGCTGCTTTCGCCGCTCCGTGGCGCGCGACGCGTCGCGATACCGCGCGCTCACCTTGCCGACCCCTGCCGGCGCGCCGATGTTACGGTGATGACACACGACGTGGTCGACATCACGATCATCGGCGCTGGCCCGACCGGGCTCTTTGCGAAGTTCTACGCCGGGATGCGTGGCGCGACGGCCCGGATCGTCGACGCCCTACCGCAAGCCGGTGGCCAGCTGACGGCGCTGTACCCCGAGAAGTTCATCTTCGATGTCGCCGGCTATCCGAAGGTGCTCGCCAAGGATCTGGTTCGGCTCCTCGTCGCGCAGGCCGACCAGTTCGGCCAGCCGACCTTCCTCCACCAGCGGGTGCTCGGCCTCGAAGAAGACGGTGGGGTCTTCACGCTGGTCACGGAGACCGACCGATTCCCGTCGCGCGCGGTCGTGATCGCGGCTGGGATCGGCGCCTTCTCGCCCCGCCGCCTGCCGCAACCCTGCGCGCAGCCGTGGTACGGCCGCGGCATCCACGAGGTCGTGACCGACCCCGACGCATTCCGCGGGAAGCGGGTCGTGATCATCGGCGGGGGCGACTCGGCGTTCGACTGGGCGCACCAGCTCGCCGATCGCGCCGCCTTCGTGACCCTCGTGCACCGGAGCGATCGCTTCCGCGCCCACGCCGCCACCGTGCGCGAGGTGCAGGCCGCCGCCGCCGCCGGGCGCGCCGAGATCCTGACCTTCCACGAGCTACACGACGTGCTCTCCCCGACCGGTGGCAACACCGCCGGCAACACCGCCGGCAACACCGGCGGCAACACCGCCGGCGCGAACGGCGGCGCGAACGACGGCCCGCTCCAGGCGATCGTCGTCCGCGACACCAAGCGCAAGACGACCCGCGAGGTCGCGGCCGACGCGGTCCTGCCGATGCTCGGCTTCGTGAGCGATCTCGGGCCTCTCGGCGAGTGGGGCGTGACGCTGGCGAACGACGAGATCGTGGTGTCGAGCACGATGGAGACGGGCCGGCCCGGACTCTACGCGGCCGGCGACATCACCACCTACCCCGGGAAGCTCAAGCTCATCGCCACCGGCTTCGGCGAAGCGGCCACCGCCGTCAACCAGGCGGTCCACTGGATCTATCCGGAGAAGAAGGTCGCCCCGGGGCACAGCTCCAACATGGCGCTCTTCGGGCAAACGGATGATTGAGGCGGCCGCGCGCGCGCATCGGCGCCCCGCGGCGCCGATCGGCGCCGGTCTGGCGCGCATCGGCGATCGTCGCGCGCCGCGGGCCGCGTCGTGATTCGGCGCGGTCGATCGTCCTACCCGTGCGGCGGCGCGCGCGGGCCCGGTTGACAGTGCCGGCCGGCGCGCGAGAACTTTCCCGGTCTCCCCCGAGACGCTGATTGCCACGGACACGGTGAGTTACATCCTGTACGCCGATGACCACGAGGACATGCGGCTGATGGTGCGCGCGGTCCTCTCGTCGGCCGGGCACGAGGTGGGGCTCGTACCCGACGGCCGCGCCGTATTGGCGGCCGTCCAGGAGCGGGAGCCGGATCTGCTGCTGCTCGATGTCATGATGCCCGGGATCAGCGGCCTCGACGCCTGCCGGACGGTCAAGGCCAATCCGTTCACGGCCCGGATCCCGATTCTCATGCTCACCGGGGAAGGGCACATCGAGAGCAAGGTCGAGGGGTTCGAAGCCGGCGCCGACGACTACCTGGCCAAGCCCTTCGATCCGCGCGAGCTCCAGGCGCGCGTCAACGCCCTGCTGCGCCTCGTGCGCCGCGAGGCCGACCGCAACCCCACGAGCGGGCTCCCGGGCGGGCGGGCGATCGAGGAAGAGATCATGCGGCGGGTCCGCGCCGAGCAGTCGTTCGCCGTCTGCTACCTCGATATCGACTACTTCAAGCCGTTCGCCGACACGTTCGGCTTCGCCGCCGCCGATGCCGTGATCCGTGGGACCGGGACCGCGGTGCTGGAAGCGGTGGCGGCGGTCGGCGACGCGGCGGATTTCGTCGGCCACGTCGGCGGCGATGATTTCCTGGTCGTGACGTCGCTCGATCGCGCGGCCGGCGTGGTGCGCGAGAGCGGCCGCCGGTTCCGGGATGTGATCGGCGGCGTCGTCGGGTGCGACACGCTCGAGCGGGGCGCGTTCGACGGGATCGATCGCGACGGCCTGCCGCGGCCCTTCCCGATCGCCGCCATGTCGGCCGCGATCGTGCTCATGCGCCCGCACCAGTGGGTCTCGATCGGCCATCTCGGCGAGCTCGCCGCCGATGCCAAGCGGCGGGCCAAGCAACAGGGCGCGGGGACGGTCCTCGTCAACGCTGTCTGAGCGGCCTACGCTGCGTACTCCACTGCGGCGGAGCGGTCGCCGGGCGGCCCCCCCGCGAGCAGCGCGCCGGGTCACCCGGGTCACCCGGGTCGCCCGGTTCAGCCGGGTCACCGGGGTCGTGCCAGCGGTGGTCGCGATCCTGGCCGCGTCGCTCGCCGCGGCGCCGATCCGGGCGCAGGACCTCACCTGCGGCCCCGGCGACACCGAGGTCAGGCGCCTCGCCATCACCGGCAACCACGCCTTCGACGCCTCGACGCTCGCCCAACTGATCGTCACCACGCCGTCGAGCTGGATCCAGCGCGTCTTGGGGGTCTTCGGCACCCGGCGCTGCCTCGACCGCGCCGAGTTCCCGCGGGATCGCCTGCGACTCATCCTGTTCTACCGCAACAGCGGCTACCCCGATGTGCAGGTCGATACGGCGCTCCGCCCCGTCCGACCGCACGTGGTGGACGCCGTCTTTCGGATCCGCGAGGGCCAGCCGATCCGGATCCGATCACTCGCGATCACCGGCCTGGACTCGCTCGCTGCAGGCGTCGAGCGCCGCATCACGCGCAACCTGCCGGTGCGCCGGGGCGGCCCGTTCGACAAGTACGCGATCGCCGCCGCGATCGATACCCTGACGCAGCGACTCCGCAACAACGGCTTTCCCTACGCGGACGTCCTGCCCCACGACTCGAGCGATGTCCCGACCCGGTCGGCGACGGTCGCGTTCACCGTCGTGCCTGGTCCCGAGGCCCGCTTCGGCCGCGTGATCGCGACCGTCCAGCCCCGGCAGGCCGGCAAGGAGCCGTCGATCGCGCCCTCGGCGGTGACGGGGGTGATGGGGATCCGTGCCGGCCACCTGTACCGCCTGAGCGATCTCGTCGGCGCGCAGCGCGCGCTCATCCAGACCGATGCGTTCCAGCACATCCGGGTGGCGATCGATTCGGCGCCCGCCCCGGGCGGCCACGACTCGACGGTCGACGTGCACGCCGATGTGGTCGAGGGCTACTTGCACACGGCCCGCCTCGGGGCGGGGTGGGCGACGCTCGACTGCTTCCGCACCCGCGGCGAGTACGCGAACCGCGACTTCCTGGGCGGCCTCGATCTCCTCCGCCTGAGCGCGAGCGTCACCAAGGTGGGCATCGGATACCCGTTCGGCTTCGCGCCCGGTCTCTGCCCCCAGGCCCGCAACGACATCTACAGCGACACGCTCAACTACAGCGCGTCGGCGGCGTTCCGGACCCCCGTCCTCTTCGGGTCGCACCTCGACCCGACGGCGACGATTTTCAGCCAGCGGCAGTCCGAGTACAACGCCTACGTCCGGTCGGTGCCCGTCGGCGGGTCGGTCACGCTGACCCGGCATCTGACCGCCTCCACGACGATCCAGCCCGAGTACCAGTTCGAGTACGGGCGCACGACGGCGCAGCCGGCGCTCTACTGCGCCGTGTTCAACCTGTGCCAGCCCCAGGACATCGTCCCGCTCCAGGCCCTGCTGCCGTTCGCGTATGGCGGCGTGATCATCGACCAGGACCGGCGCGACAACGTCGACGATCCCCACGCCGGCTCGCTCATCCAGACCGAGGGACGGGTCGGCTCGCAATACCTCGGCTCCTCCCCCCGGCTCCAGTTCGACTGGGCGTCGGTCGACGCCGCCGGCTACCTCGGGCTATCGAGCGGCGCCGTGCTCGCGGCGCGGCTCCGACTGGGTGCCGTCGTGGCGCAGGGCCGCGAGGGAGGCGGCTTCATCCCGCCGCAGGAGCGGCTCTACGCCGGCGGCCCCACGACGGTGCGCGGCTTCGTGCAGAACCAGCTCGGGCCCGTGGTCTACATCCCCAACACGCCGCTCACGACCCCGCCGGAGACGACGCTCGCGAACGGCGACACGGTGTACCGGCTGACGCCGAGCGGCCGGGGGCAGCGCGTGGTCCCGGAGGGCGGCAACTGGTCGGTCGTCGCCAACCTCGAGTACCGGTCGCCGCGCTTCTTTCGCAGCCTCCTCCAGTGGGCCGCGTTCGGCGACGCGGGGCAGGTCTGGAACGGGAGCGTCTCCCGGATCCACGGCCTGTTCTGGACGCCGGGGCTCGGAATCCGGGCCTTCACCCCCGTCGGCCCACTTCGCGTCGATATCGGCTACAATCCCTATCTACTCCCCGTCGGGGCGGCCTACTTCAACGCCGCGGCGATCGCCGCTAACGCCGTACCCCTCTACTGCGTCAGTCCTGGGAACACCATCCCCGTGACCACGCATGCGGTGACGCTCGGGGGCAAGGTCTACCAGATCCCGGAGCAGCAGCCGGGGGCGGCCTGTCCGGCGACGTACCGGCCCCTCCAGTCGCAAGGCTTCTTCCATCAGTTGACATTTAACATCTCGATTGGACAGGCCTTCTGAGTGATCCGCCGCCGGCTGGTCGTCGCGTTCAGTGCCCTGCTGCTCGTCGTCGTCGGGATCGTCGGGCTGGCGGCGATCCTGGCCGTCACGCAGACGGACTGGGGGCGGGCGCACATCCGCACGCTCGCCCTGGCGGAGCTTCGGCGCGTCGTGCACGGCAGTGTCTACGTGGGCCGGATCGAGGGGACCCTGTTCACGGGGATCACGATCGACTCCGTCGAGCTGCGTGATCCCACGGGTCACATCTTCTTCGCGGCGCGCCGCGTCCACGCCGAGTACGACCCGCGCGACCTCGCCGACCGCCGCATCCTCTTCCAGCGGCTCGAGCTCGACCGGCCCTACGTCCGCCTCGTGCATCACCACGACGGCACCTGGAACTTCCAGCACATCTTCCCGCCATCGCGACGGCTGCCCGAGCCGCAGGCACGCGGCTTCGGCGATTTCATCGTCGCCACGAATGTGGCCATCCACGGCGGAGACTTCTACTACAGCAATCGCTGGAGTCCCGAGGATTCGCTCCCCGGCCCGCGCCGCGACAGCGCCGTGCGCGAGGGACTCCGGCGGCCGCACTACGGGCTCGTCCGCGAACCGGAAGGGCTCATGCGCACGTTCTCCTGGACCGGGCTCGAGCTGGAGTCGCCCTACGCGCGCATCGTCGACCCGGACAGCGTCGGGGTCGCGGTGCAGATCTCCCGCCTCGATGCCGACGAATTCTTCCCGCCGTTCAGGATCGCCCGCGCGCGCGGCCGGGTGACGATCGCCCACGACACGCTCCGCGCCGTCCTCCCCCACGTCGAGCTGCCAGGCTCGGTCCTCCAGGCGGAAGGCAAGGTCGCCGTGGGGTCGGGGCGCCCGCCGATCTACACGCTGCACTTCACGAGCGACTCGATGGCGCTCGCCGACATCGCGTGGGTGTACCCCAATCTGCCGCGTACCGGGGGCGGGCGGGCGGTCATCGACATCCTGACCGACCACGCCAACCCGGACATCACCGACTTCGCGGTGCACGACATGGATCTCCGGTCCACGGCGTCGCGGCTCCGCGGCGACATGACATTCGAGACGGGCCGGCCCGGGCTCGTGATCAAGAATGTCGCCCTCGAGGCGGCGCCGGTCGATTTCGCGCTCATCCGGGTGCTGGGCGGGGGGAAGCCGTTCCCGGTTCCCTGGGCCGGCCAGTGGACGGGTCGCGTCCGCGGACCGGGCGGGCCGCTCACCCGCTGGCGCGTGGACAGCGCCGACCTCACGCTACACGACGCCCACGTCCCCGGTGCCACCACCCGGCTCGCGGGCGCCGGCGAGCTCGATGTCTCGGACCCAGCGCTGCTCGCCTTTCACCACTTCCGTCTGTGGGTCCCGCGGCTCGACCTCCGCACGCCGCAGGCGGTCCTGCCCGAGTTTCCGCGCCTCCACGGGGTGGTGTCGGGGGTGGCGACGGTGGATTCCGTCTGGAACGATGTCCGCTTCGCCGACGCGGACGTGACGCACACCGACGGGGGCGCGGTCCCCGAGCGGATCACGGGCGATGGCCGCTTCACGCTCGCCGACTCGGTCGCGCGCTACGACATGTCGCTCTCGGCGCAGCCGATCTCGTTCACGACGCTCGCCCGGTCGTACCCCAGCCTGCCGCTGCGCGGAGAGTTCTCCGGCCCCGTCACGCTCCAGGGGACCCTCGGCGACCTCGATGTGACCGCCCAGCTCAACGGGGCGCCGGGGGCGTTCGCCGTCGACGGCCACGTGGATGCGACATCGCCCGGACTCTCCGCATCCGGCGCGCTCATCCTCTCCGAGGTGGACGCCCAGGCGATCCTCGGTAACGACTCGCTTCCGCAGACGGGCCTCACCGGGCGGATCGACATCGACCTCCGCGGCGATTCCCTCCCGGCCCTCAACGGTGCGATCACTGGCACGCTGGCGCGCTCCTCGATCGGACGGGTGCGCCTCGACACGGGACGGTTCGTCGGCCGCTTCGGCGACGCGCGGCTGCGCGTCGACTCGCTCAGCGTCGAGTCGCGCGGCGGCCTGCTCACGGGCAGCGGTGGACTCGCGCTCGCCCCGGAGCTGCGCGACTCGCTGGCGCTGGCGTTCACCACCGACTCGCTGGGCGGCTGGCGGCGCTACCTGGTCGGCGAGTCCGCTCCCGATTCGACCCATCCCGATCCGCTGGCCGGCGCGATCCGGGTCACGGCGGCGCTCACCGGATCCATCGACTCGCTCGCCGCCTCCGGCGCCATCGGCGGCAACGGAGTGCGCGTCGGCGGCCTGACGGTCCGGGGCCTCACGGGCGCGTTCACGCTGCCCAGGATCCGCGGCCCGCTCCTCGGAGACGCCTCGCTGACGCTCGACGGGGCGACGGTGAGCGCCCCGAGCACGGTGGCTTTCGACCGGATCACGGTCGGGGCCGAGTTTCGCGGCCCGGCGCCGACCGCACTCGGCCTGACGGTGACCACATCGACGGGGCCGCACGCCACCGCGGCCGCCACGCTGGCGCGATCGCCGGGCGCGCTCCACCTGGCGCTCGATACCCTCGACGTCATCACGTCGCAGGATGCCTGGCACCTGGCGGCGCCGGCGCACTTCACGCGGGACACGGCCGGTATCGCGCTCGACAGCCTCGTGATGCACGGGGTCGCCGGCACGGTCGCGGCACGCGCCCTCGTTCCCGACGCCGGCGCCATCTCGGCGACCTTCACCGGCGACAGCGTCGCCCTCGCGGATGTGGGCGAGCTGCTCCAATCGCCGGCGACCTACGCCGGGCGGGCTGGCTGGCAGATGACGGTCGGCGGCGACCGTGCCCGTCCGACGATGACACTGGACACGCGCCTCGATAGCGCCGAATTCGGCGATGTCCGGCTCGAGGAGCTGCTCGTGCACGGCGCCTACGACGCGCGCCGCCTCTTGGTACACGGTGACCTCGTGCAGCGGCACGACACGACGCTGCACGCGCTCGTCTCGGTGCCGATGGACCTGGCGCTCGCGCGCGGGGTGCCGCGGCTGCTCGACGACTCGCTCCGCGGCTCGGTGCGCGCCGACAGCGTCGGCTTCGCCGCGTTCGCGACGATCTACCCCACGCTCCAGAACCCGCGTGGGGTGTTTCAGGCGCACATCGACATCGGCGGGACGCCCCGCCACCCGACCCTGAACGGGGATGTCCGCCTCACCGACGGCGAGGCCGGGTTCCCACGCCTGGGCGTGCGGTTCATCGGCATGCATGCCGACCTGCACCTCACCGGCGATAGTCTCGCCGTCCGCGACCTGACGATCGGCAGCCTCGAGGGGCAGACGCACGGGCGGGCCACGCTACGCGGCTGGCTCACGTTCGCCGACCTCGACGACCCGCGGTTCGACCTGACGCTCGCCGCGACCGACATCCACGCGATGAGCAATCCTCGGGTTGCCGACGTCGCGCTCTCGACCGAGCCCGGTGCACCGCTCCACCTGGTCGGGCAGCTCTCGGCCGCCCACGTCTCGGGCGCGGCGGTCGTGGACCGCGGGACGATCTTCCTACCGGACATCCTGACCCAGAAGAAGGTCGTGAGCCTCGACGACCCGTCGTTCTACGACCTGGTCGACACGTCGCAGTTCGTCAACCGCTCGCTGCTGTCCGCCGCGCCCCCGCGCCTGCTCCAGCATCTGAGTCTCGAAGGGGTGCGGATCGCGCTCGGCAACGATGTCTGGCTGCGCTCGTCCGAGGCCAACATCAATCTCACCACCGCCGCCGCGCCGCTGGTCGTGACCACGGCGCCGACCGGCCGGGACTCCACGCGCGGGCTGGCCCTCTCGGGCACGCTCATCGCGGCGCGGGGGACGTACCGGCTCAACCTCGGCATCGTCCAGCGGAGCTTCACCGTCGACACGGGATCGGTCCGGTTCACGGGCACGACCAACATCGACCCGGACCTCGACATCCACGCCCGCTACGTGGTCCGCCAGCCGCCGTCGACGGCCACGGGGAGCGTGAGCGCCGAGGTCCCGATCGAGATCATCCTGTTCGGCCCGCTCTCCGATCCGAAGGTCCGCCTGACCAGTCCCGACTCACTGCTGTCGCTCTCGCAGTCGGACTTGCTCAGCTACCTGATCACGGGGCAACAGTCGTTCGCCGTGGGGCAGGGCACCCCCGGCGGCACGGGTGCGCAGGTCGCCAACTTCGTGCTTCCGACGCTGGGCACGGCGATCAGCAGCCGCCTCTCCGGCGGCTGGCTCGACTACGTGAACGTGCAGACGGGGGCCGGCTACGACCCGTCCGGCACCCAGAACGGTTTCGCGACCGCGCTCTCGGCGACCCGCATCGGTGCCGGCAAGCAGCTCGGCCGCTCGACGTTCCTGAGCGCCGACCTGGGCGTGTGCACGCTGGCGGGCAACGGGGCCGGAACAGGGACCGCCGGCGCCACCGCCTCACAGATCGGCGTCCGCCTCGAGCAGCAACTGACGCGCAGCTTCTCGCTCGCGGCGAGCTCCGAGCCCGGCACCTCCGGCATCTACTGCACGGAAGGCGCGTTGAGCCGCAGCTTCGTCACGACACCCCGGCAATGGGGGCTCGACCTGTTCCACACCTGGCAGTTCTGATGACGGCCGGTGGCACGACAGCGGGGCGCCATCCCCCCGTCCCGCCGCTCGAGCCGCCCCTGCCCCCGCCCCCGGCCCGGGGGCCGGGCGTGCGGGGGGAGCCGGCGGCCGGCGCCGGCCGGGCCCCACGGTTCGCGCGCGCCCTCCTCGTCGTCAATCCGGCCTCCCGCCGCGGCGCGCACTTTCAGCGCCGGGCGCTGCGGGCCTTTGCCCGGGCCGACGTCTCCTGCGATGTGGTGTCCACGGCGCACGCCGGCCAGGGTGCGCACCTGGCGGCCACGCTGGCCGCCGCCTACGACGTGATCTTCACCCTGGGCGGGGACGGCACGGCCATGGAGGTGGTCGGCGCCCTGGCAGGCAACGGCGGTCCGCCGGTCGGCATCCTCCCCGGCGGGACGGGCAACCTGATCGCCCGGACGCTCGGTATCCCGCTCGACGTCCGGCGGGCGGTTCCGAGCCTCCTCGGGGGGGTCAACGCCAGCGTCGACCTGGGCGTGCTGACGGGCGCCCGGCCGGGACTGCGCCGGCGCTTTGCCTTCGCGGCCGGCGTCGGGGTCGACGCCACCATGATCGCCGACGCCTCGGTGACGCTCAAGCGCCAGCTCGGGGTCGGGGCGTACGTGCTGAGCTGGTCCCGGGCCGTGCTCCGCCGGCAGGCGTTCCTGGCCCGCGTCTGGGTGGACGGCGAGCCGATCGAGCGGCTGGCCTCGGCCGTCATGGTCGCGAACTTCGGCGCCGTCCTCAACGACCTCATTCGCCTGGGCCCCGGAATCCGGCAGGATGACGGGAAGCTGGACTTGTGCGTCTTCTCACCAGGAACCGCGCGCGACGCGGTCCGGGTAGCCTGGAAGCTGCTCCGAAAGGACTTTCGCGCCGACCCGTGCATGCTGTATCGCGCGGGCCGCCACTTCCGGGTCGAGACGGACCCACCGCGCATGGTCCAGGCGGACGGCGAGCTGCTCGGGAAGACGCCGTTCGAGATCGCGGTGGAGCCGCTGGCGGCGCAGTTGCTCGTGCCGCGGCGGTGGGCCGCGGCCGGACGGGCAGCGGGAGGGGGAGGGGGAGGGGAATAGAAGCACACGGGCGCGGCGCCGCCGGGCGTCCGGGATGGTGGGAGGGGCGGAGGGGAGCGGGACCACCAGGTCATCGGATCGGACTCACCAGCACACGAGCCAGCGCCGGATGCCGTCAGTACTCATCGTGGACGACGAGCCGTCGATCACCCAAGCGCTCGGGGCATTCTTCGAGCGAGCGGGCGGTCACGTCGTCACGGCCGTACACAGCGGCGCCGACGCGGTGACCCAGTTCGAGCGCATCCGACCGGACCTCGTCCTCCTCGATGTCCGGCTGCCCGACATGACCGGCTTCGACGTGCTGGCGCGTCTGCGGGAGAACAATCCGGTGGTGATCATGATCACCGGGTACGGCGATGTGCCGCTGGCCGTGCAGGCGATGCAGAACGGAGCGGAGAACTTTCTCACCAAGCCGGTCGAGCTGGATCATCTCGGCGTGGTCGCCGAGCGGGCGTTCGAGAAAGCGCGGCTCCGTCAGATGAACCGATATCTGGCGTCGCGTCATGGCGCCGGCACGCCGGCCCTCTCGCTGGGTGTGTCGCGCCCGATGCAGGAGCTGGCGGCGCAGACGGACATGATCGCCGCCAGCGACCGGACGACCGTGCTCCTCATCGGGGAGAGTGGCTCGGGCAAGGGGCGAGTGGCGGAGCTGATCCACGCCCGGAGCCCCCGCGCGACGCGTCCGTTCGTCGAGGTCAACTGCGCCGCGCTGACGGCGAGCTCGCTCGACGTCGAGCTGTTCGGGCAGGACCGGGGTGGTGACGGCAACGGCAACGGGACACCGGCGCATCGGGAGCTCAAGCCGGGCCTGTTCGAGGTCGCCGACGGCGGCACGCTGTTCCTCGATGAGATCGGCGATCTGGACCCGCAGCTCCAACCCAAGCTCCTGCGCGTCCTCGAGGGGAAATCCTTCCGCCGCGTCGGGGGCACGCAGGAGATCTTCGCCAACGTGCGCCTCGTCGCCGCGACGAGCAAGGATCTCGTGAACGAGGTCACGGCCGGGTCGTTCCGCGAGGATCTGTACTACCGGTTGAACGTCATGCCGGTGTATCTCCCGCCCCTTCGGGCCCGCTCCCGCGAGGATCTCCTCGAGCTGGTCGGGCGGATCATCGATGAGTTGCGTCCGATCCTGCCGGACGCGCCGACGGCGGTCGGCGAGCCGGCGCTCGAGCGCATCCTGCGCTACGGGTGGCCGGGGAACATCCGCGAGCTGCGGAACGTGCTCGAGCGCGCCATGATCATGGCGCGCGGTCAGTCGGAGATCGGCCCTCAGCACCTCCCGGTCGATGTGCGGGAGAGCGCCGGGGCGACGCACGAGCACCACGTGCCCAAGTCGCTGGAGGAGGTCGAGCGGGGGCACATCGAGCGCACGCTGCGCGCGCACGGCGGTAATCGGACGCACACCGCGCGCGAGCTCGGGATCTCGCGCGCGACGCTGATCAAGAAGATCAAGGCGTACGGGCTATGAGCGACCGCGGGGAATCCGAGCGGCCGGCGCTTCAGGAGCGCGACGCGATGGTCTGCCGGCGCTGTGGCAAGGAGGAGCGGGCGTCGGAGGGGTATCCGTGCCGCGGCTGCGGCACGTTTCTCTGCCTCATCTGCACCTTCCGCGGCCACGATCTCTGCCTGGGGTGCGAAGCCGGTCAGGCCCCGCCGTCGTCGTCGCCGTCGTCGTAGGGGCGGCCGCCAGGCCGCCCCGTCGTAGGGGCGGCATTCATGCCGCCCGCCGATCGCATCCCGCACGGATGCCTGGCGGCATTCATGCCGCCCGCCGATCGCATCCCGCACGGATGCCTGGCCCCGCATTTCGCCGCGGGTTCCGCGTCCCGCGGCCACCAAAGGAAGGGGTTTTTTTTGATGGTGCAGGGGCAATTCGCGTTGCGAATTGCCCCTGCACCGGGAACAACAACGGCGGGGGCGGGCCACCGTGGTGTCCTCGTAGGGGCGGCATTCATGCCGCCCGCCGATCGCATCCCGCACGGATGCCTGGCGGCATTCATGCCGCCCGCCGATCGCATCCCGCACGGATGCCTGGCGGCATTCGTGCCGCCCGCGACGCGCA
>JAJPIS010000037.1 GCA_021324635.1 Gemmatimonadota bacterium
CGCCCCGGGTGGCGCCCCGGGTGGCGCGACCGCCGATCGGGGACCGCTCGGGGCCCACGTCTCGAGCGCCGGCGGGGTCGCCGAGGCGCCGGCCCGGGCCAGGGCGATCGGCGCGACCGCGCTGCAACTGTTCACCAAGCAGGCGAGCCGCTGGGCGGAACGAGTCTGCGGGGACGACGAGTGCCGTGCCTTTCGCCAGGCGCTGGCGGCGACCGACGTGCGCATCACGGCCGCCCACGGCAGCTACCTGATCAACCTCGCGTCGCCGGACCCGGTCCTCCGCCGCCGGTCCGTCGACGCGTTCGTCGGCGAGCTGCGCCGGAGCGAGGCGCTGGGCCTCGATGTCATCGTCGCGCACCCGGGCAACTACATCGACGACCGGGCCTCGGGGCTCGCGCGGAACGCCGAGTCGCTGGCCGAAGCGCTCGAGGCGTCGCCGGGCCGGGTCCGCGTGCTCCTGGAGACGACCGCCGGCGCGGGCACCGTGCTGGGCGCCACGTTCGCGGAGCTGGGCACCCTGATCGAGGCGGTCGGCCCGGCGCACCGGGCCCGCCTCGGGGTCTGCGCCGACACCTGCCACCTGTTCGCCGCCGGCTACGACCTGGTCGGCGATTTCACCGGCGTGTGGCGCGAGGCCGGCGACGAGCTGGGGTGGGATCGGCTCGGGTTCCTCCACCTGAACGACTCGAAGTTCGGCCTGGGCTCCCGCCGCGACCGGCACGAGCTGATCGGCGAGGGACAACTCGGGCCCCCGGTGTTCGAGCGGATCATGATGGACGACCGGCTCGCCGCCCTTCCCAAGGTCATCGAGACCCCGAAGCTGGGGGACGCCACGGCGACCGACGCCCGGATGCTGGCACGCCTCCGCGCCTATGCCGGGGGGGGTGTATCCCCCATCTTTTCCTGAATGTCGGAACGCCTCGGGCCGGTAGCGCGTATGAGAGACGTGCGCGGTTGCGGATCGGGAGACGACAGCGGCGCGGGCTGCCCCCAGGACGGGGGAGACTCCGGCCGCCGTCGGCCCGCCGGACGGCCCCGGCCCCAGGGAGCGGGACGTCGCCGCTGGCGGGTGCTCGTCAGCCTGCTGGCGGTCGTGGGTCAGCTCACCCTCGTCCTGGCTCCGCTGGCGCACGCATCGCGTGGCCGGAGCGCCGCGGCGCACGTGGAGCGGGGCGGCACGCAGACGCACCATGCGCACAACGAGGCGACCTGTGTCGCCTGCGCGACCCAGGGGCTCCAGGCGCTCGCGTCCGCGCGACCCTCCCTCGCGCTGGGCGCCCCGGACCCGCGGCACGACGGCCCCCGCGGCCGCACCGATCCTCACCCCGCCACGGGGACCATCGGCTCCAACGGGCCGCGAGCGCCGCCCCTGACGTGAGGATCCGCCGCTCCCACGGGGGAGCGGCCCACTCACGCCAGGGGACCATGCGTTCTTCGATTGCACTGTACGCAGCCGCGCTGATCGCGCAGGCCGCACGTGCTCAACAGACGACCAACCCGCCGCCTCCGCGCGACACGGGTCGGGTTCGCGACACCGTCGCCGTCGGCCGGCCGGGCCTCCGCGCGGCCACCGCGCTCCCGCTCGTCGACACGGCGACGATGGTCCGGGAGCTGAGCGCCGGCAACGCGTCGCGCGCGGCGCTGGCGGGCTTTCGGGCCGCGGACACGAGTAGCCGAGACACACTCCAACTGACCCGGGCGCAGGCCGTCGCTCAGGCGCTCGCCAGGAACCCACAGCTCGCGGTCGCCCGCGAGCAGTCGGCCGAAGCGCGCGCGCAGCGGGTCCAGGACATCGCCATCCCCGACCCCGTGGGCACCGCGTCGATCACCAACCAGGCAGGGTCGCCGGCCTACAAGCCGGTCGGCGCGACGCTGAGCATCCCCTTCCCCGACAAGTTCCGCCTCCAGTACTCCATCGGGACGGCCGGCGTGCGGGCCGCGGAGTTCAACGTCGCTGCGCTCCGCCAACAGATCGCCTCGCAGACGGCCCAGACCTACGACTCGTTGCGCGTCGCGCTCCGCCATCGGGCCGATCTCCTCGAGAGCCGAGCACTCTCGGCCGATTTCCTCCAGAAGACGCAGGCCCGCTACACCGCCGGCACCGCCGCCAAGCTCGACGTCGTGCGGGCGCAGGTGCAGCTCGGGCAGGCGGAGAACGCGCTCCTGGCCAACGCCCTGTCGATCGCCACCGCTCGGGCGTCGCTGAACCGACTCCTCGGCCGTCCGTTGCCGGCCCCGGTCACGCCGACCGACACCCTGATCGTCCCGCCGCCGCTTCCCGATCTCGCGCCGCTCGAAGCCCACGCGCTGAGCGGCCGGCCGGAGCTCGCCGGGCTGCGCGCACAGCAGTCGGGCGCCCATGCCTCGACCCAATTGCTCGGCGAGTACTGGATTCCGGACCTCTTCTTCGGGGTCGTCAAGGACTACGGCGCGCCCGACCCGTACATCCCGAACCAGAATGTCACCTGGCAGTACGGGCTCAGTGTCCCACTGCCGGTCTTCTTCTTCGAGCACACCTCCGGCGACCTCGCTCAGGCGCGGCACCACGAGCGGGAGCTCGAGGCCTCGTACCGTGATCTGCGGGCGCAGATCGACCAGGACGTGCGCGGGGCCTACGCGACGGCGGCGACGAGCCGCCAGCAACTGCTCTATCTGCGCGATCAGGTCCTCCCCGCCGCGCGTGAGGAGTACCGCATCGCATCGGTGAGCTATGGGCTCGGCGGCTCCTCGGCGCTCGACGTCCTCCAGGCCCGGACCGATCTGGTCGCCGCCGAAAGTCAGTACACCGACGCGCTGGCCGCGGCCGACGCGGCCCAAGCCGATCTCGAACGGGCGGCGGCCGCTCCGCTGTCCGACTTCCGTACCGGAGAGACTCATGACCGATAGCCGGCCGTGCGGCACACCGTCGGCGACCGTCCGGGTGGCCGTCCTGGCCCCGCTGGTCGCGGCCGCGCTCGCGGCGAGCGCCTGCACCGCCGCCGCACCCTCCTCGCGCGACCCGTCGGTCGCGGCGGCGACCCCGCCGGCCGGCGTGGCGCGGACCTCACCGGGCGCGGGCCCGAGCTCGGCGTTCTTTCTCACCGAGGAACAACGGGCGCGCATTCACACCGTCACCGTCGAGCCATCCGTCTTCCGGCCGACGATCACCACCACCGGGACGGCGGCCTTCAACGCCGACCGCTCGACCCCGGTCATCTCACAGATCTCGGGCCCGGTCGCGCAGATTTTGGTGACCGCGGGAACGACCGTCCACCCGGGGTCGCCGCTCGCCACCGTCACGTCGCCGGATTTCGCCCAGGCGATCGCGAGCTATCAGAAAGCGCAGACCGCGCTCCATAACGCCACCCGCATCGCCACGCTCGACGAGCAACTCTTTCGGAACGACGCGATCGCGCGCAGCGACCTGGATCAGGCCCGCGCCGACTCGGCGTCAGCGTGGGCCGACCGCGAGGCCGCCGTCCAGCAGATGGTGGCGCTCGGGGTCGATTCCTCGGCCATCGACGCGATCCGCGAGGGCCGGCCCGTCCCGCCGACACCCGGCGTCATCCGGGCGCCGATCGGGGGCGTGGTCGTGGAGAAGCTCATCAACCCCGGACAGGTGCTGCAAGCCGGCCAGACGCAGGCGTTCACGATCGCCGACCTCTCGACCATGTGGGTCATGGCGAACGTGTTCGAGTCCAACCTGTCGGCGGTCACCAAGGGTGAGACCGCGCTCGTGACGACCGACGCGTGGCCCGACACGCTCCGCGGGCACGTCGACTACGTCGCCGCGCTCGTGGATACCGCCACCCGCGCGACGGCGGTGCGCGTCGTCGTCCCCAACCCGCACGAGCTGCTCAAGCGGGACATGTACGTCACCGTCGCCATCCTGGCAGCGACGCCCAAGACGGGGCTGCTGGTCCCCGTCTCGGCCGTTCTCCGCGACGAGCAGAACCTCCCGTTCGTCTTCGTGGCCCAGCCGGACGGCGGCTTCGACCGACGCGCGATCACCCTTGGATCCCGCGTCGGGGATCGGTACGAGGTCGTGGATGGCATTCGGGCCGGCGACCGGATCGTGAGCGAGGGCGCGCTGTTCATTCAGTTCGCTGAGAGCCAGTGACGCCGCCATCGGAGGTGCCTGGCGCGGGGAGCCAGGGCGGGCGACGCCCCGACCGCGACAGCGCCACCGACCCGCCGATCCCGTATCCGCTGGAGATGCCCTCGGAAACGGCCGGCGGCCGGGCACCGATCGGAGTTGCCGACCGCCTCGTGCGGGCAGCGCTCGGCCAGCCGCTGCTCATCAGTCTCCTCGTGTTCGCGCTGATCGGCACCGGCATCTGGTCGTTCACGCGGCTCCCGGTCGACGCCTACCCGGACCTGTCGCCCCCGATGGTCGAGGTGATCACGCAGTGGCCCGGGCGCGCGACCGAGGAGGTCGAACGGCTGATCACGGTGCCGACGGAGATCGCGATGAACGGCGTCCCGCGGCTCCGCATCGTGCGGTCGATCTCACTTTACGGGTTGTCGGACGTCAGGATGACGTTCACCGACGGCACCGATCCCTACTTTGCTCGCCAGCAGGTGTTCGAGCGGTTCCAGAGCATCAACCTCCCGACGGGAGTCACGCCGTCGCTCGCGCCGATGTCGTCGCCGTCCGGGCTCGTGTACCGCTATGTGATGCGGAGCCCGGATCGGAGCCCGATGGAGCTCAAGACGATCGACGACTGGGACATCGCGAAGGTCTATCGCGCGGTGCCCGGTGTCGCCGACCTGTCGGCGCTCGGCGGGCCGACGATGCAGTACCAGGTGCTGATCGACCCGGCGAAGCTTGCCGGCGCCGGCCTGACCGTGCCGCAGGTGGCCGCGTCGCTCGGTGCGAACAACGACAACGCCGGCGGCGGCTTCTACTCCGAGGGCGGGCAGTTCTACTACGTGCGCGGCCTCGGGCGGGTCGTCACCACTCAGGACATCGGTCGGATCGTCCTCGCGGTGAAGGACGGCACGCCGATCCTCGTCAAGGATGTGGGTCAGGTGGTGATCGGCTACGCGCCGCGGCTGGGGCAATTCGGCTACGACAGCGCGAACGACGCCGTCGAGGGCGTGATCCTGATGCGGACGGGGGAGCAGGCGCAGACCGTCCTGCGCCGGGTGGAGGCCGCGACCGCGCGGCTCAACCGGACGCTGCCCAGGGACGTGCACGTCGAGCCGTTCTACGATCGCAGCGACCTGATCCACCTCACGACCCGCACGGTCGAGGACAACCTCCTCCGCGGCATCCTGCTGGTCGTGGTGGTGCTCGTCTTCTTCCTCTACGACGTGCGCGCCGGGCTGATCGTCGCGATCACCATCCCGCTGTCGCTGCTGTTCGCGTTCATTTGCCTCGACCTCCGACATATCCCGGCCAATCTCCTCTCCATCGGGGCGATCGACTTCGGGATCCTCGTCGATGCATCGGTCGTGATGGTAGAGAACATCCATCGACAGCTCGCGCTGCGTCAGGGGCAGCGCTACTCCGTGCGCGACGTCATCGCCGGCGCGGCGGCGCAGGTCGATCGGCCGATCGTCTACGCGGTGGGCGTGATCGTGGCGGGCTTCCTGCCGATCTACGTGCTCTCGGGCCCCTCGGGACGCCTGTTCCAGCCGATGGCGGATACCATGATCTACGCGCTCATCGGCGCCCTGCTGGTCACGCTCCTCGTGATCCCGCTGCTCTGCCAGGCGGTGCTCGGGCGCGGGGTCCGCGAGCGTCGGAACCCCGGGTTCGAGTGGCTCCGCCACCAGTACTCGCGCGCGCTCCGGTGGTGCCTCGACCGGCCGCGGCTGACGCTGGCCCTCTCGCTCGCCGTGCTCGTGCTGACGGCGCCGCTCTGGGTCGCGCTCGGCGCCGAGTTCATGCCCAAGCTCGACGAGGGCGCGCTGTGGGTGCGGGCGACGATGCCGTACACGATCTCGTTCGACGAGTCGTCCCGGATCGTGCCGCAGGTCCGCGCGATTCTGCACTCCTTCCCGGAAGTCACCATCGTCGCCGACGAGCACGGACGTCCCGACGACGGCACCGACCCGACCGGGTTCTTCAACGCCGAGTTTTACGTCGGGCTCAAACCGTACGGCGAGTGGCGGGGCCCCTATCGCACCAAGGCGCAGTTGATCGAGGCCGTCAACCGCAAGTTGCAGGCATTCCCCGGGATCACCTTCAACTACACCCAGCCCGCCGAGGACGCCGTCGACGAGGCCGAGACAGGTCTCAAGAGCTCGCTCGACGTGAAAGTGTTCGGACCGGACCTCGCCGTGCTCGAGGAACGCGGGAAGCTGATCAAGCGCGCGATGGAGCAGGTGCGAGGCATCACGCACACGACCCTCGTGCAGGAGCTGGGGCAGCCGGCGTTGACGGTCGGGATCGACCGGGACAAGATCGCCCGCTACGGGATCAACGTCGCCGACGTCAACGGCCTGATCGAGGCGGCCGTCGGCGGACAGGCGGCGACGCAGGTCGTGCAGGGGGAGAAAGTGTTCGACCTCGTGGTCCGTCTGGCGCCGCAATTCCGGGAGACCCCGCAGGCGATCGGGAACATCCTGGTCGCGACCCCGGGCGGGCAGCAGATCCCGATGCGTGACCTGGCGACGATCGGAATCTCGAACGGCGCCGCGTTCATCTATCGGGAGGATAACTCGCGCTACATCGGCGTGCAGTACTCCGTCGAGGGGCGCGATCTGGCCAGTGCGGTCGAGGAGGCGCAGGCGGCCGTCGCGCGCCAGGTGCCGCTCCCGGCGGGATACCGCGTCGTCTGGGGTGGCGAGTACCGGGAGTACACGGCGTCGCGCGCGCAGCTCCAGATCGTGCTGCCGGTGACGCTGGCGCTCATCCTGGCGGTGCTGTTCGCGCTGTATCGCAACTTCAAGTTTCCGCTCATCACGCTGCTGGGCGTCGTCCTGTCGGATCCGATCGGTGGCGTGCTGGCGCTCGCGATCACGCACACGCCGATGTCGGTCTCATCGGGGATCGGCTTCCTGGCGCTGTTCGGCGTCTCGGTGCAGACGGCGGTCGTCTACATCTCGTACGCCAACGAGCTGCGGCTGGCGGGCTACTCGGTGGCCGACGCGACCCGTCAGGCGGCCCTGCTCCGGCTGCGGCCGATCATGATGACAGCGCTGGTGGCCGCGTTGGGCCTGCTGCCCGCGGCGCTGGCCACCGGCGTGGGCACCGACACCCAGCGGCCGTTCGCGCTGGTCATCGTCGGCGGCCTCTTCTCCCGGCTGCTGATCAGCATCTTCCTCATGCCGGTGCTGTACGAGATGGTCGCGCGGCCTGGCGATCATCTCGCGGTCTGATGCGGAGCGCGGCTCGGAGCTGTCTCGCGCGCCCACCGGTGCACCCCACCCGTGCGGCCCACCCGTGCGCCCGCGCGTGCCGGCCGCGTGCGCGTCGCCCACGCCGGGCGCGTCTCCCGGGGTGGCGGCCACACTTCTTGCAGTCGAGGTCTCTCCTCCTTTCACGCGCGCGATCGACGGCGCATCCAGCAGCGGCCGGCGCCCGCCGCCGCCGTCTGGTGTCGCGCCCGCTTGGTCGCTAGCCTTAAACAATGACGACCCATATCCGAGCACCAGGCTCGGCGGAGATCAAAACCGCCGAGCGCGAACCGTTGCAGGGGCTTCAGCGCCAGGGGATCGAGCCGCGGGGCGCCGTGCATTGGAATCTCTTGCCGCCCAGTCTCGTCGAGGCGGCCGTCCGGCGTGGCGAAGGGCATATTGCCGAGATGGGCCCGTTCGCGGCCGTCACCTCGCCGCACACGGGGCGCTCGCCCAAGGACAAGTTCATCGTTCGCGCCGGGGCATCGGCGGCCGACGTCGAGTGGGGATCGGTGAACCAACCGCTCGACCCGCGCCATTTCGAGACGTTGCTGAGCGACGTGCGCGCGTACCTCAGCGACACTCCCGAGCTGTTCGTCCAGGACCTCTACATCGGGGCCGATCCGGCGCACCGGCTCCGCGTGCGGTATGTCACCCCGAACGCCTGGCACGCCCTGTTCGTTCGGAACATGTTCATCCGGCCGGCCCCGAGCGATCTGCCCGGGTTCGAGGAGAACTTCACGGTGCTGCACGCGCCGGAGTTCCAGGCCGAGCCGGCGCGGCACGGCACGCGGACCGGCACGTTCATCGTGCTCGACCTCGAGCGCCGGATGATTCTCATCGGGGGCACGCGCTACGCCGGCGAGCTGAAGAAGTCGATGTTCACGGTCATGCACTATCTCATGCCCAAGGCCGGCGTGCTGTCGATGCACTGTTCGGCGAACGTCGGCCCGACCGGCGACACGGCGCTCTTCTTCGGCCTCTCTGGCACCGGCAAGACCACGCTGTCGGCCGATCCGGAGCGGCGGCTGGTCGGCGACGACGAGCACGGGTGGTCGGACGAGGGCGTCTTCAACTTCGAGGGCGGGTGTTACGCCAAGGTGATCAACCTGTCGCCCGAGGGCGAGCCTGACATCTATCGAACGACCAGGATGTTCGGGACGGTGCTCGAGAACGTCGTGCTCGATCCGACGACGCGGGCCGTGCGCTACGCGGACCAGTCGATCACCGAGAACACGCGCGCGTCGTACCCGCTCGAGTACATCCCGACGCACGTGCCGAGCGGGCGGGCGGGACATCCCACACACATCGTGCTCCTCACCGCCGATGCGTTCGGCGTGCTCCCGCCGATCGCCCGGCTCACCCCCGAGCAGGCCCTGTACTACTTCCTCTCCGGCTACACGGCCAAGGTCGCGGGGACGGAGCGCGGGGTGACCGAGCCACAGGCCACGTTCAGCGCCTGCTTCGGCGCCGTGTTCCTCGTCTGGCCGGCCGCCAAGTACGCGAAGATGCTGGGGGAGCGGCTGGCCCGACACGGCTCGCGGGTGTGGCTCATCAACACGGGGTGGACGGGCGGCCCGTACGGGGTCGGGTCGCGGATGTCACTCGCGCACACGCGGAGCATCGTACGCGCCGTGCTCGCCGGCTCGCTCGACAACGCGGCGACGATCACCGATCCGCTCTTCGGCCTGGCGGTCCCGACGCACGTGGCGGCGGTGCCGGACACGGTCCTGCACCCGCGGGATGCGTGGGCCGACAGGGCGGCTTACGACACCCAGGCGCGGAAGTTGGCGGGCATGTTCCGGTCCAATTTCGAGAAGTTCGCCGGGAGCCTCGATCGCCGAGTGGTCGAGGCGGGGCCGCGCGCCTGAGCGCGGCCGTGCCGGGGACGGCCTGAGACGTCGCGCCCGGCACGACTCTCGCTCGTCGTCTCCGACCGATGCCGCTCCCCCTCTCGATCGTCCCCGCCGCCTGCCTCCCCCTCCTGGCGGGCACGCTCGCCTTCCCGCCGGCGTGCGCGGCCGGCGGGGCCGCGCCGGCGTCCGCCGCCGCACGCGCCGACAGCACGCCGGTCAATCGGTTCGTCTCGTACGACGCCGGCGCGAAGTCGGTCTCGATCCGACTGATCGCGGCCCTCAACGGCGCGCGCGGCGGATTCAACTTCAACGGCGGATCGGCCGGGGATCAGACGATCTCGGTGCCGCTCGGGTGGAAGGTCCACTTCGACGTGCGCAACAACGATGCGATCCCGCACTCGGCCATCGTCATCGCCGACCAGACGCCGGTCCCGAACGCGCCGGACCAGCCGGCGTTCCCGGGGGCGTACACCGCCCATCTCGGGGACGGGCTGGCGCCGCAGACGGGGCACGACACGATGAGCTTCGTGGCGGCGACGGCCGGGAACTACCTCATCGCCTGCGGTGTGCCCGGCCACGCACCGAGCGGGATGTACATCAGGTTCGTCGTCTCGCCGACCGCGACCGCCCCGAGCAACACGGGCACGATCGCGGCCGGCGGCTGAGCGGAGCGCGCGAGCGGTCAGGTGGCGCCGATCCGGGCGCGGACGCGGTCGGCGGGCTGGGTGACGAGCGCGAGCACGTCCTGCGCGTCGATCCGGACCGGACGGGCGACGAAGACGCGGAGCCAGCGCGCCGACTGGTACAGGGCGTGTGAGAGGAGCGGGAGATTGATGGACCCGTCGAGTCCGGCCGCGGTGAGTCGCTGGATGGCGCCGTTCCGCCGGCGCACGGGGATGTCCAGTCCCAACATCTGCGTCTTGGCGGGATAGTCGAGCAGGAGCTCGCCCGGTGCGAGACCCGCGGCGCGGGCGAGGTAGTCCTCGACGGCCACCGCCAGGGCCCTGTCGGTCGCGATCCACTCCGCCGGGCCGCTTCCAGTCCCCCCCTCCCCCCCCTCCCCCCCTTCCCCCACTTCCCCCGCGTCCCCCGCGTCCCGTGCTTCGCCGGGCAGCTCGGCGGCCGGGCACTCGAGCCCGCGCTTGTAGAGGCGCCGCTCGCGCAACGCGTCGAGCAGTGGGTGCGGCCGGACCTGGCGAAGGTGGTCGAGGAGCCCCTCATCGGTGAGCTCGACGATCGTCCGCGGGTGCAGGGCCCCGGCGGCGAGCGCGTCTCCGACCAGCCGCTTGTACATGGCGGTCGCGCTACGCACGGCGTGATGCCAGTACACGTTCCGGTACATCTGATACTTGGCGAAGAGGAGCGACTCGAGCGCGGCCAGACCCTTCTCCACGACGCCGATCGTGCGCGCGCCCGTGTCCGGGTCGGGCACGACGACCAGCGAGTGGGTCAGGCGATCGACGTCGATCTCGCCGTAGGGCACACCGCACATGAGAGCGTCGCGCTTGAGGTACTCGATCTTGTCGAGGTCCAGCGACCCGGAGATGAGTCCCTGAAGCGGGCTCGCGCTCCGGCCGCGGATGAGATCCAGCACGCGGCCGGGCGCATCTGCACCGAGCTCGGCGGTGAGGATGGCGGCGACGTCGCCCCGGGTGACGAGCGGTGCCGCCACGACTTCGTGGTGCGGCGCGCCGATCTCCTCCAGGGCGTGGGAGAACGGGTAGTGCCCGACGTCGTGGAGGAGCGCGGCCGCGCGGACGACCCCGCATTCGCCGGCGTCGAGCGCCGAGTCCTGCCGCTCCTCGAGCAGGGCGAGGGTTCGTCGGGCGAGATGGTATGTCCCGAGCGCGTGCTCGAAGCGGCAGTGCGTGGCGCCCGGATAGACGAGAAAGGCGAGGCCGAGCTGACGCACGTACCGCAGGCGTTGCACGACACGGGTGTCGAGCAGCCGCATCGCGCACGGGTCGACACGGATGTTGTTCCACAGCGGATCCCGAATGATCTCGAAGTCCACCCGGGGAAAGATACGAAGGGATCCGAGCCGTCAGTCCAGCCGGCCCGCGAGATAGCGCTCGTAGGCCTCTGGCGTGTCGAGATCGATCGCGCCCAGTGGGAACGGAACGGTGAGCGTGCGCTCCGGGTCGAGCGCGATCAGCGTGCGTGCGCCGTCGCGGTCGCCGAGGGCGCGCAGCTCGGGGAAGACGGCCCGGTCGAAGAGGGCGGGCACGCCGGCGACGCGGGTGTAGGCGGAGGCGACGATCGCCGCCGAGGACCCGCGGTAGGCGCGGCCGAGCCGAGTCAGCACCGACGACGAGAGGTGCGGCTGGTCGCAGACGGCGACGATCACGGCGTCGGTGCCCGGGGCGAGCGCCGTCAGGCACTCGAGCCCGACTTTCAGGGACGATCCGATCCCGCGCGCCCACCCGGAGTGCGCAACCGTGTGCACGGGGAGATCCGAGAGCTGGCCGGCCAGCAGGTCGGCGTCGGGGCCGAGGACCACCACGATGGGCCGCAACGCGGCTTCGACCGCCGCGCGCGCGGCATGTCGCACGAGCGACTCGCTCGGACGGCCGCCCACCGGCGGTGCGTGCGGGAGCGCTTGCTTGAGCCGCCCCATCCGGGTCGAGCCGCCCGCGGCGAGCAGGATGAGCCCGAGGGCCGAGCGGCGCGGCGGCCGTTCGGGCGGAGGCCGGCGGCGCCGGCCACCGAACGCGCCGGCGGGCGGCGGCGCGCCGCCTGGCCCGCGCGCCAGGTCCTCCGCCGGCCCCCGTCCGTGGGAGCGTGGCCGCCCGGGTGACACGGTCAGGCCCAGCCTTCCCGCGCCCGGAGGGCCGTGACGTGAGCGACGTGGTGTCGACTGTGCCAGGCATAGAGGACGAGCGCCTCCCCGAGCGTGTACTCACGCCCGTGCTCGGGATGCCGATAGCCGCGCCGCACGAACGCGTCGTCGGGCATGGCACGGAGCACCGCCAGCCAGCGCGTGTGCACCGCGTCGAGCAGGGCGAGCGACACGTCGATCGGGACCGCCTGCACGTCGGACAACTGGGCCCACTTGGCCTCGTCGTAGGGCATGATCGTCGGCATGTCGACCGTCAGCGCCTGCTTGAAGCGGATGTACCCGTTCGCGTGACTGTCGGGCACGTGGTGGACGACCTGTCGGACCGTCCAGCCGCCCGGGCGGTACGGCGTATCCAACTGCGCCGGCGACAGCCCGGCGACGGCGCCGCGGAGGGCGGCCGGGCCGCGGGCGATGTCCTCGATCCAGCCGGCGCGCCGCTCGGGTGTCTGGGGCGCGGAGAGATCGGGCTTGCCGATCGGATACCGGAGGTCGGTCATTGACTCGGGGGGTTGGCGGGGGAAGGGAGAAACGGGCGAGGGGCAGGAGAGAACGTATCGACGAACGTCAGGGATCGCCGGGGCCGGCCGGGAAGGCGGGAGGGCCCGTGGCGGCGGCGGTGAGCGCACCGGCGAGGTGGCGGAGGGTCGCATCGTCGAGCCGGTGACCGCCCTCGAAGGTGATCTGCTCCGACGGCACGCCGGCCGCCGCCAACTGCGCGCTGGCGTGGGCGAGCCGCTCGGCGGTCGCGAACTCATCGGCGTTCCCGGTGACGAGACAGATCGAGGCCTGGCGCAGGCTCCGCGCGTCCTGGACCCGGACATCGTCCGGCACCACCGCCCCCCAACAGATGACCCGGTCGACGCGAACGGCGGAGTGCGCGAGCCACCGCCAGACCGTCGCGGCCCCTTGCGAGAACCCGAGCGCCGTCGTCCGGACGTGGGCGCGGTCGACCTGCGACAAAATGGTCTCGCTCAGGGCGTCGAGGTACGCCACCTGATCCGCGATCTCGGCCGCACGGTCCTCCCGCGTCATCCACGACGCGCCGACGGCGCTTGCAGCGTGGGATCCGCCGTGCGCCCGGTCCAGGTAGAAGCGTGCGAGCGCCTCGGGCGCGACGACGAGACGCTCCGGCGCCGCGACCGGCACGAAGCGCCTGACGAAGGACGCGGCCATCTGGCCGTAGCCGTGACAGACGATCCACACGTCGCGCACGGCAGGCCCAGGCTCACCCAGTGTGTAGAACCGGGCGGTCCGGGAGACCGTGAGGTGATGCTCGTGCACCATGGCGGGCACCGTGGTCGGCACTGTGGTGGCACTGTGGGCACCGTGCGCGCCGCGGGCCCTGCGGGCGGAACCACGGCGCGACCGGCCGCGATGTCCTGCGAGGTGCCCCGACGTGGCGCGGACGTGCGGATCCGGGTGGAAGCGGGCGTGGATAGACGCGGCGATACCTGCGGCGGTACGTGCGGCGGTTCGTGCGGCGGTACGAGACGCAATTTACCGGACGCGCCACCGGCTGGCACGTGGTCACCCCATGGAATGCCTCTTGCCTCAGCAATCGGCATGGGAGCCGGCCCTGGGCGATCGCATCGAACCGCGATCGCGTGACGGGGGAGCCTGCGTTGGGCGGTGGCACGCGAGAGTGCGAGGATGGATTCCACAGTAGTGTGCCCGCTCGCCGGCCTGGTCGCGCAGCATCTGCGTGACGCCCGCACCGATCTCACCAGCCGCTGGCTGGCGCGGATCAGTGAACGGGTGGCGCTCGACCCGACTCGTGTGTTCCCGAGCGACGATCCGCTCGACCACATGCCGATCCTGATCGACGGCGTCGCCGACTATGTCGCCGAGCCGGCGCTCGCGATCGGTGCCGACGCCGCCGTGATGCTCAAGGCGCGTGAGCTGGGGGCACTCCGACACGCGCAGGGGTTCGACGAGTACGAGATCCTGAAGGAGTTCGAGATCTTCGGCAGCATTCTGTTCGCGTTTCTGTCGCGGACGGTCGATGCGTTGCCGCCGGCCAGCATCCGCGGCGAGCTGGCGACCTGCTGCCAGCGGCTCTTCCATGCGGTGACCCTGATCCAGCAGGCGGCGTTGGTCCAGTTCCACCAGCTCATGCGCGCACGGGTCGCCGAGCGCGAGCAACGGCTACGGCTCTTCAGCCGGGCGCTGAGTCACGAGGTCCGCAACCAGGTCGGCGCGGCGCTCGGCGCGGGCGAGCTGCTCGCGGGTCAGCTCGTGACCGAGCCGAAGCGCCTCCAACTGGCCGGGATCGTTGTCCGCAACCTCACGGGGACGCGCGTCGTGCTCGACAACCTCCTCGAGCTGACGCGGCTCGCCGACTCGGACGCGCGGCACCAGCGGCATGTCCGGCTGCCGGAGGCGGCGGCGGAGGCCGCCCGCGAGCTGCGGGATGCGGCGCAGTCGGCCGGCGTCGACGTGCAGATCGACGACCGGCTGCCCAATGTGGAGGTGAGCGCGGCGGCGGTCGAGCTCTGCCTGACGAACCTCCTGTCGAACGCCACGAAGTACGCCGATCCGGCGCAGGCGCACTGCTGGGTGCGCGTCACCGGCCATGTTGTCGGGCACCGTCCGGGCGTGGCCGGTCAGGTGGTGGTCGAGGTGCACGACAACGGGCTCGGCGTTCCACCGGACGACCGGCCGCGCCTCTTCGAGCGGCACTTCCGGGCGCAGGCGGAGCAATCGGCCCGGATCCGCGGGACCGGACTCGGGCTCAGCATCGTGCGCGAGACGGTCGAGGCACTCGGCTGCCGCGCCTGGGCCGAGTTCCCGGAGCACGGCTCGATCTTCTGCTTCACTCTTCCCTGTCGCCGGGCGTCGGACGCCACCCCCGAGGGGTAGCCGGGGCGACCGCTGGCGACCGGGGGCGACCGGGGGCGACCGGGGGCGATCGCCGAGCGCCCGCGGCCGAACGCACCTGCCCGGACGCACCTGCCCGGACGCACATGCCCGGACGCACGCGCCCGGACGCACATGCCCGGATGCACATGCCCGGACGCACATGCCCGGACGCACATGCCCGGACGCACATGCCCGGACGCACATGCCCGGAGCCGCGTGGCCGGACCGGTCGAGGGCATGACCGGGGGCTGACCCTCGCCTCTGTCACATCGGCGGGACGGTGGGGTATAGTCGGGCGGACTCGATTCGGGGAGATGCCAGACGATGGGGATTGCCAGGCGACAGGCGTTGCGGGTGAGCGACCGAGGGCCACGCGACGACCGGCCGGGACGGGTACGCGCGCCCGCGCGGCGGCTGATGGGGGTGGCGGGGCTGGCGGCGACCGCCGTGCTCGGCGGCTGGGGCGGGGGTGGCGGGGGTGGCGGGGGCGGCGGGGGCGGCACGGGCGCGCCCGCGCCGCGCGCGCGGGCGATGCGGACCTATACGGTGAGTGTGCCGACGGCCGACCTGACGTCGCTCATGGCGCGGGAGGTGTTCACCGATTCCGGGCGGTTCTATCCGTGCCGGGCGAACCCATCGTGCGCCGCGTGGGGCCACGACATCGCGCTCAGCCGGCCGAGCGTGGCGGTCGAGGGGCCGCGGCTCGTCTTCTCGGTCCACCTCGATGGCAGCTACGCGATCAACCAGTTCTTCACTCCGACCGTGGCCGGTGATCTCGTCGTGTCGGGGGTGCCGATCGTCCGCGGCAACAAGGTGGGGCTCGCGGAGACCCGCGCGGCAGCGGGTCCGGCGAGCGATGTCGCATTCAAGGCGTTCCTCGAGGCCACGCACTCCCGCATCGAGTCGATGCTCGAGCAGTCGTCGGGGTTCGACCTGGCGCAGTATCTCGCGCTCGCGTCCTCGGATCCGCAGCTCCCGCCGCCGCGACTCCCCGATGTCCGGTGCGTCGATCCGGCGCAGATTCAGGTGCAGTCGGTGTCGACGGTCCCAGGGTCGGCCGCGGTGGACGCGGTGGTGACGGTGAGCCCGGCGGCCGCCGGGACACGCGCGCGCTGCTAGGGCGACGGGGAGCGTGGACGCGCAGCGAGGCGTCGGTGGGGGCTTACGGTCGGCCGATCAGGGCGGCGACCGGGAGTCGGACACCGACGCGCGATGCAACCGCGCCCGAGCGTAGACACCAGGGCGGCGGCCCGCACAAACTCCGGGACGCGGGGCGCTGTCCAACGGGCCATGCGGGGTCAGACGCACCTGTCTAAGAACCGAGGACCGGACCAGCAGCACAGCCCGGCTCGTGCCGCCGCGTATCTCGGGGCGATGACAGCCGCCATCGTCCTGCTCGGTGGCGGGTGCCGGCACGCCACGATGGAATCCGCCGGCGATCGCCGCCTGTCGATCCGCTTCGATGCGACGGCGGCGACCGCGCTGACCGACGCCCTCGATCGGCGGTCGCTCACGGACACCGACGTCGCGGCACTGCTCCGCATTCCCGGCGTCGGCGCGATGGTGGACAACACGGTCAAGTACGTGCCCTCGCTGAGCCGGGGGGCATTTCGGTCAGCGCTCGAGCACTTCGTCGCGACGCGGGTCCCGCCGTCGGACACGTCGGCCGCGAGCGCCTTCGACCTTGCCGGCGTCTACGCATCGCGGAGCGTCACGCGGTCGCTGCTGGAGCGACTGCGCACCGATGAGCCATTGATCGCCGCTCGCATGCGGACGGTCCTCGAGCGATACCGGCCGGTGGGGCCCCCGGTCGCGGTCACCATATATCTCGTTGCGGGCGGCGCATCCGACGGGTTCGTGGTCGACGGTACCGGCGAGCCGTCCCTGTTCGTCGCCGTCGACAAGGCACACGGCGACCTCCCGGGTCTCGTACAGAACACGACGCACGAACTCTATCACGTCTTGCAGCGCGCCTCGGCGTCGGCTGACCCACGGGCGGCGGCGGCGGTGAATAACCCGCAGACTCTGAGCCCTCCGTTGCGCCTCCTGGAGTTGACGACGCTGGAGGGCACGGCGAACTTCGTCGTCGATCCGACTGCCTCAGCCGCACACGGCCCGTACATCGACATGTGGCGTGCGCGGTACGAGCGGAACGCGTCGGCGGGGCGGATCCGCGACAACTTCGCCCTGTTCGACAGTGTGCTCGCCGGTGTGCGCCGCGGAACACTCCCGTGGAGCAGGGCGGACAGCATCGGCTTCTCCGGCGACAATGACGCGCGCTTCTATTTCGTGGGCTCCGAGATGGCGCGGACGCTGGTGGATCGGTACGGGGCCGGGTATCTCGACTCCCTGTTCCGGCAGCCGCCGTGGCGCCTGGCAGCGGACTACAGCGCCTACTGCCGCACGGCGACCTGTCCCGCGCGGTTCGACGACGAGACCGGGCGCTGGTTGGCCCAGCTCCGCCGAGCCCCCACTTCGCCGCGTGACTCGTCGGTGACCACTCGTGCGTCGGACGCCCATGGTCAAGCCTGACCGGGCGCACTGGCCTCGTCGCCCGGCAGTTGGCGGGCCGGCCGATGGGTCGGCCGGCGAGTCGGGAAGCGCTCGAGCGGCGCGGTCTGCCAGGCGACGGGGCGCGCGCGAACGGGGTGATGTCGCTCGCCGTGGCGATCGCCGATGACGTCGGGCTGGGCGACATCTTTCACCGCCTGCCGGCCACCCCCCCGGCGGCGGCGGGTGATGCTCCCCGGAACGTGCCGGTCCCCTGATCACGCCCGGGCGCCCGGCACTGCTCCGTAGCCGGACGAGGGGGCGAACGGGCCCGGGCCGAGTGTCTTCAGTCCTCGAGCGTCGGCATCGTCGCCAGGACGTCGCGGGCGAGCGGGCGGGTGCGGACCGGCTCGTCGCGCCGCACGCGGCCGTCACGAAAGACGACGATGCGGCGCGCGAACTGGGCGATGTCGGGCTCGTGGGTCACCATGACGACGGTGAGGCCCGAGTCGTTCAGGCGCTGAAAGATGTCCATGATCTCGACCGACGTTCGGCTGTCGAGGTTCCCGGTCGGCTCGTCGGCGAGGAGGATCGACGGACCATTGACGAGCGCCCGGGCGATCGCCACACGCTGCTGCTGTCCGCCGGACATCTGCGATGGGAAATGGTCCACGCGGTCGGCGAGCCCCACCATCGTCAGTGCATCCGTGGCGCGCCTCGTCCGCTCGGCCCGGTCGAGCGACGAGTACAGCGTCGGCAGGAGGGCATTCTCGAAGGCGGTGGTCCGGGCGAGCAGGTTGAAGCCCTGGAAGACGAAACCGAGCTTCCGATTCCGGATCGCGGCGAGGGTCCGCTTGTCGAGCCCCGAGACATCGGTCCCGTCCAGCAGGTACCGGCCGGCGCTCGGGCGGTCGAGACACCCGAGGATGTGCATGAGGCTCGACTTCCCGCTGCCGCTCGCCCCCATGATGGCGACGAACCCGCCGCGGTCGATCGTGAGGCTGACGCCCCGGAGCGCGTGGACGCGGGTCTCGCCCAGCTCGTAGTACTTGTGGACGTCCTCGATGGAGATGACGGCGCCCGGGTTGACGGCCTGGTCCATCCGACGTCCTCGGTGAGTGAGCGCGCCGCCGGGCGATCGGGCCCGCTACCGCCGGGCGCCGGACGCGGCCGCGATGAACGACCCGGTCACGACCTCGTCGCCGGGGCCCAGGTGGCCCGCGAGCACGCCGGCGAGCTGCGTGAACGCGTGGTCGGTGATGCCGAGTGCGATGCGGACCGGCTCGACAGTGTCATCCGGGTGGCGCTTCCAGACGACCGCCTCCTCACTGGGTCGCGCGCGCCGGACCGCCGGCTCGTCGATCCCATACTTCTCGTAGAGCGCGCGGATCGCCTCGGCGGGGAGCGCCGGGCGGTAGCGGAGCGCGCTGTTGGGCACCTTCACCGCATCCTGGACGCTGGCGACGGGAATCGTGACGTAGGCGGTCATTCCCGGAAAGAGCTTCAACGCCGGATTCGCGAAATCGATGATCGCGTCGTACGTGACGACATTCTGCACCGTGGTCGCGTTCATCCGGATCTGGCTGACCACGCCGTGGAAGACATCCTGCGGGAACGCATCCACCTTGAACGTCACGCCCTGGCCGACGCGGATCCGGCCGACATCCGACTCGTCCGCCTTGGCGTAGAGCTGCATCTTCGTCAGATCCTGTGCGATCGTGAAGATCGTCGGGGCCTGGAGCGACGCGGCGACCGTCTGGCCGACATCCACGTTGCGGGCGACGACGATCCCGTCGATCGGCGACCGGATCACGGTGTAGTCGAGGTTGGTGCGCGCGACGGTCACGGCCGCCGCCTTGAGGTCGACCTGGGCCCGCGCCACCGCGACCGCCGCCCGGGCCTCGCCGACGGTGGCGACCGCGATGTCGTAACTGGCCTTGGAGGCGACCAGCGCCTGCTGGGTCACGTAGTCGCGCTTGACGAGCGGCGCGTTCCGGTCGTAGTCATCCCGCGCCTGGACGAGCGTCGCCTCGGCCTTCGCGAGGTTGGCCTCCGCGGCCGTCAGGTTGGCCTTCGCGCTCGCGAGGTCCGCGGTCGCCTGCTCGAGCGCGGCCCGAAAGAGTGCCGGGTCGATGAGCGCGATGACGTCGCCGCGATGGACGCGGGAGTTGAAGTCGGCGTGGAGCTTGGCGATCTGCCCCGAGACCTGCGACCCGACCTGCACGGTGGTCACGGCGTTGACGGTGCCGGTCGCCTCGACGACATCGTGGATCGCCCCGCGGTCGAGCCGACTGGTGAAGTACTGCGGATGCCCGCCGCGATGGACGCGGAAAGCGGCGAAGAGGGCGACGGCGAGGAGCACGCCGGCGGCGATCGTCCAGCGTGCCCGCACCGACGTGCCGGCAACCCAGCGGTGGGTTCGGTCTCCGAAGGAGTCGCTCACCCGCTCAGGCATGGGCGCCACGCTCACTCATACCGCAGGGCCTCGATCGGATCGAGGCGCGCGGCCTTGCGTGCCGGATAGTAGCCGAAGAACACGCCGACGGCGACGGAGAAGAGCGCCGCGAGCACGACCGCTTCGACCGACAACTGCATCTGCCAGCCGAGCGTCCGCCCGCCGACGCCGGTCCCGACGACGCCAAGGACCACCCCGGCCGCGCCGCCGACGAGGCTCAGCATCACCGACTCGCCGAGGAATTGCAGTTGGATGGCCTCCTCGGTCGCGCCGACCGCCACCCGCACGCCGATCTCGCGCGTCCGCTCCGTGACCGAGACGAGCATCACGTTCATGATGCCGATGCCCCCGACGACGAGCGAGATCGAGGCGATCGCGACGAGCAGGATCGCGAGGGTGTGGCTGGCCTCGAGCTGCGCCTGGATGATGTCCTCGGGGTTCCGGATGTTGAAATCGTCCTCCTCGTCCGGGCGCAGGTGGTGCCGGTCGCGCAGGAGCGCGGCCGCCTGTTGCCCGGCCGGCTTGACCGCGGTCGGGGAGATGGCCGAGCAGAGGATATCGTCGAGCCAGGAGATGCCGCTGATCTTCTTCTGAGCGGTCGTGTAAGGAAGGATGACCGTGTCATCCTGGTCCTGACCGGAGACGGAGAGCCCCTTGGGTCGAAGCGTGGCGACCACCTGACAGGGGAGGTCCCTGACCCGGATCACCTTGCCGATCGGGCTCTCGGCGCCGAAGAGCTGATCGCGGACGGTGCGGCCGATCACGCAGACGTCGGCCGCGCGGTCGACATCATCCGATGAGAAGACCGCGCCCTCGTCGACCGTCCAGCGCTTGATGTCGAAGAACTCCGGGGTCACACCGCGGTAGCCGGTATACCAGTTCTGGTTGCCGTAGACGATCTGGATCGAGCCGTCGACATTGGGCGAGGCGGCCTTGATGAGTGGGATCTGGCTGCGGATGGCGATCGCGTCCGCCATCGTGAGCGACTTGGTCCCGTGCGTGCCCGTGCGGACGCCGTTGACGGCGCGCCCGCCGGCCTCGATCCAGACGAAGTTGTCGCCCAGGTTGTTGAGCTGCGCCTCGACCCGTGCCTGCCCGGCCTTCCCGATCGCAACGACGCAGATGACGGCCGCGATCCCGATCGTGATCCCGAGGACCGTCAGGAGGCTCCGCAGCTTGTTTCGCAGCAGCGCCCAGACGGACGACCCGAGCAGCGCCACATGATTCATCGCGTCCAAGCTAGTGCCCGAAGCTGTCACCCACATGACAGCGCGACGCGGGCACGGTCGGCAAGCCGAATGCCGCCCTGGCGCCGGCGTCACGGCCGTACCGGCGAGGGGGCTTGAACCTCAAGCTACTTGAAGGATTACCCTCCGACCAGGCGCGAGGACGCACCCATCCACGAGAGGAAGCCGACAATGCCGGACCACGCATCCACACCGATCGCGTGCACGCTCCAATCCGCGGACTATGCGACGCGGCTGGCCTGGATCGCAGCGCTCATGGGCGATGCACTCGTCGAGTGTACGCGGCGCGACCTGACGCTCGGCCTCCGCTTTGCGCCGGAGGCGCGGGACCGCGTCCGCGAGTTGGTCGCCCGCGAGCGGGCCTGCTGCGGGTTCCTGACGTTCGACCTCCGGGCGGAGCCGGACGCCATCCGCCTCATGATCACGGTGCCCGAGGCGGCCCGCGAGGCGGCCGACGCCTTGCTCGAGCAGTTCGTCCCGTCCGGCCGGCCGGGCGCCCGACCCACCCCTGCCACGCGCTAGTCGCTGGGAACCGCGGCCGGGCTCGTGGCGGTCGCCGTCGTCCGGCCCCGGATCGCGCCGCGGGTCCGGAGGGCAGTGCAGACCCTTCCTGATGCGCTCCGCCCCACCGGTGCCGCACGCGCCCTTGCGGCACGACCAGGGCCGACGTATACTGGAGGGTACTCACGCGTACCCTTCGGATACGAGGCCGTACCATGGACACGGGACGAGTGCGGGGGGTGGAGATCCTGGATCAGCCGGGGGTCGACCCGGTGGTCGTGCGGCGGGCCATGCGCGACGTCGTGCGCGCCAATCGCCTGTTCGGCGGCGCGGGGGCGGTGGCGGCCGAATTTGCGGCCCTGGTGCCGGCATTGCCGTGCCGAGCGACGCTGCTCGACGTCGGGACCGGGATGGGCGACATCCCGGCGCTCGCCCGCCGGATCGCGGCGAGCGGGGGGGTGACGCTCGAGACCGTCGGGCTCGACGCCTCGGAGACGTGCGTGCGCTCGGCGGCCGCGCACACGGCGCGGGCCGTGTGTGGCGACGCCCGGGCGCTGCCGTTCGCCGACAAGAGCGTCGACGTCGTGATTTGCTCCCAGGTGCTGCACCACTTCTTCGACTCGGATCTCGTGCGCCTCGTGCAGGAGCTCGACCGGGTCGCGCGGGTCCGGGTGATCATCGGCGACCTGCTGCGGAGCCGCCTCGCCGCCGCGCTCTTTCGGGGGGCCGCGTATGCGCTACGCTTTCATCCGATCAGCCGCCACGACGGGTTGGTGTCGATCGGCCGTGGGTTCACGCCCCGGGATCTCGCGTCGTCGATCGTCGGCGCGATCGGCACCCGGCCGCGCGTCGAGAGCCGGCTCGGCTGGCGGGTGACGGCGAGTTGGGCGCCCGAGTCGCCGCACCTCGACGCGGCCGCGTGATCGCGCCCACGGCACGCCTCCCCCGATGACTCGCGAGCGACTCGCGGGATCGGGCTCACCGCGGGCCGCCGAGCCGCGCGCCTTTCGCGCCCGCCAGCGCGCGGTGCGCGCCGAGGCGATCCTCGCCGCGACCGCCGAGCTGGTGGGACGGGTCGGCTACGAGGCGATGAGCACGGACGACGTGGCGGCGCGCGTCGGCATCTCCAAGCGAACCCTCTACGGGCATTTCCCGTCGAAGGAGCTGCTCGTCGTGCGCGTGGTCACGAGCGAGATGGAGGCGATCGAGCGGGCGTTCGACGCCGCGAGCCCCGCGGCGCCCGCCATCGATCGTCTGACCGACATGCTGACCCGGGCAGTGGCGCGCCGGATGGCGCTCTGGAGCTGGGGTCAGCCACTGCCGCGCTCGACGCTCGAGCGGCACGCCGAGTATCTGACCGTGCGCCGCCGGATCGCCGAGCGGGTGGCGGGGATCCTCGAGGTGGGGAAGCGCGAGGGCACGGTCACGCGCGCGTTGCCGACGCCGCTGCTGGTGCGCCTCATCATGCAGTGGTTCTCGATGGATCTCTCCGGGCTGGCGCAGATGACCGGGCTACCCGAGGCCGAGGCGCCGGCCGCGATCGTCCACTTCATGCTTCACGGCGTGAGCCGGCCCGCGCCGCCTCCTCCAGCGCCCGTCCGTGCTCGCGGGTCCACTCGCACAACTGCCGCAGCGGCCGATTGATCGACCGGCCCAGCGGCGTCAGACTGTACTCGACGCGGGGCGGCACTACCGGGAACACCGTGCGCTCGACCAGGCCGCGCTGCTCGAGCATGCGGAGCGTCTTGGTGAGCATCTTCTGCGAGACGCCGGCGATCTGGCGCCGAAGCTCACCGGTCCGCGTGGCCCCGTGTCCGAGCGCGTGAATCACCGGAATCGTCCACTTGTCCGCGAGCAGCGCCACGACGACCGCGCTCCCCGGGTAGCGCACGAAGCCGTCGGCCGGTGCCGTCGGACGTCCAGCAGATTTCATCCCATCTCCCGTGTGTGTTCGATTGCGTCAGCGCGTGCGCCGGAACGGGAACCTCCGAGTGCCTACGGTGCCGTTCGGTGCGTACTTGTTCGGGGCGTTCGCCGCTGACTATGGTTGCTCACGCCAACATCGACAACGCACCAGAGAGGAGTGACCCGTGGCAGCGACGAAAGAAAGTGTACAGAGCGCCGATCAGCATCACGAGGTAGTCGACGTCACGACGAGCAGGCGCCCCAGGATCCTGATGGTCGTGGCCAATCCGACGACCGCGACGACGACCGGCTGGCCGGTCGGCTTCTGGGCGTCCGAGCTGACCCACCCGTACTACGCCTTCCGGCGCGTGCGGTACGATGTCGTGATCGCCAGCCCGGACGGCGGCAAGGTCGAAATCGATCAGCTCTCCGACCCGCGGGACACGTCGAAGTGGTCGGCCGAGGACCTGATCTCGATGGGCTTCCTCAACACGCCCGAGCTGGCGGCACTCCTCGAGGACACACCCAAGCTCGCCGACCTCCGCCTGGCCGACTTCGATGCGCTCGTCGTCTGCGGAGGCCTCGCGCCGATGTTCCAGTTCCGCCAGAACGAGGACCTCAAGCGGACCATCGCGACGTTCTACGAGGCCGAAAAGCCCACGGCGGTCCTCTGCCACGGGGTTTCCGCCCTCATCGATGTCCGGCTCTCGGATGGATCGTATCTCGTGCAGGGCAAGACGGTGACCGGCTTCGCGAATGTCGAGGAAGACTTCTCCGACCGCGCGGTCGGCCAGAAGGTGATGCCGTTCCGAATCGAGGACGAGCTGCGGCGGCGCGGCGCCAACTACGTGCAGGGCGGACTGTTCAAGGCGTTCGTCGTGCGGGACGGCCGGCTGATCACGGGGCAGCAGCAGTATTCCGGCGCCAAGGTCGGCGATGCGGTGATTGCGGCGCTGGGCGTCTGATCCCGACCCATCCGGCGCCGGCCAGCCGGCGGCGCGCGGGGCCGCTCCCGGCGCGCCGTCGGCGTTCGGTACGCGATCCACGCTATCCCTCGATGCCGCTGACGGCGTGCACGACGGCGTCGCGCCGGGACCGGCTGACGGCGATCCGGGAGCCGTCGGCCATCGCCAGCACCAACCGGCCGGCGCCGGCGCGCTCGATGCTCCGGACGGCGGTGATGCGGACGATCACCGACCGATGGACACGCAGGAACTCTGCGGGGTCGAGGCGCGCCTCGAGGCGCTCGAGGGACTCGCGCAGGACATACCGCGATCCGGCGGTCACGACGGTGACGCAGTAGCCGTCGGCCTGGAACGACACGACATCGGCGATCGGCACGATGATCCCGCGAGCGCCCACGGACACGATGAGCCGCTCGGCGAAACGGGCGCCACGGGTGGCGCGGTCGGACGCCCCTCGCGGCTCCGACCGCGCTCCCGCCGACGCGGCATCGGCGAGCGCCGCCAGCAGACGCTCGTGCGCGGCCGTGACGCGGTGCTCCCGCAGCCGAGCGAGTGCCCGATCGATCGCCGCGTCGAGACGCTCCCTGGAGTAGGGCTTCACGACGTAGTCGACGGCCGCCATCTCGAACGCCTGCACGGCGAACCGATCGAAGGCCGTCACGAAGATGGTGGCCGGCATGGCGTCGGCGCCGATCGCCCGCAGGACCGCCAGCCCGTCGAGGCCGGGCATCTGCACGTCGAGGAGCACGAGGTCCGGACGCTCCCCGCGGATGGCGAGCACCGCCTCCCGTCCGTTCCGGCACTCGCCGGCCAGCGCCACGTCGGTTCGCGACGCCACCACGCCGCGAAGCCCGGCCCGTGCGACCGGCTCGTCATCGACGATCAGCACGCGGGTGAGCGGGTCGCCGCTCGTGCGGTCAGCTGGATGCAGGTCCATGGTCCGTGTCGGGCAGACTACGCCGAGCAGGCCCGGTCGAGAGCGCCACTGCCCGCCAGCCGCCCGGCCGTCCAGATCCGAAACGGAATGGTCACATCGGCGCGCGTGCCGCCACCGGGCTCCCGCCAGAGGTGAACCGAGGAGCGGCCCGGATAGAGCTGCTCCAGTCGCTTGCGCGTGTTGCTCAGGCCGAGCCCGGTCGTGGCCGGGCCTCGGGCAGCCGGGCCGGCCTGGGCCCCTACAGCCTCCGGGCCGTTGTCCCAGACCCAGAGCCGCAAGACACCGGCGTCGACCCGCGCGCCGATCTCGAGGACTCCAGACTCCTCGACGTGTGCGATCCCGTGACGAAGGGCGTTCTCCACGAGCGGCTGGAGGAGGAGCACCGGCACGGCGGCGCCGAGCGCGGCGTCGGCGATGCGCCAGCGGACCGCCAGTCGATCGCCGAACCGAACCTGCTCGATATCGAGGTACGCGCGCAGGAACGCGAGATCCTGGGCGAGGGCCGCCTCGTGCTCCGCGGAGCCGCTCAGGAGTTGCCGCAACAGGTCACCGAGCTGCGTCACCAGTCGCTCGGCGACGGTCGTCTGCCGCTCGCGGATCAGGATGGCGATCGTGTTCAGGGTGTTGAACAGGAAATGGGGGTGCAGCTGCATGCGGAGGGCGTTGAGCTCGGCGCGCACGACCTGGCCGCTCATCTCCGCCTGCTGTCGCTCGCGGGCCCGCTCGCGGTCGCTCGACGCGCTCCAGTGCGCCACGCCGACGACCGCGGTGTAGATGAGCAGGGAGCTGGGGAGCCAGGAGACGGCGACGACGCCCATCTGCCGTGCAACCGAGAGGTCCGGCGGCCGCCACCCCGTCGCCCGAGCCACGGCGGTGGCCGCCATCGCGTGGAGCGCCAGGCAGGTCGCCCACCCGCCGACGTACGCGGCGATCAGACGGGGGGACATCCCCGGCCGCAGCGGGTGCCGAGCCGCGAGCCAGAGGATCCCTGGCGTGAGCGCGGCCCAGACATACCATGTCGGCATCTCCGCCGCGGCGATCGCCCAGAGCGACTGCGCATGGCCGCCGGGCGAGTACACGAACCGCCGCTGGAGGGTGGTGATGAGACCGAGCACGGTCCACACCGTGAACACCAGGGCCGCCCGTCGATAGCGGTCCCCATTGCGCCTGGCGCCCGCCGACTCGGCGGGTTGCCATGCGAGCGACGCGATCACCGGCGTCGGCCTGGCGCCAAGGACCTCGCCGGAGCGTTCCACGATCACGACCCCCCTTGACGCGCGCCTGCCTGAACGCCCCGTGCTGCGCATCATCGCTGCGACCGGCGGCCCGGAGGCGCAAATGGACCCCTCAACGATCCTGAACATTGCCGGGAAACACCCGCCGTGCCAGTCGGAGGGGTGGCCGCCCTCAGCGCACGCGCCGCGAGGAGCCGTGCGCACCCACGGTCCAGGTCGTGCCGTCGGACGACGACTCGGCCCGCCAGGTGTACGTCGTGCCGGCGGTGAAATCATTGATCGTTCGGTACCACTTACCGTCCTGGCTGGGCGCGTCCCCGCCGTAGGTCCAGATGTGCCCCTGAATCGCGAGCGGGACGGGCTGCATCGGCCCGCCGCGCGGCGATAGGTGATAGAGCGCGTATTTGCCGGTCGCTGCGGCGAAGGTGAACAGGTTGAGGTCGGCGCGGTCGCCCGATGGCGTGCGGATGGCCTGATCGCACACGACGGCAAGGTGCCCCGGCGTCCAGGCGCACTGCGACCGCGCGGACACGCCGTCGACGGTGTCGCTCTGCCAGACGCCGGTGATGGCATCCAGCGCGTCGAGCCCCTGAGGGGGAGCCGTTCTCGCAGCCGCGGGTGGGTGGATCGGCGCGGCCGAGGCACCGGCGATGACCGGGCGACCGAGGATGCGCGGGATGCCAGGATTGGCGTATACCGCCGCGCCGATCACGGTCAGAGACGTGAGGTATGGAACGAGAGGTGGGATGCGCATTCGGGGCTCCGGGAGTGGCGTCGGACGCGAGAGTACGCGCCGGGCCCGGGTGGCGCGAGCGTGATGCTCCGAACAGCGACTCCAGGGCGTCGAGACGCGAAGCCGGCGCGGCGGGCGGTCGCTGGCCGTACGGCGGGGTGCGGGCCTCTGGCGCGCGCCTGGCGGGATCTGGTATACTGGAAACCCGCACCGCAGGGTGCGCCCCGTCCGCGGAAAGGGATCATCCCACCTGAGCCAGACCGTAGGGCCACCGCATCCTCTCTTCTGCCCGGCATAGCGGACATCGGGCGTCTACGAAGGAGGAGCGATGTCACCCGTCCTACCGGCTCAGCCGAACCTCGAGCATCTCCGTAAGCAGGCGAAGGCCCGGCTTCGCGCCTGGCGACGACTCGACGCCGCCACACCCCGGCAGCTGGCCGACGCGCAGCACGAGGTGGCGCGCGAATACGGGTTCGCCACCTGGTCCGCCCTGAAGGCGCACGTCGAGGCGGTATCCGAGTACCAGGACCCTGCACTCGCGCTGAGGCGCGCGATCGCTGCGCACGATCCCGCCGCGATGCATCGCGTGCTCGAGTCGTCTCCGGCGCTGCGGGCCGCCATCAACGACCCGCTACCGGGCTCGGGCACGTTCGGCGAGACGGCGTTGCTGGCCGTCGTGCAGCGCGGCCATGCCGGCATGACCGATGTGTTGCTGGAATATGGGGCCGACATCAACCAGAAGAACCACTGGTGGGCGGGCGGGCTCGGGGTGCTCGACGAGGCGAGCGCCGACTTCGCCCCCTACCTCATCGCGCGCGGCGCGAGGCTCGAGGCTCCGGCCGCTGCGCGGCTCGGGATGGTCAACGAGCTCCGCGCCATGATTCGCGCCGACGCCGGGGTGGTCCACGCGCGCGGACCCGATGGACAGACGCCACTCCACATGGCCTCGACGATCGAGATCGCTCGACTGCTGCTCGAGCACGGGGCGGCGATCGACGCCCTCGACATCGATCACGAGTCCACGCCCGCGCAGCACATGCTTCGCGTGACGCAGCCGCGGCATTACGCGCGGGACCGGCAGGACATCGCCTGGGAGCTGGTCGCCCGCGGATGTCGGACCGACATCCTGATGGCCGCCGCGCTGGGCGATGTCACGCTCGTGCGGCGGCATCTCGACGCGGACCCCGAGTCGATCCGGACGCGGGTGTCGGACCGTTACTTCCCCAAGCGTGACCCCAGGAGTGGCGGCACGATCTACATCTGGACGCTCGGGAAGAACCGCACCGCGCACACCGTCGCGCGCGACTTCGGGCACGAGGATGTCTACGAGCTGCTGATGGCGCGGACCCCGGATGACCTCAGGCTGTCGCTCGCCTGCGAGCTCGGGGACGACGCGGCGTTCGAGCGGCTCCGCGCGCGGCGCCCCGATCTCGTCGCCAACCTGTCGGACGACGAGCGGCGCAAGCTCGCCGACGCGGCGGAGGACAACAACCCCGCGGCCGTCCGGCTGATGCTGCATGCGGGGTGGCCCGTCGATGTACGCGGCGCGCATGGTGGGACAGCGCTCCACTGGGCGGCGTTCCACGGCAACGCCGAGATGGTCAGCGAGATCCTGCGCTACCACCCGACGGTCGACGACGTGGGGAACGAGCATGGCATGACCGCGCTCGGCTGGGCGTGCTATGGCTCGGAGAACGGCTGGCACCGCGACACCGGGGACTACGGTGGGGTGGTCGAGGCCCTGCTCGATGCGGGGGCGGCCGCGCCGCCCAGGATGGAGGAGTTCGTCGGCAGCGATGCCGTCCGCGATGTGTTGGACCGCCACGGCGTGGTTGTTCCGTAGGTGGCGTGCGTCGCGGGATGACCGATCGGTCGTCGCGCCCGGCCGTGACCGGCGGGCGCGACGTGACCGCTCGCTATCGGCTCGCTATCGGGTCGCTATCGGCTCGCTATCCGCACTCCGAGAAGCCGCAGACGTGGCACTTCACGCAGCCTTCGGCGAACTCGAGCTGCGAGCCGCAGTCCGGGCAGGTGCCGATGAAGGACTCAGCGTCCCCGGTGTAGCGCTCGATGGCCGGCTGGCCGGCCATGCCGCTGTCGGCGGACGACCCCCTGGTCGCGGTCGCCGGGACGAGCGTGGCGTCGCCCGCGGTCGACTCGCGGGGCGCGGGACGCGAGGCGGTGTCGAGCAGGTCCTGCTGCACGCCCTGGGTATGGTCGCGCCACCAATCCTCGAGCGCCATGCCGATCGCGTCGGGTACCGAAAGGATCTTCTTCGGGCCGAGTCCCACGACGCGGTCCGACGCGATCCCACGGAGCTGGCGGTGGACCTCCATGAGGGGAATGCCCGACCGGAGGGCGAGTGAGATCAGGCGACCCATCGCCTCGGCGTCGGCCATCGCCGAACCGCCGGCCTTGCCGAGATTGATGAACACCTCGAACGGCTGTCCGCGATCGTCCTCGGTGATGTTGACGAACATCGTCCCGAGCGGCGTCTCGTAGCGCGCCGTCGTGCCGCGCAGCTTGTCGGGACGCGAGCGCTTCGCCCGCCGCTGGAGATTCTCCGCCTCGGTCTCGAACAGCGCCTTCCGCAGGCGCTCCAGCTCCGCATCGCGCTCGGCCAACGTGCCGAGCAGCTCCCCGACCGCCCGCTTGTCCGACACCGCGCCGCTCTCGCCGCCCGTCTGCGCGCCGTCCCGCACCGCCTTGGCCTTGTCGGTCGCGCCGGTCGACAGCACCTGGTTGTCCCGCGACCCGTCGCGATACACCGTCACGCCCTTGCAGTGGAGATCGTACGACAGCTCGTAGATCGCGCGGACATCGGCGACCGTCGCCGTGTGGGCGAAATTGGTCGTCTTCGAGATCCCCGCATCGCAGTGCTCCTGAAAGGCCGCCTGCATGCGAACGTGCCACTCGGGCTTGATGGCGTTGGCCGTCACGAAGACCCGCTGCCACTTGGCCGGCACGTCCGGGAAGTCGATCCGTCCCTCGCGCGCGATGCGCTCCATCAACGCGTCGGAGTACCAGCCCTCGCGCCTGGCGACGGCCACGAAGTCCTCGTTGACGTCGGGCATCATGACACCCGCCTGGTTCCGCATGAACGCCACGGCGAAGAGCGGCTCGAGCCCGGAGGAGCATCCGGCGATGATCGAGATCGTCCCCGTGGGCGCGACGGTGGTCACGTTGCAGTTGCGGAGCAGCTTCATCGGCCGGACGCGCTTGCCGCCGGCGTCGCGCGCACATGTCTCGTCCGGCCCCCAGATCGACCGCGCCCACTCGGGGAACGCCCCCCGCTCGTGCGCGAGTCGCTCACTCTCCCGCTTCCCTTCCGTGTCGAGGAACGCCATCACCTTGCGCCCGAACTCGACACCCTGCGGCGAGTCGTAGGCGATCCCGAGCCGGACGAGGGCATCGGCGAAGCCCATCACGCCGAGCCCGATCCGCCGGATGCGGCGCGCCAGCGCGTCGATCTCCGGCAGCGGGTACTTGTTGGCATCGATGATGTTGTCGAGGAAGTGCGTCGCGAGATGGATGTCACGCCGGAACGCGTCCCAGTCGAGCTTCGCATCGTGCACGTAGTGCCCGACGTTGACGCTTCCGAGGTTGCAGACGTCGTACGGCAGCAGGACCTGCTCGCCGCACGGGTTGGTCGCCTCGTACGGGCCGAGGTGCGGCACCGGGTTGTGGCGATTGGCCTCGTCGATGAAGAAGCAACCCGGCTCCCCGGTGCGCCACGCGCCGAGGATCATCTTGTCCCACACCATCGTGGCGTCGAGCTGGCCGACCACCGTGCCGTCACGCGGATCCTTCAGGTCGTACGACGTGCCGGCCTTGACCGCCGCCATGAAGGCGTCAGTGACGGCGACCGAGATGTTGAAGTTCGTGATCTTGGTGATGTCTTCCTTGCACGTGATGAAGTCGAGGATGTCCGGATGGTCCACCCGGAGGATCCCCATGTTGGCGCCCCGACGCGTCCCCCCCTGTTTCACCGCATCCGTCGACGCGTCGTAGAGCTGCATGAACGACACGGGCCCCGACGCGACGCCCGTCGTCGAGCGCACCATCGCTCCCTTCTGACGCAAGCGAGAGAACGAGAAGCCGGTCCCGCCCCCGCTCTGGTGGATGAGCGCCATCGACCGCAGCGTGTCGTAGATGCCATCCTTCCCGTTCGACAACGCGTCGGCGACCGGCAACACGAAGCAGGCGCTCAACTGACCCAAGGGACGCCCCGCGTTCATGAGCGTCGGCGAGTTGGGCTCGAAGCGCCGCTCGGTCATGAGTCGGTAGAACTCCTCGGCAGTCGCCTGGACCGCGGTGTCGCTCGCCCCGTACCGGCGGTCGGCCTCCGCCACCACCGACGCCACCCGCCAGAACATCTCCTCCGGACTCTCGGTCGGCTTCCCCGACGCGTCCTTCCTGAGATAGCGCTTCTCCAGCACCGTGCGCGCGTTCGCGGAGAGCGGGGCCGACCCGGCGGGCGGCGCCGAGGCGGGGGTCGAGGGCAACGGCATGACTACGCTCCAACGAAAGGGATGCAGGGCCGTGGCGGCCGTTCGGGAAAGCTAGCCGGAACCGACCTCGGGCTTCCGTACCGCCACACACGACCCACGAAGGGCGCGGCATGCAGACGCGGATCAGCAGAGAAACGGGAGCGGGATGGTAGCCGTCATCGTGAAACCGCGCCAGTAGCGACGTAACCCACGGTAGCAGAGCACGTTGCGTTTCCCACATCACAACGGCCAGTTTTCCACCGCCTTATCCACGGTGACGCGCTCACCGTCGCTTGGCCCCGCGACATCGCCGACGATCCCTCCCGGCGGCCGGGTCAGCCGCCCGCGGGCCCCACTCCCATCCGTCAGCCCCGTATGCACTTGTGACGCTCCGACGTCACCCGCCGCAACGCCACGCTCGGCCACGGAACGACGGCGAACTCGACGGGGATCCGCCTCGCGCCAGCGGGTCCGCCCGGCCGCTTGCCTCCTTTCACGTCGCGCAAGTGGAGGGCCACGACGCCGCTCGGCGTCAGAAAGACATGCCGAACGTCGCGTAGAGGTCCACCCGACCGGCGCCGTAGTAGGTCCGGCTCGACGTCGGGACGGCGACACCGAGCCGGAGCCGGTAGGGGATGTCGTACTGGAGGGATGTGTCGAAGTTGAGCTCGGCCCCCGCCGAGCTGAGGAGCCGACGCTGGGCATCGCGCGCCTGACAGACGCCCGGAAGCACCGGGTCGGCGGCCGGGCACCAGGCCTCGGCGGCGTCGGCGAACGCCGAGATCGACGTCTTGCCGAGGAAGAGCGGCAGCAGGTGCCAACCACGGCCCGCCTCCAGGAGCGGCGCGCGGTACTCGATCGAGCCCGCGAATGCGCGCGTCCCCTGTGCGGCACCGAGCGGAAAGCCGCGCACGCTGAACACGCGCGGCTGATCGCCGACCGCGACCCCCGGGACCACCAGCACCGACTGGCCGCTCAGCCCTCCGGCCGTGAAGGTCGAGATCGCCCCGGCGTTCTCGAGCCCGACGGCAGCGCGGGCGGCGATCACGTGATGCGCGAACCCCGGCAGGTCGAGGGCCCGGTACGCCGACGCCACGCCGACGAAGCTCTGCTCCGTTCGCTCGGTCGCCGCCTGCTGCCAGCGCACCCGCCCCGTCCCCGTCAGGGTCAGGCCGTTCTCCGGGGAGATGCTGAGCGCCGGCGACTCGGCGTTCGTCCAGGTGGCGGTCGTGAAGAGCGACGGGAAACTGGAGCTCGAGGCGTAGAAGGATCCGATGCTCGCGAGCAGCGGACCGGGCTCGGTGTGGTACGAGCGGAACTCGTAGTCGCCGCCCACCGTCCAGGAGGCGTTCGTGCGTACGCGCGGCCGCACGAGCGTCGCCGCGAGCGTCGCGGTGATCGTCCGGTGGACGAGGAGCCCGACGGTCGTGCCGCTGAGGGTCGCGATCGCGTCGTGCGTCCAGTACGCCGTCGCGCCGACGTCGATCACCGGCTGCGTGAACCCACGATACTCGTAGGAGCCGGACGCCTCGACCTCCGACGGGCGCCGAAAGTCGTAGAGCGCCTCCGCCTCGTAGGCGTGCCGTTGCAGCACGTCGTAGCCGGACGTGAACGCACCGAGCTGGAAGTACCCCTGGTCGGAGGTGTTCGCGACCGGCATCCAGTAGCGCGGCACGAGCCCGCTCCAGGGCGAGTATGGGGTCACGGCGCCGTCGACCCGCTCGACCGGCGGAACGACCACCGTATCCGCCGCATCGTCGCCCGGCGGGTCGGGCTCGGCGACCCCGCGTGCCGTGTCGAACGGCGCCACGGCGACGTGCATCCCATCACCACGCAGCACCGAGACGGCGAGGCGCGAGCCATCCGGCGAGACGGCCGGCCACATCGCCCCCCCGGCGGCCCCGCCGATGAGTCGGATCGCCGTGTCCGCCGATCTCGTGTCGGCCGATCTCGTGTCGGCCGATGTCGTGTCGCCGGGGACTCCCCCCTCCCCCGCGCGGATCGCCCGCTCGTACACGTCGAAGCGACCCGATCGGTCCGATGTGAAGACGAGGTGTCGGCCATCGGGCGTCCAGGCAGGATCGGCGGCGACGGCCCGCCCGCGCACGACCACCTGCTCGACCCGACCGGTCGTATCCAGCACGACGATCGACCGGTAGCCGCCGCGCTCCCACCGCACGGCCGCGAGGCGCGCGCCGTCCGGGGACCACCGCGGCTGGGTCCACTGCGTGTCGGACGCGAACGGCGTGATGGCGTCCCGCCGGCGCCCGTCGGGGGAGAGCAGCACGAGTTGGGTCGAGGCGTTGTGACTCCAGACGGCGACCAGGCGGCCGTCGGTGACCCGCGCGTCCGGGTCGCTGAGCCGCGCGCCGTGCGTGAGCCGGACCGTGCGCCCGCCCACGCTCCGATAGAGATCCGACCGGATGTCGTAGGGCGAGGTGTACTCGAGGTCGGCGTAGACGACCCCGCGCGCCGTCGGCGCGTTGGGCGTGAGCGCGTTCCGCCGATCGACGCGGCGCACCCGGCCGCCGAGGGTGACGCGGTATTCGCCGGGCAGGTCGCGCTCCGTGTTGGCCGCGTAGACGAGCGTGTTCGAGTCGGCCCAGCGCGGGAAATCCGCGTCGTAGCCCGCGCGCGTCAACTCCCGGAGCGGCAGGCGGTGGGCCTCCGGGTGCGTCCACACCTCGTGCTCGACGGAATCCCGCCAGTGACGCCAGGCATCCTCGAACGAGATGCCGAACGCCTGGCGTGACGTTCGGTCGAGCAGGAAGGGGATCGTGGCGCCACTCGACCGCTCGATGAACGCGGGGACCGATGCGGGGCCGCGAGTGGCCGCGAGGTACTGGAACAGGAGCGACCCGTAGACGTATGGGCCCTCGCCGTTGGGCCACTGGGGCGCCATGAGGCTCAACTGGTCGAGCCGGGGGAGCGCGCTGTCCTGGGCCGCCGCGTCGGCGATCGTGCGGTGCGCCGTTCCCGTGAGTCGGCCAAAGCCCGTCAGCCGCGACTCGTAGTACACGGCCAGTCCTTCGGTCAGCCAGGCCGGAGTGTACAGGTTGGGCATGAAGATCGGGTTGCGCCCGAAGATGCGCTGCGCGACGCGCCACCACCCCCGCGCCCGATCGAGGTGGAACGCGTGCGTCAGCTCGTGCTGGACGAGCAACGCGTTCCAGTCGCCATAGTACCGGAGGGCGGTCGCGTCGACCGGCGGGTAGGCGTACAGGATGATGCGGTTGGTCGGAAAGGGCGTCGTCTGGCCGTTGGAGTCGTCGATGTTGTCCGCGAGGACGATGTCGATGGGCCCGCGGGGCGGCACGAGCTCGCGCGCGAGCAGGCCGTACGCCCGCTCGGCGTTCGCGGCGGCGCGACGTGCCTGATCCTCGAGCCGCGGATTGAAGTGGACCCGGAAATGCCGCGTGCGGAGCGTCACCCAGCGCGCGCTCGGGTCGACCTGCGCGAGCCCCGCGTTGACGGCCGTGAATGTGGCGAGCAGTGCGGCGCCCAGCGCCGCCGCGCGCAAGCGGCCCGCCAGCACGCTACGGCGCCGCCTCCGCCGCGGCGTGACCCCCGCCGGCGGCCGCCAGGGCGGGATGCGTGGTGCCGGCCAGGTCGCGGAAGAAGTGCTCCAGCCCGTCGGCGACCCCGCGCGCATAGGCAGCCTGGAAGGCCGGGACGCGGAGCGCGGCCTCCTGCTCCGGGATGATGATGAAGGCGCCCTCGCACAGTACGGCGGGCATCCAGGTGCCGCGCACGACGGCCAGGTTGTCGTAGTGCACGCCGAGGTCGCGCAGGCCGAGCGCGCGGACCATACCCGCCTGGACGTCGCGGGCGAGCGCGATCGAATGCGGGTGGAAGTAGTAGCTCCCCGTTCCATGGGAGGTGAAGGGATTCAGGCCGTCGGGGAGCGCATTGAGGTGGATCGAGACGAAGGCATCGGCGTTCACGCGCCGCGCGGTCACCGGACGGCTGGTGAGCGTCACGGCGTCGGCGGTCCGGCGGGTCATGATCACCGCCGCCCCGCGCGCCGTGAGCTGGCGTTCCAGCTCCTGGGCGATGGCGAGGGTCGCCACCGGCTCGTACAACCCCGTGGGTCCCGTCGAGCCGGCGGGCGGGTGCCCGGCATCGACGACGATCGTGCGGCCACGGAGCGGCCCGGACGGATCGACGACCGGCGTCCGCCGCACCCGGAGCACGAACGAGCTGCCGGTCCAGAGGACGAGGTAGCCGAAGGGCGGCCGCGAGAGATGAACCGTGTAGCGGGCCCGATCGGTCGTCGCCTGCGACCACGTGACCGACCGCACGAGGGTGTCCGGTGGCGCCGGGGGACCGGACAGGTGGCCGACGTACTGAATCAGGTCCGTCGATGCCTGCGTGCTGTAGAAGGTCACCACGAGATCCTGATTCTCCTCCTCGATGAGAAACGGCGGCCGTTCACCGACGGAGAAGACGACGTCCACCCAGTCCGGCGCGGGGACGACTCGCACCCGCTCGACCACCCGATGCGGCGGACTCGCGCGCGGCGGAGCGGCGATGATGGGGACGGCGGGGACCACAGTCGGCAACGCCGCGGCGGGACGGATGTCGCTCGTCGATACCCAGGCGTCGAGGGCCGCGTCCAGACGGATGCGCTCGTATCCGGGACTGCGCCCGGTGACCTGAACGACCGTGCCCGGCAGCAGGAACCACTTGTACGTCCCCGACGGCACGGGGCGCACGATCACCGTCCGGTCGGTGTCGGGCACGGTGCTGTCATGGGGCTCGAGCGTCACGTACTGCCCGCTGTCGGGGAAGGGCCTGCGGAGCTCGGCGAGCGTGTCGGCCAGCGCGGAATCCTGCTGGGCGAGGCGCGACGGTGGCAGCCTGACCGGCGACGCCAGCCGCACGGTGTCGGCGCCGACGGCAGCGACCAGATCGTACCGCGATGAGGCGCTGTCGGGGACAGGGAGCCAGGCCAGGAACGCGCCGTTGGGCTCGACCGGGACATTGAAGCCGTTGATCGTGAGGGTGGCGTCTCCGGTGCCGACCGACCCGAGGATGAAGTTCGAGTCCCGGGAGGTGATCAGCGCGCCCGGCCTGGGATACACGACCGTGATCGCGAGCGGCCCGGTGACGTGCGGGATCGGGGGAAGCGCCGGGCCCTGCGCGCCGGCCGCCCCCACGTTGCCCGCCCGAGCGCCCGCCGGCGCATTGGCGGGAGCGGGAGCGCCGCCCGGCGCCGGCTGGCGAGCGCCGGTGCATGCGGCGAGGCCGACCAGGAGCGCGGCGGCGAGCGTGGCCGCCGATCCCGCTCCCCCCCGTCTCCCCTCGGCGCGGGGATACTGTCCCGACATCGCGCGGAAACTAACGGCGGGGGTCGTCGGGGGTTAGGGAGCGCGGCGGGACGCCCCGCCGGTGTCGGCACGGTCCCTAAGCAGCACGTCTGACGTTAGTTTCACCTTCCTCACACCGCATGCCGAGCGCGCCCGAGCCCACCTCCCTGCTCATCACTCCCGCGTCGCGGACCCGCGCCCGGGCCGCCGGTCCATCGCGCGGCGCGTCGCCGGCGGCGAGGCGGGGAGTGGACGCGACGTGAGCGCGACGCCGCCGGTCATCGTTCACGTCTACGGCTGCACCGACGTCGGCCGCACGCGCGAGCACAACGAGGACGCGTTCGCCGTCGCCGATCTCGATACGGCCTCACCGTTCTCCTTCCCCGCCGAGCGGACGGAGACGCCCGGGGAGCGCGGGACGCTCTTCATGGTGGCGGACGGGATGGGGGGCGCGGCGGCCGGCGAGATCGCCAGCTCGATGGCGGTCGATGTCGTGCTCGGGGAGCTCCGGTCGATCTGGGTCCGGTCGCCGAAGACCGATCCGCTGACCTTCGCGCGGGCGCTCGTCGCGGCCACCGCGACCGCCAACACGCGGATCCACCGCTTCGCGACCGAGCACCTCGAGTACCGGGGAATGGGAACGACGGCGACGGTCGCCGGGATCCTTGGCGACACGCTCTACATCGCACAGGTCGGCGACAGCCGCGCCTACCTCGTGCGCGGGGGCACGGCGTGGCAGCTCACGAAGGACCAGTCGCTCATGCAGCGGCTGATCGAGGCCGGCGAGATCACGGCCGAGGAGGCCGAGGTCAGTGAGCGGCGCAACATCATCCTCCAGGCGCTCGGCCCCGAATCCACGGTCAAGGTGGACATCACCAGCCAGCCGCTCCGGCGCGGCGACACGCTCGTCCTGTGCAGCGACGGGCTCTCAGGGCTCGTCCGCGATACGGAGATCGCGCGGCTCGTCACCGAGGAGCCGGACCTGCGGAAGGTGTGTACGCAGCTCGTCGACGAGGCCAACGCGAGGGGCGGCCCCGACAACATCACGGTCGTCGCGGCCCGGTTCGAGGGCCCGGGCCTGCCCATGCCGGCGCCCGACGAGGCGATCGGACACCGCGTCTTCCCGCTCGGTGACGAGGCCCTCGCCGAGGGTCAGGCGGCGACGTCCGACCTGCCGCCCGAGCGGCCACCGGAGGAGCCGCCGACGAAGCCGATGAAACCGCGCGGCGCGGGCGCCACGGACGCCGGTGCCGTGGTGGCGGGGGTCGGTCCGTCCGGCCCGTGGCGACGCCTCGCGCGCGTGCTGGTGGTGGCCGCCCTCGTTGCCGTCGTCGCCGCGCTGGTGCTCATCGCACTCGGCCGACGCTGAGCTTTCCGAGGACACGCGGCCCCAGTGCGCCGGTCGCCCCGGGCACGTTGGAGGGGAGCCCGGCGACGTGGAGGGCGGCCAGCAGGGCGAACGCCACCGCCTCCTTGGCCTCGCCATCGAAGTAGGCCGCATCGAAGACCCGCACGACCCGGGGCGCGAGCGCGCGGGCGATCGCGTCGCGCAGCGCCGGGTTGCGGGCGCCGCCGCCGGAGAGGAGCACGTCGTCCACGGGCTCGGGGATGAACCGGGCATAGGCGTCGGCGATGCTCCGCGCGGTGAGGGCGACGGCGGTGGCGACGATGTCGGCATCGCCCGAGGCGCCGGCCCGCTGGCATCGCGCGATCAGGTCGGTCACGTAGGCCGCCGAGAAGTGCTCGCGGCCGGTCGACTTCGGCGGTGGGGCGGCGAAGTAGGGGTCGGCGAGCAACGCGTCGACGACCGGGCCGAGCGGGCGGCCCTGACGCGCGAGCGCGCCGTCGATGTCGTACGGAAGATCCGGACGCAGCCGCCGGACGACGGCGTCGATCACCACCACGCCGGGCCCGGTGTCGAACCCGCGCGTGGCCGCGAGCCGGCCGTGGGGGGCGGCGCCCGGCCGCCCCGACAGCGCCCCAATCGGCGCGACAGCCGGCGCGCCGCGACCGTGGACGATGGTGACATTGGCGATGCCGCCCACGTTCTGGAGCGCCCGCGCGCCACGATCCGGGGCGAACAGGAGCGCGTCGGCCACCGGGACGAGGGGCGCCCCCTGCCCGCCGGCCGCGACGTCGGCGACTCGGAAGTCGCTCACGACGTCGACCCCCATCCGCTCGGCGATGACCGCCGCCTCGCCGATCTGCCAGGTCGATCGGCCGGGCGCGTGCCAGACCGTCTGGCCGTGGGAGCCGATCGCCCGCACGGTCCGGCGCGGGATCTGGCCGGCTGCGAGGAGCGCGCGGGCGGCGTCGGTCAGCCAGGCGCCCACGTCGAACCCCAGCTGGCACCACTCGGCGGTCGACGCCCCGTCACGGAGCGCGCGCTCGAGGCGGTTGCGCTCCGCCACCTCGTAGGGGCGGGTCAGGTGCGCGAGCAATTGACACGCGGAAGGGTACCCGTCGGAGTCGATGGCGAAGCGCACGGCGGCCGCCGTGATCCCGTCGAGCGACGTCCCCGACATGAGCCCGACGTAGACGTCCGGCTCGGCCCGACGCGGATCTTCTCCGAGCGCCGCGGCGAGCGACCGCCCCGGTCCGGCCAGCCGCACCGGGCGCCCTCCGCGGGCGGGGCGGCTCATGACGTCCGGGGGACGGGGGGCGGCGGGCCCGGCAGTACGCGGCGCACGATCCCACCGGCATCGGCCAGCCGCGACTCCGCTTCCTCGCGCCCGACCCCGAGCGTCTGCATGACGATCGCCGTCTTGACGCGGCCGCCGGCCTCGCGCAGGACGTCCGCCGCCCGGCCGCGATCGACCCCGCAGATCTCCGTCACCATCCGTTCGCTCCGGGCGCGGAGCTTGGCGTTCGTGGCCTGGAGGTCGACCATGAGATTGCCGTACGTCTTGCCCAGTCGGATCATCGCACCGGTGGTGATCGCGTTGAGCACGAGCTTCGTCGCCGTGCCGGCCTTGAGCCGCGTCGACCCGGTCACGACCTCGGGGCCGACGATCGGCACGATCGCGGCATCCACGAGCGCGAGGAGCTCCGGGGGTGGCGGTGAGCAGGCGACGATCGCCGTGCGTGCGCCGATCGTGTGGGCGTGGATGAGGGCGCCGCGCACGTATGGCGTGGTGGCCGAGGCGGCGATCCCGACCACGAAGTCGCGAGCCGACAGGCCGCGCGCGTCGAGGTCGCGCGCGCCGTCCTCGGCCCGATCTTCCGCACCTTCCTGGGCGCGGGTGAGCGCCGGCGTCCCGCCGGCGATCACGCCCTGGACGAGTGACGGGTCAGTGCCGAACGTCGGCGGGCACTCGCTGGCATCGAGCACCCCGAGTCGACCGGACGTGCCCGCGCCGACGTAGAACAGCCGGCCGCCGGCTCGGAATGTCATCTCGGCGAGCTCGATCGCGCGCGCGACCGCCGTCCGCTGCGTGGCGACGGCGGCCGGGACGGTCGCATCCTCGGCGGCCATGCGATCGACGATCTCCAGCGGCGAGGCGAGATCGATGTCGGCCGTGCGCGGATTGCGACGCTCGGTGAGACTCAGGTCGGCGGCGTGCGCCGGGCGGTTCGCCTGTCGCGGCATCGGCGTGTGCGGGCTAAGTTACCGGTCGATGAACGCCAACCGCAAGAAAGTACGCGCGATGCGCGCACTCTCGTGTGTGCTCGCGGTGAGCGCGGCGTGTCACCCACACCGTCCGCAGCCGGCGCCGTCGGCCGGGCCGTCCGCCGGCCCGTCGGCCGCCGATCTGGCGGCGGGGACGGTGGGTGGCGCCACCGGGAGTGGGCCGGCGCCGATGTCGCGGGCGGCGGGGCCGCCGGGGTTTCCGCCGGATTGGACCCTGGGCGCCGGACGGCGCGCGACGGTTGCGCCGCACGCGATGATCGCGAGCAACAGCGCGCTCGCGAGCGCGGCCGGCGTCGAGATCCTGCGGCAGGGTGGAAACGCCGTCGACGCGGCCGTGGCGGTGGGATTCGCGCTCGCCGTGGCGCTCCCCGAGGCCGGGAACATCGGCGGCGGCGGGTTCATGGTGATCCGGATGGCCGATGGTCGGACGGCCGCCTTCGACTACCGGGAGGTCGCGCCGCTCTCGGCGCGTCGCGACATGTACGTGCGGGCGGACGGGTCGACCACATCCGAGAGCGTCGTCGGGCCCAAGGCGTCCGGCGTGCCGGGTGCGGTGGCCGGGCTGGCCGAGGCCGAGCGGGCGTTCGGGCGACTGACGCTGCGCCAGGTCCTGGCGCCCGCGATCCGACTCGCGCGCGACGGCTTCGTCGTGGACTCGGCATTCGCCCGCTCGGTGGCGGCGTCGCGTGGCCGGATCGCGCCGTTCGCGGGCGCGGCGGTGTTTCTGGCCGGCGGCGAGCCACCGCGCGTCGGGTCGCGTTTCGTGCAGCCCCGGCTGGCGGAGACCCTGGAGGCGATCGCCGACGGTGGCCCGGAGGCGTTCTATCGGGGTGCGATCGCCGACGCGATCGTGCGCGAGATGCGCGCGGACGGCGGGCTCATCTCGGCCGAGGATCTGGCGCACTACCACGCCGTGCGACGGAGTGTGCTCGAGGGGAGCTATCGCGGGTACCGCCTGCTCACCATGCCGCCGCCGTCATCGGGTGGGGTGACGCTGCTCGAGGTGCTGAACATCCTCGAGACCTTCGACCGGCTCCCGCCGTTCGGGAGCGCGGAGTACGCCCACGTCCTGGGCGACGCCTTCCAACGCGCGTTCATCGACCGCAACGGGCAGCTCGGGGACCCGGACTTCGTCGACGTGCCGGTCGCCCACCTGACCGACAAGGCGTACGCGCGACAGGTGCGGGCGACGATCGCCGACCGGGCGCGCCCGACGCGGACGCTGGCGGCGCCGCCGGTCGAGGGGACGGAGACCACGCACTACTCCGTCGTCGATTCGGCGGGGGACGCGGTCGCGACGACGACGACGCTCAACGCGCTCTATGGGTCCGGGGTGTACGTCCGCGACGCCGGCTTCTTTCTGAACGACGAGATGGACGATTTCGCGGCGCGTCCGGGGGTCCCCAACCAGTTTGGGCTGGTCGAGGGGCCCCGCAACGCGATCGCGCCGGGCAAGCGCATGCTGAGCTCGATGTCGCCGACGATCGTGCTCGACCCCGCGGGCGCGCTGCTCCTCGTGGTGGGGGGCCGTGGCGGCCCGCGCATCATCACCAGCACGGCACAGGTCATCCTCGACGTGATCGACAGCCGGATGGGCCTCATGGACGCGATGGCCGCGCCGCGCCTGCACGATCAGGCGCTGCCGGATACGCTCCGGTACGACGTCCGCGGGCTCACGGCGGCGGTGCGCGACTCGCTGGTCGCCATGGGGTACGCGGTCGCGCCGGGCGGGGCCAGCGGCACGTGCACGGCGGTGATGCGGGTGGCCGGCGGGTACGCGGGAGCGGTCGACCCTCGCGCGACGGGCGGCGCCGTGGGGTACTGAGGCCACCCGCGGCCGCCGGCAGCCGCGGGTGGCGCGGAGCAGGCGTCGGGCGCCGATCCGCGCGTCAGCGGTGGGTCAGGGCGAGGGACCGATCACGAGGTCGACGCGGGGACCTTCTCGTCGCTCGTCGTCTTGATCGCGATGTGGCCGTTCTGCGGGATACAGAAGTCGTACTTGGTGGTCGCGGCCGCGACGCCCCCGCCCGCGGCGGCACCGGCGGCGGCGCCGATGATGGTGGACTTGGCGTCATGGCCGATCACCTGGCCGAGGATACCGCCGGCGGCCGCGCCGATCCCGACCTTGGTCGCTTCCTGTCCCATGCTCGTCGAGCGGACCTTGTTCGTCGTGGCCGAGGTGATCTGGGCGTCGAGCGGGTAGGTCACGCCGTTGACGACGATGGAGTCGACCGAGACGCCGATCTGGCCCGCCTGGGTCATGTTGTTGCTCGCCTTGACCTTGGTCACCGTGAGGTCGACCGGCGACCCGGCGGGGATCATCGCGCCGTTCGTTCCCATCACCGCGTCCGTCGTCGTGGCCGTGAACTGATCGCCGACGTGGTGCGTGTTGGTGCAGACGCGCGTACTCGACGCGAGCGTCATCGCCGTGCCCGAGGGGATCGTCCCCATGTGCGTCGCGCCGGGGGCCGCCCCGCCGCTCGTCGTGGTGGATTCGCTCGCCGTCCGCCGCCGCCCGCTCTCCGTCTCGCCGGCCGACGCACGCCGCCGCGGCTGATCGTTCAACTGCGGGTTGCCGGCGTTCGGCTGCGCCATCTGCATCGTCGTGTCCTGGGCGGTGTTCGAGGCGGCGTTGTTCCCGCCCCCGCACCCGGCCGCGACGAGGAGCGCCACTGCGCACATCGCCGGTGGGAGGATCGACATTCTGGTATATTGAGCCATTCTCCTGCCTCCTTCTTCGAGACGGCGGACCGGGAGCCCACGAGCCGCGCGAGGTGATGGTGCCGGGCACAAGCGGGCAAGGCACATGCCAGGTATGAACGTGGCCGCCGCGCCAGGGCTGCGGTCGCTCCTGCCCCTCTGGGCGTACCTGCGTCCGTACCGGCGGCGGCTGGTGTTGGGGCTGCTGTGCGTCATCGCCGCCTCGGCAATGTCGGCCATTGTGCCGTTGTTCCTTGGGACGGCGATCGACAGCATCCTCACGGCGCCGCTCCGGCGCGCCTACGGGCTTGCGGCGCTCATGATCGGCGCATCGATGGTCGGCGGCGTGTTCCGGTACGCCATGCGCGAGCTCCTCAACGGCGTGAGCCGCTACGTCGAGTACGACCTCCGCAATGCGCTCTTCGCGCATCTGGAAGGCCTGGATGCGGCCTACTACGGCCGTACGCGGACGGGCGACATCATGGCCCGGCTGACGAACGACCTGAGCGCGGTCCGGATGGCGGCCGGCCCGGCCATCATGTACCTCGCCAGCACGATCGTCGGCGGCGTGATGGCTCTCGCGCTCATGCTGCGCATCAGCCCCCGGCTCACCGTCCTGGCGGTGCTCCCGATGGCCGTCCTGCCGGTCGTCATCGTGCGGCTCGGCCGCGTGATCCACCGCCGCTTCGAGGCCGTCCAGGACCACTTCGGCGCGCTGACGACGCACGCGCAGGAAAATCTGTCGGGCACCCGCATCGTGCGGGCGTATCGCCAGGAGCCCCGGGAGCTGGTCCGGTTCGGGGCGCTCAACGAGGCCTATCTGACGAAGAACATGAGCCTCGCCACGCTGTACGGGGCGATGAACCCGGCGTTCTCGCTGCTGGCCGGCCTGGCGGCGGTGGTGGTACTCGGCGTGGGTGGCGCACTCGCCCTGCGCGGCGTCATCACCATCGGCGAGTTCGTGATGTTCGGCATCTACCTGAGCTTCCTCACCTGGCCGCTCATCGCGCTCGGATGGGTGATCAACCTGTTCGAGCGGGGCGCGGCGTCGATGGGACGGCTCAACGAGATCTTCGCGGCCCGCTCGGCCGTCGTCGAGCCCGCGCACCCGCGCACGCTCCCGCCACTCGCGCCCGGCGTTCGCGGGCGATCGATCGAGTTCCGGCACGTGGGCTTCCACTATCCGCCGCGCGAGGGTCAGACGCCGCGCTGGGTGTTGCGCGACATCTCGTTCACGATTCCCGCCGGGGCGACCCTCGGCGTGGTCGGGGCGATCGGCAGCGGCAAGACGGCGCTCATCGACCTCATCCCCCGGATCTTCGATCCCCAGGAGGGGGAGATCCTCATCGACGGCGTCCCGATCCGTGAGCTGCCGGTGGAGGTGCTGCGTCGAGAAGTCGGGGCGGTGCCGCAGGAGAGCCTCCTGTTCAGCGACACTGTCGCCTCGAACCTCGCCTACGGCCGGCCGGCTCCCCTGCCGGCCGCGGGGGTGTCGGCCGACGGAGCGGGGGCAGCGTCCGGCGAGGCGTCCGCGGTGGACGCGGACACGCGCTGGGCGGCGCGTGTGGCGCAGCTCGATGAGACGATCGGGGAGTTCCCCGGTGGTTACGGCACGATGCTGGGCGAGCGCGGGATCAATCTGTCGGGCGGGCAGAAGCAGCGGGCGGCGCTCGCCCGCGCGCTGGCCAGGCGGCCGGCGATCGTCCTGCTCGACGACGCGCTATCGGCGGTCGACACGCACACCGAGGCCGAGATTCTCCACGCGCTCCGGGATGCGGTCACGGGGCGGACGGCGGTGATCGCGTCACACCGGGTGAGCGCGATTCGCGAGGCGACCTGGATCGTCGTCCTCGACGAGGGGCGGATCGTCGAGCAGGGCCGGCACGATGAGTTGCTCGCGCGTGGCGGCCGCTACTGGTCCCTGCTCCGCCGGCAGCAGCTCGTCGATGCCGTCGAGGAGGCCGCGGCGTGACGTTGCCGCCCGACCTGCCGACCGGGAACGCCGCCGTGCTGATCGTCGAGGACTACGCCTACGCCGCCGACGCGCTCCGCCTCCTCTTCGAGGCGACCGGCTACCGCGTCCGGGTGGCGGGGACCGCGGCGGCGGCCGTCCAGGCCTGCGCCGAGCAACGGCCCGACCTCATGTTGCTCGACCTGACACTCCCCGACGGCAACGGGATCGGCGTGCTCGCGGAGACGGCCGCCGCGGGTACCTCGCCCCGCGTGACCGTCGCGCTGACCGGCCACGACGATGCCAAGATCCGCGACGCGTGCAAGAGCGCCGGGTGCGTCGCCGTGCTCGTCAAGCCCGTCCCGCCGCGCGATCTGCTCGTGCGGGCGGCCGCATGGCTCGGGTGACGGAGCCGGTCGAGCGCCGCCGATACCCGCGGGCGGGGCCGTGGCTCCGGTGGTACTACAACCTCAAGTATCGACCCTTCGCGCGGGAGCGGCGCCCCCGCGACGGCCGCCGTGGCCTGCTCGCGCTTCAGGTCGACGCCCTGGCCTACGCCGATCTGCGACGCGCGATCGCCCGCGGCTACTGTCCCACGCTCGCCCGACTGCTCCGTGACGACGGGTTCACGCTCCGCCGCTGGTTCTGCGGCCTGCCGTCGGCGACGCCGTACTGCCAGGCCGGCTTCTTCTACGGGACCAACGCCGGCATCCCCGCCTTTCGCTTCTACGACAAGGCGCTCCGCCGCGTCGTGACGTGCAACGCGCCCGAGGGCGTGCAGTACATCCACGACCGGATCACCGTTCCCGGCGCCCTCGCGGGCGGGTCGAGCTACGTCAACCTGCTCGACGGCGACGCGCAGACGGTCGCGTTCACCGTCGCGACGCGCCAGCGGATGTCGATCTACCGGCGGCTCGGCGGCACACGGATGCTGCTGCTGATCGCGCTCCATCCCATCCGCGTGCTGCGCATGGGCGGGCAAGCGGCGCTCGAGTGGCTGCGTGAGGAGTGGGAGCGCCTCCGGGGCGAGCTGACGGGCCAGGTCACGCACGCCGAGGGGATCTTCCCGTTCCTGCGGATCCTCACCAACGTCGTCGTGCGCGAGCTTCAGACGATGGCGATCGTGCTCGACCTGTACCTCGGCGTGCCGGTCATCTACAGCACCTTCATGCAATACGACGAGCTGGCGCACCACTTCGGGCCGCGCAGCCGGCAGGCACTCTCGGACCTCAAACGCACCGACGCGCGCATCCGCGAGATCGTGCGGATGATGCGGATCGCCGCGGGGCGGGGCTACGATCTGGTCGTCCTCTCGGACCATGGCATGACGCCGGCGATCAGCTACCGGGTGGCGTTCCGCGAGTCGCTCGGCACGACCGTGGAGCGCATCCTGGCGGGGGTCGGCGTGCGTCCGGCGCGCACCCCCGCGGGCATCGCCGCCGTCCACGCGGGTGGGACCGCGGGTGGGACCGCGGGTGGGACGTCGGGTGGGACAGCCGGTGGCGGTGGTCGCGGTGGTGCCATGGGGGATCTTCGGGCGGGCGGCCCGCTCCAGACGGTCGCCAGCTTCGCCGAGGCGAGCGAGTACGCCGACGTCGGCGCGCAACTGTTCGACGCGGCCGCGCTCGTCGCGCCGCCCCGCTACGATCGGGTGCGGCGCACCCTCCGCCGGTGTCGCGACTGGGTGCGGCGCCACTACGGTCTCCGCGAGATCCTCCTCCCCGAGAAGTACCGGATCGACACCCGCAATGCGGTCGTCGTGACGTACAGCTCCTGCCTTGCGCACCTCTACTTCGCCGACGATCCGCGGCCGCTGACGCTCGCCGACCTCGCCCGCGACGGGCGGCGAGCGCACCTCTACGCCTCGCTGCTCTCCCATCCGGGGATCGGGCTCGTGGCGACGCGGAGCACCGACGGCGTCCACCTCGAGAGCCGCGAGGGACGGGCGCTTCTGCGCCAGGGCATCGTCCGGGTGACGGCGGGTGCCGACCCGCTCGCCCGCTACGGGTCGGACGGGCGGACGGCGCGGGCGGTGGAGTCGCTGGTGCGGCAGCCCAACGGCGGCGACCTCGTGCTGTTCGGGGCCTACGACGGGCGCGAGATCGTGTCGTTCGACGACCAGGTGGGCGCCCACGGCGCGGCCGGCGGCGACCAGGTGTTCCCCTTCCTCATCGCCCCCGAGCACCTCGGCACCCGCGAGGCCGTCCTGGACGACGCCCGCGACATCCACCGCGTGGTCATGTCGCGATACGCCGCGCCGGCGGCGACCGCCGCAGCCACCCCGGCCACCCCGGCCACCCCCGTCCCCCCCGCCGCGTCGTCGTTGTCGTCGCCGTCGTCATCGTCGCCGTCGTCATCGTCGTCATCGCCGTCGTAGGGGCGGCATTCATGCCGCCCGCTACTGTCATTTCGCACCAACGCCTGGCCCGGAATGTCACGCCATTCGCCGTTGCCGGTCGGCATCCGCGCCACCGGCGTGGGCGCGGAATGCCACACCCGGGGCGGCATCCCGGGTCGGCCGGCATCGGTGTGGATGCATTTCGCGGGCGGCACGACGTGCCGGTCACGCATCGGTGTGGGATGCGGGTCGCGGGCCGCATGAATGCCGGGCCAGGCATTCGTGCGGGTGCGAGGGGCGGGCGGCATGAATGCCGCCCCCAACGACGGCGACGACGGGGCGGCGACGACGGGGCGGCGACGACGGGGCGACGACGACGGGGCGGCGACGACGGGGCGGCGACGACGGGCGACGATTACGGCGACGTTTGCGGGGGCGCGGGGGGGGCCAGGCGATCGCGAAACGCGTCGCCGGTCAACCGATCCGCATCGGCAGCGGCGTCACCGCCGGCCCGGCGCTGCACGCCCCGGACGACGGTCGCCACGGTCGCAAGCGGCGCATCGGCCTCGACGACCACATCGACCGCCCACGCCCCCCGCTCGGGTCCTTTCCGGGTATGTCGATACGTCGCGGTATAGACGGCGTGACGCTCGCGCCGTACACCCGACCGCTCGGCATCGGCGCCCGACAGAGCGGGGTCCCGTTCTCCGGACGGTGATCCGGGCCATGATCCGTCCGAAGATCCGGCCGATGATCCAGGTGGTGACCCGGGTCGCGTGCCGGGTGTCGACCCGGGCGGTGACGCGTCGGATGACGCGTCGGATGACGCG
>JAJPIS010000071.1 GCA_021324635.1 Gemmatimonadota bacterium
CGCGTTCTAGCGCGTTCTAGCGCGTTCTAGCGCGTTCTAGCGCGTTCGCGCGCGACGCGAGCGCGTTCACACCCGATCGTCCGCCGGTGATGCGCGCGGACGCCGTTCCAGTGCTGCGTGCGGTTGCCCCGGGCGTTCGACGGCCGTAGCTTTGGCCATGGCGACCAGATCTCGACGGGGCGCTCGGCCGCGAACCGGTGGGTCGGCGGGGTCGGCGGCGGATCCTCGAACGGCGGACAACGGGTCGAGCCCCGGCGGCTCCCCTGCCACCCGGAACGGTGCGCCCAGGCGCGGTGTGAGCGCGCGCCGCGACCCGCGGGCCTCGGCGGTCGACGCGCATCAGGCTCCGCGACCGGGCACGAAGCAGGCGCCGGGGGGCCGGCGCGGGGCCGGCGCGGGGCGCGCGGGGCGCGCGGGGTCGAATGGCGGCGCGGCCGAGTCGCCCGTCGCACGCGGTGACGCGCGCGAGCTCCGCCACGTGCGGATCGAGATGGCCCTCACGTTCGACGATGTGCTGCTCACGCCCCGGCACTCGCTGGTGCATCCGCGCGATGTGTCGACGGCGTCACGCTTCACGCGGTCGATCACACTCCAGGTCCCGCTCGTGTCGGCCGCCATGGACACGGTCACCGAGTCGGACATGGCGATCGCCATGGCCCGAGCAGGGGGCATCGGCGTCCTGCACAAGAACATGTCGATCGACCGGCAGGCGGCCGAGGTCGACCGCGTGAAGCGGTCGGAGAGCGGCATGATCCTGAACCCGATCACGCTCCCGCCCGAGGCCACGCTCCGCGAGGCGGTGGCGCTCATGATGCGCTTCAAGATCTCGGGCGTGCCGATCGTCGATCGCGACGGCAAGCTGGTGGGGATCCTCACCAACCGGGACCTCCAGTTCGAGCGCAACCTGGATCGCCCGCTGCGCGACGTGATGACGAGCGCCGCCCTGATCACCGCCCCGGCCGGCACGACCCTCGACGAGGCGGAGCGCATCCTGGGGCGGCACCGGATCGAGAAGCTCCCGGTCGTCGACGGCGATGGCACGCTGCGCGGGCTCATCACGGTCAAGGACATCCACAAGCGGCGACAGTACCCGAACGCCAACAAGGACCAGCACGGCCGGCTGCGAGTGGCGGCGGCGATCGGCGCCGCCGGGGACTTCCGGGACCGCGCCCGGGCGCTGATCGCGGCCGGGGCCGACGTGCTCGTCATCGATACGGCGCACGGGCACAGCGACGGGGTCCTGCAGGCCACGGCCGACATCCGCGACCGCTTCCCGGACGCCCAGCTCGTGGTCGGGAACGTGGCGACGCGCGAGGGGGCGGCGGCGCTGGTCGAGCGGGACGTCGATGCCGTCAAGGTCGGCGTCGGGCCGGGCTCGATCTGCACCACGCGCGTCGTCACCGGGGTCGGCGTCCCGCAGCTCACCGCCGTGCTGGACGCGGTCGACGGGGCGGGGGATGTCCCGGTGATCGCCGATGGCGGCATCAAGTACTCGGGCGACATCGTGAAGGCGCTCGCCGCCGGGGCCTCGAGCGTCATGATGGGCTCGATGCTGGCCGGGACGGAGGAGAGCCCCGGGGAGTCGCTCCTCCTCGAGGGCCGGCGGTTCAAGATGATTCGCGGCATGGGGAGCTTGGGCGCGATGCAGGACGGGAGCGCCGACCGGTATTTCCAGGACGGCGAGATGTCGGCGAAGAAGTTCGTTCCCGAGGGGATCGAGGGGCGGGTGCCGTACAAGGGTCCGGTCGCCGATGTGCTGTACCAGATGGTCGGCGGCCTGCGCAGCGGCATGGGCTACGTCGGCTGTGCCACGATCGACGCGCTCAGGACCGAGAGTCACTTCGTCCGGATCACGATGGCCGGGCTTCGCGAATCGCATCCGCACGACGTCACGATCACGCGGGAAGCACCGAACTACTCGGCGTGAGCGGCGCCTGATGCCGCTCCCCTCGTCGGCCGACCTGCTCGCCGTCCCGCCGGGGCGCGTCGAGGCCACTCGCGCGCTGCTCGCCGCGCTCGGGGGCCGCCGCGTGGTGGCGCTCTCGACCCACATCAACGCCGACGGTGACGGCTGCGGCTCCGAGGCTGCGCTCGCCGACCTGCTCGCGGGCGCCGGGCACGCGCCGTTCGTCATCAACCCGACCCCGTGGCCCTCCGCGTTCGACTTCCTCCGTGATGGTGTGCTCGACGATCGCTCCCCCGCCGGCGCGGGCGCGCTGGCGCGGATCGATGCCCTGGCCGTGCTCGACATCGGCGATGTGCGCCGGCTGGGGGCGCTCACGGACGCGGTGCGCGCGCTGACGGTACCCAAGGTCGTCGTCGACCATCACGTGCCGGGAGACGACCCGCCAGGCCCGGTGAGGCTGATCGACGCCACCGCGTGCGCGACGGGCGAGTTGATCTTCGACCTCGCCGTGATCGCCGGATGGCCGATCTCGCGCCACGCCGCCGTCGCGCTGTACACGGCGCTGCTCACCGATACGGGCGGCTTCCGCTTCAGCAATACGTCGCCCCGCTGCCACGCCATCGCCGGGTACCTGCTCTCGCTCGGGATCGATCCCGAGGAGATGTATCGGCGGGTCTACGCGTCGGTCCCGCTCGGCCGCCTGCAACTGTTGCGCGACGCCCTCGGGACGCTCGAGATCGACCAGGAGCACGCCATCGCGTGGATCTCGGTACCGGCGGGCGCGGTGGAGCGCTACGGGCTCCGCTCCGAGGACCTCGACGGGATCGTCGAGCACCCGCGGTCGATCGCCGGGACACGCATGGCCGTCTTCTTCCGCGACCTGGGACACGGGAAGATCAAGGTGTCGTTTCGCAGCACCGGGGCGGTCGACGTCAACCGCTTCGCGCGCGACTTTGGCGGCGGCGGACACGCCAAGGCGGCCGGTGCCCTCATCGCGGGCACGCTCGAGGACGTGCGCACGCGCGTGGTCGACGCCGCCCGCGCGTTCGTCGCCGCCGCTCCGGGTGGGCCGCCGGCCCCGGAGCCCGCGGCGACGACGGCCGATCCGGCGCTACCTTTCGGGGCATGAGCGACGAGCGCGATCTGGCGGTCGAGCGGCGCATCCGGGAGGCGATCATCGGGCTCCGGCCGCTGCTGCGCGTCGATCACCCCGACACGGTCGACCTCGTCTCGTTCGATGCGGCGACCGGGGTCGCGATCCTCCGCCTCGACGGCGGCTGCCCGGACTGCGACATGCCGGTCGCCGCCCTCCTCCAGGGCATCGAGGCGCACCTCAAGCTGCGCGTCCCGGAGATCCGCGAGATCCGCGCCCGCCCGGCGTCGTCGTCGGCGTCGTCGGCGTCGTCGTCGTAGGGGCGGCCGCCAGGCCGCCCCGTCGTAGGGGCGGCATTCATGCCGCCCGCGACCCCCATCCCGCACCGATGCCGGGGCGGGAACGCCCGCGTCCCGCGGCCACCGTAGGGGCGGCATTCATGCCGCCCGCGACCCCCATCCCGCACCGATGCCGGGGCGGGAACGGCCGCGTCCCGCGGCCACCGTAGGGGCGGCATTTCATGCCGCCCGCGATTCGCATCCGACACGAACGCCTGGCCCGGTATGTCGCGCCGCCCGCGTCCCGCGGCCACCAAAGGAACGGGGTTTGTTGGATGGTGCAGGGGCAATTCGCGTCGCGAATTGCCCCTGCACCGGGA
>JAJPIS010000004.1 GCA_021324635.1 Gemmatimonadota bacterium
AATCGGGACGGCGGGATTTGAACCCGCGACCCCCTGAACCCCATTCAGGTGCGCTACCGGGCTGCGCCACGTCCCGTACTGCCCGAGACCCGGAAACGTAGGCTCGCGAGAGGCCGGGGACAACTGGCGGGCCGGGCTGCCCGGGCGTCCGGCGGACACCGTCAGCGCCGGCTCGGAGCCGAAGCGGAGCAGGCTGCGCCAGAGCGGACCGACGATCCCGAGCTCGAAGACCAGCGCACCGCCGATCGCCACCCCGGCGAGCGCCGCCCCGCCGAGCCGCGGCGCAAGGAGCGTCCCGGTCGCCCCTAAACCGACGAGCAGCGTGAAGAGGACTCGCGGCGAGGAAACGCTCCAGAAGAACCGGCTCACGCCGGCCCGCACGCCGCCCGGCGGGATCGCCGATGCGGCATGATCAAACCTTTTCGGTGTCCCACACACCGGCATTTCGATGCCCTGTGACGCGACGGGGCGGGGAGCGGAGGCGAGGGCGACGCGATCGCCTGGCGATCGGGCGTGCCCCGCGGCCGCACGCGGCGATGAGGGCTCAGGACTCGGGGTTGGTGGCCCAGATCGTCGTGCTGGTCACCAGCACACGGTCGTCCAGCGCCAGCAGGCCGGCGATCACCTGCCCGATGTCCTCGGCGTGCAGCTTCCGCGGGCTGTCCGACGTGCGCGGCGGCCGGCCGGCAGCTTCGCCGAACGGCGTCAGCACTTCGCTCGGGTTCACCTGCATGACGCGGATGTTCTCCTTCCGGAGCTCGCTCCGCCACACCTCGGTCAGCCCCGAGAGCGCGAACTTTGACGACGCATAGGCCGACGAGCCCGGGCCCGGCCGCTGCGACGAGGTCGACGAGACGTTCACGATCGCGCCGGTGCGCCGGGCGACGAAGTGCCGAGCCGACTCCCGCGCGACGAGCGTCGCGCCCAGCACGTTGATCTCCCAGATGCGACGCATGTCGGCCGCCGTCACCGACAGGAGCGGCGCGAAGACGCCGGCGCCGGCGTTGTTCACGAGCACGTTGTAGTCGCCGAGCTCGCGGATCACGGTCGCCACCAGCCGCGTCACGTCGGCCTCGCTCGTCACGTCGGCGGTCACCGGGATGGCACCGATCTCCTGCGCCGTCTTGCGCAGGACGTCGCCCCGCCGCCCCGCGATCACCACCCGCGCGCCCCGACCGACGAGCGCCTTGGCCGTCGCCTTGCCGATCCCCGTGCCGCCGCCCGTCACCAATGCCTTCGCCGCAGCCAGATCCATGCGCCACCCCACCCCGGTAGAGACCCATGCCAGAACCCGCCGATCGGAACAATATGACCAGAAACCGTAGGGGCGGCATTCATGCCGCCCGCCGTTCGCACCCCACACGGATGCCTGGCCCGGCATGTCACCCGCGTCCCCCGGCCACCGTAGGGGCGGCATTCATGCCGCCCGCCGTTCGCACCCACACGGATGCCTGGCCCGGCATGTCACCCGCGTCCCCCGGCCACCGTAGGGGCGGCATTCATGCCGCCCGCCGTTCGCACCCCACACGGATGCCTGGCCCGGCATGTCACCCGCGTTCCCCGGCCACCGTACGGGCGGCATTCATGCCGCCCGCCGTTCGCATTCCGCGCGAATGCCCGGCCCGGCATTGCACGCCGCCCACGCCCCCCGGCCACCGACACCGGTGCCGACCGGCCGCTCAACTGCCGGGGTGGTACTCCCGCTCGGTGTGCCCCTTCAACTGGTTCCGGTAGAAGTACACCTGCCGCAGGTCGCCGGTGCTGTAGCGGAGCGCCTCGTCGTCGAAGTGCCTGGACCCGGGATGGCCGCTCTCGCCGCCGGCGGTCACCGCCCGCGCGCGAACGCTGTCGCCGAACTCGACGACGGCCACGAAGCTGTTACCGCTCGTCCCGTACATGCGCTTGGTACCCGGGTAGGTCCGCGCCCCGAACGAGGCCAGCGAGCCCCACCGCGCCGACGTGAACCCCACGGGAATGCTCGGCTTCGAGTCGTCGAAGGTCGCCACGATGTCGTCGGTCAGGCGCTGGAAGCGGTTGATCTCTCCCCACGGGGTCTCCCACCTGCCGAAGTCGGCCGCGAGACGGTCGGACGCCGCCGCGAGCGCCTCGAGCCGCTCGGTCGGTGTCGCACGCTGCACGAGGTCGATGTCCCCCGCCATGCCAGCGGACCGCGATGCGGCACTCGCCCGCCGCGCCATCGCCTCCCCCCAGTAGACCGCGAGCGAGGTGGGGACGGAGCCGGCGCCCCACCGGTCGTCCCACGCGCGCAGCGACGCGATCTGCGCCGAGTCCTTCGCCCGCAGCGGATCGGTCGGCGCGCTCTGGTCCCAGGCGGTCACCAGCGGCGGGATGAGGGCCGCGAACGCAGGGAGATAGCTGTCGTAGGCGGCCGCCATGAGCGACGGGAGGGTGAAATCCTTGCGGTTCTCGAGCACGCGGACCGCGTGCAGCCCACGCCAGCTCTCGCCCCCGGTCTCGACGTAGCTCGGATAGTCCTCCTTCTTCGGGCTGCTCGGCCCGGCCGCGGACCACGGCGCGTTGTTGGAGTTGTAGAGCCAGCCCGAGGCGGGATTCAGCAGGTGCGGGGTCTCGTCCACCGACAGCAACCCCTTCCACTCGGTCGCCGGATCGCTCCCGTCGACCGGCCTGGTCCAGTCGAATCGGGGGTCTCGGCGCGGAATGAAGTTGGCGTGGAAGTAGGCGATGTCGCCGTCGGCGTCGGCGAAGATCGTGTTGTTCGAGGAGTTCGTGTGCAGCTCCATCGTGCGCCGAAATGCCTTGTAGTCCCGCGCCTTGGTCCGCGTGTACGACTGGATCAACGCCTTGATCGGCGCCTGCATCAGCTTGATGCTGACCCACTTCCCATCGGCCCGCCGAACGATCGGACCGTGATGCGTGCGATAGACGGTGAATGTCTTGCGCTCCATCCCGCTCGCCGTCCGGTACGGCACGACGATCGTCGAGGCGATGACCGGGCGCTCGTCGGCCCCGTACCGGTAGTAGAACCGGTCGCCGCGCTTCACGACGGTCTCGAGGTACTCGTCCATGTTGTCGGCGCCGCTCGATGTGTGCATCCAGCCGGCGCGCTCGTTGAAGCCCTGGTAGACGAAGAACTGCCCCCAGGTGACCGCCCCGTACGCGTCCAGCCCCTGGTCGCTCACGACCTGGAGCTCGGACCGGAAGTAGAACGATGTGTGCGGGTTGATCAGCAGCAGGGCATGGTGCGACAGCGTGTTGGAGGGGGCGATCGCGATGCCGTTGGAGCCGGTGGGCTCGGCCGGCGCCCCCGAACCGGCAGGCGACGCGGCCGTGACGGGGCCGTGTCCATAGAAGGCCTCGAGCTGGTCGATCGCGATGCGCTCGATGTCCCCGCCGATGCTCCCCTCGGTGAAGCTCAGCGCCATCCACGGCTCGAAGCGCGTGATGACCCGCGGCTTCACCTCGGGATGCGTGTAGAGGTAGTAGTTCAGGCCGTCGGCGAAGGCGTCCATCAGGCTCCGCAGCCAGGCCGGGCTGGCCGCGTACTCCGCCCTGAGGCTGTCCGGGTCGACGAACAGCTTCATCCGGAGGTCGCGGTACACCTGCCCCTCACCCTCCGCCTCGGCGCGCCGACCCATGGCGTCGATGTAGTTCATCTCGACGCGGTTGAAGTCGTCCTCGGCCTGCGCGTACAACATCCCGAATACGGCGTCGGCGTCCGTCTTCCCGTAGATGTGCGCGATGCCCCAGTCGTCCCGGATGATCGTCACGTCGCGCGCTTCGCGCTGCCAGCGGGCGATGTCGTCGTGACCGGCCTGCGCCGAGGCGCGAGCGGCGCCTGCCAAGGCGAGAATGAGAGCGAGCGTCTTCACCGTCGTCCCCGAGTGGATGCCGAGACGAATGTACGCCGATGCCGAAGCACGCGCAGGCCCGCGCCGGCACGGGGGCGGGCCCGGGGCGGACGGCGCGCGGG
>JAJPIS010000083.1 GCA_021324635.1 Gemmatimonadota bacterium
ATCGCCCCCGACGGTCAGGTGTTCACGACCGACGACGAGGACGGCGATATCGAATAGGCGGCCACGTCCCGCGGCCCCCGTCGGGGCGGCATTCATGCCGCCCGCGACCCGCATCCCGCACGGATGCCGGGACGGCATGGGATGCCGTCCGCGTCTGGCATCCCGCGCCCACGCCCGGCGCGCGCCACGTCCCGACGACCCCATGTCCCGGCGTCCGGCGTGTGACACGGGGCGTCGGTGTCCGGCCCGCGTTCCGTGCCGCGGCGTCGGTCGCCGGGCCTAGTCGTCGGCCGCCGCCGGCTCGCGCTCGAGGTGGGCGGCCGGAGCGACCGGTGGCGGCTCGGGCGCGGCCGCGACCGCCCGGCCCCAGCTCTCCCGCTGGAGGATGACCTGCGCCGACCGCTCGGGCTCGAGGCCGGGGGACCGCTGGTGATACGTGCCGTCGCTGCGCAGCTCCCACGCGCCGCGGTTGTCCTGTAGCAGCGTCTCGAGGAGCGTGTCGAGCCGGGGATGGAGATTGGGGTCCTCGATCGGTGCCGCCGCCTCGACCCGGCGGTCGAAGTTGCGTGGCATCCAGTCGGCGGAGGCGATGAAATACTCCGGCGCGCCGCCGTTGCCGAACCGCCAGAGTCGCGAGTGCTCGAGAAACCGGCCGATGATGCTGATCACCCGGATGCGGTCGCTCACCTCCGCCACTCCGGGCCGCAGGCAGCAGATCCCGCGCACGATGAGGTCGATCTCCACGCCGGCCCGCGACGCCCGATACAGCGCCTCGATCGTCTCCGGGTCGACGACCGCGTTCATCTTGGCGATGATCCGGCCGCCGCGCCCCGCGCGGGCGAACGCCGCCTCGCGGTCGATCAGCTCGATCACTCTCGTCCGCATGTTGGCCGGCGCCACCAGCAGCTTCCGGTAGAGGCGCTGCCGCGAGTACCCGGTGAGCGAGTTGAAGAGATCACTCGCATCGGCCCCGATCGATGGACTCACCGTGAAGAACCCGAAGTCGGTGTAGACCCGCGCCGTCTTGGAGTTGTAGTTGCCCGTGCCGATGTGCACGTAGCGCCGAATGGCGTCCGCCTCTTTCCGGACGACGAGCGCGATCTTGGTGTGCGTCTTGAGTCCCGGCAGCCCGTAGGCGACGTGCACCCCGGCGTCCTCCAGCGTCCGGGCCCAGGTGATGTTGTTCGCCTCGTCTCCCCGAGCCTGAAGCTCCACCAGGACGGCGACCTGCTTCCCCCGCTGCGCGGCGTCGGTGAGCGCCCGCACGATGGCGGTATCGCCCGACGTGCGATAGAGCGTCTGCTTGATCGCGAGCACGTTCGGGTCCGCGGCCGCGGCCTCGAGGAGCTGCTCCACCGACGCCGTGAAGGAGTCGAACGGATGGTGGACCAGCTCATCCCGCTCACGCACGACCTCGAAGATCGAGCGGTGCGGGTCGCGCAGCTCGAGCGGGATCGACGGCGTGAACGGCGGGTCCCGGAGCTCCGGCACCTCGAGCGACGCGAGCGACATGAGGTCGCCCAGGTCGAGCAGGGAGCCCGCGGCCTGCACATCGTGCTCCGTGAGGGCCGGCAGCTCCGGCGTCTGCTCGTCCCGGAGCTCCTCGAGCAGCAGGGCCCGCAGGTGCGCCGGCATCGTGTCCTGCACCTCGAGGCGCACGACCTCGCTGAAGCGCCGATCGAACACCTGCTGCTCGATGACCTCGAGCAGATCCTCGGACTCGTCGGTCGCGTTGAGGTCGAGATCCGAGTACCGGGTGACCCGGAAGGCGTACCACCCGAGGATCTCCATCCCGGGGAAGAGGGCGCCGAGATTGGCGCCGATGACCTGCTCGAGCGGGACGAACTGGAACGGCCGGCCGAACGGGACCCAGCGCGGGAGGCTTTTCGGCACCTTGACCCGCGCGAAGTGGTCCGTGCCGGTGACCGGATCGCGGATCTCGACCGCGAGCGAGAGCGAGAGGTTGGAGATGTAGGGGAACGGGTGCCCGGGGTCGACCGCGAGCGGTGTGAGCACCGGGAAGACCTGCGACTCGAAGAAGCCGTCCACCGTGAGCCACTCGGACGGCGAGAGGTCGGCCATCGGCACGAGCCGCACACGCCGCGCGGCGAGCGCCGGCAGGAGCCGCTGATGGAGGCAGGTCTGCACCTCGGCGAGCTGGGCGTTGACCCGGGTGCCGATTACCGCCAACTGCTCGGCGGGCGTCATCCCGTCGGGCGACACCTGAACCACGCCGGCCCGCACCTGCCGCCGCAGCCCGGCGACGCGCACCATGTAGAACTCGTCGAGGTTCGTCGCATGGATGGCGAGGAACTTGAGCCGCTCGAGCAACGGGTTCCGCTCATCGAACGCCTCGTGCAGCACGCGCTCGTTGAACGCGAGCCAACTGAGCTCGCGGTTCAGGTAGTTGGTCGGCGCCGGATACGCGGCCGTCGTCACGGCGCCGCCGCCGACGTTCCCGTCGCCGCCGCCGTGGCCACGCGATCGCGCGCCGGGTCGAGGTGCGCGAGCGGTCGCGGTCCCTCGCCGACACACTCGGCGAGCTCGGCTCCGCGCGAGGTGCCGATCCGGGTCGCCCCGGCGGCGAACATGGCGGCCGCGGCCGCGCAGTCGCGAATGCCGCCCGAGGCCTTGACGCCCAGCGCGTCCCCGACCGTCTCGCGCATGAGGCGCACGGCGGCGGCGGTCGCCCCGCCGCGCGGGTGGAACCCCGTGCTCGTCTTCACGTAGCCCGCACCCGATGCGCGCACCACTCGGCACACGTGCACGATCTGGTCCGGCGTCAGGGCCGCCGACTCGACGATCACCTTCACCAGCACCGTGGCCGATACCTGCATCACGGCCGCGAGGTCATCCTCGACCTCGCCCCAGGCGCCCGCGCACACCGCGCCGAGCGGCGCGACCACGTCCAGCTCCCGCGCCCCATCCTCGATCGCCACCGCTGCCTCCAGTGCCTTCACTCGGCTCACGTGCGCGCCCGACGGGAAGCCCACGACCGCCGCGGTCGGGATCGCCGTCCCCCGCAGTCGCTCGACGCACCGCCGCACCCACCGCGGGTGGACGCAGACCGCCGCGACGGCATGATGCGCCGCGTCGTCGCAGAGCCGGTCGATGTCGGCCGCCGTGGCTTCGGGAGCCAGCAAGGTATGGTCGAGAAACGGGGCAAAGCGGACGACGGCGCACATCGTGACAATCGGACGCGTGACGCGGACG
>JAJPIS010000102.1 GCA_021324635.1 Gemmatimonadota bacterium
GAATTGCCCCTGCACCGGGAACGGCAACGACGGGCGGGATGCCGATGCCGTCGCCGGCGCGCGGCAACGGGGTCGTATCGTAGGGGCGGCATTCATGCCGCCCGCGATTCGCATCCCGCACGGATGCCTGCCGGCATTCATGCCGCCCGCCGATCGCATCCCGCACGGGCGGTGGGGCGGCGCGGACGCCGCCCGCGATTGCCCCTGGCACCGGGAACGGCAACGGCGGGGCGGGGCCACGGTGCCATCGTGCGACGTCGGTACGGGAACGGCGACGGCGGGGCGCCGTCGTGCGGCGCGCGCGTGGGCGCCCGTGGGCGCCCGTGGGCGCGCGTGGGCGCGCGTGGGCGCGCGTGGGCGCGCGTGGGTGCGGGTGCGTGCGGGTGCGTGCGGGCGCGTGCGCGGGTACCCCCCGACACCGGGAACGGCAACGGCGGGGTGGGATCTTGGTGCCGCCGGTGGCGGCGGGCGGGGCGAAGGGCTACAATGGCTGTGCGCTCGCACCCCGGGGGAGATGATCGTGCCACAGTCCGGATCCACACCACCCGCACTCGGCGCGACGCCGGTCGGCTCGTTCGATGCGACGGCGGCTCTCGGATCGCGACCGGCCGACGCGCCTGGCGCCCGGTCGGCCGTCGGCGATGCCGACCGCGCGCGCACCTGGGCGGGCATCGTCACGTACCTGGTGCTCACTGCGGGGCTGAGCGCCATCTTCTGGCGCGCCATCATCCGCGGCGGCTCGCTCGGCAGCGATGGCGGGCGACTGGTGTTCGGGCTGATGTGGAGCCCGGCGGTAGCCGGACTGGTGACGCGGCTGCTCTTCCAGCGCACCCTGCGCGGCGTCGGCTGGAGGCTTCCGCGCGGCCGGTACCTGTGGGCCGGGTACTGGGTGCCGATCGCCTACGCGTCGGTGATCTATCTGCCGCTCTGGGCGGCCGGATACCTCGACCTGAACGCCCCGGCCCTCGCCCGGGGCGCCACGATGCTGCACCTGACCGGCGCGCCCCGCCCGGTCGTCCTCATCGCGTACGTGCTGTTCATGGGGACGATCGGCATGCTCCCCAACTCGGCCGCCGCGCTCGGGGAGGAGCTCGGCTGGCGCGGCTTCCTGGTGCCCGAACTGGCGAAGGTGACCTCCTTCTCGCGTCTGGCACCGCTCACCGGCGCGATCTGGGCCTGCTGGCACCTCCCGCTCATCATCGGCGCCGACTACCGCGGCGCGGGGCCGGTCTGGTTCTCGATCGGGTGCTTCGCGATCGGCGTCATCGGTATCGGCTACCTCTTCGCCTGGCTCCGCCTGCGCTCGGGGAGTGTCTGGCCGGCGATGCTCCTCCACGCGACCCACAACCTGTTCATCCAGGCGATCTTCGACCCGATGACCCGCCACACGCCGCTGACCGACTACACGATCGGCGAGTTCGGGCTCGGCTTCGCGATCGTCGCCAGCATCGTGGCCTGCATCGTCTGGCGCCGGCGCGGCGAGCTCCCGAACATCCGCATGGCCTGAGCGGTAGTAAGGGCGCGCGACACCGGCTGATGCTCCTGCGATCGCTCCGGCGATCGTTTCTCCGTTCGGCCGCGTGACCGCCGGCCGTCACCGCACCGTCCGCACCGTCCGCCTCGCCGGTTCCCGCCGTGGCCCACCCCCACCCCCACCCCCACGATAGCGCCCGGGTGGCGCAGGCGTTTTCAGACAGAGGCGAAGGACTGGTCATGCGTGGCCAGCCATTCAAATGGACGAGCCTCACGAGTCCTCATCTCACGGAGCAGTTGGCCCAGGATCTCATGCGGCAGGTGCTCATCGAATATGAGCGCCACCTCGGCCATCGACCCAGCAGGGTGGTCGTGCATAAGTGGTCTCGCTATTGGGATGACGAGCGTCTAGGATTCGACGCCGCGCTCCACGACGTCACAACGATCGATTACGTGGCGTTCGGTGATCGCGGCATACGCTATTTCCGCCTGGGGAATCACCCGCCGATTCGGGGCACCCTTATCACACTCACCCAGGGTAACGCGCTACTGTATACGCGCGGCTACGTTCCGTTGCTCGGTGCGTACGTCGGAGCGCGCGTACCACGACCAATCGAGATCGTGGAGCACTTCGGCGCGACAACGCTGACGCTGATATGTCAGGAGATTCTTTCCCTTACCAAGCTGGATTGGAACACGGCAGACTTCGCCGGAAAGGAACCGATCACGACTGCCTTTTCAGGAGATGTCGGACACATACTCGCAGAACTGCCTCCTGGCGCGACGCCACGGACGCTTTACCGATTCTATATGTAGCCCTGGCACGTGACGCGTACGTGACGGTGTTATCACAGACGCTGATAGACCTAAAGTGCGATTTCCGCTGAACCACTACACGTGAGAATCAGGACTACCGAACGGGGGAAACCCCTCACCATGTGGGCAGACTGCTGCAAACCTGCCTTCATTATTGAGGCTAGTGTTGCGAGGACTGTTGTTATGGCCGCAGGCGGCTTGCGGGCGGGACGATACCGTTCATCCGCAGGTACTCGACCATCTGACCTAGGTGATCCTTCGGATGGAAGGAGCCGATAACGGCGATTGCGAGACGCGTTGTGAGGAATGGGGACACGGGATTCGGCAGCGGCGTGACCTCGTTTTCGGAGGTGACCCCGGAAATGGCCCGATGGCCGAGCGCGAAGGAATCTTTAAGATACTGGACAATTTCGGCCTTGGTTTTCAGCGC
>JAJPIS010000101.1 GCA_021324635.1 Gemmatimonadota bacterium
CGGTCATCGGCCCGAGGAACTGCCCGTCCGCGTTCTCGGGCCGGTAGATCGCGCCGTCGGCGAGCGGAATGGCGAGGGCCGTGTCGTAGACGGTCGCATCGGCCGGGATGCTGTCCGCGATCGCCGCCGCGTAGACGATCGGCTTGAACGCGGACCCCGGCTGGCGAACGGCGAACAGGGCGCGGTCGTACGGCGAGTCCTGGTAGCTCCGCCCCCCGACGAGCGCGCGGACCGCGCCGGTGGTCGGGTCGAGGGCGACGAGCAATCCCTGCAAGTAGTCGGCTGCACCTCTGGGGTGCGCGGCGAGCGTCGGGTGCCCGTAGCCGGGCCGTTGCTCGATGGCCTCGGTGCCGGCGGCGAGGGCCGAGACGGCGTCGCGCTCGAGCGCCGGGTCGAGGGTCGTGTACAGGCGGTAGCCGCCCGCATCGACCGGGATCCCGGCGCCCAGCGCGGTGGCCCGGACGGCGTCGACGAAGTACGGGGCCGGCGAGACGAGCGCCGCGGGCACGGTGATCACCGGCTGGCGCTGGGCGTCGGCCGCCGCGGCCGCCGAGATCATGCCCTGGGCCGCCATCTCGTACAGCACCAGGTTGCGGCGGCGGCGGGCGCGCTCGGGATGGCGGATCGGGTCGTAGTACGGTGCCGAGCGTGGGAGTGCGGCGAGCGTCGCCGCCTCGGCGAGCGTGAGGCGGCCGGCCGGCTTTCCGAAGTAGTGCCGCGCGGCCGCATCGATGCCGAACCATCCATGCCCGAAGGGAATCAGGTTCAGGTAGGTCTCGAGGATGCGCGCCTTGGAGTAGTGACGCTCCATCTCGCGGGCCGCGTCCTGTTCCCGAAGCTTTCGATCGAGGCTCATGTCCCGGCGATCGATGATGTCGGGGTGCAGATTGCCGACCAGCTGCTGCGTGATGGTGCTCGCGCCACGCATGCGCCGCCCGATGAACCGGTCCTTGAGGGCGCCGAACACACCGATGACATCGACGCCATTGTGCTGATAGAACCGGCGGTCCTCGATCGCCACGAACGCCTGGCCCACGTAGCGGGGGAGCGACGCCAGCGGCACGCTCGTGCGAAGCTGCCGGCCGATCTCGCCGATCAGCGAGCCGTCGCGGGCGTACACGAGCGACGACTGTGGGGCGTCGGTGATGCGCCACGGCTCGGTGGACGAGCCGCCGGGCGCCGGCGGGGCCGCACTGGCCGCAGCCGCCGCGGGGGTCCCGGCGGTCTCGCTGCCCGGCGACTGTGCCGCCAGGCCGGCCGGCCGGGCGACCAGGAGCCAGCACGAGAGCGCGGCGGCGGCCCGTGATGCTAACTTCCGCTGGCTGATATGCCGCAGACCCTGACCATCGCGCTCGCGCAGGTCCATCCGCGCAAGGGTGATTATGCGGGCAACCTGACCGCGCTCGGCGCCCTGCTGGCCCGCGCCGACGCGCTCGTCCCTCGCCCGCACGTGCTCCAACTCCCGGAGACCGCGCTCACCGGCTACTTCGTCGAAGGCGCCGTCCGCGAGCTGGCCCGGCCGGCGGAGACGGTGGCCGACGACCTCGCGCGCGTGTACCGCGACGCGGTCGGGCCGGCGGGTCGGACGCTCGACGTTGTCATCGGATTCTACGAGCGATGGCAGAGTACCCTGTACAACAGCGCCATGTACGTGACGCTCGGGGGCGCGGAGCCTGTCATACACCACGTTCACCGCAAGATGTTCCTGCCCACGTACGGGCTGTTCGATGAAGAGCGCTTCGTCGAGCGGGGCCACGAGGTGCGGGCCTTCGATACGAGTTGGGGACGTGCGGCCCTCCTCGTCTGCGAGGACGCGTGGCACAGCCTGAGCGGCACGGTGGCCGCGCTCGACGGAGCGCAGGTGATCTTCCTGTCATCGGCCGCACCGGCCCGCGGGGTCTGGCCGCGCGCCGACGGCGTGCCGGGACCGTCGAGCGTGGCTCGCTGGGAGCGGCTGGTGAAGGATATCGCCGAGGAGCACGGGGTGTTCGTCTCGTACGCCAACCTCGTGGGGACGGAAGGGAGCAAGGCGTTCTGGGGAAGCTCGGCGGTCGCCGGTCCGGCCGGTGATCTCCGGGTCCGCGCGCCGCTGTTCGAGGAGGCGCTGATCGACACGACCGTCGATCTGGCGGACCTCACGCGCGTCCGCGCCGACATGCCACTGCTGGCCGACCTCCGCGCGGCGCTCCCCGACCTCCGCGCCGCGCTCGACCGGGTCAGCCGGCCGGGCGCAGGACCCGGCGACCGCCGGCGGGCGGGGGCGGGAGGGCTCGCGCCCGGCGCCAACGGCGCCGTCCCTGGCGGTGGCCCGCCGCCGCTCGCCATCGACGCGCCGCTCGTCGAGCAGTGGCTCGTGGGCTTCATCCGGGGTGAGCTCGCCAGGCGCGGGTTCACGCGGGCGCTCGTCGGGCTTTCCGGCGGCGTCGACTCCGCGGTCGTCGCCTACCTGGCGGCCCGCGCGCTGGGCCCCGGAAACGTGATCGGCATTCGGATGCCGTACTGCACGTCCAGCCCGGAGAGCCTGGCGCACGCCCAACTGGTCATCGACAGTCTCGGGATCGAGGAGCGGACGGTCGACATCACGCGCCCCGTCGACGCGTACCTCGCGCACGAGCCGGAGGCGACGCCCGGCCGGCGGGGCAACGTCATGGCGCGCATGCGCATGATCGTGCTGTTCGACCTCTCGGCCCGCTACGAGGCGCTCCCCCTCGGCACGGGTAACAAGACGGAGCGCCTGTTCGGCTACTTCACCTGGCACGCCGACGACTCGCCGCCGGTGAACCCGCTCGGCGATCTCTTCAAGACGCAGGTGTGGGCGCTCGCCCGGCATCTCGGCGTGCCGGAGGTGATCGTCTCCAAGCCGGCGTCCGCGGATCTGATTCGCGGGCAGACGGACGAAGCCGATTTCGGCATCAGCTACGGCAAGGCGGACGAGATCCTCAACTGGCTGCTCTTCGGCTACAGCTCGGACGACCTCGTCGCGCGCGGCTTCCAGCGGGAGGAGGTGGAGCTGGTGCGGCGGCGTCTCGAGGGGACGCACTGGAAGCGCCGGCTTCCGACGGTCGCGATCGTGAGCCCGACGGCGATCGGCGAGTCGTACCTGCGCCCCGTCGACTACTGAGGACGGCGATGGACTACCGCGGCGTCCGGCCGCGGCGCCGCCCCGCAACCACCTGGGGCCGCACGGTCACCGTCCGCTACCGCCGCCCGCTCTCGAGGGCGTCACGGACGTCGAGCAGGATCTCGAAGTAGAGCTGCTCCCGGCGGTAGGCGAAGTCGAGCGTCGCCATCTGCCCCTCGTCGCCCGTGGCCTTCGCGCGGTCGAAGGCTTCCCGGTACATCTCGTCGAGGTTGGCCAGAATGCGGTCACGGGAGCGGGACATGCGGATCGCCTCGAGGGCTCGGAGGGTCAGGCGGGAAGGCTCGACCGGAGCCTCCTCCACGGGTTTGCCGGCCGCCGCCAGGAACCGGCGCGCCGCCTGTCGCAGAAATCGGCGCGAGTCCATCGGATCGGCCATGTGGGGGAAGAATACTGGCATCGCGGGCCGAGGGTGAGGCCCCGCGGGGCTCACGCGCCACACATCCCAGGCTTCTCTCGACCAGGCGATCAGCTACGCGCGTTCGGCGGTCGCCTCGCCGCACTTGGGAGGCGCCGGCCGTGCATCGCGACCGCCGCGTACGACTGGCGATCGGCGACGCGCGAGACGGTGCACCGCGAGCACGCGCATTGCGACGAGTGGCCGCGCGGGCCGGTACCGCCTCGAGAACGACGCCTTTCGCGCTCTGCAACCGATCACGTTACGTTATCACCCGAGTCCAGGAGGAGCGATCCCAGCGCCGGCACCCCAACTCCACCAGCACGAGCACCGGCACAGGCCACCCCGGCGCTTCCGTATCGGCATCCTCGACCTGGTGTCGAACGGGCCCGCGCATGGCCTCTACTCGCGGCTCATGAATGCCAACCTGGCGAGCATCATGCCCCAGGTGATCGCCGTCTGGTGCGAGGAGGCGGGACACGACGTCCGCTACATCTGCTACACCGGCTTCGAGGACCTGACGGCGGCATTGCCGACGGAGACCGATCTCATCTTCGTCGGTGCCTTCAGCGAGACGGCGCAGATGGCATACGCCATCAGCAGCTTCTATCGGAGCCGCGGCACGGTCACCGCCATCGGCGGACCCCACGCGCGCTGCTACCCGGAGGACGCAGCCCAGTACTTCGACTACGTCCTGGGGTTCACCGACCGAAAGATCGTGAGCGACGTCCTGAGTGACTGTGCGCCGCACCGGCCGGTGGGTCTCGCGCTGAGCGCCCGGCGCCAGCCGTTGGAGCTGCCGGGCGTCCGGGCACGGTGGAAGTTCATCATGCAAACGCTCGCCAAGGCACCGACCGTCAAGCTCGTGCCGATGCTGGCGAGCCTGGGGTGCCCGTACACCTGTAGCTTCTGCATCGACTCGACCGTCGATTACCAGCCGCTGGGCCCCGAGCAGATGCGCGACGACCTCCGCTTCCTGCTCACCAAGCTTCGTCGGCCGCGCGTCGGGTGGCACGATCCCAACTTCGGCGTTCGCTTCGATGAGACGGTGGGCGCCATCGAGGAAGCCGTGCCGCGCGGGCGGATCGACTTCATCGCCGAGAGCAGCCTGTCCCTGCTGAGCGAGGCGCGCATGCCGCGTCTCCGGGACGCCGGGTTCAAGGCGCTACTCCCCGGCATCGAGTCCTGGTTCTCGCTCAACAACAAGAGCAAGGCCGGCAAGCTCGCCGGTCGCGAGAAGGTCGACCAGGTGGCTGCGCACGTCAACATGGTCATGCGGTACGTGCCCTACGTGCAGGCCAACTTCGTGATGGGCCTCGACTGCGACGAGGGGCCGGAGCCGTTCGAGCTGACCAAGCGGTTCCTGGACCTGTGTCCGGGCGCGTTCCCGGCCTACTCGCTGCTCTCCGCATTCGGCCGGGCCGCGCCCCTCAACCTCGAGTTCCAGCGGGCCGGGCGCGTGCTTCCCTTCCCTCACCACTTCCTGAACAACAACCTGGCGATGAACGTGCGGCCGAAGAACTACACCTGGCCGGCGTTCTACGACCTGGTGATCGATCTCATGAAGTACTCCTTCTCCTGGCGGGCGATCCGGCGGCGCGCCCTCGCCAACCCGGGCGGCATCCCGCGCTGGATGAACGTCGTGCGGTCCATCTCGTACGAGGGGTTCGGCCGGACGAAGTATTACCAGGAGGTGCGGCGGCGGCTGGACGCCGACCCCGCCGTACGGCGCTACATGGAAGGGGAGTCCACGCAGCTGCCCGCCTTCTATGCCGATCGCGTACGGCGCGACCTCGGCGCGTTCTGGCCGCACCTCCCGCCCGGCGCGATGTACCACGACCACGACGCCTACCTGCACGCGACGGAGCAGCAGGAGCGCCCGTCCACGGATCAGGTTCCGACCACGACGGTGCGCAGCGCATCGAGTCTCACGGCCTAGGTCGCGCACCGTCAGGCCGACCGCGCTCCATCGGAACGCGGCGCGCCGCACGTCAGATCGGGAGCTCGAGGCGACGGCTCGCCCTCGGCGGCGGCGGAGAACTCACGCCGCCGGTCGATCACCGGACGCTGCCAGCGATGCCACGATGGTGGCGGCGAGGATCGTCAGCACGACGGCGAGCGAGATGAGGGGGGAGACCAGCACGACGGATGCGAGCAGCATCTTGGCGCCGACGAAGGCCAGGATGAGAGCGAGGCCGACGGGGAGGTACCGGAAGCGCCGCATCGCATCGGCGAGCAGGAAGTAGAGTGACCGGAGCCCGAGAACGGCGAAGACGGTGGAGGTGAAGACGATGAACGGGTCGCGGGTGACCGCGAGCACCGCGGGGATCGAATCGGTGGCGAAGGCGACGTCGCTGATCTCGACCATCACCAGCGCGACGAGGAGCGGCGTCGCCGCCCACCGGCCGCCGCGCGCCGGGTCGCGGGTCACGAGTCGCTGCCCATCGAGCGCGAGGCGCACGGGCAGCACCCGCCGCACGACCCGGAGGACCACGTTCCGCTCCCCGTGGAGCTCCGACTGGCGCTCGCGCACGACGCGAACGGCGGCGACGAGCAGGATCGCGCCGAACACGTACTCCACCCACCCGAACTGACCCAGGAGATACGTCCCCGCCGCGATGAACGCCCCCCGCATCGCGATCGCGCCGATGATCCCCCAGAAGAGCACCCGGTGCTGATACACGGCCGGGATCCGCAGGTAGCCGAAGATGAGCGCGATCACGAACACGTTGTCGGCGCTCAGCGACTCCTCGATCAGGTAGCCGGTGAGGAACGTGAGCCCGGCCGACCCGCTCACGAGCACCGCCAGCCCGAGCGCGAAGAGCAACGCGGCGGCAACCCACCCGGCCGTCCAGAGCGCCGCCTCGCGCGGGCCGACGACGTGCGCCCGCCGGTGCCAGACCCCGAGGTCGAGCGCCAGCGCCAGCAGGACGAACGCCGTGAACGCCACCCACGCCCAGACGGGCATGGGCGAGCCGCCGGTCAGAACGCGGCCAGCTCCCCGTACGCCCGCACGAAATCGTCGGCCTGCGGGAGGATGGCATCCTCGAGCTGCGGCGCGTAGCCGACGAAGGTGTCGGACGACGCGAGCCGCTTGACCGGCGCGTCCAGCCACGGGAAGCACTCATCGGCGATCGCGGCCGCGATCTCGGCCCCGTATCCCCACGAGATCGAGTCCTCGTAGGCGACGAGCACCCGCGCCGTCCGACGCACGGAGCTCATCACGGTCTCGCGATCCCACGGGCTCAACGATCGGAGATCGATCACCTCGACGTCCGGACCGCCCCCGGCCTCTGCGACCTTGTTGGCGGCGACCACCGCGCGCTGCACCGTCGCGCCGTAGGTCACGACCGTCATGTCGCGGCCGGGACGCACCACCCTGGCCTTCCCGAACGGGATCATGTAGTTGGGCCCGGGGTTCCGACCCTTGTTGTACGTCTGCCGGTACAGGTGCTTGTGCTCGAGGAAGATCACCGGATCGTCGCACCGGATGGCCGTGCGCAGCAACCCGTTGGCGTCGAGCGCGGTCGCCGGACAGACCACGCGGAGCCCGGGACAGTGCGTGAAGAGCGACGCCCCCGTCTGCGAGTGATACACGCCACCCCGGATGTAGCCGCCGTACGTCACGCGCACCACCGCCGGCGAGGCGAAGGTGTTGTTGGAGCGCCACCGCATCGTCGCCAGCTCGTTGCGCAACTGCATGTACGCCGGCCAGATGTAGTCGAAGAACTGGATCTCGGCGACGGGCTTGAAGCCGCGCGTCGCGAGCCCGATCGCACGACCGGCGATGTTCGCTTCGGCGAGCGGCGTGTTGTACACCCGGTGCCCGCCGAACTCCTTCTGGAGCCCCCAGGTCACCTTGAAGACGCCGCCCTTCCCCTTCACCGCCCCCATGTACTGGTCGCGCGAGACGTCGGCCACGTCCTCGCCGAAGACGAGGATCCGGGGATCCCGCCGCATCTCGTCGCGCATGCAGACGTTCAGGAGATCGACCATCGTCGTCGGCTCGCCGACGAACTGCGGGTCGTCCTCCGTATCGAACCGCTCACCGGTCGGATCGACGTCGGGCGAGTAGACGGCGAAGGTCCTCGTCTCGGGCGCCGGCTGGGGCTGCGGGAGCGCGTCGTCCGTCGCCGCCTGCACTTCGGCGTCGACCTCGGCCTGGATCCGCGCGATCTCGGCCTCGGTCGCATGCCCCTCGGCGACGAGCCAGCGCGGGAAGGTGGTGACCGGATCACGCGCCGCGTCGGCCGCGCGCTCCTCGGGTGGCCGATACATCGTCTCGTCGTCGGAGAGCGAGTGGGAGTACGGCCGGATCACGCTCGCGTGCACGAGCGCCGGCCCGCGCCGCGACCGGACATAGGCCGCCGCCCGCGACATGGCGCCGTAGCTCGCCACGAGATCGCACCCGTCCACCCGCTCGACGTACAACCCCGGGAAGCGCTGCACGAGCTGCGAGATCGACGACCCCGGCGTGTTGACCTCGACCGGAACCGAGATCGCGTAGCCGTTGTCCTCGACGAGGTAGAGCACCGGCAGCCGGAGGTTACAGGCCGTGCTCAGCGACTCCCAGAACTCGCCTTCGCTCGTCGCCCCGTCCCCCGTCGAGACGTAGACGATCTCGTCGTTCGGCACGCCCTCGTTGAGCCCGAGCTGCTGCCCCCGCAGCCACGCCTCGGCACACCCGATCGCCTGGAGGAACTGGGTCCCGGTCGGAGAGGAGGCGTTGACGATGTTGAGTGGGCGGCTCCCCCAGTGGCTCGGCATCATCCGGCCGCCCGACGCCGGGTCTGCTGCCGCCCCGACCGCCTCGTAGAGCATCTCGGCCGGGGTCACCCCCAGCTGGAGGCAGAGCGCCCGGTCCCGGTAATAGGGGTAGAACCAGTCGTACGACGGGCGGAGCACGAAGCCCGCGGCCGTCAGCACCGCCTCGTGCCCGGCCCCGGAGATCTGGAAGAAAATCTTGTTTTGCCGCTTGAGCTGGATCTCCTTGTCGTCGAGCCGGCGCGAGAGCAGCATGACGCGGTACGCCGCCACGAGCTGATCACGGGTCAAGTCCGCGGCGGGCGCGGTGTCCTGCTCGGTCTGCGTGGTTGTGGCCATGAGCACGAATGATGGTGGGATGGAGCACGCCCTGCGCCCGCCGTAAAATAGCGGAGCCAACGGCGAACGGCGAAGGCCGACGCAGGCCGACGCAGGCCGACGCAGGCCGGCCCGGGCGCGCCGCGCACGTCGAGCCCCGGACTTGCAGTTGACACCGCCACCGGCCCGCTCGACATTGCGCGCCAGGTGGGCATCCCCCTGCACCGGATCGCGACCATGGTGAAGCCGAGAGCGGAGTGCATCTTCTGCGATCTCATCCGCGGGGCCGCCGAAGTGTCGGTGTGCTACGAGGATGCGGCGGCGATCGCGTTCATGGACGTCCAGCCCGTGAACGCCGGGCACGTCCTCGTGGTCCCGAGAGAGCACTTCGAGACCCTGCACGACCTCCCGCACGCGCTGGCGATGCACCTGTTCGAGGTCGCGATGCGCATCGCGCCCGTGATCCGGCGGGTCGCCGGCGCCGAGGACATGAACATCGTGGTCAACAGCGGCGCGCACGCAGGACAGAATGTCTTCCACTACCACGTGCACCTGATCCCCCGCTCAGCGGGGGACGGGTTCGACATCCCGCTCCCGTTCAACGGGTCGACCATGCCCCACCGGACGCTCCTCGACGCGATCGCGGCTCAGATCAGCGCCGCGCTCAACGACCCGATGCGGATCGGCGGGGGCGGCACGGCGCGGGTCGCCTGAGGCCGGGTCCCCGAGCAGCGGGAGAGCGCCGCCCCCCGCGGACCGGCGCGTCAGCCCTCGACCGACCCGACCACGCTCCCCGCCGGCGCCGGCTGCCCCGCCTCGCCGTTGAGCGTGACGGAAAACTGCACCGGTATCGCCGGGTCGAGGGACCCGCGCACCGAGCAATATTTCGACACGGCGAGGTCCACCGCCCGCTCGGCGGACGCCCGGTCGATCCCCCGACCGTCGATCTCGTACGTCAGGAGCACACGCGTCACCCGCGCCGGAATCGCCCGCGCACGGTCGCCCATGACGTCGATGACCAGCCGCTCGGCCGGGGTCCGGCGCTTGGCCAGGATGTCGAGCACGTCGACCGCCGTGCAGGCGGCGAGCGCCGAGAGCAGCGTGTCGACCGGCCCCGGGCCGGTCGGCCCGCCCGCGTCGATCCGCGCGGTGACCGCCCCGGGGCGACCGACGTCGAAGCGGTGCTCGCCGACCCAGGTCGCGCGCACATGGCTGGGCGGCCGAACGGGCGGAAAGGAGGTCGAGACGGGCGCGGGGGTGGGGGTGGGGGTGGGGGTGGGCGTGGGGGAGGGGGCGGGGGCGGACGGCGACGAGGAATGCGAGGTCATGGGCGGCGGTCACTGGTGGAGTACGTGGGGCGCATCGGGGGCATGGGCGCATGGAGCGGTATCGACATCACGTGCTAGTCTGCACCGGCGGGTTCTGCTCGCCCGACCGGCGCGGCCGCGCCCTCTACGCGCTGCTGCCGGAGCTACTGGCGCGGGAAGGGCTGCTGTTCGGCCCGGACCGAGTGAAGCGCGGCGAGACGCCCTGCCTCGGCGTCTGCGCGGACGGCCCGATCGTGGTGGTCTATCCCGAGGGGATCTGGTACGCCGACGTCACCCCGGCTCTCCTCGAGCGCATCGTCGTCGAGCACCTCAAGCGGGGGCACGTCGTCGAGGAGGCCGTGATGCACCGCCTCGAGGTCACCCGGCCGTCACCTGGCCCGGCGTGAAGCCCGCGCGGCGGAGCGCGTCCATCACGCGGCAGCGCACATCGGTGGGCGCACAGGTCGTGCACCGGCAGTCGGCGAGCGCTTCCAGGAACGCCTTCTCGAAATCGTACTGCGGATAGCACTTCGAGCAGAGCGCGAGATGGGTCCGCACGGCGCGCATCCGCTCCTGGCCCAGCTCCCCGTCCAGGTATTCCCAGAGCTGGAGCAGCACCGCCGAGCAATCGACGCCGCCCGCATGCGCGGGCGCGGCGCAGGGATCGTCCCGATCGTCGCTCATGGGCCTAAGGATGGGGAAGGGGGTGGGGGTGGGGGTGGGGGTCCGGGGGCTGAAGCTCGGGGTGCGCCTCCCCCGGGTCGGCCGATGGCAGCGCCGGCGTCGACCTGGTCGCGGGCGCCGTGATTCCGGCGTCCCGCGCATAGTCGGTCAGCATCGCCTGGAGCAATCGCCGCCCGCGGAACAGACGCGACCGGACCGTCCCGATCGGGACTCCCAGGATCTCCGACGCCGCTTCGTACGACTGGTCCTCCACATCGACCAGTGTCACGGCCGACCGGAAGGGCTCGGAGAGCCTGCTCAGCGCGTTGGAGAGGGCTGGCCCGAGATCGAGCCGCGCCAGCAGCCGCTCGTCGCCGCGCGCCGTCGACGTGTCGGAGAGGTGCGAGGCGGCCGTCTCGACATCCCCGTCGTCGAGCTCGACCTGGTGCCGAGCGCGCTCGCGCGTGCGCAGGAATGCATTGCGGCAGATCGTGAAGAGCCATCGACGGGCGTCGCTCCCCTGCTCGAAGGTGTGCCACGACCGATATGCGCGAAGGAACGTCTCCTGCACGATGTCGTCAGCGTCCGCCTCGTTGCGCGTGAGAGAGAGGGCGAACCGGTACACGTCATCCAGCCAGGGCAGAGCTTCGCGCTCGAAGCTGAGGTCGTACTCGCGCTGCTCAGCGGGGGTCAACGCCATGCCCCTAAGTTAGCGAGCCGGCCGCCGATTGGTTCCCGCCCGACGCGAGGTGACGCCCCACGCGCACGGGCGGTGGCAACTGGTACAGACCATGCCAGCGCCGGGCCTTGCGCGCCTGTGGGCGCGGGTCATCTTTCGCATCACCTGCCAGCAGGCCGCCGGTCGCTCCGGCGGGTCTTTCCTCAACAGTTGAGGTGCACCATGTGGACGAAGCCCGAATTCGAAGTGGTCGACGTCACGATGGAAGTGACCGCGTACGTCGCCCGCCGCTAGGACCACGGCACGAGAGGAAGACACGGGGGCCCGCGGATGCGCGGGCCCCCGTCGCATCCGGGCCCGCTAGGCGCCGCCGAGGGTGTGAGCTGCTCATGCGAGTCGTGTTGCTCGGTACCGCCGCCGGCGGCGGATTCCCGCAGTGGAACTGCTGGTGCCCCACCTGCCGCGTGGCGCGCAGCGATCCGTCACGCGCGCACCCGCGCACGCAGTCGTCGATCGCCGTCAGCCCCGACGACGTTCGCTGGTTCCTGATCAACGCCTCGCCCGACGTCAGGGAGCAGCTCCCCCGACTGCCCGGGCCGCGGGATCCCGTCCCCGATGGCGTCACCCGGCACGTTCCGATCGAGGCCGTGCTCCTGACCGATGCCGAGCTCGACCACTCGGTCGGCCTCGCCCTGTTGCGCGAAGCGCGGGCCCTCACGCTGTACGCGACCGCGGCGACGATCGACGTGCTGGAGCGCGACTCCCGACTGCTCCCGACCACGCGAGCCTTTGCTAGCGTCGCGGTGCGTGAGATGCCCGAGGGGCAGCCGATCGCGCTCGTGGACCGGGCCGGCGCCGCCTCGGGACTCACGGTCGAGGCGTTCGCGGTCGCCGGGGATCCGCCCCGCTTCGCCAGCACGTGTCGACCGGGTCACACGGTCGGTCTCCTCGTCCGCGACGAGGCCGGTGGCGGGACCCTCGCCTACGTGCCCGGCTGCGGCGCACTGGACGCGGGCGTCGAGCGACAGCTGCGGCGGGCCGACGCCGTGCTCTTCGACGGCACCTTCTGGCGCGACGATGAGCTGGTGGCGCTCGGGATCTCGACCTCGACGGCTCGGGCGATGGGACATGTGCCGATCGATGGCCCGGGCGGCAGCCTGCGCATCATTGCCGCCCTGCCCGCGGCGACGCGGGTCTACACGCACATCAACAACACCAACCGCATCCTCCTCGAGGATTCACCGCAGCGCGGCGCCCTGTCAGCGGCGGGCGTCCTCGTGGGCGACGACGGGCTCGCCTTCACCGTGTAGCCGTTAGATTTCGTAACCGTACCATCCTCACCGGGTCGCCATGTCCGTTACTGTCGCGCCCGCCTCCACTCTCGCGGCACCGCCCCCGCCACCGATTCCGGCGCTCGAGCACCCGCTGAGCCCCGACGCGCTGGCCGACGCCCTTCGTGCGTTCAGCCGGTCGTACTACGCGATCCATCCGTTCCACCAGCTGATGCGCGAGGGGGCGCTGAGCAAGCGCCAGCTTCAGGGGTGGGTGGCCAACCGTCTCGCCTATCAGCGGGCGATCCCGCGGAAGGACGCGGCCATCATCTCGAACTGCCCCGACCCGGCCGTGCGGCGGCTGTGGCTCCAGCGCATCATCGATCACGACGGGACGGAGCCCGGCACCGGCGGCATCGCGATGTGGATCGCGCTCGGCGAGGCCCTCGGCCTCTCGCGCGAGGAGATGAGCGACGAGCGACATGTGCTGCCCGGCGTCCGCTTCGCGACCGAGTCGTACGTCACCTTCTGCAAGACACACGGGTGGGTCGAGTCCGTCGCCAGCTCGCTCACCGAGCTGTTCGCACCGTCGCTCATGCACGAGCGGCTCGCCGCGTTCCCACGCCACTACCCGTGGGTCGACGCGGCCGGGCTCGAGTACTTCCGGTCTCGACTCGTGCAGGCGCCGCGGGACAGCGCACAGGGACTCGAGATCGTCATGAGCCACTGCACGACGGTGGAGAGTCAGGCACGCGCCTTCGCGGCGCTCGCGTTCAAGATCGAGATGCTGTGGGTGCTGATCGACACCATCCATCACGCCTACGCGGACTGACGGATGATGGAGCCGAATGCCCGTCCGAAGCTCTGGCGCCTGGCGCGGCTCGAGTTCGATCCGGTGCGGAACCGGCGTGTGCTGCTCTACCCCGAGGGCGCGATGCTGCTCAATGACACCGGCGCCGAAGTCCTGGCGCTCTGCGACGGAACGCGGACCGTGGATGACATCGCGGCCGCGCTCGGGGCCAAGTACCACGCCGACGTCAGCGCCGATGTGAGCGCGTATCTGGCGCAGCTCGTCGACCGGCAACTGGTGCACGATGCCACGTGACCTGGCGGCGGTGGTCGAGCGGACGGCGCCCGAGCCGGCGGCACCGCACGATCCAGGCACCCCCCGCCCGGTAGGGCGGCCGACGACGCTGCTCGCGGAGCTGACGTATCGCTGTCCCCTGCACTGCCCCTACTGCTCGAACCCGGTCGACCTCGCGCGGTCGGCGCGGGAGCTGTCGACCGCCGAGTGGCTCCAGGTGTTCAGCGACGCCCGGCGGTTGGGCGTGCTCCAGCTCGGGCTCAGCGGCGGCGAGCCGCTGGTGCGCAAGGATCTCGAGACGCTCGTCGCCCATGCGCACGGCGTCGGGCTCTACACGACACTGGTCACGTCGGGCCTCGGCCTGACGCCGGGCCGCGCCCGCGCGCTGCGTGAGGCCGGGATCGACCACGTGCAGATCTCGTTTCAGGACGCGGAGCGAGCCTCGGCCGAGCGTATCGCGGGACTCGCCTCCGTCGACAAGAAGCTCGCGGCGGCCGCGCTGGTGCGGGAGATGGGCGTCGCGTTCACCGTCAACGTGGTGCTCCACCGGGCGAATCTCGACCGGCTCAGTGAGATCATCGAGCTCGCCGCCTCGCTCGGGGCCGACCGGCTGGAGCTCGCGAACACACAGTACTACGGGTGGGCATCCCTCAATCGCGACGCGCTCGTGCCCACACGCGCCCAGCTCGCGGCCGCCGAGTCCATCGTCGATGCCGCCGTGGCCCGCCATCGCGGGCGGATGCAGATCCTGTACGTCCTTCCCGACTACTATCAGGCCTACCCCAAGCCGTGCATGGGGGGATGGGGCAGCGTGTACATCGTCGTCGCGCCGGACGGGCGCGCGCTCCCCTGCCAGGCCGCCTGGCAGATCGACCAGATGACCTTCGACAACGTGCGCGACCGGCCGCTGGACTGGATCTGGCGGGAGTCGCCGGCGTTCACGGCGTTCCGCGGCGACGAGTGGATGCGGGAACCCTGTCGGACCTGCCCGCGCAAGACGATCGATTTCGGCGGCTGCCGCTGTCAGGCCGCGCAGCTCACCGGTGACGCGCGCGCCGCCGACCCGGTGTGCGTGAAGAGCCCCGCGCGGCACCTGGTCGATGAGGCGCTCGCGGTCGCCGCGGAGCCGCGACCCGCAGCGGCGCCACCCCAGTACACGTATCGAGTCGTGACTCCCCCTCCCCCTCCCCCTCCCCCTC
>JAJPIS010000055.1 GCA_021324635.1 Gemmatimonadota bacterium
TCGCGCATCGCGTCGCGCATCGTGGGTCGGCCGCCGCCGCGCCGCCCTCGCCCTCCTCGCCGTGCTCGGCCTGCCCGTCGTCCTCGGGATGGCGGTCCGGGCGAGCGAGTCGCCCCACCGGCCGCCGTCGTTCGCGGCCGCCGCTCGGCGCCCTGGGGTCGCGCACCGTCCCGCCGGGAGGCGGCGATCCGCGACCGTCGGCCTGGGCGGGCTCGCGGCCGACGACGGCTCCGCAACGGTCGTCTACGCGGATGCGTCGACCCTCGTGTATCGGACCGAGACACCCGGTTCGGCCACCGGCGACGCCACGCCGGGCATGGCCCTCGCGGGCGCGACCGCCTGCTCGGCCCGCGCGGGCCTCGACCAGGTGCGTCACCGGACCGTCACCCTCTCCTTCCGGCGCGACAGCGCACGGGCGGTGGCGCGGTCGGGCTACACACTCTGGCGCCAGACGACCGACTCGGTGGCGGCGCCCATCCTTCGCGGCGTTCGGCGTGACCACGGGCGGCCCTTCCTCCAGTACCGCTACGAGTTCTCCTCGGCGGGTATCGACAGCGTCACCGTGCTGCCGGAATCACTGCTGCCCGTGGGTCAGCGCGACGCGGGCGCGGGCATCGACGTTCGCGCGCTGCGCACGGTCGAGTGGCGCTTCCTGCTCGCACCGGCGGGGCGGGCGCCGGCCACATCGGTCACATCGGCCACATCGCCCACATCGCCCACATCGCCCACGTCGAGCCCATCGTCGCCGCCGGCCGCGTCGGCCGCCTCCGACACCGAGCGCGTGGACATGATTGTCGCGCTTCCACACGATCGACACCTCGATCGCCGGGACTGCATCGTGCCGCCGGACGACGACGCCCCCGAGTTGGCGGAGTGGCGACCGTCCGACCACGCCGGCGCCGCCGCGATCGCAGTGCGACGCGTGTCATTCGGCGTCCGGCACTCCTAGTCGTGCGCAGTCGGTCCCGCGCGTCACGTCGGCGGGCGCGGTAGCGGTCGAGCTCGCCCGCGCTTTTGATCCCGGCGTCCCGGGCGCAGGCGCCGGTCGGCGGTGTTAGCTTGTGCTCCATGATCGAACCGCGCGTGCCATCCGATCGGACACCCGCTGCATCGCACGGCGTCTCGCGCGAGAGCCAGCCCCAGCCTCCCGATCCGCGCCGAGACGACGAGTTGCAGGCGGTCGAGGCGGAAGTCGCCGCACGGCTCCGGACTCGCGGCGTCCTGTTGACTGGATCGGAGACGCCCGAGCAGCTCGTGGATCTCCTCGATGCCGTCGAGCAGTTCGATGCGGCCGTCGACGCACGCGGCGGCGACCTGTTCGTCGATACGCCGGCGACGGCGCGATCCAGTGCGCGTGTGCCGCAGCCCGACGACCCTGCATACGTCCTCCCGGCTCGGCGGGAGCACGAGCCGGTCGCGAGTTATCTCGCCCGCATCCGTGAGGCGATCGGCCGCCTGCACTAGGGCGGCCGATCGAGAGCCGATTCGAGGCGGGCGATCCCTCGCGCCGCCGGCGCCACGTAGTCGGTGGAACGTGCGCGGCCGTCGTTCTGGTGTTATTGTCAGCGCGCCGTGAGCGATCGAGAGAGCGCGCGCCCAGTCGGCGCGGCGAGCGTCACGTGGGAGGGCGGACTGCTCGGTCGGATCGTGCCGAGTGACCCACCGGCTGTGCCGGTGAGCCTCGAGCACCGTGGGCACGCACCCGCGGCCCCACGCAGCCTCGCGATCAGGATCCTGGAGCAGCTCCCGGCGGTCACGGCGGTGCTCGTCATCGTGAGCTCGGCCGCCGTGCTCGTCGCGTGGGCGATGCGGTCGCAGGCCGCGCTGGGGTGGGGACACGACTCGCTGGTCGTGATGCCGATCACCGCCCTCACCCTGCTGGTCGCCGGCTGCGCGCTCTGGCTCGGGCGCGATGCGGGCGTGTCGCGGGCCTCGCGCATCGTGGCGCACATCCTGGGCGTCTTCGTCGCCGCGGCGGGCGCGCTCTTCCTGTACGAGACGGCCGTCGACCGCGATGTCGGGATCGACCTGTTGCTCTTCCGGCAGCACGTGCTCGTCCACGGCGGGATCGGGCCGGGCCGTCCGGCGCCGAACGCCGCCGCCTGCTTCCTGCTGCTCGGGCTCGCGCTCGCCACCCTCGACGTCGAGACACGGCGCGAGCAGCGGCCCGCGACATGGGGAGCGACGCTCGCACTCGTGGTCGCATTCACCGCCCTCGTCGGATACATCAACGGCGCGGTCCACCTGTACGAGCTCCAGTCCGCCGCGGGAATGGCGGTGCCCACCGCGGTCGCGTGCGCCGCGCTGGGAGTCGGGATCGTCTTCGCGCGCCGCAGGCCCGGCGGCCTCGGCGCGATCCTGCTCGACGATGGGGCCGGCGGCGTGCTGGCGCGGCGCCTGATGCCGGCCGCGCTGGTCGTCCCGATGGCCCTCGGGTGGGTCTGGTTCTGGGGCCAGCGGCTCGGCATCTGGACCAGCACGACCGACAGCCGGTCGTTGTTTGAGGCGGGGAGCAGCGTGTGCCTCGTCTGGCTCGTCGCGCGCTGTGCGCACGTCGTGCATGCGGCCGATGACCAGCGGGCGCAGCTCTTCCTCCGTGAGCAGGCGGCGCGGGTCGAGGCCGAGAGCGCGAACCGGACGAAGGGCGATTTTCTGGCGGTCATGTCCCACGAGCTGCGTACCCCGCTGACCGCCATCATCGGCTATCAGGAGCTGCTGGCCGACGGCATCACCGGCCCCGTGAACGAGGCGCAGCAACAGCAGCTCGGGCGCATCAAAGTCAGCGCCCGACACCTGCTCCAGTTGATCGACGAGATCCTGACCTACTCGCGCGCCGAGGCGGGGAAGGAAGAAGTGCGGGCGCAGACGGTGCAGGTCGACGGCATCGTCGACGAGGCCGCGGCGCTGATCGAGCCGATCGCGGCCGACAAGGGTGTCGCGTTCTCGGCCCGGCGCCTCGGCGCAGCGCTCCCGATCCGCACCGATCCGCACAAAGCGCGGCAGATCCTCGTCAACCTGCTCTCCAACGCCGTCAAGTTCACCGATCGCGGCGGCCGCGTCTCGCTCGAGGTGCGACAGGTGGCTGAGCGCGTGGAGTTCGCCATCGCCGACACGGGCATCGGGATCCCCGGTCAGTTCCTCGACCGCATCTTCGATCCGTTCTGGCAGGTGGAGCAGATGACGACCCGTCGGGCGGGGGGCACCGGCCTGGGGCTCAGCGTCTCGCGCCGACTGGCGGCGCTCCTGGGCGGCGAGATCCGTGTCGACAGTGAGCCGGGGCGAGGAAGCGTGTTCACCGTCGTGCTGCCCCGCGTGCTGCCCCAGCCGGGTACCCTTCCGACCGCGCGCGACGTCCAGGTCCGGCGATCGTCCGTGGGCCGCGCGGACAGCGATCGCACCGCCCGCCGTTCCGAGGGCGACTCACCCGACGCCGGCAGCACCGAGCGCGCCCGCCGAGCCGGTGCGACGATCGCCTGACGACCGGTGACCAGGAGTCGTTAGGGGCAGACCGCGAAGTGCTCCGAGCCGGCGAGCTTGAACTGCTGCTGCGCCCGGCCGGGGCGACCGAGATGCAGCAGGGCGCACCCGAGCGCCTCGTGGGCCTCGCGGTCGGTGGGATCGGCCGCGATCGCCCGGATGAAGAAGCGCCGCGCCAGCTCGTAGTCACCGGCCTTGTACGCTTTGAGCCCGACCTGCCGCATGGCGATCGGATCGACGTGTGAGTCCGGGGCTCCGTCGGCGGCCGGCGCGAGAACGGCGGCGGCACCGGGCCGGGTGAGCGCGCTGATCACACGCGGGCGCCGGGCCGCCACCGCGAAACCGGCGAGGCCGAGGGCGATCAGGAGCCCGGCCGCGAGCACCCCGACGCGCCACGGATGGTGCGCGCGCCGATCCGAGGGCTGGTCGGTCCGCGTCGGTCCCGCGGCGGCGCGCGACGCCGCCGGGACCGGGTGGGGTGCGGTCGACAGGCGCACCGTGGCGGCCGGCGCGGCGCGGGACGACCGTACGCCCGACGGGGTGGACGGGGTGGACGGGGGGGACGGGGGGGACGGGGCCGATGGGGTCGGCGCGGCGTGTCGGGTCGAGACAGTGGAGGGCGGGGGCGCCGGCGCGCTCGGCGGGATCGCCGATTGGCTGCCGGTGGCCGGGCGCGGCGGCATTGCCGACCTCACGAGCGTCTTGAGCGCGGCCTCGCCCGCGGCCCGGTCGGCGATCGAGAACGGGATGCCGTCGAGCGTCGCCACGAGATCGTCCGTCGACGGGAACCGCTGCGTCGGGTCCTTGGCGAGCATCCGGAGCACTGCCGCCGTGAGGGCCGCGGGCGAGTCGGGACGCATGAGGCTCGCGTCGGGCGGCGGGGAGAACCAGTGGTGCTGGAGGATCTCGGGAAGCGAGTCGCCGTCGAAGGGCACCGAGCCGGTGAGGAGTTGGAAGGCGACGATGCCCAGTGAATACTGGTCCGATTGCGGCCCGACCGGCTTGCCTGAGCACTGCTCGGGACTCATGAAATGGGGCGTTCCGATCACCATCCCCGCCGCCGTGAGGGTCGTCGACTCGACGGCCCGCGCGATGCCGAAATCGGAGACGACGACACGCCCATCGCGATCGATGAGAATGTTCGCGCCCTTGATGTCGCGGTGCACGATGCCCCGCTCGTGCGCATGGGCGATCGCGCGGGCGGCGGCCCGGAGCACCGTGAGCACGACCGGGAGCGGCAGCGCACCCTCGGCGCCGACGAGCGTGTCGAGCGATCGCCCATCGATGAACTTCATCGCCATGTAGAGCGTGCCGCCCGTCTGCGCGACGCGATAGACCGGAATGATGTTCGGATGGTCGAGCGAGGCGGCGAGGCGTGCTTCGCGCTTGAATCGCTCGGCGACCGTGCCGAGTGGGGCGAGCTCGGGCGGAAGAACCTTCAGCGCGACGGGGCGGTCGAGCTCCCGGTCCCGCCCCTTGAAGACGACCGCCATTCCGCCCCGTCCGATCTCCTCCTCGACGTCGTACTCCGACGCCAGAGCCCGGCGGACGGACTGGAGGAAGTCATCACCCCCGGCCTGGCTCGGGGGCAGCGTTCCGGGCGGGGCGGCCGGGCTTCCGGTCGTGCCCAGCGCAGGGTCGGTCACCCGGGAGCCGCAGGCGGCACAGAACCGGGAATTCGCCGAGACGAGAGTGCCGCACTGCGCGCAGTACATGACACCCTTGTGACGTGGCGAGCGGGAGCCGCGTCACGGCTGCCCCGGACCCTGCTCCGCGTGGGCGTTTCTCCTGATTGCGCGTGCCACGGTCCACACCGTGCGGAGGACGAGCATCACCCCGAGGATGGCGGCGACGTCGGCGACGTTGAAGACCAACTCGCTTCCGCCGCCGCTCTGAACGGCGATGAAATCGAGCACGCCGTGCGGCGACGCGACGAGACTCACCAGATTGCCGGCGGCCGCGCCGGCGATCAGCCCGAGCATGATCGGCGCCCACACGTCGAGCATGGCGAGCGCCCGACAGAGCACGACCGAGAGCACCAGGGCGAGGAGGGTCAGCAGCAGGTTGATGTGCCAGGTGTACGGTCCCAGGGACACCCCGAAGGCCGACTTGTCGTTCAGCACCATTGCCAGCCGGACGGCGTGGCCGACGAGGGGGAGGGGGACGGGGATCCCACCCCGGCCGGTCAGCAAGGCCGCCGCCAACTGCTTCGTCACGAGGTCGGCGATCGCCACGGCGGTGGCGCAGACCGCCAGGGCTACGAGCGGCGAGTGCCGTCCTGCCGGCCGGGGGGGGTGGTCGAGTGTGTCGGGCGATGCCATGACGCCGCGGCCTCAAGCACGTTACGTACCTCGCGCACCCGATTGTAAATTGCGCCCCTTCAGTCACTTGCTCACCGACACGCCCGAGGGGCGTGGCACCGAGACGACACATCTGTCATGGCGTTGACGAAGCCGGTTCCCGCGATACACCCGTTCGAGCTCCGCGAATCCGCCATCCAGGGGCGTGGGGCCTTCGCGACTCGCCGGATCCCCAAGGCGGCACGGATCGGTGAGTACGTCGGTGAGCGGATCTCGCAGCGCGAGGCCGACCGCCGGTACGACGACGAGTCGATGGCGCGGCACCACACGTTCCTGTTCACGGTCACCGCCCGGACGGTGATCGACGCCGCCGTCGGCGGCAACGACACCCGGTTCATCAACCACTCCTGCGCGCCCAATTGCGAGGCGGTGATCGAGGATGGGCGCGTCTTCATCGACGCGCTGCGCACGATCATGCCCGGCGAGGAGCTGGTCTACGACTATGCCTATGAGCGCGAGGCGGACGCCGGACCCGAGGCGGAGGCGCTCTACCCCTGCCATTGCGGGGCCAAGGCCTGTCGCGGGACGATCCTCGCCCCCGCGCCCCGCCGGTCCCCCCGCCCCGCCCCCCCGCGGTCGCGGAAATCCCGCCCCCAGACCAAGCGCCGGTCCACCTCGACGCGATGACACGCGATGACCGCGCGATGACCGCGCGATGACCACGCGATGACCACACGATGACCATGCACCGCACGCTCGGCTCCCTCGCTCTCGCCGCCGCCCTGGCTGGCGCGGCGTGTACCTCCCACAGGGCGGGACCCTCGGAGCGCCCCACCCCGGCCCCGACCCGCCCGGCCGCGCCGGCGACGCCCGGCGTCGCGGCGGCGCCCACGACCCCCGGGGCGGGGGGCCCATCCGGGGCCGCGGGGCGCGTCGGGCGGTGGGCGCCGGACACCGGCGTCCGGGCGATGGCGAGCCCGTTCTATCCGCTCGAGCGCTCGGATTGGCCCGGCCCGAACCAGTACCGGGATGCGACCGGGGCCCCCGGGCCCGACTACTGGCAGCAGCGGGTCGACTACACGATCACGGCCACGCTCGATACCGCATCCCAGACGTTGACGGGGACGGTCACCGCCCGATACGTCAACAACTCGCCCGACACGCTGCGGTTCGTGTGGATGCAGCTCGATCAGAACCTCTTTCGTCCGGGGAGCAAGGGGTCCGCGCTCTACGGGGCCGGGAGCCGGAACGCCGGTGGCGGATTCCCGGGGGGCTACACCCTGGGCGACGTGACGGTCGACGGGAAGCCGGTCGTGCCGCGGGTGGACGACACGATGATGCGGCTCGACCTGCCCGCCCCGCTCCCCTCGCGCGGCGGCCGAGCGACGATCGTCGTGCACTACAGCTTTCGCGTGCCGGAGCATGGTGCCGACCGGATGGGTCGGGACGGACCGCTCTACGAGCTCGCCCAGTGGTATCCGCGGATGGCCGTCTACGATGACGTTCGCGGCTGGAACACCGATCCGTATCTCGGGCAGGGGGAGTTCTACCTCGAGTACGGGGACATCGACTACGCGGTGACCGTGCCGGCGGGCTACACGGTCGCCGGCAGCGGGGTCCTCCAGAACCCCGCCGAGGTGTTGGGGGACAGTGTGCGGCGCCGTCTCGCGCGGGCGATCACGTCGTCGGCCGTGGTGCCGATCGTGACCGCCAGCGAGGCCGAGTCGCACCGGCGGCCCGTCCCCGGGATGAAGACGTGGCGCTTCCGTGCGCAGAACGTGCGCGATGTGGCCTGGGCGGGCGCCCCCGATTTCCGGTGGGATGCGACGAGCGTGCGCGGGGTACTCTGTCAGTCGTTCTACGAGTGGCCCAAGTCGGGGCCGGAGTGGGAGCACGTCGCCGAGAACACGCAGTGGACCATCCGCACGTACTCCGAGCTGATCAGCCCCTATCCGTATCCGCAGGCCTCATCGGTGGCCGGTCCCGTGTCGGGGATGGAGTATCCGATGTTCGTGATGGACGGCTACACGGACACGAGCGCGCCGGGCTCGGTCTTTCGCACGAACGACCACGAGCATGGCCACGAGTGGTTCCCGATGATCGTCGGCTCGAACGAGCGGCGGTATGCGTGGATGGACGAGGGTATCAACACGTACTGGAACGCCTTCTCCCAGGAGCGCCGCTACGGGGGCGACGTCCACGCCTGGCCCGACGGGATGGACAACTGGGCGAGCTTCCTCGGGGCGTGGGCCGGGACCGTCGGCGCAGGGATCGACGCGCCGATGATGACCGCACCCGACCACATCGAGGAGGAGGCGCTCGCGAACGACGCGTACGAGAAGCCGGCCGCGGTGTTGTTGGCGCTCCGCGACCACGTCGTCTCGCGAGAGGCGATGGACCGGGCGTTCCGCGAGTACGTGCGGCGCTGGTCCTTCAAGCATCCGACGCCGGGCGATTTCTTCCGCACGGTGGAGAACGTGACCGGCGCCGACCTGTCATGGTTCTGGCGCGGCTACTTCTACACGACCGACCTGCTGGACATCGGGATCGATAGCGTCGTGACGCAGCCGACGTCGGCGGCCGCGGCGGGAGAGGGCGGGTCGCCCGGCGGCGAGAGCGCGGGCACGGCGGGCGGCGGCCGCGGCCGATCCCCCTCGCTCGCTGCCGTGCTGCATCTCCGCCGGACCTCGGCGCTGCTCTTCCCGGTGAGTGTGCGCCTCAAGCTCGCCGACGGCTCGATGCCGGAGTTCCATTTTCCGGTCGACATCTGGGCGCGCGGCATGACGGCCGACGTGCAGATCGTCGTCCCGGCCCGCGTCGTCGGCGCGCGTCTCTGGCCCGACCGGACGGCGATCCCCGATTTCCGGCCCGAGAACGATGTGTGGGGGGATGCGCCGCCGGCGACGCCGCCGGGGCCGGCGACGACCGGCGGCCTGGCATCCGATATCTCGCCGCGATAACTTGGCGCCCGGAGGAATCGCATGACACCGACCGATCGATCGGGGCACACTGGACGCTACATCCCGTTCCCTGGCCCGCAGGGCTGGGGAGCTGCCGCCTTCATCTGCATCCTCACGGCCGCGCTCTACTTCGCCGCGTTCGAGATCCACAAGGCGACGTACCGCGATCCCCGGGACCCGTCGACAATCCCGAGCGCGGTCGAGGGGAGCCACGACGTCGCCAGGGACTGACCGCGTCGCCGCCGCTTCGATCAAGGGCCCCGATCGCGGGGCGGCAATCCGGAGGGCGTCCGATGGCGCCCGATGGCGCCCGATGGCGCCCGGCCCGTTCTGATGCAGAAGCCCGATCGCGGTGCGATCGGGCTTCTGCATCATCCCACCCCACGCGTGGGTGCCGTTCCGGCTATGACCGGTTCCCCGGGCGGTCCGGGTTCATGTGGGACATCTCGCGCTTGGCACCGGCGTCGGTCGTCGCGGTGCCGCTCTCCCCCTTCCCGCTGAGGGCGTGCGTGGCGCGGTCCCATGCATCGCGAACGGCGTGCTTCACGTCATCCCATGTCGACGTGCCGGACCCGCGCGCGCGATCCCATCCGGCGCGAAGGTCCGATTCCGCGGCGGTCCACGGCTGCCCGCGGCGCTGGGCCGCCGACTGCCAGCCGTACTGATACGCGGGGCGGTAATAGTCGTAGCCCCGGTCGCCCATCACGTAGGGACGGGTGGAGTAGTTCTCCCGCCAGTAGGCGTCCTGCGCCGCGGGATCGAACGAGCCCGTCGTCGCGTTCGCGCTGTGGGCCTCCGGACTGCTCATGCCCCGTGCAACCTCGTCTGCCATGGCGCGCCTCCGTGTTCGGTTCATGCGAGACGGGCCCACGCGTGCAAGGCGTACGCCATCCGCGGCTGGCGGGAGCTGATGGCCGGGGCTGATGGGCCGGGGCCGATGGGCCGGGGCCGAAGGAGCGGCGGCTCAGCCCGTGCCCGTCGTGGACGCCGTTCTCGCCTCAGCGTGCTCGACCGCCATTCCCATCGCGTGGTACCCCTTGTCGACGTAGATCGTCGCGCCCGTGATGCCGGTGGCCAGCGGGCTGGCGAGGAACGCCGCCGCCCTACCGACCTCCTCCGGACGAACGGCCTCCGGGAGCGGCGTGTTGGCGGCGCAGTACGACACCATGCGGTCGATGATCCCGATGGCGCTGGCGGCGCGCGAGGCGAGCGGCCCGGCCGAGATCGTGTTGACGCGTGCGCCGAACGCGCGGCCGGCCTCGTAGGCGAGCACGCGGGTGTCGCTCTCGAGCGCGGCCTTGGCGGACGACATGCCGCCGCCGTAGCCAGGGATCACGCGCTCGCTCGCGAGGTAGGTGAGCGACAGCACCGAGGCGCCGGGTCGGAGGAGCGGTCCGAGTCGAGCGACCATGCCGACGAGTGAGTATGCGCTGACGCTCAGCGCCGCCAGATACCCGGCGCGGCTCGTGTGCAGCAGCGGCCGGGTGACTTCGGGGCCGTTGGCGAGCGAGTGCACGACGATGTCGAGCGGTCGCGGCCCGTGATCGGCGACCAGTCGGGCGGCCAGTCCGGCGATCGAGAAGTCACCGGCGTCCCGGTACCGCTTGTTCTCGCGCACGTCGGCGGGTGCATCGTCGAGCGTGTCGAAGGCCGCGTCGAACGGGTAGATCCCCTCGAATCCGAGGAGCGAGCCGTCGGTCATGCGCCGCGATGCGTCGAGCTTTCCGCGCTCGAGCAGGTTCCGGAAAATCGTGAGCGCTGGCGGCCAGGTCGCGACCGAGACCGTGGCGCCGCCCTCGGCGAGCGCCTTCGCGATGGCGAATCCGTACCCCGCATCGTCGGCCACGCCGGCCACGAGCGCCCGCTTCCCCCGGAGATCGATCGTGAGCATGTCGGGATGATGCCGCCGGGACCCTCACGCATGGAAGGGCGGGCCGCTCGGCCGACGTGCCGGCCGACGGGCGTGCGTGGCGTTCGGCACCCCGGCCGGACATTTTCCGGGTGTGGGCAGGGACCGCAGGTCTCACACACGCGCGGCGTCGCTCGCCGAGGTCGCGCCCGCCGCGCCCGCCGCGCCCGCCGCGCCCGCCGCGCCCGCCGCGTCGGCGGCCGCGCGTTCGCCTGCCCCACCTGCTCCGGTGCCGTCGTTCGCGCGCGGGCTCTGGCGCATCGCCTCGGCCGACGTGTCGAGCGGCAACGCGGTTCAGTTGCTGCGCGACGGGGCGCCGACCTTCGCGGCGATGCTCGAGTTGATCGACGGCGCGCGGACGTCGGTCGATCTCGAGGGGTACATCTTCCGCAACGACGACGTCGGGCGGCGGTTCGCGGACGCGCTGGGCGCGGCGGCGGCGCGCGGCGTTTCGGTTCGGCTCCTCGTCGACTGGGTCGGGCGGATGGGGACGCCGCGCTCGCTCTTCGACCGGATCCGGGCCCGCGGCGCCGAAGTCTGCATCTTCAATCCGCCGTCGGTGCGGCGGCGGTGGCTCGGGCTGGTGCCGCGCGACCACCGGAAGTTGCTGGTGGTCGACGGCGCGTCCGGCGTCACGGGCGGCATCGGGATCGGGAACGAGTGGCGCACCGGAGTGCTCACGCGGCGGCGTTCGCCCTGGCGGGACACGGCGGTGCGGATCGACGGGCCGGCGGCGGCCGACATGGTGCGGGCGTTCGAGCACATGTGGCAGCGGGCGCGGGGTCGGGACCGCCGCGGGGCGCATCGCTACATGACGCGGCGCTCGCGCGGGGCGCACCTCGATCCGTCGACCCATGCGCCGGCGCTCGTCGGGATCATCGAGGGCGAGCCGGGGCGGTTCCGGGTGGCGCGGGCGCTTCAGATCCAGGCCGTGTCGGCGGAGCGGTCGATCTGGATCGCGAGCGCGTACTTCGTGCCGTCGTACAGCGAGGTGGAGGCCTTGAACGGGGCGGCGCGGGACGGCGTCGACGTCCGCATTCTCGTGCCGAGCCGGTACGACCACCCGTGGATCCGGCTCCTGACGCGGCAGTTCTACCGGCGGCTGCTCATGAACGGTGTGCGGATCTGGGAGTGGGGCGGGGAGATGATGCACGCCAAGACGATGGTGAGCGACGGGCGGTGGATCCGGGTCGGGTCGACCGACTTCAACCCCTTGGGCGTGGCCATCAACTTCGAGCTGGACGCCGTGATCGAGGATCCGACGACGGGGGCCGAGGCGGAGGCGATGTTCGACGCCGACCTCCGCCAATCGCGGGAAATCCTTCCCGAGGGGTGATCCGCTGCGCGAGGAGTCGGGTGCGCCACCTGGACGATGAGCTCGAGGAGTGGCAGCGCCCGGCCGGGATCTTCGTGCTCGCCCCGATCGCCGGGCCGGCCGCGCCGGTGCTCGCCGAGCTTCAGCGTCGCTTCGACCCCAAGCTCGCCGGGTCGCAGCCCCCGCACATCACCCTCGCCGGATCCTCGGGCGTCGGTCCGATCCGGCCGGGGACCGCGGTCGGCGAGCTGCGGCGGCTGCTCGAGCCGGTCGCGCGGGCGACGCCGGTCCTGCGGCTCGTGCTCGGTCCGCCGCAGCGGTTCATGCAGAGCGACATCGTGAGTCTCCCGCTCGATCCGCACGGTCCGATCCGCGCGTTGCACGACCGGATTGCGCGGAGCGGCCTCTCCTTCGGCCCGGCGCGCTTCACCTTCACGCCGCACGTGACCCTGAGCCTGTATCGCACCCTGACCCCGGCCGCCGCCCGCGCGCTCCTGGGCGTGCGGCTCGAGGACCCGATCGTGCTCGACCGGCTGGTGCTCTCCGCGACCGACGACCCGCGCCCGCCCCGCACCCTGCTCACGCTCCCATTCGGTCTGCCCTCGGTCCGGGCTCCGGCGAGTGCCAGTTGACAAAACAATAAACGTTGATGTATGTTGCGTGCGTGATCGCCACGACCCGTGCTGCCGCCACTGATCTCGACCGCGCCGTGATGCTCTTCCACGCGCTGTCGGATCCGACGCGCCTCGAGATCCTGGAGATGCTCCGTGGCGGGGAGCGGTGCGTCTGCGAGCTACAGGACGAGCTCGAGGCGGCGCAGTCGCGCCTCTCGTTCCACCTCCGCGTGCTGAAGGATGCCGGACTCGTGACGGACCGGAAGGAGGGGCGCTGGTCGTACTACACGATCGCGCCCGAGGCGCTCGCCGAGGTGCACGATCTCGCCGTGGCGATGCAGCCCAGACGCTCGAGCGGCACCCTCCCGGTGCTGCGCGCCGGATCGTGCTGCCGGTAACCCCGTCTTTTCCGTGCCCGACACATCAACCTTTCTTGATTATCCCGAGGATGTCATGACCAGCGAGACGAAGGTGCCCAGGATGCCGACGACCGTGGACGGGGTCCGGGCGACCGTGCAGGCGCGTTACGGCGCGGCGGCCAGGGCGGTCGCCGACCGAGGGGTTGCCGCCGGCTGCTGCGGGCCCGCCGGGGAGTCGAGCGGCTGCTGCGGCGCCACGAGCGAGAGGTGGGACCCGATCACGGCCGACCTCTACGAGGCGGGCGAGACGGCCGGGCTTCCCGCCGAGGCGCTCCTCGCCTCGCTGGGCTGCGGCAACCCCACCGCGCTCGCCGAGCTCCGGGAGGGAGAGACGGTGCTCGACCTGGGCTCGGGCGGCGGGATCGATGTCCTGCTCTCGGCGAAGCGGGTCGGGGCGACGGGGAAAGCGTACGGGCTCGACATGACCGACGAGATGCTGGCCCTCGCCGAGTCGAACCGCGCCAGGGCCGGCGCCACGAACGTCGAGTTTCTCCGTGGTCACATCGAGGCGATCCCGCTCCCGTCCAACACGGTCGACGTCATCATTTCGAACTGCGTGATCAACCTTTCCGGCGACAAGCGGGCGGTGTTGACGGAGGCGTTCCGCGTTCTCAGGCCGGGGGGCCGTTTCGCCGTGAGCGATGTGATCACGCGTGCGGGACTGCCGGCGGCGGTGACGGAGAGCATGGCGCTGTGGACCGGCTGTGTCGCGGGGGCGCTCGAGGAGGGCGAGTTCCTGGCGCTGCTCCGAGAGGTCGGGTTCGAGAATCCCTCCATCGAGCCGACGCGCGTCTACACCGCGGAGGACGCCAGGGCCTTGCTCCAGGGGACGGGGCTCGACCCCACGCTCGCCGAGGGTGTCGAGGGCAGGATCATGAGCGGCTTCGTGCGCGCGACGAAGCCCGGCCGGTCGGCGTCGCGCGCCGCGGAGCCCGTCCCGCGGCCGCACTCCCCCGGCGCGCCGCAGGCGGCGCGTGACTGCGGCTGCGACGAGGGTTGCTGCCGGTGATCATTCATTCAACGTCTCGACACTGGAGAGTTTCATGACGACCACGGCCGCCCCGTCCCTCCGCTCGGCGCGCCCCGATGATCTCGCGGCGGTCGCGCGGCTCCTGACCGCCTCGAACCTTCCGCTCGACGGCGTCGCCGAGGCGCTGTCCGACTTCGTCGTGGCCGAAGCAGGCGATGCGCTCGTCGGGGTCGCGGGACTCGAGGTGTGCGGCGATCACGCGCTTCTCCGCTCGGTCGCCGTCGACCCGGCGTGGCGCGCGCACGGGATCGGGCGCGCGCTGGTAACGCGCGTGATCTCTGACGCCGAGGCGCGCGGGATCCGCGGGCTGTACCTGCTCACGACCACCGCCGAGCGCTACTTCCCGAGCTTCGGGTTCCGCCCGATCGGCCGCGAGGCCGTGCCCGACGACGTGCGCGCGACAGCCGAGTTCCGGGGCGCCTGCCCCGCGTCGGCGACCGTGATGTGCCGCGCCTGTGCTGATGGACAGCCATATCGGTGACATGGTTAGCCATATGAAGACGACACTGGTCATCAGCGATGCCGTCATGGCGCGGCTCCGGCGCGAGGCAGCGCGGCAGGGCCGGACCATGTCCGAGCTCGTCGAGACCGCGCTCCGCCTGCTGCTCGCCTCCAGGCCACGGCCGACGGAGTTGCCCCCGCTGCCGGCATTTCGGAGCGGCGGCCACCTGGTCGATGTGGCCGACCGCGACGCCCTCGATCACGCGATGGGAGGGCGGTAGCGCCACCGTGTTCGGGCGATCAGAACGTACTCGTGTCCGCCGAGGACCAGGACTCGTCGGCCCACCAGCAGCCGTCTTCGGTCGCCGTCCTCGACCGTCGGGGTGACACCGGTCCCGATCGCCTACACCCTCGGTGGGCACTTCAGTGCCCCCCGAGGCCTACACCTCGCAGAGTCCGACCAGCCGCGCGTCGGCGCCTGCGGGGATCCATCAGCGCTTGGCGTACACCGTCGTGCGGCCGTCGGTGTGGAGGGCCAGCACATCGTAGGGCTGCGCGCGTCCCATCCCTTCCATGCCTGGCGAGCCGGCGGGCATCCCGGGGACCATGATGCCGAGCAGGCGCGGTTGCTCGCCGAGCATCTGTCGCACGAGGTCTGCCGGGACGTGCCCCACCAGCACGTAGGCGCCGACCGTGGCAAGGTGGCAGATGTCGATCGCAGGCGGGATGCGGTACCGCTTCTGCCATGGCGTGAAGTCCCCACCCGTTGCGATCTCGGTCGTCACCGCGAAACCCGCCTTCCGTAGGTGCTCGACCCACGCGGTGCAACAGTCGCAATCGGGCATCAGATACGCATGGACGGACGGCAGGTCGGCTGACCTCCGGCCCGCGGGTAGAGGCGGGAACGCGAAGGCGCGATGTGAGATGGCGGCGAAAAGGATTCCGCCGGAGGCCGCGATCCAGTTCCGGCGACTCATCTGATCCATGGCACGACCCCCAGGGCTTCTGAAGCACCTGCATGTGAGTGTGGTGGCTCGCGGCGACGGCTCGGCCCGCCCGATCCCGGCGGTGTCCGACCTCCGCGGCCCGCACCCACTGTAGTACGGTGCAGCCCGAGCGAGGTTTCGACATCGCATGCGGCGCGGCTCCTAGCGAATGCGGTACCCTGACCGTCCCGAGCAGCACAAGCGTCCCGAGTAGCGGTTGCGCAGACGGTGAACTGGTGTACGTTTCGTTGGAGAAAGATGTCTTTCTGATGGGAAAGAACACTTTCCATGCGCCCACCTCCCGCTGGCACGCTGTATCACCCGCTGGACGACGTCCTGGGGACCCGCTCGCTCGTGCGCACCGTCCGCGCGCTCGCGGCGCACGGCGGGAGCCTGGCCGTCACGGATATCGCCCGGCGGACTGAGCTGACCCTGCCGAGTGTCCGCGCGGCGCTGCGTCGGCTGCTCGATCTCGAGGTGGTCAGCGCCATCGGTGCGGGCCGCAGCATGGTCTGTGGGCTCCGGCACGACCACCCGCTGGTTCCCGTCCTCGTGCGCCTCTTCCGCGCCGAGCGAGACCAGGCCGCGACCGTCCTCCGCGCCGTGCGCGAAGCGGCCGGCCGCCTCGCGCCTGCGCCGTGGGCCGTCTGGCTCTACGGTAGCGTTGCCCGGCGTGAGGACGATGCGGCAAGCGACATCGACATCGCGCTCGTCACCGTGGCACCCGAGCCGAGCGTGCAAGCCGACGCGCTCCGCGACGCCGTTGCGCGGACCCACGTGGTCAGTGCTGAGCGTGTCTCCGTCGTCACGATGGCGCCGGCAGACGTGCGCCGCGCCGCGCGCAAGAAAACGCTTTTCTGGGAGAACCTGAAGCGCGACGCCGTCGTGCTGCTGGGTGACGCGCCGGTGCACGTCTTCGAGCGTGCGAGCCGCGCGAGCGAGGGGTGATGATCAGCCGCGGGAGCTGGCGGCCGGTCAATGACCGTAGCGAGTGGTCTGGCCGGCGCGACGCCGGCCGGTCGCACCTCAAGACGGCGCGGAACGCCTGTGACGTGGCCGACGAGAGCGACGACGGCCGTCTCGTGATGCAGGGCGCTATCCTGGCCGCGATTGCCTATGGGGACGCGCTGACCATCAAGGTCGCCGGGATCCGCAACTACGCCGACCACCAGCGGCTCCCGTCGACGGTGCGCCATGCGCTCGGCACCGCCGCCCCCGCGGCCGAGCTCGCGCGCCTATCGCGGCTTCTCGCGCGCAAGGACGACAGTGCGTACGGGCACCGCTTCATCCCCTTGCGCGACGCGCGCGACGCGCTGGAGAAGGCCGAGGCGTTTGCGCTCTGGGCCGAGGTAGAGCTCGCGCGTGCCTGAGGGGAGTGCGCGGCACCCTCGGAGTCTGCTTCCATATCTCTTCACCGTGTTCAAGCGTCGGGGGCGCGGCTCGATCGGTGCGATGTTTCAGACGTTACCGCCGCCCGGCCGCCACCGACACGGCGATCGCCGGGGTGTGCTCCGGTAGTTTCATGTTCCAGACAGAGCCGCGAGTCCGAGTGCGCTTCAGAAGTGTTTCCTAGCCTGATGATCGCGTCGGTCAGTTTCTCCGTTTGAAGGCGACGATATCAAGCAGTACTCCCTCGCACGCCCGGACCGGGATCTTGTCGATCAGATCTAGCCGATCCCCCGCGAGAAATACATTGTTGAGCATCGTCATGTGGCATCATGTGTTGCCTCGTGCCAAGGAGGTGTCCATGGACCGCCGCCAGTTCATGGTCGCAGCCGGGTCCGCGCTCGCGAGCATCTCTACTCCGCAATTTCATCTTGCGGCAGTCCCTTTCCGCCGAGGACTCAGCTGCACCCCATTCAATGCATCGGGCGTTCAGCAGTGCGAGGCGGGGATCGAGTCCGCCATTCTAGACGTGACGGCCAGCGATACGCAGCATGCGACCGAGTGGTGCTGGGCCGCGTGCATCGAGGCAGTATTTACGTACTACGATCACCCAGTACCGCAGGAGCGCATCGTTGAGGAAGTGTGGGGCGATGTTGTGAACATGCCTGGCAGCCCCGCCCAAATCTTGTACGCGCTCAATCGAACGTGGAAGGACGAGAATGGTGCTAGCTTTGCTGCTCATGGCAGCACCATCGGGACGAATCCAATTACTGCCGCACAAGACCTGGCGAGCGACCACCCCCTGATCATCGGGGCGTTAGGACACGCAATGGTGCTGAGTGCGCTCACCTACGAGCGCGACTACTACGGTCGGGGACAAGTTGTGCTAGCCGAGGTGCGTGACCCGTGGCCGTACAATCCCAATCACCGACCTCTTACTCCCCAGGAGTGGTACGGCGCGAGCTTCGCTGCGAGAATTCGGGTGACGTGAAGAGGAAGCACGCATCGCGAGCTGGACCTCTTGACATGCGCGCGTCCAAGCGGAAGCACAAGCACCTCCCCAGCGCACGCAACGAAGATGCGTCGACGTAGGATGTCTTCCGCTCGTTCCGGCAGATCCCGCCCGGGAATTGGCTCCCGGCGGCTTGGGCGATCGCATTCCCGCTCCTGGGGCACGGTTCGATCACATGGTGGTCCAGACGTATGGCCACCTCTCACCCAACCACAAGGCGACCGCCGCGTGCCACCTGGGCGTGTGGCTGGCCTCAGTACGCCGTTAGTATTTTTCGCGGAGGACACTTCGGATCCCTGACCGTCGGCGGACCCGGCTTTCCGACCGATCTCAGTCGCGGATCCGGAGGCGTCACAAGAAAGCTCACAACGGATCCTCCTTTTCCCCGTCGCCACGTGGCACCACAGTTCATCTACGTCATGAAGGGCCTGCGCAAGGTCGTCCCGCCGTCGCGGGAGATCCTGCGCGACATCTGGCTGTCGTTCTATCCAGGCGCCAAGATCGGCGTGCTGGGCGCCAACGGGGCCGGGAAATCGTCCCTCCTGCGCATCATGGCCGGCGTCGACCACGACTTTCAGGGTGAGGCGTGGCCCCACGCCGGGACCCGGATCGGGTTCCTGCCCCAGGAGCCACAGCTCGACCCGGGCAAGGACGTCCGCGGGAACGTCGAAGAGGCCGTGCAACCCACGCGCGATCTCCTGAAGCGGTTCGAGGCGATCGCCGAGCGCTTCGCCGAGCCGATGTCGGACGACGAGATGGCGAAGCTCCTCGACGAGCAGGCCAAAGTGCAGGAGCGGATCGACGCCAGCAACGCGTGGGAGCTCGACCGCACGATCGAGATCGCGATGGACGCCCTCCGCCTGCCGCCCGCGGACGCCGACGTGACCCGGCTCTCCGGCGGCGAGCGGCGCCGCGTGGCGCTCTGCCGCGTGCTCCTGGAACAGCCCGACATGCTGCTGCTCGACGAGCCGACGAACCACCTCGACGCTGAGAGCGTGGCCTGGCTCGAGCGCCACCTGGCGGAGTTCCCCGGGACGGTCGTCGCCGTCACCCACGACCGCTACTTCCTCGACAACGTGGCCGGCTGGATCCTCGAGCTCGACCGCGGACACGGCATCCCCTACGAGGGGAACTACACCGCCTGGCTGGACCAGAAGCGCACGCGGCTCGCGCAGGAGGAGAAGCAGGCGTCGGCCCGGCAGCGCACCCTCGAGCGCGAGCTGGAGTGGGTGCGGATGGCGCCGCGCGCGCGGCAGGCCAAGTCCAAGGCTCGCGTGCAGCGGTACGAGGAGCTGGCCCGGGCGGACACGGCCGAGCGCGTGATGCAGCACGAGATCGTGATCCCGCCCGCGCCGCGGCTCGGCAACGATGTCGTGATCGCGACCGACCTCCGGAAGGCGTTCGGCGACACGGTGCTGTTCGACGGGCTGTCGTTCGCGCTCCCGCGGGGCGGCATCGTCGGGGTGATCGGTCCGAACGGGGCGGGGAAGACGACCCTCTTCCGGATGATCGTCGGCGAGGAACGGCCCGACGGCGGCACGCTGGCGATCGGCGACACCGTGCAGCTCGCCTACGTCGACCAGAGTCGCACGCTCGACGGCGCGCGGACGGTGTGGGAGGAGGTGAGCGGCGGCCAGGAGACGCTGTCGGTCGGGAAGCGCGAGATGAACAGCCGCGCGTACCTCGCGAGCTTCAATTTCCGGGGAGCCGATCAGCAGAAACGGGTGCAGGACCTCTCCGGCGGTGAGCGCAATCGACTCCACCTCGCGAAGCTGCTCAAGAGCGGCGGCAACCTCCTGCTGCTCGACGAGCCGACCAACGACCTGGACGTGGACACGCTCCGCGCCCTCGAGGACGCCCTCGTCGATTTCGCCGGCTGCGCCGTCGTCATCTCCCACGACCGGTGGTTCCTCGACCGCATCGCCACCCACATCCTCGCCTTCGAGGGCAACAGCGAGGTCGTCTGGTTCGAGGGGAACTACCAGGCCTACATCGAGGACCTCAGGAAGCGCAAAGGCCCCGACGCCGATCAGCCGCACCGGATCGCCTACAAGAAGCTGGTGCGCGCGTAGTTTGCCCGGCCCCCGTCCCTCGCTCGAGCGTGATGGCCGCGAAGAGCGGGTCCGACCGCGGGTGCCTCTCTCTCGATGGAGACGTGACATGGACACGCCAGCGAAGAACACGATCTGCCTCTGGTACGATGGCGACGCCGAGGGCGCGGCGCGGTTCTACGCCCAGACGTTTCCCGATTCGTCCGTCGGCGCGGTGCACCGCGCGCCGGGCGACTTTCCGTCGGGCAAGAAGGGGGACGTGCTGACCGTGGAGTTCACGGTGGTGGGCATTCCGTGCCTCGGCCTCAACGGGGGCCCCGCGTTCAAGCACAACGAAGCCTTCTCGTTTCAGATCGCAACCGCCGACCAGGCCGAAACGGATCGCTACTGGAATGCCATCGTCGGCAACGGCGGCCAGGAGAGCGCGTGCGGCTGGTGCAAGGACAGATGGGGATTGTCCTGGCAGATCACCCCGATCGCCCTGACGAGGGCGATCACCGATCCGGATCCCGCCGCCGCCAAGCGCGCGTTCGACGCGATGATGACGATGACGAAGATCGACATCGCGACGATCGAAGCGGCACGCAGGGGCTGAGCTTGGACGATCGCAGGGTGCGCTCGCGCCCTGCGCGTCATCCTCGTCCGGGTGATCCCCGAGCCGATACCGGCACGGTCCCCGGTCCGGAGAACTGTCGAATGACCCGGCGGGTCGTCGCAAGCGACCACTCGACCCTCGGTGGCGTGTACCAGGCTCTTGCGCGAGCGGAACAGTCCCATGCCTCACGTTGACAGCGATCCCGCGACTCCGTAGCCTCGTACGTGACTCGCCGCGACCGAACGTCGCAGAGTCGGCAGTGCAACAAGGGACGGCCATGCTCGTCACCTTACCGTTTCTCCTTCTGCAGGTGATCGCGCACGCATCGGCCGCCCCGTCGCGCGGCCCCGCCGCGGGCGCGGATGGCAGTGCGCTCCGCACCCGCGTTCCGCTCCCGCACATCACGGCGAACGACAATCGGCGGTCGGCCGGTACACTCCGTGGAGGCACGCTCTCGCTGCAGCTCGTCGCGAGCGACGGGCTGTACCTCCCGGATGGGGAGAGCGGTCGGAGCGTCCCCCTCGAGGCGTTCGGTGAGGACGGGAGACCGTCGTCGTCGCCCGCACCGCTCATCAGGGTTCCGGCAGGAACCGAACTACACGTCTCGATCCGTAACGCGCTTGGGCGCCGGCTGGTCGTTCGTGGGCTCAGCGATCGAGCGACGGCAACGGTGGCTGTGGACTCCCTGGCCGTGCCGGCACACGAGACGCGCGAGATCCGGTTTCACGCACCCGCTCCCGGTACGTATCTCTACTGGGGGCGCACGACGACCAACACCGCGGCGCCCCTGTTTCCGACGGACCTCCCCGGGAACGGGTTGGGTGCAGGCGAGGACAGCCAACTCATTGGCGCGTTCGTCGTCGATCCACCCGTCCCGGAGGACGCCCGGCCGTCCGATCGCGTGCTCGTGATAACGAGTTGGTTCGCCCCGGGAGACGCCCGGAAGCTCTATATCGGCCCGCTCGAAATTCTTGCGGTGAACGGGCGGACCTGGCCGTTCAACGAGCGGCTCGAGTATGGCGTCGGCGACACGGTCCGATGGCGGGTTGTGAACGGCGCGTTCAACTGGCACCCGATGCACCTGCATGGCTTCTTCTATCGCGTGGATGCACGCGGCGACGGCCTGCGTGACACCGTGTACGAGGACGCACAGCAACGCGCGGTCGTGACGGAACTCATGCCGTCCGGATCGACGATGGCTGTGACGTGGAGCCCGTCTCGAGCGGGGAACTGGCTGTTCCATTGTCATCTCATCGCGCACATGGACCCCGCGTCCGTTCGGTTGACGCCGGCCGACATCGGCGCGCACGCCAGGAACCACGCGACCGATGACATGGCGGGGCTCGTGGTTGGCATCCGGGTCCGTCCGCGCCCGGGCGCCGAGGTGCATCCTGTCGTACCCGAGACGCCGCGCCGGCGGCTCCGATTGTTTGTCAACGGCCGGGCCGCTGTGTTCGGGCTCGACCCCGGCTTTTCCTTCGTCCTGCAGCAAGGACCGGTGCCGCCGGCGCCGGATTCCCTCCTGATCCCCGGCACGCCGATTCACCTCGTCCGCGGGGAGCCGACGGAGATCACGGTCCTCAACCGCACGCCGCTCCACGTCAGCATCCACTGGCACGGCATCGAGCTCCCGAGCTATTACGACGGCGTCGCGGGGTGGAGCGGCACCGATGCCCGCAGGGCGCCGATCGTCGCGCAGAACGATTCGTTCGTCGTGCGATTCACGCCGCCGCGTGCCGGCACGTTCATCTATCACACACACATGGATGATGTGCACGAGCTCGGCTCCGGGCTCTATGGCCCCCTGATCGTGCTCGAGCCCGGCCAGCCGGTGGACACCGCGACCGATCGCGTCTTTACCATCGCGCTCGGCGGCCCGGATAGGACAGCGCCGCCGTGGATCAATGGGAGCGCCGACCCCGCTCCCGTGCAGCTCGACGTCGGACGCACGTACCGATTCCGCCTGATCAATATTCTCCCGAACGGGCGCGCGGATATCTCCTTGCGCGAGGACTCGACCGTGCGGCAGTGGCGCCCCGTTGGGAAGGACGGAGCTTCCCTTCCCCCATCCCAAACGGCCGCGCGCGCGGCGCGAGTGCACATGGGACCGGGTGAAACCTGGGACTTCGAGGTGGTGCCGGACCACGCAGGGGAGTGGACACTCGAATCCCTGGTGCGATCGCTCGGCATCCCGGCAAAGATGGTCCGTCAGCGACTCACGGTTCGCACACGGTCATGATGGGCTGAACGCCGGGCCCGTCTCACGGAAGCCGCCGGCGCGTGCTCACGTACAGATCGGTGCCGCCCACGCCGCCCGGTCGGTCCGAGTAGAAGATGAGCGTCGTTCCGTCGGTCGAGAGGGTCGGTGCGCCGTCGTTGGACGACGAGTTGATCGTGGGGCCGAGGTCGATTGGTACCGACCAGGCCTCGCGTGTACTCGGGCGCCTGGAGACCCAGATGTCCACGCCGCCGAGTCCTCCCGGACGGTTGGACGCCAGCAACATCTCGAGTCCATCACTCCGGAGCGCCGTTCGCGTATCGCGTTCCGGGCCGCTCAGCTCGGGCACGAGGGTGCCGTGGCCGAACGTGCCGGTCGGGCCCAGGGTCGCGACGTAGATGTCCCAGTCTCCGAGGCCGCCAGGGCGGTCGCGGCTCGTGAAGTAGAGCGACGTGCGGCCTGTCCGCGCGTCCTCGAACAGGGTGGGACCGTCCTCGTCGACCGCGGTGTTGATCGTGCACCCGAGGTTCACCGGGGAGCCCCATGCAAGATCGTCCGAGGTGTTGGTCCGGGTGGACACGTAGAGATCCTCCCCGCCGCAGCCGCTCGGTCGCGTGCTGGCGAAGTACAGCCGTTTCCCGTCGCGGGACAGGGTGGGAGAGAACTCGAGGCCACTGCTGTTGACCGTCGGACCGAGATTGCGCGGTGCCCCCCAGGGCGCGTCGCGCGTCGCGCGGCGCGCCGCGTAGATGTCGAAGCCTCCCGATCCCCCCGGCCGGTCGGAGACGAAGTAGAGGCTCAGACCATCGGGCGAGAGCGCCGGGTGCTGGTCGTTGGCGGCGGAGTTGATCGTCGGGCCGAGGGACGACGGCGTTGACCACGCCGAGAATCGGCCAAGGTCCGGCGGCGTGCCGCGAGCGGGCCCGGTGCAGCTCACGAGAGCCGCGGCCGTGAGGGCGGCAGCCGCTACCGCGACGATGCCGGACAGGGCGACGGTTGGCGTGCCCCCTCCGGCGGAGCGCGCGCTCGTCGCGAGGGTTTCACACCGGTCGGCCCACGCCTGGACGAGCACCCCGCGCTCCCCGCGCACTCCGCTCACCATCCGGCGAGCCATCCCCGCCGCACCGCAGTGACCGCAGTGGGTGATGGCTGGACGTGGACGCGGTAGTGGACGACGCCGTGTCCGCCCGGCATCGTCGCGCTCCAGACGGTGCTCGAGGCACACGTGGCTCCGACCGGCGCCCGAGCGCCGCTGCTCGTACGCGCCGGTACGTGGGCGCGCCGGTGGGTGGGCGCCGCGGTGCGCGCGCGTCGCCACCTGCGTGCGAACGCGATCACTGGGGCGGCAGGACTCGAACCTGCAACTTCCCGGCTCACCCAGGGGCGAGCTCTGCGTGATCGAAGGGGCGTAGCGGGGGGAGACGGCGCGGAATCGTGCCGAA
>JAJPIS010000032.1 GCA_021324635.1 Gemmatimonadota bacterium
GGCGGGCGCATGGCCGAGCTCGACCATCCACGCAGCGGGTCGACGGGAGTCGACCAAGTGCAGTACAATGCGCTGGGCCAGATCGTGTGGTCGATGCTGGGTTCCGGGAGCTCGAGCTACAGCTGCCCTGCGAACAAGCCCAACTGTCACCTGGACACGGGTGTGACCGCGTCGGATTCGAGCACGATCGCCTACGATTCGGCGGGCAACCTGCGAACCCTCACCGATCACTCGAATAGCACCGGGTCGCGCTCGGCGACGTATGTGACCGGGAATCGCGATACGACGTGGGTCATCGCGTCAGGCGACACGGTGAAGTACACCTACGACGCCGACGGGAATCGGACGTCCAAGATCACGCCGGGTGGGACCACGACCTACACGTGGAGCGCCGACGGACGGCTCCTCGCGGTCTCCTCCCCGACGCAAGTGGTGAGTTACCAGTATTACCCGAGCGGGCTCCTCATGTCGCGGAGCTTTGGCAGCACGCCGATCGTGGACCGCTACTATCTCTGGGATGGCGGGAGCCTACGAGCGGAGATCGATTCGACCGGGGCAAACCGGATCAACGAGTACGTCGCGACATGGGCGCGACTGACGGGGTCTGGCGGAGGCACGTTGCACTACCTGCGGCAAGATGCGAGAGGCAACGTGATCGGCCAGTTCAGCGGCACGACGACGGAGCAGAAGATCATCTATGCGCCGCTCGGGGAGTTGTACTCGGCATGGAGCACGACCAGCGACACGGTGCGACTCCGCTGGAAGGGCTACTACTGGGAGGACCAGGCAACGCAGATGTACTACGCGCAGGCCCGGTGGTATGATCCGATGAACCACCGCTTCGCGTCGGAAGATCCGGCAGGGGACGGCCTCAACCTGTACACCTTTGCCGGGGGCGATCAGGCGAATGGCCAGGATCCGACGGGGATGGTCTATTGTGATGGGTATGCGGAGGATGATTGTCCCGCTGACGGCGGTGGGGCTGATGATGGCGGCAGCGGTGACTGTCCGATAGGCACGAGCTGCCCAAATCCCATCCCGGGCATGAGCATTATAGCAACGCAGACCCTCGTTCCTCAGGCCGCGTTCATCGCGGCGCAGATCCTCCTGATGCAGCAGCTCGCGGAGATCGATGCCTTTGACAACGCGCTCGCGGAGACGGGTGCGGGTCAAGGCGTATCCGGGGGCGGAGGAGGGCAGCCGCCCAAGAAATACCCCTGCAACTTGGCGGGTCACGCTAACGGTCCCAACTGGTACGCCGCTCAGGGGAAGGCGAACGGCACCAGCTTGTGGAAGATGCTACCATTCCGCCGGGGCGGAGCCTTAGACGCTCAGGCGAAGGGGGGAGCACCGGCATACGCCAACTATGTGTACGGCGTTTACACGAATGCGGCAGGGTTCGGGTTGCCCACGAGTCTCTCGCTCGCAAATACTTATGCGCATTACAGGAGCTCCTACGCAGACACCGTCCACGTTTACTACTCACACGCTGTCCCGCGATGTACACATGATCATCCCGTCGATGATAGCCCCTGCTGCAGCCATCTCTTTGGTGGGGCTGCTCACTACGTGCCGCCACGGGTTGGCTATTCGCCGCGTGGTGATTAGCCGGACGTGGCCATCAACAACAGGCCGCATTATCGCCTCTGGCCTGGACGTGCAAAGCATCGGGCAGGGCAAATTCGGCGGCCAGTATTACGCCTGGATCCCGGAGGTAGAGTACGAGTACACCGTCGCCGGCGTCGAATATCGCGGCCGTACGCTCGCGTTCAACCGACGGTATTCGAAAGCGGATGCTCTCGTCGTACCCCACAGCTTTCCTACAGGCCGGCAGGTCGCCGTCTACTTCGACCCAACTCACCCTGGCCGGTCCGTTCTAGTCCCAGGTGGCCGGTACCGCCCCATCGAGCTGGCGTCTGACATTCTCCTCCTGCTGCTTGGCCTCGGCTTACTCCTTCTCGCCACCAGGGGATCGTGAGGCCACTATCGTCGACTCCGCTGATGGCCGGCCATGGCATCCGCCTGCTGGCGATGGCGAGGAAGGTAAACTAGACGGCCACAGAAGATCCCAAAGATGCCGCAAATAATCGCCAATTCGACCCATGCCGACGGGCTCCAGCGGCTCGGCGGGCCCTCCGCCGCGAATGCGATGCCGACATACGCCGGGGTAGCCGCGATCGTCATCAGAAGCATCGCCCCGATCCGGGCTTGTCGTAGAGGGTACAGCAGGCCCACGAGGGCGCCTCCAGCTGCGCCACCCGCCAAGTACACGCCGATCACCAGCGGCAGCGAAACACCATACCGCGCGATCGTGTCTGGCCCGCCAATTAGGCGCATAGCAACAGCCACCGCGGAGCACCCTGCAGCCAAGGCGGCACCAGCGATTGTTCCTCTCTTCACCCGTGCCTTCACTTCGCGCAGCCTTACTTTCACTTGACACACGCCGCCATCGCCCGCCGGCCGGCGCGCCACGTCCCCAAACTGGGGACGAGATCCTTCCACCAGTCGGACTGTGCAAAATCAATGGTTGATGCTCCTTGCGTACTTAGCATCGCGCTCCCAGCCGCACTGAGCGCCGCGGCCGCGCTGTAGTTGCGCATCGCGCCGGCGGCCTTCGCCCGGGCCGCGAACCTTGCGGACTGGCGGGCGAACGCTCCCGTCCCAGCGATTAGCGGATCCGTTAGAAGCGCCTCAGATCCAAGCCGCCACGCCGCCACACTGAGCTTAGCCGCCTCTCCTAGACCGGTGACTAGCGCGATATCACTGGCCAAACTCAGGGCGAAGCCCGCCGCTTGCTGCGCGCATTCGCCCGTAAGGTTCAGATGCGACATACCTCCGCCGCCCCCTGCTGAACTGGCCGATCACGTTTCCTCGGTGTTCGACGGACCAACTGCACCGTGGGTGCACGCCTGGAGCGAGTTGACCCCCGGGGCAACAGTGTGATTACAATGCGAACCCGGACCATCGTGATGAGGCAACAGCTACGGAGTGGGGAGCATCCGCACGTGAGGCAATACGGCCCCCATCCTGATTGTTGTCGCGCGACAGGCAATCGCCCGCCCTGTGCGATGAGCCCCCTTTACCGCCGGCCAATCCCGCCGGAGCCACGCCCGAATGACCGCCTCGTCGCGTTCGACGGCCGGCGTCGGCGGCCGCTAGGGCGACCAGCCGTGCGCGTGGAGCACGCGGCCCACGGGGCGAAAATGGCCGCGGCTACGCTCATGGGGCTCGATCAACCCAAGGTCTCACATCTCCTGCGTGGTCGCCTGGGCGGCTTCTCCACGCAGCGGCTCTTGGAGTGTCTCACCGCGCTCGGCCGCGACGTCGAGATCGTCGTGCGCCCCGCCCCCAAGTCGCGCAAGCGCGGTCGCATGCACATCGCCGCAGCATGATTCCTTCCTGCTCGCGCCGGTATCGGCCTCGCACATGCACATCATCGGCAAGTCCACTGAATTGCGATCGACACTCTGAAGAGCGGAGCGGCTAGAGAGAAGCCAATCATCGGCTTGCCCGGCTGACGCGTACGACGCGCAGGCCAACCGGGTGATGTCACTCAGGAAGACCCGATCGGGTTGGCCGGCGGCCTGAACGCCTACGGCTTCGCCAGCGGGGACCCGGTCAACTTCGATGATCCTTTTGGGCTCTGCCCGGTTGAGAAGGACGGCATCCCGTGCACTCTGGTCCTTGGCGCAGAGGGAGCCGCCGCGGGTTTGACGGCAGGACTGTTTGCTGGGACCCTTACCACGGCCGGAACCTTAGGCGCGGGCGCCCCCATCGGAGTCGCCGAGGTAGGGGCAGCGACCGCAGCTGGCGCGGTGCTCGGGGCCGGCGCTGGCTTGCTCGTTGATGCGAAGGATGCCGCGGTTCTCGCCGCGCAGACCCTTGGTGACAAGATCAAGCGGGCGACGCGCAAAGTCGCCGTGGCAATTGCGGTCGGAGTCGGCCTCCAGAGCGGCGACCAGCTGCCCCCAAAGCCCGATCCAGATAAGGACCAGCCCCCACCGGCGGCACCGGCTTCGAGGTCTCTTGCGCCCGAACACAGGAAGGACCGGAACGATCCGGCATTGCAGCCATAGATGTACGACCGCGAATTTTTGACGGGGGCAGCCTAACAGATCGCTCGGCCACCCAAGTCCATCCTCGACGGTGTAGGTGCGCTCGTGATTGGTCTCATGCGCGATCTGCTTTGGCGTTTGGTCTTCCGCCTCTCGCAGGGTCGCGAGATCGAGGGAATGGAAGTTCGTGTTTCTGATGATTCTTCCACCGCAGAGAGAGTCTTGGAACGGGCTGCGGAAGCATTGCGGCTGATCGCGGCTGTTGATCAGGTCAGCTATGGCCGTATCCGTGAAGATCTCAAATGGATTCTGTTCACGTCCGCTTCTGGTGGCCGATATCTACCGCGCTTTGCGGGCTGCCTTATCGGGATGGACTACGCACTTCGTCATGGGACCCTTGATCTTGCAATGATGATCGTCCATGAGGCAACGCACGCTCGCCTCTGGCGCATCGGGTGTCGATACGACGAACCGAATCGCGAGCGGGTCGAGCGTATCTGTGTGGATGCGGAAATCGCCTTCGCGGCCAAAGTACCAGGCAGTGAGGAGGCAGTTGCACGGTCACGACAGCTGCTTGAGACTCAATGGTGGACTCACGCAGAACACGTGAATCGGTCCCGGCGGGAGCTGCGAGCGCTTGGCTGCCCGGAGTGGCTCATTCGGCTTCTTAGTCGTGAACCGTAGAGCCCCTCTAAAGGCGAGATCCGTGCAGCGAGTTGAGGAGGGCTAAAGGTCTCGCCTCCGCTGCCAAGGGGTGATGAACCGCCCCGGAACGTGTGCGTGTCCTGCACCAAGGGTCGTCTGCCCTGCTTGGCGGCCGGTCACCTCGACACCTCGCGACGGGCGTCACGGCGCGATGGGTACAGATCGGCCAACGAGACGAGGCGGATGTTGGACGCTGCCGCTGCGCGTTCGCGGAATGCATCGGTGAAGCCCGCGGCCGAAAAGTAGACGTGGCCAGCCGACTTCGTTGGCGAGAGCGCGTCTCTGGCCCACCCTTGCCCCGACGCGCCGAGATCCTCCAAGTCGCGCAGGAGGTTGGTGTGAACGTCGCTGGCGATCGGCTGCGATGACCACTTGGCTTCCCCGGTCAGGACGTGCCCATCGTCGAGGCGTGCGACCAGGTCGAGCTCGATCGATCGCCGATTGCGGTCCTTCCCTTCCCAGCGCGCCCAGCTTGCAGGTCCGGCGAGACCCCACGCCTCGTGGTGGCGAACGAACGCCTCCCGGCAGATCCGCTCGAACACCTTACCCATGTAGTCGTTCAGGAGCGGCTCGACACGCCGGGCCCACACCTGGCGCGCTCCCACCAGGCCCCCTGTTTCGAGGCGGCTCCGATTCGGCTGCACGAAGCGGTACCAGAATCGCACGGTCAGGTCGGCGATCCGATGCTGCCAGGCGGTCTTCTCGTGCGCGCCGAAGTTCCGGTCGCGCTCGATGAGCTCGAGCTGTTCGAGTACCGCGATGCGCCGCACGGCGTTCGCGCGGTCTCCGAGACCGGTCGCCTGGACAATCTCTTCGAGCTCTGTTTTGCCGGCGGCGATCGCGGCCAGTAGTGCCCGGTACTCGGCGGGCTCGCGAATGCCCTTCTCCTGCTCGATGATGCGGTCGAGCTGCAGGTGCACCTCGCCCCGGGGCGAGAGCACCGACTCGATGACGCGCTCCGCAAGCTGCTCGCCGGGTCGGATCGTGGCGAGGAACCGTGGCGTCCCGCCGAAGATGCCATAGACGAGAGCCGCCTCGCGGGGCCCTCGCTCGGGCACCATCGCCGCGGCGTCGAAGTAGTCGAACGGCCGGAGCCGCGCCGCCCAGGTCCATCGCCCGTAGAGTGGGCTGTCGCCGGCCTCGAGGCGCTCCATCGTGGCCACCTCGGAGCCGCAGAGCACGAGCATGAGCGGTCGCCCACTCAGCTCACGGTCCCAGACCGCAACGAGGTGCGACACGATGTCGTCGTCTTTGGCCATCAGATACTGAAACTCGTCGAGAACGACGACGAGCGGCTCGTTCGCGAGATCCGCGAGAAGTCGGAAGACGGTGCGCCAGCTCGGGTAATTGCCCGGGTCGGTGTCGATGGCTTCCCCGACCATCCCCCCCAGCTCCCGCAGTAGCTCCTGCCGATTCAGCTCCGCCGTGGTGTCGGCCGCGAGGAAGTAGAAGTGTCGACGCCCACGCCAGGCATGATCGAGGAGGAAGGTCTTTCCCACCCGCCGGCGCCCACAGAGGAGCGCCAGCACCGGCTCGCGGCGGTCGGCGAGTCGGTGCAGCTCGGCGAGCTCCGCCTCGCGGTCCACGAGTGTCGGCAGGGCGGCGACATCAGCACCAACCGAGCGGGCTTCGCCCCGGGCGACATGTGAGGCGCGTGGCGGAGGGGACACGAAGTCGTAGACCTGGCTGGCAAAAAGGGGAACACACGGCCTCGCGGCCGAGTCGGGTCAGAGGGTGGAAGGCTCCAGGATGCCCCAAGGCAAACTGCACCCCCAGAGACGGGCCGAGCTCGGCAGTACGGCTATGTAATGTATAAACTATATAGCACGTATATTACATAGTCAATAAGCAACATCCGGCCGGCGGGGCGCCGTCGCTTGCTTTGGCTCGCTCCCGACGGATCGCGCGCAGGTGATCGGGGTGCGAGCCATCCGCGATCGCCAGGATGCGTACGGCTGAGCAAGCATCAGCATTTTCATATCGGCCAAGATCGACCGCGCTCCCATTGTGCGCTGTGCGGCGATCGTGGTCGATGGATGCCGGTGAAATAGGGCCGCACCACGCAGCGGGTCGGGCGGCGTGCGTCAGGCGACTTTGAGGGTCCCCACGATCTGCCGCAGCCGCTGGCTCCCGTCCAGCAGATGGGTCGATGCGGCGGTCATCTGCTCGCAGGCGGCGCTCTGCTCCTGGGTCGACGCGCCGACTTCCTCGGCGGTCGCGGCGTAGGTCTCCGCGGTCCGGGCAATCACACCGAGGTTGCCGGCGGCTGCCCGCACCGCGGCGGTCGTCTCCTCGGCGGCCTGGGTGACGGTGCCAGCCACCGACCGGGCCTGCTCGGCGAGCGACCGCACGCCGGTGAGCGCGACCGCTACGTCCCGCGCCACCCGCTCGATCTCCCCCACCCGCGATGCGCCGGCACTCATCGTCTCCGTGGTCGCCACGAGACGCGCCGTGACCACGCCGGTGGTCTTCGTGATCTGGTCGGCCGCCTCGCGAGCCTGGGTCGCGAGGGCACGCACTTCATCGGCGACGACCCGGAACCCACGCCCGGCATCCCCGGCACGCGCCGCCTCGATCGCGGCGTTCAACGCCAGCAAATTGGTCTGGTTGGCGATCCCGCGCACGACCTCGACGAACCGGACGACTTCAGTGGTCGTCTCGGAGAGCGTCGACGCCTCCTTCCCTGCCCGCTCGACCACCGCCGCCACATCGGTGAGGACCGTGGCGGCACGCTCGACCTCCCCGTGCTTGGACTCCGCCGAGCTCTCGATCTCGGCGGCGAGCCGCGCGACTTCGGACACCCCGGTGCGCACACCCTCTGCCCGGTCACCGATCCCACGCAGCGCCACATCGATCTCGTGAAGCGCCGCGACCTGACTCGCCGCGCCGCTGGTCATCTCGTTCATCGAATGCGCCACCTGGCCGGCCGACTCGGCGATCTGTCCAGTCACGCCAGCGAGATCACCGGCCGCCCCCGCAACCTGATCGGCGGTCCCGGCGGCCACCGTCACGACGGCCGCCAACGACTCGCCGGTCTTGTTCAGCGCCTCTCCCAGCGTCGCAAACTCGCCCGGCAGTCCGGTCCCGGTACGCGCGGACAGATCCCCCTGACGGAAGCGGTCCGCATGGTCCACGAGCTGCCGGAGCGGACGCGTGATCGACCCGACCGTGCTATACACGGTCACCCCGGCAAGCACCAGAGCGGCCAGGATGACACCGAGGAATGCCGCCGTCCGCTGCGCAGCCATCGTCCCCAATTGGGTCGACACGCCCGCGACCTGCCCCTCCTCCAGCGCGCCCAGCCGATCGATCGCGTCGAACAGGCTCTGGATCACCGGCTGCGCGTCGCCGTGCGTGCTGTCCGCCGCCGGGAGACGCCGGAGGTCATAGAGGATGTGGCCCAGCGCGTAGCGCACTTCGAGGTCCGAGAGCGTTCCATCGATCTGCGCCAGCAGGCCGATCTCGTCGGCCGTCAGGTCGGGTCGGAGCGCCAGGGCGTGCTGGACAATGTGCGCCCGCTCGCTCAACGTGCTGTACTCATCGGCGATCGACTCGTCGTGCCTCCGAACCAGCCGGTTCCCCAGCTCGACCTCACGCGCCACCGCGCTCGAGAGCCGAGTCGCGAGCTCCGCATTGCGCTGCACCGCAGCCAGGTCACGCTGCACCGATGTCGACAGCGCCCGCATCGTGAGCCACCCGACCGCCCCACCCGCCAGGAGCAGGATCACCAGGATCCCGAAGCCCGTTCGGAGACGTGACGCGATCGTATGGAGTCCCCAGCGCTGCTTCACGTGCGTGCCTGCATGCGTCACTTGCTCCCGTTCAGGAACGTTCGCCAACCATCGCACCCTGGCTTGGAAACACGGGTCCGTCCCACTTCGGACCTTCACTGCCGACGAGATGCTACCGAGTCACGTCACTGATCATCGCGCTCCCGGGTCGCTCCGATCTGCCGGCGGCGACGAAGGGTGCCGACGTTGGCTCGGCTCCGCGATGCTCTGGCAGGTGTCGATATGTCGACGGAGTTCCTTCTCCCTACCAGGGCCCAGGAGCTGCAAGGAGATGGGGAGGGCCAAACCGTTGTCACTAGGTGAGTTGCGGATAATCGGCCGATGGAAACCCGCCCCTGCGGGCGCAGGAGAGCGTACGCCGGCCCTCAGGCTATTCTCTGGCTGACGCTCAGCCACTCTGGATGGTCGTGCCAAGTCGTGGTTGTACGCCAACCGTCAGGCAGGGGTATCGCTGTCGCGCCGCGAGGCGGCCGTGCGCGTCCTCACTCGCCGGGCACGGCGGCGATATCCCCCGAGTAAATACGGGGCAGCCAGGCCGCCGCGCACTGCTATCGCCCCCCATCTACGTGCCCAACTCCTTGCCAGCGTGGCATTTTCGATGGCATATATCGGCTTCCATGGCACCCAGGCACCCACACAGCCCGCTCTCGCGAGGGCAGATATGTATCGCCATGAGGCTTGGCGTACATTGGCGACGCCCACAGGCAGTCTGCGCTCGGGCCCGGCACTGCTCTGAGGGTTGATGAACAGTCGATTGAGGCCCGATCACGGTCCTGAGATCCGCCTCGCGGATGCGGACGCCCTGCCACTCGTCACCTCTGACGAGGCGGTGCTCCAGGCGGTTGCCGCTCGCTTCGCGCGGAGTCGCCTCTCGGCCGAGCAGCTCCGGGACGTCAAGCTGCTCGTGTTCGTGATGGAGATGGAGGGCGGACGCCTCGGGGCTGAGGGTCCGGGGGGGCTGGGCCGGCAGGCGCCGCTGCCCGGCATCGCCGACTGGGGCGAGCAGCTCGCCGCCGCCGCCGGCATCTCCAGAGCACGCATCGAGGCCGCGGCGGCACGGCTCGTCGACGCGGGGGTCCTCGTTCCCGATCCCGCAACACCGGGGCGGCTCGGCTTCGCCGCCGATGTCCTCCGCCCGATCGGGGTCGCGCAGTTTCTCGACTGGCCCTGGGTGACGAGTCGGCTCCGCGGGCACGTGCCCGCCCTCCTCATCTTCCGGGCGTTTCTGGACACGGTGCGGGATCCCGGCGGCTGGACGAGCGCCACGTACGAGTCGCTGGCCCGGCACGCCTGCTATTCGCTCGGGATGGCTCAGCGCGGGGTCGCGCAATTGCTCGCCGCCGGTGTACTCGAGCGCTCGACGCACGTCGGGCGCGGACACGACTACCAGCTCTCGGCGCGCGCACTCGGCCGTCGCCCCCTACCGGGCGAGACACCGGAGCCGGCGCCGAGCGAACGCGGCGAGCTCGGCGCACCCCCATCGCCCCTCGCTGCCCTGCCGACGCCTCCCGCACCGGACGCGCGGGCTGTCGCGCCCGCCCTCGCCTCGGCGGGCGCGACGCTGAGCAGCATGGTGGTCGAGATCGGTGGACTCGTCCTCCGCGTCCCGGACGGAACGGAGATCCGCATGGGCGTCCAGCCGGACGGTGTGCCCTTCTACCAGGTCGGGCCCGATCTGAAGATCAGCCGACGACCGTCGTGAACGCCCCGCGCGATGCCGCGCGCTGCTAATCACATTGATGGACGAATGATGCCGCCATCCCCGCGCGATGAGATCCGCCCGCTCACGGCGCAGGAGCGCACGCGGGCCACGATCGCGTACTGGATCTGCGTGGGTGCGTGCGTCGTCTTCGCGGCCGCGGCGGCCTACATCGTCTGGCTGCGAGAGGCTCCGATCCGCGAGGCGCGGCCGGTGGCGGCCAGGATCGAGCACGTGGAGATGATCTCGCGCGACGACGGTCACGGGCACGTCCGCACGCTGCCGCTGGTGATCTACTCGTACACCATCGGCGGCGTCCGCTACACGACCAGTCGCCTCACATCGCTCGCGACGCCGCATGGCGATCGCTGGGCAGCGGATGTGACCCGGCGCTACCACCAGGGTGACAGCGTCACCGCATACTACAATCCCGCCGAGCCGGGGTCGGCGTTTCTCACCCGCGAGCGCAGCTGGGGAGCGTATGCGATGGTCGGCATCCCGTTGCTCCTCGCCCTCGCGCTGGTGCTCTACTGGCCGCGCGCGCTCCCCGGCCCGCGGTCGCCGTGAGAGGGCACCGGGGGAGTTAGCTTCCGCCGATGGTCCAGTCGCTGCCGCAGCTCGTCGCGCACTACGGCTACGCCGTCGTCGCCGTGCTCGTGGGCGCGGAGGGACTCGGACTCCCGCTCCCCGGCGAGACCGCCCTCATCACGGGCGCCATCCTGGCCGCCCAGGGACGGCTCTGGTTGCCGATGGTGATTCTCGCGTCGGCACTCGGCGTCGCCGTCGGCGGGGCCGGGGGGTACTGGATCGGGCGCACGGCCGGACAGGCGGTCGTCACGCGCTATGGCAGGTGGGTGGGCATCACGCCGGCGGCGGTCGAGCACGCGCGACGGTTCTTCGCCCGACGGGGCTCGCTGGCCGTGGTCGTCGGACGTTTCCTCCCGGTCATTCGCATCCTGACAGGAGTCGTCGCCGGGCTGACCGACATGCCGTTCGGCCGATTCACCGTCTTCAACGCCATCGCGGGCGTGCTCTGGTCGGTCGCCTACGGCGTCCTGGGCTACGTCTTCGGCCGCAACCTCTCACGCTTCGAGCACCGCTTCGGGCCCGCGGGAGTCGTGGTGATCGGGGTGCTCGTCGTCGCCGGGATCGCGACACTGAAATGGCACGAGCGCCGCACGCTGCGCGCTCGGCGCGAGACCGGGTCGACGCGGGCTGGCGTGGGCTGACACGGCGCGTGCGAGCGAACGCGAGCGGGCGCGAGCGGTCCCCCGCTGCGAGCAGAGTCGACCGCCGGGAGCCTTGCGCCGCTCGGCGGGGCGATGTTCACTCCACGGGCGGCGCGGGATCGGAACTGGCGGAATTGCGCACGGAGGTGGGCGTATGCGGTATCGGCGGCTGGGCTGGAGCGGCCTCGAGGTGTCGGAGATCTCGCTGGGATCGTGGCTCACCTACGGTGTCGGCGTGGACCGCGATCGCGCAGCCGCGTGTGTGCGGCGGGCGTTCGACGTGGGGATCAATTTCATCGACACGGCGAATGTCTACGGGCGAGGCGCGGCGGAATCGTTGCTGGGTGACGTGCTGCGCGACGTGCCGCGGCAATCATACATCCTGGCGACCAAGGTCTTCTTCCCGATGTCCGACCACGATCGGGGACTGTCGGCGGCCCAGATCCACAAGCAGATCGACGCGTCGCTCGCGCGGCTGCGGACCGACTACGTCGATCTCTATCAGTGCCACCGCTACGACCCGGCGACACCACTGGAGGAGACACTGCGGGCGCTGACCGAGGTGGTCGCCCAGGGAAAGGCGCGGTACGTCGGCTTCAGCGAGTGGCAGCCCGAGCAGATCGAGGCCGCGGCGGCGACTCCCGGCGCCGTGCGCTTCACCTCGAGTCAGCCGCAGTACTCGATCCTCTGGCGCAAGCCGGAGGCGGCGGTCTTCCCGACGTGCACCGCGCACGACATCGCCCAGATCGTCTGGTCGCCGCTCGCGCAGGGCGTGCTCACCGGGAAGTACCAGCCGGGGCACGCGCCACCGCCCGACTCGCGCGCGGCCAGTCCAGAGATGAACACGTTCTTCGGCCGGAGCCTCCGCAGCGATCGCGTGCTCCGAGCCGTGCAGCAGCTGACGCCGATCGCCAAGCGGCTCGGCCTCACGATGCCGCAGCTCGCGCTCGCCTGGGTGCTCCGGCTCCCGGCCGTCAGCTCGGCGATCATCGGGGCGAGTCGCCCCGAGCAGGTCACCGAGAACGCCGCCGCGTCAGGGGTTCAGTTGCCGCCGGACGTCCTCCAGGAGATCGACGCCGTGACGGCCCTGGCGGTGCAGGAAGTGCAGCAGGCGGCGTGACCGACGGCGCGGCCGCCTGCTGCACGACGGCGAGGAGGTCACGCGGCAGGATCGGCTTCACGAGAAAGACGTCGCAACCGGCTGCGGCCGCGCGCGCCCGATCGACGGGGGACACGTAGGCGGTCAGCACCAGGATCCGCGCCGCGGCCGTCGCCGCGTCGGCGCGGAGCGCGGCGGCGACGGTGAGACCATCCATGTCCGGAAGCCCGAGGTCCAGCAGCACGACGTCGGGCCGCGCGGCCCGGGCGATGGCGATCGCTTCGGCGCCCAGCGCCGCCTCGATCACGCGGTAGCCCATGTGCGTGAGGACGCGCCCGAAGATCTGACGCGTGTCCGGATCGTCGTCCACCAGCATGACCGTTGTCGGAGTCGTGGTGGGCATGGGGCCGGGCGGAGGATTGAGGTCGGGGACGGAACGCGGACGGTTACGAGCCGTCGCAGGAACGGGGCGGGGATGAGCCGGGGCCGGCGGCCCCGATCACGCGGATCGTCGGGGCGAGTGCGCGTGTCCGGAGGGGTGGCCGTGGCCGGCGCTGGTGGAATCGACGAGTGTCGCGAGGTCGTTGCGGTGGCGCATGGCTGGCGCCCAGAGGTCACCCAGTCGCTGGACTCGCTCGGGCACGGTCTCGATCGTGAACGCCGCCGGGTCGAGGTCATCGCGCAGCTCCGCCCAATCCAGCGGCGTCGATACGGTCGCGCCGGGGCGGGCGCGGGCGGAGTAGACGCCGGCGACGGTCTTCCCGCGGATGTTCTGGAGGTAGTCGACGTACACGGTCGCCGCTCCGCGCGCCCGCACGCTGCGCGTGACGGTGGCGTCGCGCGGATGTCGCTCGGCCACCGCGGTCGCCACGATCTCGGCGACGAGGCGGGCGGCGTCTTCGGGTGTCCCACTCACGAGCGGGAGCACGACGTGCAACCCGGTCGCCCCCGATGTCTTGAGTGCCGCCACCAGTCCGCGGCTGTCCAGCTCCTCCTTGACCCACCGTGCGACATCGATCACCCGGCGAAAGGTCGCCCGCGGCCCGGGATCGAGATCGATGATCGTGTAGTCGGGCGTATCGAGCGAGCCGACGCGCGCGTGCCAGGGATCGACCGATACCGCGCCAAGCTGGACGATGTAGAGCAGGGTCACGAGGTCGCCGCCGATGAGGCGTGGCTCGGCCGTGCTCTCGGGTCCCTTGCCGGCCGCGACCCGCTCGATGCGCACGCCGCGGGGGGCGGGGCCGGGGACGCGCTGCTGGTAGAATGCGGGCCGCGTGATGCCGTTCGGGAATCGGCGCAGCACGAGCGGCCGGTCGGCGATCGTCGGGAGCAGATACGGGGCGATCGACGCGTAGTAGCGAAACAGGTCGCCCTTGGTGAGTGGCCGTCCCCCGGGGACCGCCGGGAAGAAGACCTTGCCGAGCCGCGAGACCGCCAGGGTACACCCTGCGCCGAGGGCGAGCATGCCCTCGCCCCCGCCCTCGTGCTCGATCCAATCGAGCTGGTCGACGGCACCGCTCACGACCGCGCGCGAGACCCGACCCGGCTTCCCGCACATGAGTCGGGGGCCGTCGCCCCGCGGGGAGATGGGACGTCGGACACCGCGCGGCGTGCGCGCATCGCTCCGGTTCGATGCGCTCCGGTCGGAGGCACCCCGGTCGGAGGCACCCCGGTCGGAGGCACCCCGGTCGGACGGACGCGCGGCCGCGGGACGGGACTCGGTGCGCGGTGCCCGTCGCGTCACGGGCGGCCCGGTGGCACCCGATGGTAGGGATGGCGCCCCGGGCGCGGCCACGGTCGGCTGAATGCTCTCCGTCTCCCGGTGGACCTGTCGCGGGTCGACGTCGTCGCGCAGTCCGAGGTAGATCGGCTGCCGAAGCTTGCCGTCGGCCGTCCACTCGTTGAACCGAACCTGCACGACCAGTTGCGGCGTGACCCAGTGCGCGCGCTCGCGCGTCCTGGGTGGCGCTCCGGCGAAGGGCGCGTGCTGGCGCGGGATCGCGCGGAGACGGTGGAAGACGGCGCGGAGCTCGTCGTCGGTGAACCCGCCGCCGCAGGATCCGGCGTACACCAGATCGGTGCCGACGTAGTGGCCGAGTAGCAGCGCGCCGAAGAATGGACGCCCGCGGCGAGGGTCCGTGTATCCCCCGACGACGAACTCCTGCTCGTGCTCCACTTTGAGCTTGAGCCAGGCGTGCGACCGCTGGCCCATCTCGTATGCCGCGTCGGTCCGCTTCGCGATCACGCCCTCCCACTGCTGCCGGCGCGCCGCCGCGAGCATCGCTGTCCCGTCGGCTGACGTCTCACCCAGCCGGAGGGCCGGCACCTGCTCGTCGGTGCGGATCAGCGCCTCGAGGTGCCGGCGCCGCGTGGTCCAGGGCTCGTGGACGAGCACGACGTCGTCGTCCGTGAGCAGATCGAACGCGACCAGCGTCGCGGGGGTCGTGTCCTCGTCCGGGTGTCCGTCGTGCGTCGTGGCGCGGCGGTGAATGCGCCCCTGGAGATCCTGAAACCGGCCGAGCCGCCCCTGGCGAAGGCCGACGATCTCGCCGTCGATCACGAGCGGCCGCGCCCGCCGGATGGCGAGGGCGCGCACGGCGTCGGCGATTTCGGGGAACTGTGCGCTCTTGTCGTTGCCGTTGCGGGACAGGAGGAGCACGTCGCGACCGCTCGCGACCGCGAGCACTCGGATGCCGTCGTACTTGGGCTCGAACGTCCACCCGCTCCCGCGCGGCATTGCCGGCCCGACGGCGGCGAGCATCGGGCGGGGAGTGGTCGTCGGCGCCCGGCGGGCAGTCGCGGTCCCGTTACGCACTCTTACGGGCGCGGGTACTGCGGGCCGCGCGGGTGGTGCGTGCACCGCCCGAGCCGGTCGAGCCACTCGACGCCCGCACGCGGCCGTCGGCCGCGGGCTTCACCTGCTCGAGGCTCTGCTGGAGACGCGTGATGAGGTCCACCACCTTGGTGCTCTCCGGCTCCGTGGCTTCCTCGGCGACGATCTTCTGGCCCTTGAGCTTCGCCCGGATGATCCGCATCAGGTTCTCGCGGTAATCATCGGTGTACTTCGATGCGTCGAACGGCTCGGCGAGGTTGCCGATGAGCTGCTCGGCCATTGACAGCTCCTGCGGTCGCACGCCCTCGGCGGACGGGAAGCTGTACTCGGCCGGGTCGATCAGCTCGTCGGCGAAGCGCATCACCTCGAGCACGAGCGCCTCGCCGACCGCCTTGATGCTCGCCAGTTGCTGTTTCTGGCGGAGCGTGAATTTCCCGATGCCGACCATCTCGGTCTTGTGCACGGCTTCACGGAGGAGCGCGTACGCCTTCTCGCCACCCCGTTCCGGGACCAGATAGTAGGGCGTCTCGAAGAACCGGGGGTCGATCTCCCGCTCCTTGACGAAGTCGATCAGCTCGATCGACTTGGACGAGTCGAGCGCGGCTGCCTTGATGTCGTCGGCGGTGAGGGCGATGTACTTCCCCTTGGCGTACTCGTAGCCCTTGACGATCTCGTCCCAGGGGACCGGCTCGCCGTCCGCCGAGCAGAGGCGCTCGTACTTGATCGGCGCCATGTCGCTCGCATGGAGCTGGCGGAAATGGATCTGACCGTCGCCCCCCCGGACGGCGGCGTGCAGCCGCACCGGGATGTTGACGAGCCCGAAGGAGAGCGATCCTTTCCAGATCGGAGCCATCCCGCCCCTCGCCGGCGCGCGATTCCGAAGGCCCTGCCGAAGTGGTCCTCACACCTTCCCGGTCCCGATGGCGCGCCTGCGGATCGGCTCCGGGAGGGGCACAGGGAGCAATCCGGGGACCGTTGTGGATATCAACAAGATGTGCACATTAGTGACGTCTGGAGCCGGTGGGCGGCGGGCGCGCGGGGCGCGGGCATGTGGCGGACGCGGCGCTCGTAGGGCGACGATTCTTGCCCCTGTCGTACGTGTCATCGGGCTGGTGTCTCGGGAGGGGGTGTGCCGGGCGCGCTCAATCCGCGGTACACGTTTGCGCACTTCGTGATCGGTCGGTCGAACGATGCGGCGGCCGCAGTGGCGGCGGCCGTGGCGTCCGCTCCTGGCCGCACCTACAACCCGTTCTTCCTGTACGGCGACACGGGGCTGGGCAAGACGCATCTCATGCACGCCGTCGCGCACGCGGCGTTGGAGCAGCGGCCGCAGGCGCGTGTGACCTACGTCGCCGCCCAGCAGTTCACGACCGAGCTGGTGCTGGCGGTGCAGAGCGGGGCGATGGACGCCTTCCGCGACAGCTATCATCGCGCCGATCTCCTGCTCGTCGATGATGTGCATACCCTGGCCGGGCAGCGGGAGGCGCAGGAGGCCTTTGCGGATGCGTTCTCGGTGTTGTACGAAGCCGGGCGTCAGGTGGTGGTGACGAGCGACCGACCGCCGGAGGCGGTGGGTGTCGCCGACAGGTTGGCGGGGCGCTTTCGATTGGGGAAGGTGGTGGACATCTCGCTCCCCGACGCCGAGCATCGGGCGGCGATCCTTCGGGAGAAGGTGTCGGCCGAGGGGTTGACCACATCGGTCGGCCCCGACGTCATCCAGCTGATCGCGGACGCGGTGCGGTCCAACGTGCGGGCGCTGGAGGGCGCGCTCGTGCGAGTGCTCGCCTACTCGCGGCTCCGGGAGCGGCCGGTGACGTTGGCGCTCGCGCGCGAGGCATTGCGGATCGACCCGCGCGGTCCGGCGGCGTCGCGTCGCGGCGCGGCGCGCGTGCAGGACATCGTGGCCGAGGAGTGGCGGGTGACGCCGGAGGCGCTCGTGTCGAAGCGTCGGTCGCGCGACCTCCTCGAGCCCAGGCAAGTCGCGATGTATCTCTGTCGCGAGCTGCTCGACATGACGCTGGACGCCGTCGGCAGCGCCTTTGGCGGCCGCGATCACTCGACGGTCGTGAACGCGCTCGAGCGGCTCGAGGCGGCGATGCGCCGCGATCCCGCCCTCGCCGCCCGAGTCGACGGCGTGCGCCGAGCCGTCCGCCAGCGCGAGACCCCGCCCTCCATGCCCGCCATCGCCACCAACGAGCCGGCAACCGGCTAGCCCAGCGTCGCCGGTCGGCCCACGCAGACCGCGGCGTTTCGCTCCCGGCCCGGACCTGCACACGTGGACCCCTCGTGTGGCCCGGACGCGAGGGTCTTTGGCCGACACGCGTGGCCTTTTTGCGTCCCACCCACCTCAGTGTTCTCCTCCGACTCTCGGGGCGCGAGGGGACTATCAGGGGCCAGAACGTACTCGCGTGGAGCGTCGTGGAACTGTGGCGTCCTGAGTCGCGGTATACTGCAATCGGAAAGTCCAGCTCCGCCGACGCGGCTGCGATGATCGGTGCAACGACAGAACTGTTGGGTGTCCCAAGGCGCTGCCGAAAGCGGCCTGAGGCGGCCGGCGTCGCGCACCGGCGCCCCGAAAACCCGCCGCCAGGGCGCTCCGGGGCGCGGCTGCCATGGTACCGGCCGCGCCACGCAGGCGAGCTCGTGTGTATCAGATGTGCCGATCTCGTTGCGTCGAACGCCGATGGGTCTGGGCCACACCTTTGTGGGGCCGTGTGATGCGCACACGCAGCATCTTTCGCTCGCGCCGTGTGTGCAGAACATTGTGGTGTGGGTCGACGCCATCTCGCTGTCGCCGCTGCCGCGCTGGTGCTCGGCACCGCGGTCGTCTGTCCGCTCTCGGCCCAGGCCGAGCGCCGGGCGCAGCGTGCGCCCGTGTCGACCGAGCGCGCCGTCGTCGCGGGCACCTGTCCGGCGCCGGCCAGCGTCGCGCGCCGCGTGTCGCCGGGGGATGTCGTCCTGATGCCGGCGGACCCCGCGCCTATGGGCTCGCCCTTGGCGACTGCGGGTCACACCGTGTTCTTCGTCGGAGCCCCGAGCGCGACGTTGAGTGCGGCCCCCGACAGCGGCCGGCGCGCTCCCAGGCCGGTGCACACACACTCGGGCGGTGATGTGACGCCTGGCGGCGGTCCGCGCGCCGCCGGCGGGGGCGGCGGCGTCAGGCGCGCGCCCGGTGGCGCCGCCGCGAAGAGCGCCGTGCGTGGCGCACGCCGCGCGCGCGCGTGGACCGTGCAGGTCGCGTCCTATGAGACGTACGACGCCGCGCAGGCGGAGCAGGCGACCCTCTGCGCCCGCGGCTACGACACGCGCATCCTGGGCGTCACCCGCCCCTACGGCGTCCGGGTCGGCCACTTCCGCACCGAAGCCGACGCGATGGCCACTGCCCGGCGGCTCCGCTCGCGCCAGCTCACCGTCTTCGTCACGCCCGCAGAGTAGCTCTCACGGAGGCACCCATGACACACGGACGACCTGCTGCGGCCCTTGTCGCTGTCTTCCTGCTGGTCGGCGCCTCTCCTGTGCGGACGCGTGTGGATGCGCCGACGCTCGACGCGTGCAAGCTCCTATCCGAGGCCGAGGCGTCGACGCTCGCCGGGGTACCGCTGGCGTTCAAGCGGCGGGAAGCGAACGCCACGGCTGCAACGTGCGTGTACGAGAAGCCTGGCTCCGATCCGCTGGAGATTCCAAAGAACCACGTCGAGATCGGGTACTACCTGTCTACGGATGCGGCGGCGGCGCACGCGAACTTCCTGCGGCGCGTGCATCCGGGACCCAAGCCGATGTACAACACGACGATCACGACGGTGTCGGGCATCGGCGATGAAGCCGCGATCAAGCGGACGCCGAGTTTTCACATCAACAGCATGGATCTGCGCCGCGGTACCGCGGTCGTGAGTCTCGGCGTGAGCCCGATCGTGGGTGACGAGGCCTTCAAGGCCGCTGCCAGGAAGGTGCTGGCTCGACTCTGACCGCGTGGGCCGCGCGGCCGGTTGGCGGTGACACTCGGTGGTGCGAGCCGGAGGTCGCCCTCAGGACCTGCACCGGCGGGCGAGCAGGCCGGTCGCGGCGCTGAGGTCGATGTCCCCGGTGAGCACGCCGTCCTCGAGCCAGGCCGCGTCGGGCGGCGGCACGACCCGGCCCCATGGTCCGGCTCAGTTTGGCCGGGCGGGGCACCGGTACGGAGACTATAGAAGAGAGAGCAGTGCAAAGGCTTCCGTGGTCCTCGATACGTCAGCGATCGTCGCCATGCTCCAGGGCGAGCCGGAGAGTCTGCGCCTCGTCGCCGCTCTGGAGGGGAGTGTCGTCCGGCGGGTGTCCGCAGCCACGGTCGTCGAGGCGGGACTCGTCATGTTGGCCCGCTACGGCGAGCACGGCGAGCGGGAGGTCGATTTGCTTCTCCGGGGGTCGGCGATAGACATCGTTCCTGTCACGGCAGAGCACGCCGACCTCCCCCGTGGGGCATTCCGGCGATTCGGTAAGGGCCGTCATCCCGCAGGTCTCAACTTCGGCAACTGCTTCGCCTACGCGCTCGCGGTGGCTCTCGACGACTCACTGCTCTTCGTAGGTAGCGGCTTTTGTAGCGATTTTCCAGGACGGACCTACGCGCTGCCTGACCGCGCGCGCGCCAGGAAGCTGAGTGGCAGGCCGACCGCTACGACGGTGACGGCGCCCACCACGTTGAGCCAGAGGAACGAGATCTCGGGGGCGCCGAAGCTCACGGCACCGACGGCGGTCATCCCGGCCACGAGTCCCACGAAGGCACCCGGGGCCCGCGCGCTCGGCAGCATCGCGAGGATGAAGACGCCCAGGATCGAGCCGTAGAAGAACGACCCGAACCGGTTCACGACCTCGATCAGGGAGCCCAGCGTCGCCGCATAACTCGCGACGAGGCACGCGAACGCCCCCCAGAACAGCGTCGCCACCTTCGACACGCCGAGATAGTGCGCGTCGCTCGCCACCGGCCGCACCCAGCGGCGGTAGAAGTCGATCACCGTCGCGGTCGCGAGCGAGTTGAGCTCGGCGGCGATCGCCGACATGGCAGCTGCCATCACGGCCGCGATGAACAGCCCAGCGAGACCGATCGGCAGCTCGGTGAGGACGAAGTGCGGGATGATGAAGTTGACATCCCGTGCCGGCGCACCCGTCGCCCGCTCCGCGAGCCGCAGCGCCTCGCCGCGCACGGCGAGCACCGCCGAGTCGCTGACCTGGAACGCGTGCGCGGCAGCCGCCGTCGCGGCCGTGCCCCCGCTCGCTCGGCCGCCGGCGGCCGCCAGCGCCGCCGCCGCAGCCCGCCGCTCGGCGAACGCCGCGCCGTAGCGCGCCTCGAGGCGCATGAACGACCCCGCGCCCGCATGCTGTACCTGGCGGGCGTCGGCCGGGTTGAAGAAGAGCGGCGGCGCCCGGAACAGATAGAAGACGAAGATGAGCACACCGACCAGCAGCACCAACGCCTGGAGCGGGATCTTCCAGTACGCGCTCACGAGGAGCGACGTCCGCGCCTCGTCGACCGACCGCGCCGCGAGGTAGCGCTGGACCTGGCTCTGGTCCGTGCCGAAGTACGACAACATGAGGAACGTGCCGCCGATCAGGCCCGACCAGAACGTGTAGGTCTTCGTGGCATCGAGCGAGAAGTCGAAGACCTGAAGCCGTCCGGCCGCCCCGGCGAGCCGCAGCGCGTCGTCGGGCGCGACCGGGATGCGGACGAGCAGGACGACGATCACCGCCAGGAGCGAGAAGGTGACGAGCACCATCTGCTTCACGTCGGCCCACGCCACCGCCTGTACCCCCCCGAACATGGTGTAGAGCACGGTCGGCACCCCCATCACCGCCACCGACCACGAGATCGGCCAGCCGAACATCGATGAGAACACGACCGCCGGGGCGGCGAGGATGGTGCTCACCGACATCCCGCGCGAGAGCAGAAAGAGCAGAGCCGTGAACGAGCGCGTCTTGGCGTCGAACCGGCGCTCGAGATATTCGTACGCGGTGTACACCCGCGCGCCGTGCAGGAACGGCACCAGTGTCACCCCGAGAATGAGCATCGCCAGCGGCAGCCCGAAGTAGAACTGCACGAAGCGCATCCCGTCGACCGCCCCCTGCCCCGTGGTGCCGATCAGCGTCACCGCCGAGAGCTGCGTCGCCATCACGGAGAGGCCGACCGCCCACCAGGGAAGGCTCCGGTTGGCCAGGAGGTAGCCGTCGAGCCCCTTCGCGCGGCGCGCGCGCCGCAGCCCGTCGACCGCGACGTACGTCAGGTAGACGACGAGAATGATCCAGTTGACCGGGTGCACGCGGGCGCGGATCAGCGGCTGTAGTGCGCCTGAAGGAGCCAGAGGAGCAGCAGGGTCACGACCTGCACGCCCAGCACGCGCACGAGGGTGCGGCGAAACCGTGCGCTCCTCGTACGATCAATCATGCCCTGATGGTGAGCTCATCGTCCGGTCACCGTGCGCTCGTCACGCGTTCATCCGAGACTCGGTCATCCCATACAGTCTACTCGCCGGCCATCCGCCGAACGAGAGCGAGCGATGCCGCCGGCAGCACGCGCCGACGACGAGAAACAGGCGTGGGCGCGAGCCGCGCGGGTCCCACCGTTTGAGACTTGACATTCGCTCGTGCGAACCGTATTGCCGTGTCGGAAGGGAGCGGGATACCTCCCTAGGATACCACTCGACCCCATGGTGGAGGGGATCATGCGCGTGAGCAGAGGTCAGAGAGGGAGTAGGTTCCGACCCGGACGCGCTGTCCGACGGTGGCTCGTCGGGGCGACGTCGCTTCTCGCGCTCGGGGCGGCGACCGGAGTACGCGCCCAGCAAGAGGGGGCCCGCATCAGCGGCCGGGTGGTGGACGCCGAGCAACACGAGCCGATCGCCGCCGCGGCGGTGCTCGTGAGCGGCACCACCATCGGACAGAACACCAGCGA
>JAJPIS010000116.1 GCA_021324635.1 Gemmatimonadota bacterium
CCCCTCCCCCTCCGTTTCCGGGCTGTCCGATCTTCACCGCGACCTGGCCGCGCTCGTCCAGGAGTACCAGGCGACCGGCAACGGCACGCACCTCGTGCTGCGTCTCGCCGCCTGGGCCGACGGTGCGACGCCGGACGCGCTCATCGCTGCCGCCGAGCCGTATCGCGACCTCCCCGAGGTTGCCGGGCCGATCTACGAGCGCATCGTCGACGCACAGCCGACCAACGCTCGCGCGCTCGTCATCCTCGCCAACGCGTACTGGCTCGCCGGCCGCGGACCCGCCATCGTCGGCGAGCTCGCCGAGCGCGCGCGGACCGCCGATCCGACCAACCGCGGCGCCTGGCACCTCTGGGCGCTCGCGACCTCCAACCCGCGCCAGCGCGTCGAGCGGTGGCGCCAGGTCACACTCCGCTTTCCGTCCGACGACCTCGCGCGCGCCAATCTCGCGGACAACGCCGCCAGCCTTGCCGGCGCCGAGCACGATCCGGCCGCGCTCCAGCTCGCGCTCGAGACCTACGCCGAACTGCGTGCGCGGGCCACCGACCCGGCGCAGATCGCGGCGCTCGACCAGGCCCTCGCCACCCTGCGCGACTGGAGAGTCTGACCGGGGGGCGTCGGGACTACGCCGACTCCTCCGCCTCGTGCGGCGGCTCCATCGCGCCGACGCTCGCGAGCACATCCTCGAGACGGAACGGCTTCTGGAGCAGCGGGCACTCACAGTCCGCGATCAGCACCTGCGCGCGGTCGGTGACATCGCCGGTGATGAACAGCGTATGGCCCCGGAGGTGCGGCTGGAGAGAGACGGCGAGGTGGTACAGGACGTCACCTCGCACGTCCGGGATCCGGAGATCGAGCACGAGGATGTCGAACCGCTCCGACCCGAGCAGCGAGTGCGCGCCCTCCCCCGATTGGGTCCACTTCGCCTCGTACCCGGCGCGGGTCAGCGCGATCGACAGCGCCCGGCAGATCGAGGGCTCGTCATCGACCACGAGCACGCGCGCCCGCGGCGGAACGCCGCGCGCCGGCCCGCCGCCAACCCCCCGATGATTGCCAAAGAGTCTCATCGGTCTCTCGCCTCCCCCTCCCCCGCCGCCTCCCGCCCGTCCTCCAGCGCCACCTCTCATGGCTCCTCTCGCTCCAGCGCCGTCCCGCGTACCGCGGCCCAGGTCATGATAGGCTGCCGCCCCAGCCGAACGCGGCCGACCGCTCGCTGCGGCTCGAAGTCGGGAGCTTCGTCGGCCACCTCGTCGGTAACATCGTCGGCCACCTCGTTGCCCACCCGTTCACGCTCGTACTCCGGCGGCTCCGGCGCAAGGCGCGGTGCCGCATCGCCGAGCGGGACCCCGTACCGGAGCCAGCTCGAGGCCAGCAGGGCGTCGGGCACCGGCGTCGGGATCAGCCACTGCGTGAGGGCGGCCAGGAAGTCCGCCGGCCGCATCTGCCGCCGCACCGCGCGGGGTGTCGCCCCGAGTACCTCCCGCATGTGCTTCGTGAGCATACGCGGCGCGCTGTAGCCGACGCGGGTGGCGATCGACTCGAGGGATTGCCGCGGATCGCGCGCGTAGGCGTAGGCGTGGAGCAGCCGGGCCGCGACGATCAGGGCGCGCGGGGAGACGAAGCCGGCGCCCGCGAGGTGCCGATAGGCCGTGCGCACCGTCACCCGTGCGACGCGCGCCAGGTCGGCCACATCCTCGAACTCGGTGGGCCGGCGGATCAGGCGATCGACCGCGCGCGCCAGCGTCGCCGGCAGCGCGTCGATGGCGGGGGCGATCCGCTCGAGCAGTGCCGCGCTCATCGAGCTGCCGGGCTGCTGCTCCAGCAGCTCGAGGAATCGACGCGGCTCGTCGTCGTACCGGTAGAGCACGACCTGGTGCACGGCGTAGTGGGCGCACAGCCGCGCCAGCTCGGCGATCGCCTGAAAGCTGGGCGGGGCGACCGGGGTGTAGACGACGAGCGGCAGGGTGGGTCGCGACTCGAGGAGCGCCGCGAGCGAGACCCCGCGCCGCACGCCATCGGCGCAAGGATCGGCGACCACGACGTCGGCCGTCGTCGACCGGATCGCGTCGGCGAACGTCTCCCACCGATCGGCGACGCGCAGCACATGGGCGCTGCTCCCCGCGAGCACGACGCGGAGATGGCCGAGCAATGGCGGGGGCAGATAGGCGAGAACTTCGATCCCGGCGGGGCGCACTGTCATGAAAGTGTGCTATTCTGACAAGAAATGCACCTTTTGCGCCCCCAAGGGAAGAGTACGTTCGCGGGCGACCCCAACCATCCGTCCGCCCCATCTCCCCGCGAGGTATGTCATGACCCGCCGCACGATCAAGATCGCCGTTCTGACCGCGCTGACCGCCGCCCTGGCCGCCTGCGCGTCGCCGACCGCGCCCGCCTCGCACACCTGTCAGCCCGGCGTGGGCTCCGGCTCGGGCACCTGCTGACGACGCTCCCCCGGTCGCTCCGCCGTGAGGCGCGAGCGACCGGGTCGTCGCAGCGACGACGGGCCACGGAGCAGTGCTCCGTGGCCCGTCCCGCATGCCGCCCGCTGTTTCCTCGCCCCCGGCGACCCCACTCGGTCGATGCCGGGCCTGTCCCTCTCTCGCCGCCACCCGGTCGGTCAGACGCCGGCCAGCGCCCGCATCTCCGAGACCGCCTCGGCTACCCCCTGGAGTGACGCCGGCAGCTCCCGCGCCGCCCGGCGCTCCACCGCGAGCCCCTGCCGGACATGCGTGGCCAGGGCCTCGACCTCGAACTGGAGTTGGTTGTACGCGTGCTGCTCGGCGAGCGCTCCGGCCGCGTCGAGTTCGCGCTGGGCCGCGGCCAGCCGCCCAAAGGCGCGGTGCCCGACCGCCGAGTAATAGTGGAACTGCGCCCGGAGGTAGGGGGGCAGCGTCTCGGTGACCAGCTCCCGCCGATAGCGCTCGAAGAGGGCCTCGTTGCTCTGGAGCGACCCGACCTCGAGCAGGTTGATCATCGCCAGCCAGCGGACGTACTGCTCCTGCGCCGTCGCGGCGAGCACCAGGAACGCGTCGCGCGCACTCTCGAGCCCACCGAGCTGGGTGAGCGAGATCGCGAGATCATTGAGGATACGGTCCCGCTCGCGAAGTCCGGTCGTGAGCTGGAGCGCGGCGTACGCGAGGCTGGCCGCCTCCTCGTATCGGGCACGCCCATTGGCGACGAATGCCCGGTCGTGGAGCGCGATCGCCCGCACCTCGTCGCAGCCCTCGGTCTCGCTGGCCGCAATGACCTCGCTCAGCATCGTGTCCGCCTTGGGCAAGTTGCCGCGGACGATCACCACGTTGGCGAGACCGACCTGCGCGTGCAGCTCCTTCTTCCGGCTGCCGGCCGATTTTCCGATCAGCCCGGCCTCCACGTACGCGGCCTCCGCAGCCTCCAACTGCCATTCCTGACGGAGACAGTAGCCGAGCCGCATGCGTGCGTCGAAGGCGATATCGGGATCGAGCGCCGGGTGCAGGTGCGCGAGGAGCGTCTGGAAGACGTCCGCGGCCAGCGCCCAGCGCGCGGTGTAGTCGAGCGACCGCCCGTACGCCATGAGCCGCGGGGCGATCGGCCGCACGTCCACCACGACCGCGCTCTCGACGATCTCGATGATGCCGGCCAGGATCGTCCGGCTCGGGGACGTCGCGGGAATCCGCTCCACGGCGTTCCGAAGGTTGCGGATCCCCCAGGCCGACACCTGCGCGGCCTGCGAGCCCTCCGTCAGCCAGGCGTCGACCAGTCGGAGCACGAGCAGCCCGGCATTCAACTCATGCCAGTCCGCCTCCCCCTCCGTGAGTCCGCCCAGCGCTTCGAAGAATGCCGAATGCTGGAGTGGGTCCGCCTCGCGTACGATCACAGCGCCTCGTGAGTAGTGGCTTCGGTATGTAGACGAGCCACCGGTCAAAGAGGGCACCCGGTATACAGGGGTGTCGCGTTTCGCTACAGTGTCGCGGAGCACGCCGCAAAGATTGGCGCCAACTAACCGATTGCTCTGTGCTCGGCGTCACAACCGAGCCTCCTGCCGGGCGCTCGGGGCCCTGGATTCTACTCGCTCAGTGGCTCGCGTCGGCCCGTGTGACTGGCTCGCTCCCGACGACGTAGCGGACGCCTGGCCGGTCGAGCGCGTCGAGCGTGTGCTCCAGCGCCGTGCCGTAGACCTCGACTCGGGGCAGCCGGAGCGGGTCGAACGCCGGGTCATACGGACTCCGCGCCGGCCCGCCCGAGACCTCGAGGATCGCGTCGAAGCGGTACCGGATCGTGCGGCCGGAGCGCGGGTCGGTCCAGGCGCCCGCGTGCGCCAGGGCGCGGTTCTTCGGCCAGATGCCGAGCGGCAGCGCGAAGGTGCGGATCCTGTAGCCCGGGACCGCCGAGTCGATGGCGAGAGCCCCGCGCGCGATCTGCTCCTGGACCACCGCGTCGGAGTACTTCCCCAGGTTGGCGTGCCAGAGCGTGTGGTCGCACAGCTCGAAGCCCTGCGCGACCAGGTACTGGAGCTTCTTGTAGCGCCACGCGGTCTTCTGCCCCTCGATGCCGCCGTTCCCGAAGAAGGCGTGTCCGGCGCTGGCGGCCGGGAGGACGCAGAAGGTCGCGCGGTTCTGCCAGTCCGGATGCTTGGCGTGGAAGTCGAGCCAGATCCCGATGGCCGAATTGGGGTCGATCTCGAGCTGCCCGTTCCGTTCGATGTAGCGGAACTGGGAGGGCGAGGCGTCATCGAAGGTGAAGACCACCGGTGACCGCCCGGCCGGCAGGTCGATCCGGCGGTCGATGAGCTGCGCGACGCTGATCGGCCGATAGCCGCGGTCGTACAGAAGCTGAAGGTCGCGCCGGAAGTGCTCGGGCTCGACCGTCCAGTGCGCTTCGTGGTCGCCGATCACATGGTACTCGAGGATCGGCACCCGCCCGAGATGGTTCCCCGGGTCGGCCCGGTCCGACCGGGCCGGAGGGGTGGCCGCGCGAGCCGTTCCGGGAGCGGCTCCGGGAGCCGGCGGCGTGGCGGTCCGGGCGACGGCGGCGTGCCCGAGCGCGTGGACCCCGGCGGCCGCCGTGCAGAGCGCGAACGACAGCGCGATCGAGAGCTTCGACATGATGGAGAGGGACGATCCCGAGGCGATCGGGAAACAGCGGGGAAGCGGCGGCCACCGAAGGGCCACAGAACGGCCACGGAGCGGCCACAGAGCGGCGAACCATCGGCAATATCGCATCGTCGCCCGAGACCGCCCAGGCGCGCCACGACGTCGCACCGCCTCGCACCGGCCGCGCACCGGCGGCGCCGGCTACACCAATCCCAGCCGTTCGGTGGCGCTGAAGCCCGGGAAGATGGCGTCGAGGTGCGCGCCGCCGAGGTGCTGCGACACGAGCTCGGAGAACACGGCTCGGAAGTCCGTCGTGCGGGCGAGATCGCGCCCCTCGAAGAGCTGCTCCGGCTGGAGCCCGGGCCAGCGTCCGTACACCCGGCCGCCCCGCACGTCGCCGCCGAGGACGAACATCGCCCCCGCGTGGCCGTGATCGGTCCCGCCGTTCCCGTTCTCTCGGGCCATGCGCCCGAACTCGGACATGGTGACGATGGCGACGTCCGCCATGCGATCGCCGAGGTCGGTCACGAGGGCCGCGATGCCGCGCGCGAAATCGGCCAGCCGCTCGGCCAACTGGCCGGTCGCCGCCCCCTGATTCACGTGCGTGTCCCACCCCCCGACGTCGGTGAAGGCGATCTCGAGGCCCACGTCCGCCTTGATGAGCTGCGCGATCTGCTGCAGTCGCTGCCCGAAGGGCGAGCGTGGATACTCCACCGCGGGCACGTACTGCTGCGGATTGGCCGCCCGCAGCATCCGGACCGCCTCGAAGCTCTCCGCGCCCGTGGCGTGGACGATGTCCGCCGAGCCCGTGCGATAGAGCGCTTCGAGCCGCTCGACCTGCGAGCCCGTGGCCCGCACCGAGAACTCCTGGAGATCGCTCATCGCGACCGTGGGCGCCGGCCCCTCGAGGATGCGCGGCGTCTCCGGGGCCAACGCGACTGCCCGGAAGGGCGAGACAGTCGACGGGGCGCGCGTCCTCCCGGCCTCGCACGTCCCCTGCGCCGCCAGGTACCGGTTCAACCAGCCGTCGGGGGTCGCCTTCGCGTCCGGCGTCCCGGATTCCATGTAGTCCTGGGCGTCGAAATGGGACCGCGTCGCGCTCGGGCTGCCGACGGCGTGGACGATCGCCAGGTGCCGCTGCGCGTAGAGCGGCAGGAGGGGAGCGAGCGCCGGGTGGAGCCCGAAGAAGCCGTCCAGGTCGATCGTTCCCGCGCCGCTCGGCGTCCCCCGCGCGGGCCGCGGGATGGCGATGGTGGGTCGCATCGCGTAGTACGCGGACTCGCCGTGGGGCACGACGATATTGAGCGCGTCCGCCGCGCCCCGCTGGAAGAGGCAGATCAGCACCTTGCCGCGCCGCGCCGCCGGCAGGTCGGCGGCAAAGACCACCCGACGCAGAAAGCGCGGGCTCAGCCCCAGGGTCACGAGGGCGAGGGCACCCGATCTCACGAACACTCGGCGCTCCATGGGTCCGTCCGGGTCGATGGCTAGCGGCGTTGAAACTCGGGTGCGCCGAGCGCGAGGCCCACGATCTGCGCGAGACCCCGGAGCGGGGTGCCGCCGCCGGTGTCGAGCGGGTTGCCACCCGAGAGCAGGATGGCGCGGCTGTCCGGCGACGCGGCACCGCCCAGGATCTCGCCGACGACACTGTCGACCTGCGCCGCGCGCGGCGCGGTCCGGAGGATCCGTGCGGCCGGCCAGTCGTCGAGCGACGCGCCGGGGATGCGTCCCGCCGCGGCGGCCTGTCCGAAGTTGATGCGCGCCAGGATCGCGCCGGTGCTCATCCAACTCGTCCCGGTCTCGGGGTAGCCGTTGGGCGCCTGATGGCCGAACACCGGCTCGCCCAGCCGGGCGATCACCTGGGCCGAGCGGCGAGTGCTGTCCGGCTGACCGCCGAGCGCGCGCACGGCGCTGACGACCAGCTCGAAGGGCGACTTGACCTTGGCGCGGTAGGCGGCGCGCGAGAAGAACTCCGGCGATGTCAGGATGGTCCACACGACCTGCCGGAGGTCGCCATCGGTCCGCGTGAAGGTCGCCGCGGTGCGGGCCACCAGCGCCGGGGGCGGGGTGTCGCTGACGAACCGCTCGCACAACTTCAGGGCGACGAACCGCGCCGTGCTCGGGTGCCGGGCGAGGATGTCGAGCACCTCCTCGGCGTCCGCGATGCCGCGCCCGGCCGCGAGGTGGTGCCCGAGCAGGACCTTCTCGCCCGTGTCGTGGAGTCGCGGGCGGAAGATGAAGCCGCCGCCCTGCGCCGGGCGGTCGATCGACCAGCCGGTGAGGGCGCGGGCAACCGCGATCACGTCCGCCTGGGTGTAGCCGCCGTCGACCCCCAGGGTGTGGAGCTCGAGCAGCTCGCGGCCGTAGTTCTCGTTCAGCCCGCGGACGCCGCTCCGCCAGTTGTCGAGATAGAAGAGCATCGCCGGGCTCTTCGCCACCGCGCCCAGGAGGTCGCGGAAATGTCCCAGCGCGTGCGGCCGAATGACATCACGGTCGTACGCCGGCAGGAAGTCCCGCATCGGCCGGCCCTTGCCGGCATAGACCGTGAAATGGTTCTCCCAGAAGTCCACCATGACTTCCTGGAGCTGCCGTTCGCTGGCGACCGCGCGCGCGACTTTGACGACGCGGGGGTCGGCCGCTCCGTTCGACTGGGCCGTGTCCGGCGGGATCCGCGCCACGAAGGCGTCCATCGCGCCGTCGTCGATCCCGTCCGGCGTGAGCTGCTCGGCGATCCAGCGGTCGACGCCGAGACGCCGGACCCGGGCGACGTCGCCCGGCCGGGGGCCGAATGCGGCGCGATCGAGCACCTGAAGCACCTGCTGATCGGTCGTGAGGTCCCGCCCAAAGTCCGAGACGGCCGGGAACTCCCGGAGGACCCGCTCCGCCCGCGCCGATGCCCTGCCGGTCGCCTCCTCGCGGGGGCCCGCCCGCGGCGGCGACGCGCACGCGGCCACCCACACGGCCACCCACACGGCCACCCACACGGCCGCGCACGCACGCGCGCACGCGCGCGCGCACGCAGCCGCGACGAGTCTGCCGACGCCGACCGTTCCAGCGTCGCGCCCCCGCATCATGCTCCGACCCCCGTGGGTGTACGCGACGGGATGGACGCTGGCGGCCTGGACGCGTTAAGGGCGGCCGCCAGCGCGTGGCGACCGCCCGTGGCCCGTGCTCGTGACCCCTCGCCAGGGGCTCAGTCGGCGGCGGCCTTGAGGATGTACCCCTGGCCGCGCACCGTGTGCACGAGGGGCGGGCCGAGGGCGGGGTCATCGATCTTCTGACGCAGATAGCTCACGTACACGTCGACGATGTTGCTCGCCGAGTCGAACGGCTGCTTCCAGACGTGCTCGGAGATCTGCTCGCGCGAGACGATCCGCCCGGCGTTGCGCATGAGGTACTCGAGCAGCGCGTATTCCTTGGCGGTGAGCGACACCGGCGCGCCGGCGCGGGTGACTTCGCGGGCCAGCGAGTCGAGCACCAGGTCGCCGACTCGCATCACGACCTCGTCGACGCGCAACGTCGACCGTCGGAGCAACGCCTTGATCCGGGCGAGCAGCTCCTGGTAGTCGAAGGGCTTGGGGAGGTAGTCGTCGGCACCGGCGTCGAGCCCGATGACCTTGTCGGTGACGGTATCGAGCGCGGTGAGCATGAGGACGGGCGCACGGAAGGCGCGGTTCCGCAGCTCCTTCGCGACGTCGATCCCATCTCGGCGCGGGAGCCCGACGTCGAGGACCACCAGGTCGGGCTGGAGGTCGAGGGCCTTGCTCAATCCCTCCTCCCCGTCGGTCGCGGTCTCGACGGCGTACCCGTTGGCGCTGAGCGTGCGGCGGATCACATCCAGCACCTCGGCCCGATCCTCGACCAGCAGGATCGTGGCAGGTCCGTCGCTCTTCGTCAGCCTCATGACGAAGAACATACGATCGGCGAAGTGCACGGCAACCGGCCGGCACCATCGCTGTCGCGTTTGGCGTCAGCGCGGCCGGCGGCGCGGCCCGACGGCGTTGCGTCCGGGCAACGGCTGTATGCCTCGGTGCAACGGGCGGCGACCGTCCAGTTGCGCGTCGCGCTGGCGTAGGTGGTGGGTATACGACTTGCCCGATAGGAGACTGGATCGTCGTGAGGGCACAGTTGGCGAGCGGGAACTTTTCTCGTGCCCAACCGGTCTTGCCTGATGTGGGGACGGGGAATGGGAAAGTTCACCGGGTGAGGCGCTTTTTTTCTGGAGGGGGAATGGATGTCCTCGTGATGCTGGAGGATCACCCCGACCACTCGCCGGTGCTGGCGCACGTGAACTCGGGACCGCCGCCGCTGCACTCCGAGCGGCCGGCGCGTGACCTGGTGACCCTGTACGGGTCCCCGAGTCCCGAGTCGCTGGCGCTGGCGCTCGCAGCGGCCGTCGAGAGCCGGCGCTTGCAGGCCGAGCACGAGGGAGTGATTCGCCACCTGGGGCTCTGGCCCGAGCAAGGGGCCATCGGCGATGCGGCCTGGCGGGACCGCGCGACCGGACAGCTCATGACGCGTGATGTGACCATCCCGCTCGACGTGCTGCGCGAGACGGCGCGGCAGCTCCTGGCCGAGTGCGGGCAGATGATCCGGCGGCTGGTCGCCGGACTGTCGATGCCGGACTGGCCGGAGGGGGCGCGTCGCGCGATCGGGTTCTCGCTGACGCCGGTCGCGGAGCTGACGGCCGCCACGCGCGCGCGGATGGAGTCGATCCTCGACACCGTGCGTGAGGCCGACGGGCTCGCGTTCGACACCGAAGGCGACTGAACGAGCTCGAACAGGGGAGGGATGCGATCGACGCTTTCTTTCGTCCGAAGCGGGGCCGACTGGGTCGGTAGGACCGAGTCGGGATCGGGAGGGGCAGGGCAGCGAGAGGGGAGCGCGGGGGAGCGCGGGGGCCGGTCGGCGGGATGAGCGACCGGCCCTCGTCGCATCTGGCGGACTCATCCCGTTGCCACGCCGTGGGGTGATAGATTGGCCTCCGTCAAACACCCCTTTCCCCTCCGGCTGTGTTCTATACCGAGCCTCGCGTCACCGTCGTCGCCCGCCCGTGCTTCATCGAGCCCTCCCATCTGCCGGTGCACTGGCTGGGCGATTCGACCGACGGCGAGCGACTCGCGGAGTTCGCCGGGCGCCTGTGTTACATGAGTCAGGCGAACCCGGCGGGTCGCGCGACCCGCGACTACATCGAGAACATCAAGCGCCAGCGCCACGGCAGCGTCCTGGAGCACGCCACCTACTCGCTCCTGCTCGAGGGGGTGAGCCGCGCGCTCACCCACGAGCTGGTGCGGCATCGCGCCGGCGTCGCCGTCTCCCAGCTCTCGCAGCGCTACGTCGACGAGTCCGAGGCCAACTTCGTCGTGCCGCCGGCGATCCTCGGGGACGTCGCCCTCGAGGCCCAGTGGCGCGCCGAGATGGAGCGCGCCCAGGCGGCCTACGTGGCGCTCGTGCGGGAGCTCATGGAGCGCTACGCGTGGGTCCCCGACCGGGTCCACCGCCGGAAGATGGCGCGCGAGGCGGCGCGGGGCGTCCTCCCCAACTCGACCGAGACGAAGATCGTCGTCACGGCCAATGCCCGCGCCTGGCGGACGATCCTCGAGCTGCGCGCCGGTGAGGGCGCCGACCTCGAGATCCGTCGCCTGGCGGTCGGCATCCTGCGGACGCTCCAGCGCGAGGCGCCGGGCTTCTTCTCGGACTTCGAGATCTACGTCGCGGACGACCGCCGCGAGGCCGCGCGCCCCGAGCACCACAAGGTCTAGCGGGGAGGCCGCGCGCGCTGATGGTGGCGCGCGTCGGGCGTGCGACTCGGATCGCTTTTTCGGGTGCGAGCGCGGTCGCATAAAGGTCATTGCGCGACCAAATCCGACTCGGTATTATGCGCGCGATTCGCACCTGGCATCTCCTTTGCACGCGGTGCGATCTCGATCTCGGGTCTCCCTGACGCAGGACCGCATGGCGCGAATCGGATTCGCCTACAATCTCAAGCCCGAGGCGAGCGCTGCTCCCGGGGGCCGGCCGACCGAGAGACCGAGCGGCGAAGACGCCGGTGCCGTCCTGGCCGATGAAGAGCCTCCCAGTACCGGCACCGACCACATGATCCCCCCCGTCCCGCGACCCGCCGTCGGCGCGGCGGCGGATGGTCCCCTCCTCGTCGAGGAGATGCCGGCGGACGACGAGTTCGCCGAGTGGGACACGCAGGCGACGGTCGATGCGGTCGCGGACGCGCTCGCCGCCTTCGGGTCGGTGATTCACCTCGAGGCGACGGCAGAGTTCCCGGAGCGGCTCCGGGTCGAGCGACCCGACATCGTCTTCAACATGGCGGAAGGGCGGGGGGGGAAGAACCGCGAAGCCCACGTGCCGGCGATCTGCGAGTTCTTCGACGTCCCCTACTCGGGCAGCGACCCGCTGACGCTCTCGCTCTGTCTCGACAAGGCCCGGACCAAGGAAGTCCTCTCGTACTACGGCGTGCCGACCCCGGCGTTCGCGGTCGTGGAGTCCCCCGCCGCGCTCGCGGTGCTGCCGCCAGGGCTCCGCTATCCGCTGTTCGTGAAGCCGATCCACGAAGGATCGTCCAAAGGGATCACGGAGCGGAACCTCTGCCCGACTCCGGCCGACCTTCATGCCCAGGTGCTCTTTCTGCTCGAGAGTTACGCGCAGCCGGTGCTGATCGAGGAGTTCCTGCCCGGCGCCGAGTTCACGTGCGCCGTGCTGGGCAATGGCGCGGGAGCCCGCGTGCTCCCGATCGTCGGGCTGAACTTCGAGGCCCTGCCGGCGGGCGCGCTCCCGGTCTACGGCTTCGAGGCCAAGTGGGTCTGGGACCAGCCGGACTCGCCGCTCGACATCTTCGAGTGCCCGGCACCGATGCCGCACCGTCTCCGCCGGGCGATCGAGACGGCGACCCTGCGGGCCTACCGGGCCCTCGGATGCCGCGACTGGTCGCGGGTCGACGTGCGACTCGACGCCGACGGCGCGCCCAACGTGATCGAGGTCAATCCGCTCCCCGGGATCCTCCCCGACCCCAGCGACAATTCCTGCTTTCCCAAGGCGGCCCGTGCCGCCGGTATGAGCTACGCGCAGTTGATCCAGAGCTGTCTCACCCTGGCGGGGGAGCGACACGGTATGCGGCTGCGCCGGTCACGCGCGTGAAGGTCGCGATCCTGTTCGACGGTGCGTCGGCCCTCGGCAAGACGCCCGACGTCCTGATCCTCGAGTCCGTGGAGGCGGTCGAGGCGATCCTCGGCGCCGACGGGCACGAGGTCGTCCGCATCCCGGTCAACCCGGACGCCCGGTGGATCGAGCGGGTGCGCAAGGCCAAGCTCGACCTGGTCTTCAATCTCTGCGAGGGCGTCGATGGCGTCGCGGCCCTCGAGCCGGCGGTCATCGGCGTCGTCGAGCTGCTCGGCGTCCCGTACACGGGGAGCTCGAGCGCGACGACCTCGCTCTGCCTCCGCAAGCACCTCGTCAACACGCTCCTGGACCGCGCCGGGCTGCCGGTGCCGAGGTGGGCGGTCGCGCGGCGCGGGGAGCCGGTGCCGGCGGTCGGGTTTCCGGCCATCTGCAAGCCGGCCGCCGAGGATGCGTCGCTCGGCGTCGAGCAGCGCTCGGTCGTCCGGAGTGCGCGTGCGCTCGCCGACCGCGTGGCGGCCATGCACGAGCGATGGGACGAGGTCGTCGTTCAACGCTATGTCGACGGCCGCGAGGTGAACGTCGGGATCCTGGGCGACCGCGTGTTGCCGATCGCCGAGATCGACTTCCGCGAGATGCCGCACGGACTGTGGCGGATCGTCTCGTATCGCTCCAAGTGGGAGTCGGGGAGCGCGGAGGATCTGGGTACGATCCCGAGCTGCCCGGCCGATCTGCCGTCGATACTGACCGCGGAGCTGGCCGGCCTCGCGCTCGCGGCCTGGCGCACCGTCGGCGGTGAGGGCTACGGCCGGGTCGATTTCCGGATCGACCGCGCCGGTCGCCCATGGCTGCTCGAGGTCAACGCCAACCCGGACCTCTCACCCGGCGCAGGGCTGGCCCGCATGGCCGGGGCGGCCGAGCTCGACTACGCGGCGCTCGTGCGTCGCATCGCCGAGCGGGCGCTCACCGCGCCGCGCGGCCTTCCGGCGCTCGACCCCGAGCTGTGGGTCCTCACGCAGCGCCTGTCCGGGGTCTCGGTCGGCTGATCACTCGAGCAGAGAGGAGGCGGTCGCGATGAGCGAGTGGCAGAGCATCCTCAAGGAGCGGAGCGTGGCGACCCTCGAGGCGCTCGCGGCCCGCTTCGGCTCCGACGTCATCGACGTCGAGGCGCTGCGCCCGGCGTTCGAGTCGTTCCAGATGCGGATCACTCCCGCGGCCCTCGAGCAGATCAAGGCCGTGGGCGACCCCTTCTGGACACAGTACGTGCCGACCGTCCGTGAGCTCGAGGTCGTCGATGGGGTCGTCGACTCGCTCGCCGAGGACGGCGACTCGCCGGAGCCCAACATCACGCATCGCTACCCGGATCGGGCGCTCTTCCTCGTGAGCCCGGTCTGCGCGTCGTACTGCCGCTTCTGCACCCGTCGGCGCAAGGTCGGCGATCCCGAGAAGATCCCGCTCAACCAGTACGATTCGGCGTTCGCCTATCTCCGGGCGCACACGGAGATCCGCGACGTCATCCTGAGCGGCGGCGATCCGATGCTCCTCTCCGACCGCCGGCTCGAGTACCTCTTCCAGAAGCTGCGCGAGATTCCGCACATCGAGATCATCCGGATCGGGAGCCGGATCACGTCGCACCTGCCGGAGCGGATCACCCCCGAGTTCTGCGAGATGGTGCAGCGCTACCATCCCGTGTACATGAACACCCACTTCGACCATCCCGACGAGCTGACGCCGGCCGCCGTCGCGGCGCTCGATCGGCTCGCCCGAGCCGGCGTCCCGCTCGGCTGTCAGACCGTGCTCCTCAAGGGCGTCAACGACGATCCGGCGGTGATGAAGGAGCTCATGCACCGGCTGCTCAAGGCGCGGGTGCGGCCGTACTACATCTACATGTGCGACCCGGTGGCCGGCGGGGAGCACTTCCGGACGACGGTGGAGAAAGGGCTCGAGATCATGCGCGCGCTCCGCGGGTGGACGTCGGGGCTCGCCGTGCCGTACTTCGTGATCGACGCCCCGGGCGGCGGCGGCAAGGTCCCGCTCATCCCGAATTACGTCGAGTCGATGACGGACGACGAGGTCGTCCTGCGCAACTACGAGGGCAAACGGTTCGTGTACAAGCAGCCCGTCGTCCCCGTCGCCGCCGGCTGACCCGAGGGCCTCCGCCCAAAGCACCCGTTCCTGACCCGGTGCTGTCCCCCGTCGGGGACATCGCGGCGGCCGCCCGCAGCGACAGCGCCGCGCGGCGCCCGGACCCGGTTGGCGCGAGAGCGTTTCAACGCAACGACTTACACGGCCCGGCCCGGCCGAGCTCCGGGGCACCACGCGTGCGATAGCACGGCGCGGAAGCTCTCGGAGGCTCAATGACTACGCGCGTCGTCGTCGCAACCGCGCTCGCGATCACCGTGCTCGCCGCCCCGCGTCCGGCCGCGGCGCAGTACCGTGTGCACTACGGCTACTATCGCCCGACCCCGCCGCTCGTCCCGACGATCACGCCGTACGTCGGCTACATGTACATGGACCAGTACGTGCACGGCCCGCTCGGGACGAGCGCGTCGGGCGCCGACGCGGGGCTCGTCGGTGCGCAGCTCACGCTCCCGCTCTCCCCCAACTTCGCCCTCGTCGGCAACCTCGGGCACGCGAACTCGTCGCTCGTCTTCTTCGAGCCGGCGGGCGGTGGCCCCACGGTCGGCAACACCGAAGTCTGGCTGTTCGACGGCGGGATCCAACTGAGCGCGCCGTTCCCGGCGTCCTACCGGCACTGGGTGAGCCCGTTCGTCCAGCTTGGCGCCGGCGCGATGCGCTACGGGACGCAGAACCTGGCAGGCACCGCGCACGCGACGAACTTTGCGCTCAACTTCGGGGCCGGTCTCGACTATACGCTCGCCCGCACCGTCGGCGTGCGCTTCCTCTTCAAGGACTACGTGGGGCACTGGAACGATCCCACCCGCCTGCCATTCAACTCCGGCGACCGCTTCACCCACAACCCATCGATCAGCGCCGGTCTGAACATCGGCCTGTGAGCGCACTCGAGCCCCCGGGCACGTCGTCGGCGCGTCGCCCGCATGTGATCGTGGCGGACGGCCGCTAGTCCCGGGGGTGGCCGGCGGTCAGGCGCCCCGCCGGCGCGCGCGCCAGTAGAACCATCCGCCGACGAGGATGAAGCCGAGCGCGCCGCCCACGACCTTGAGCTCGAAGAGGAGCGTCTCCCCGGACTCCGGCGGGATGCAGGCGATCACCATCGCGAACACGGTCACGAAGAGCCCCGAGCCGGCGAGCAGGGCCTTCACCGGGGCGCCCCCGGGGATCACCGACGGCGCGCCGGCGGCGCGGGCGGGCTCGACGAACAGGCACAGGAAAAGATAGATGAACGGCAGGAAGTAGATCAGCGTCTGCGTATCCTGAAGGATGAGGTAGACACGCTCCACTGTCGTGCCGCGCCCCGCGACGTACAGCACGAGCAGGACCGACGCGATCGTCGCCTGGACCAGGACCGCCACGTACGGCGTGCCCCACCGCGGATGGATGCGTCCGAACGCCGGCGGGAAGTACCGATCGAGCCCGATCATCAGCGCCACCCGGGCCGGCCCGCTCAACCAAGCGCCCACGCCGCCGATCGTCCCGAGCGCGTACGCGGCCGCCGCCGCCGGGGCCAGCCAGAGCAGCCCGTGGCCGATCCGCGCCGCCCCCACGGCGATTCCCTGGAGGAATCCCGAGACGATGTTGATCGACGGCACGGCCACCAGCCAGAGGAGGGCGACCGTGCCGAGGATGTAGAGCCCGGCGATGAGCGGCGCCGAGAGGTACACCGCGCGTGGGAGCGTCCGCCGCGGGTCCTTGATCTCGCCGCCCAGGGTCGCCCCGAGCTCCAACCCGGCGAACGCGAACGCGATCGTCGCCCACAGGTTCACCGTCGGGAGCGACGTGAACCGCGGCACGAGCGCGCTCCACGTGACGGCGCTCGCCGGATGGCCCCGCGACAGCGCGACCGCGAACACGGCGATCAGGATCGCGCCAGCCGTGAACGCCCCGTAACCGCCCAGGTTCTGGAGCCACTTCCCCGTGCTCAGGCCGATGACGTTGAACGCGACCGCAATCCACAGGGCGATCAGGGTCGCCGGCAGCACGTACCACCAACTCTCCCCGAGCCCGCTGTTCCCCAACCCCACGACGTAGGTCGCGACCACGGCGGTCGTGATCAGCAACTGCGGGTAGTAGAGGACGTTCACGACCCAGTAGCACCAGCCGCAGAGAAATGCGTGGCCCTCCCCGAAGCGCTGCTTGGTCCAGATGTAGATCCCGCCCTCGCTCGGGTACCGCGCCGACAGCTCGGCGACCGCCAGGCCCTGCGGCAGGAAGAACATCACCGCCGCCAGCACCCAGAGCGTGATCGCGCTCGGGCCGGACTTGGCCGCCGTGTTGAGCCAGCGCAGCGAGACGATGGCGACGATGTTGAAGAGCGCGACGTCCCGCACGTCGAGCGCACGCCGGAGACCGGCCACCGGTTCGACCCCGTGGCCGACGCCGTGCGGCCGGCTGCCGCCCATCCGTCAGCCTTTCAGGAAGAGGTGGTCCGGATCCAGCCGCTCACGCAGCAGCCGGATATGCTCGGCGGGCGGCGGGTCGACGGTGGGCAGCGGTGTCGGCCACCGGAGGGGCCATCCGACGTCGCGGGCCACGTCCGCCGCGGCGATGCCCGGGTAGAGCGCCGTCAGCACCAGCTCCCCGGTCGCCGGGTCCGGCTCCAGCACGCCCCGATCGGTGATCACCTTGAGCGGTCCGCCGCCGGGCAGCGACGGCGCGGCGCGGCGCACACCGTGGTACGCGTGCCCCGGGGAGGTCACGAAGTCGACCGCCTCGGGGAACGCTCGGCGGCTCAGCTTCGAGACGACGATCGTCCGCCGCGCATGGGTCGCGATCTCCGCCGCCCCACCACTCCCGGGCAATCGCACGCTCGGCGCGTCATAGGGCCCGACGACGGTGGTGTTGATGTTTCCCCAGCGATCGATCTGCGCCGCCCCCAGGAACCCGACCTCGATCCGGCCGTTCTGGAGGATGTACTGGAAGACGTCGGCCATTGCCGCGACCATCCGCGCACCCGTGACGAGCGACGGGTCACCGATCGAGACCGGCAGTCGGTCGGGCACGGCGCCGACCGCACCCGACTCGTAGATGAGCACGAGGCGCGGCGCGTGCGTGGCCCGCGCGAGGTTGCAGGCGAGGTTGGGGAGGCCGATGCCGACGAAGACGACCTCCCCGTCACGGAGCTCGCGGGCCGCGGTCACGACCATCATCTCGCTCGGCGAGTACTCGCGCGGCGCGATCGTCGCCCCTGTCGCCCCTGTCGCCCCTGTCGCCCCTGTCGCCGCCGTCGCCGCCGGCCGCGGCGTGCCGCCCCGCGCGCCCGCGGTCGCGTCAGTAGCCATAGTTCACCCCGGCGCACATGCGGCGCCCGGCGCGCAGCCGGTCCTCGAGCCCCGGCGTGAGCCGGAGATAGGCCGCCCGGTCGGGAACACCGTACACCTGCGTGTCGAGATAGTCCGTGAGGCGCGCCGGATCCCGCGAGATCCCCTCCCACGCCACGTAGAAGGCGTTGTCGCGGTCGTAGTAGCCCTGCGCGTACGACGGGTGCGCCCCCCACGGCTCGACGACGACGGCGTCGACGATGAACCCGGGCACGACGGTCCGGTTCGGGTCGGCGCGGATCACCGCCTCGTCGACCAGCTCCTCGACCACGACCACCACGTGTCGGGAGGCGAACGCCGCCTCCTTCTGCACACCGAGCAGTCCCCACATCTGCGTGTCGCCATCCGGATCGGCGCGCTGGGCGTGGATGATCGTGACGTCGGGGTTGAGGGCCGGCACGGTCGCGAGGCGCTCGCCGGTGTACGGGCAGGTGACGGCGGCGATCCGCGGATTGGCGACCGGCAGGTCGGTCGCGGCGTAGTCCCGGAGCGGCCAGAACGGGAGCCGGGCCGCGCCGGCCGCGAAGCGGGCGACCATGCCGAAGTGCGAGTACTCCTCGATCTCGAGCGGTGCCGCGGGCGCCCGGGCGCGCCGCGCCGACGTGTCCCGCGGCGGGCGCTCGACGGCGCGGCGGAAGGCGTGGAGCGATCCGGCGCCCGGATTGCCCGCCCAGGAGAAGACGAGCTTCCGCGCGCACCCGGCGGCGATCATCTGGTCGTAGATGAGGTCCGGGGTGAGGCGGCAGAGCGTGAGGTCCCGGCGCCGCTGCCGGATGATCTCGTGGCCGGCCGCGAAGCTGATGAGGTGCGTGAATCCCTCGATCACGACCGTGTCGCCGTCGTGCACGAAGCGGGCGATGGCGTCCCGCATCGACATCACTTTCGGTCCCACGGTTGGCCCGGACGGGCTCACGCGAGCGCCGTCAGGCACTCGTCGATGATCGCGAGTCCGGTGTCGATATCGGTGGCGTCGACGACGAGTGGCGGGGCGAGGCGGAGCGTGCTGCGGCCGGCGGCGAGCAGCAGGAGCCCGTTCGCGAACGCCCGCTGCACGAGTGCGTGGACGAGCGACGGTGCAGGGGCGCGGGTCGCGCGGTCGGCGACGAGCTCCATGCCCACCATGAGGCCGAGTCCGCGGATGTCCCCGATCGCCGGGTGCCGCTCGGCGCGCGAGCGGAGTCCCGCCAGCAGGCGGTCTCCCATCGCTCCGGCGTTGGCCATGAGCCCTCCCTCGACCACGTCCAGCGTCGCGAGCGCCGCCGCGCAGCACACGGGGTTGCCGCCGAAGGTCGAGCCATGGGCGCCGGTCTCCCAGCGCATGATCGACTCCCGAGCGATGATCGCGCCGAGCGGCATGCCCGAGGCGAGGCCCTTGGCGGTGAGCAGGATGTCGGGCTCGACGCCCGCGTGCTCGCACGCGAACATGCGCCCCGTCCGGCCGATGCCGCACTGGATCTCGTCGGCCACGAGCAGGATCCCATGCCGGTCGCAGAGGGCGCGCAGGGCCGGCAGGTAGTCCGGCGGCGGGACGACGTAGCCGCCCTCGCCCTGCACCGGCTCGACGAAGATCGCGGCGACGTCGTGCGGATCGACCTGCCGGGCGAAGAGATCCTGCTCGATCGACGCGACGCAGAAGAGACCACACGACGGATAGGTCTTCCCGAAGTCACATCGATAGCAGTAGCCGAACGGGACGTGATAGATCTCCGGTAGGAGTGGCCCGAACCCGGCATGCTGCCGCGCCTTGCTCGACGTCAGTGACATGCCACCGTAGGTGCGCCCGTGGAAGGCGCCCTTGAAGGCCACGATCGCCGACCGCCGCGTCGCGTGGCGGGCGAGCTTGATCGCGCCGTCCACGGCCTCCGTTCCGGAGTTGGAGAGGAAGACACGCTTCTTGCTCGACCCCGGCGCGAGGCGCGCCAGCCGCTCGCAGATGGCGGCCATCCCCTCGTAGTAGAAGTCGGACCCGCAGATATGCAGGAAGCGCGCGGCGGCGTCCTGGACGGCGGCGACGACCTGCGGGTGGGCATGTCCGGTCGATGTCACGGCGATCCCCGCCATGAAATCGAGGAAGCGGTTTCCGTCCACGTCCTCGATCATCGCGCCATCGCCACGGGCGACGACGAGCGGATACTCCTTGATGTAGGAGGTCGAGGTCCAGGCCGCGTCGCGGTCGACGATCGCCCGGGCTCGCGGCCCGGGCGGCGGGACGACGATCCGCGGGTAGCCGCGGGCCGCCCTGGGCGGCGCGAGCTGCACGTCGGTCATTCGTCGATCACCGTTCGGCTCTGCTCGCGCAGGAACTGCGCGACGTAGTACGGCCCGCATCCGCCCTTGCCGGTCGACCCCGATCCCTTCCACCCGCAGAACGGCTGCGCGCCGGGCCACGCCCCGGTCGTCGCCCCGGTCCGCTTGTTGGCGTAGCACACGCCCGCCTCGACTTCGTCGAAGAAGCGGCTGATCTCCTCGGCCCGGGCGGTGAAGATGCCCGCCGTCAGCCCGTACTCGGCGGCGTTGGTCTCGTCGATCGCCTCCTCGAGCCCGCCCACGACCCCGACCGCCAGGATCGGCACGAACAGCTCGTCGCGGAAGAGCGTGCTCGCGAGCGGCAGCCGAGCGACCGTGGGCGCCACGTAGAACCCGTGGGCGAGGGCGCCGTCGGTGAGCCGCGCACCACCCGCGAGGATCGCCTCCGGGCCACCGTCGGCCCGCGCCTGCTCGACGCCCCGCAGATAGCGCTCGACCGACCGCTCGTTGATCACCGGCCCGAAGGTCACATCGCGCTCCGTCGGATCGCCGATCCGGATCGCCGCCGTCCGCGCGAGGAGCGCTTCGATGAACCGGTCGGCGACCCGCCGGTCGACGTAGACGCGCGAGGTCGCGCTGCACTTCTGCGTCTGGAGTCCGAACGCCGACCGCGCGACGCCCTCGGCGGCCGCCGCCAGGTCCGCCGACTCGGTGACCACGGTGGCGTTCTTGCCCCCCATCTCCAGCAGACAGGGCTTGATCCAGCGCCCCGCCGCGAGGCCGGCGTGGATCCGCATCCCGACCGCCTTGGACCCCGTGAACACGACGCCGTCGACGCGCGGATGCTGCCAGAGGGCGTCGCCCATCTCCGAGGCGTGGCCCGCGAGGTAGTTGAAGACGCCGTCCGGGAGCCCGGCATCCCGGTACACCTCGTAGAGACCGAGCCCGGTCCAGGGCGCGTCTTCGGCGGGCTTGTACACGACCGCGTTGCCGGCGACGAGCGCTGCCCCCGACATCCCGGCCGACAGGGCCAGCGGGAAGTTGAACGGGGCGATGCAGGTGAAGACACCATACGGGCGCAGCACGTCGACGTTCCGCTCGCGCGGCGTGAGGCGCGCCATCGGGCGCACGAATCCGTCCGCGTCCACGACCTGCTGACAGTAGTAGTCGATGAGGTCCGCGGCCTCCTCGGCGTCGCCCATCGCCTCGAGCCGGCTCTTGCCGACTTCGATGCTCATCCGCGCGGCCAGGTCGTACTTGCGCTCACGGATGAGGGCGGATGCTCGACGCAGCGTCGCCACGCGCTCCTGCCAGGGTCGGTGTCCCCAATCCCGCTGCGCGTCCTTGGCCGCCGTGACGGCGCGGTCGACCTGGGCCGGGCTAGCCGCGGCGAAGGTGCCGAGCTCGACCCGCGTGTCGATCGGTGAGCGGTCGATGATGGGACGACCACCCCCGTCGGCCGGCGCACCGTCGATGTACAGTGGGTACGATGCCCCGGCCGCCGCCCGGACGCGCGCCAGCGCGGCGTCGAAGCGCCGGTGGAAGTCGGCCAGGTCGATGTTCGCCGACGTGTAGGTGACCTTGTCCGGCGCACCGGCCGCCCCTCCAGCCGGCAGCGATGCCGCAGCGGGAGAGGGGGAGGGGGAGGG
>JAJPIS010000065.1 GCA_021324635.1 Gemmatimonadota bacterium
CTACGATGATCTCGACTACGCCGGGGCGGTCGAGGGCGCACATCAGGCGCTCCGCGATGGACTCTCCGCCGCCGACCAGGCGCACGCGTACCAGGTGCTCGGCTTCGCCTACGCGTCGCTCGACAGTGCGCGCCAGGCCACCGAGGCGCTCAAGCAGCTCATCCTCCTCGACCCGGAACGGGATCTCGACCCGACGCGCGTCTCACCGAAGATCACGAGTCTCTACGCGCTGGCGCTGAACGAGGTGCTGGTCGTGCGACACTTCGCGGTCGATGGCGCACCATTCGTCGCCGGCACGTCCGGCGCCGTGGGCTTCCAGTTCGTCGTCACCCGGCCGGCACTGGTCCGCACGCGGATCACCGGCCCGGGCGGGTCGATTGTGCTCGACTCGGCGATGCGGAGCGGGCCGGTCCGCATTGGGTGGAACGGCTACGGCCGGACCGGCCGCGCCGTGCTGCCCGGCGAATACCGCCTGGTCGTCGAGGCCTGGTCCGGCCGCGACAGCTACGGCACCGCATATCCGGTGCACGTCGCCGCGAGCGCCGTGGACACGATCGCGCATCTCGACGCCCTTCCGGGGTACTCCCTGCTTCCCGAGCACGTCGTTCCGCCGCGGAGCGTCCGGCCGGCGGCGGTCGCGGCCCTCGCGGTCGCCGCGGTGGCCGCCGGGACGGTCGCGCTCCAACCATCGGCCCTCAACGGCGGGGACCGGCGGGCGCTCATCGGCGTCAGCGGGGGAACCCTGCTCGCGGGACTGCTCGGCGCACTCCGCCGGCCGGCACCCGTGCCGTCCGCCGCCAACATCCGCTACAACACCCTCGTCCACGAACAGCTCGCGCGGCAGAACGCCGAGATCGCGGCGACGAATGCCGCTCGCCGGGAGCAGGTCCGGTTGTCGGTCGTCGCCGAGCCGGGTGCCGGCCCGACGGCCGCTGGCGGAGGTGGACGATGAGGCTCCGCGCGCTCCGTGTCGTCGGGCTCGCGGTGCCCGCGTTCATGGTCGCGGCGGCGCCGATCGCGGCGCAGCGCGCGACGCTGAGTGCGGGATACGCGATCGGCGAATACAGCGAGCAGTCGGCGGCCTTTGCGTTCAACGGCTCGGGGCCAACCGCATCGGGTGCGCTCGGGATCGGGCGGCTCAGCCTTGTCGGCGATCTGGCGCGCCTCCAGTTCAGCCCAACGGGTCGGGACGCGGGGGCCCTGCAATCGTTCACGATGACCGACGTCGATGTCGCGCTGCGCTACCGGGTGCATCCGCTCGTGAGCCTCGAAGCGGGCGTGCGGCGGCGCTACATCGCGCCGACCGGCGCCGCCGAGGAGCTGGGCGCTGTGCACGCGGGCGCGCGGATCGAGGTGCCGCTGGCGCCGGGCGCGACGGCCGCCGCGCAACTGGGCTACGTCGGCGCGGGCGAGTTCTCGGGCGGCGGCTCGGCGCCGTTCGGCGCTGCGATCGGCCTCGGTTTCGCGTACAGCCCCGGGCTCCGGCACCTGAGCATCGTCGGCGACTACCGGTTCGAGCGCATCGACCGGCGGACGACGGGACACGCCGCGCCGCTCGCCGGGACGACCGTCGATGTCCCCCTCGGTACGAGCGTCGGCCGCCTCGGCCTGGCTGTCCGGCTGTGAGCGGTGTAGAACCAATGCATGTCCCTTCCGAGCCCATTCGCCCGGACCCGCTCGCCGTCCGCTGGGCGCGAGGTCGGTCGGCGCGCACGCTCGTCCGTGGCAGCTCGCGCCGTCGGTGCGGTGCGCACGGTGGGGACCGCGGTCGCCTGCGGCAGTTTCGCCGTGCGTGTGATGGCGCCGGTGCCCGCACGTGCCCAGGACTCCTCGGCGACGGGGACGACGGGCCGCGCCGCGGTCGCTGACAGCGCCGCCGGGCCACCGGGCGGCGGGCGGACGGTGGCGCGCACCAGCGCGCGCACCGGCGCGCGCACCATCGCGCGCGCGCAGGTGATCCACCGGACTGCGCCGGTCCGGGACGCGGGCCGCGATGCGGTCCGCATCTGCGCCGGCGGTGACATCACGCTCGGGACGAACCTCGATACCGCGTGGGTCCACCGGGTCACCGGGAAGGTGTCCGAACCCGGCGCCGCGCTTCGCGCCCCCGACTCGCTCGTCGCCCCGCTGCGGCCGCTCCTGGCGGATGCCGACGTCGTGCTCTTCAACCTCGAGGGCGCGCTCGGTGAGGGGGTCGCGCCGGACGCGAAGTGTCTGGATGCCCGGCCGTTCTGCTTCGCGCTGCGCTCACCGCGGGCCGCCGCGCGCGCGCTCCGCGGGATGGCCGACAGCGGATCGGCCGTGATCGCCAACGTCGCCAACAATCACACCCGCGATGCGGGGGCCGCTGGCTTCGACACGACGCTGGCGCTCCTCGAGGGCGCCGGTCTCCTCGTCGCCGGCGTCGATACGGAACCGGCCCTGGTCGTCACGCCGGGCGGCGACACGGTGGCGGTGCTCGGGTTCAGCGCCTGGTCCGCGCCGAGCGTGGCCGATACCGCCGCCGTCCGTCGGATCGTCGCGCGCGCGGCGGCCCGGTATCGCCGGGTGATCGTCACCGCGCATCTCGGTGCCGAGGGACGCACCGCGCAGCACACACCGGACTCCCTCGAGCGCTTCGCCGGCGAGCCGCGGGGGAACCCGATTGCCTTCGCCCGGACCGCGGCCGACGCCGGCGCGCGGCTCGTGATCGGCCACGGCCCGCACGTGCTCCGGGCGGTCGAGTGGTATCGGGGAGCGCTCATCTTCTATTCGCTCGGCAATCTCGTCAATTACGGTCCGTTCAAGATCGTGGAGCCGATGAACCGCGGCGCCATCGCGTGCGCGACACTGGGTTCGGCCGGATGGGCGACGGACGCCGTGCTCCGGCCGACCTGGCAGCCCGCCCCCGGAACAGTCCGCCCGGACCGATCACGCCGGGCCCTCGCGCTCGTCGACGTCCTCAGTCGATCGGATTTTCCCCTCACCGGCGCGGCCGTCGACGGCGCATCCGGGGCCCTGCGGCGCCGGCCCGTCCGCCGTTCAGGCGGACGGGCTCGCGCGCTCAATCGGCGTCAGACCGCCCGCTGAGGGACCCCGGGCTCTCGCTCACCGCGGTCGAGTCGTCACCGGGGATCAGCCGCCGCGCCCCGCGCCAGGGCTTGACCCCACGCACGAGCCGTCGGTTGAGCGGGGTCTCGATCACCCGGCCGGCCTTGCTGCTGGCCTGCACGAAATGGCCGCCGCCGACGTAGATCCCGATGTGGGAGATCCGGTGGGTCGACGAGCCGAAGGCGACCAGATCTCCCGGGCGCAGTTGCGACGTGTCACGCGGGACCAGCGCCCCGGCGCGGGCCTGATCCCTGGCGGTCCGGGGGAGCGGAATGTGGAGCGCACCCATCACGTAGCGTACGAGCCCGCTACAGTCGAACCCGTGGGGTGTCGTGCCCCCGAACCGGTAGCGGCGCCCGATCTGGGCCCGCGCCAGGGACACGACCGAGTCCCGGAGTGACCGGGCGGTCGCGCTGAAGGCCGCAAAGGGCTTGGGCAGATCCCGCGATGACGTCGGTTCGGGGGTGGGGGTGGCCTGGAGGGCCGGCAACGGCGGAATGGCCGCGACCGGCACCGCCGGACTGGCCTGACCCGGGGCGGTCGGGGGGTCGATCGTGCGGCTCGCGGGCTCCGTCCCCCGGATGCCCCGGAGCGCGTCGGGGAGCGGCGACTGCGCACTGGCCCGCGACAGCGGGAGAGCGATCGCGAGCGTCACCATGCCCGCCAACCGAGCATGTCGGAGTGGCATTGTCAGAAATCTAGACAACCGAACCCGGCCCCCGATAGACGCAGCCTAACCCAGGCATTTCCCGGACCTCCACAGCCGACAGAGATGGAAGGGCCGGCCACAGCCGTTCCCACAGCCAGCAGGCGAGCCGCTCGCTGGTCGGATTCTCGAGGCCGTCGATCTCGTTCAGGTAGTGGTGATCGAGCCGCGCGCGGAGCGGCTCGAACGCGGTCGCGATCACAGCGAAATCGACGACCCAGCCCGTCTGTGGGTCAACCGGGCCGGCCACCGTCAGGCGCACGCCGTAGGAGTGCCCGTGCAGCTGCGCGCACATGTGCTCCGGCGGGACGTGCGGCAGCCGATGCGCGGCCTCGAAGCGGAAGTCGGCGAAGAGCTCCATCAGGCGTCAGCGGATTCCGAGCAGTTTGTGCGTCTGAAGGCTGAGGCGCCACTGCGGATGCGCCAGACAGTACGCGACCGCTCGCCGGGTGTTGTCGCTCAGCGCCGGCCCATCCATCGGCTGAAGGAAAAAATGGCGAAACGCCAGCTTCGCGTATCGCTCGGGCTCACCCCGCTCCTGCGGGTAGACGAGCTTGAGCTCGTCGCCGTGATCGAGGACGAGCGGCGCGTCGGCCTTGGGCGAGACGCACGTCCAATCGATCCCCGGGGGCGGGGCGAGGGTGCCGTTGGTCTCGACGGCGATCGTGAACGCGCGGGCGCGGAGTGCCGAGATGAGGGGCTCGTCCAACTGGAGGAGGGGCTCGCCCCCGGTACAGACGACGAATCGATGGCCGAGGCCGGCGGGCCACCGCCCCGCGACGGCGTCGGCCAGCGCGTCGGCCGACGCGAAGCGGCCCCCGTCGGGGTTGGTGCCGACGAAATCGGTGTCGCAGAACCGGCAGACGGCGTCCCCTCTGTCGCTCTCGCGCCCCGTCCAGAGATTGCACCCCGCGAAGCGGAGGAACACCGCGGGTCGCCCGGCCTGCGCTCCTTCGCCCTGGAGCGTGTGAAAGATCTCCTTCACCGTATACGTCATACGGCCGGTGCGTCAGCGCGGAGTCAGTGAGGCGGGCTGATACGGCGTGGGGTCGACGATCCCGGCGTCGGCGAACCCCGCCCGCCGCAACTGGCAGGCATCGCAATGCCCGCAGGCGGCGCCGGTGGCATCCGGATCGTAGCAGCTGGTCGTCGCCGCGAAGTCGACCCCGAGTGCCCGTCCGAGCCGGATGATCTCACGCTTGCGCATCCCGATGAGCGGGGCGCGGATGCGGAACGGCGCACCGCGCTCCACGCCGGTGCGGGTGGCCAGGTTGGCGACGCGCTCGAAGGCCGCGATGAACTCCGGCCGGCAGTCGGGATAGCCGGAGTAGTCGATGGCGTTCACACCGATGAAGATGTCATGGGCGACCAGCACTTCGGCCCAGGCGAGCGCATACGCGAGAAAGATCGTGTTGCGGGCGGGCACGTAGGTGACCGGGATGCCCGCGGCCGCGTCGGCGCGCCGATCCTTCGGCACGGCGACATCATCCGTCAGCGCCGAGCCGCCGGTCGCGCGCAGATCGATCTCGACGATGCGATGAGGGACGCCGGAGTAGCGGGCAATCCGCGCTGCCGCCTCGACCTCGTGCGCATGCCGCTGTCCGTACCGGAACGTCAGCGCCATCGGTCGGAATCCGTCCCGCAACGCGTGGGCGAGCACGACCGTCGAGTCGAGTCCGCCGCTCAGAAGCACGATCGCCGGCTGCCCCGACGACGACCGGGGCGGGTCAGGGATAGAGGGCTCCACGTACAGTGGAACGTAATCCCCACCCGCGCGCGCCGTCCGACCGGAGTGCCACACCGGCGAGCGGCGGCACTGCCTGCCGCCCGCCGCGCCCGGCCACGGCGGCGACGGCGAGGTCGGCAATGTCGGCGCGTACGTCGTCGAGGATCGCGATCGGCCCGGCCGCATGCGCCGCGGTCCCACTGGCCCAGTTCGCGAGCACGATCACCGCCAGATCGTGCTCGGGATCGATCCACATCGACGTGCCCGTATACCCGGTATGGCCGTACGCGTCCGGTCCCATGTACTGCCCGCAGCTCGCCCCGCCGGCACAGGTGTCCCATCCGAGCGCGCGCGTGCCGGCGGTGCGCGTCGTGAAGCGTGCGATCGCCGAATCGCTGACGATGCGCAGCCCATTCGCGCGTCCGCCCGCGAGCATCATCCGGGCGAAGCGCGCGAGATCGTCCGCCGATGCGAACAGCCCCGCATGGCCGGCGACTCCGCCGAGGGCGGCAGCCGCGCGGTCGTGCACGCGGCCGAGTGGGGCCTCGGTGCGGGCGACGTCGCGCAAGTCGTCCGCTCGGGGCCGGAAGCGCGTGTGTGCCATGCCGAGTGGCCCGTACACGCGGTGCGCGAGGTACGCGTCGAGCCGTTCGTGGGTGATGGACTCGATGACGAACCCCAGCACATCGGGCCCGAGATCGGAGTACAGCGATCGCGCGCCGGGTGGGTAGACGAGCGGGGTCTCGAGCACCGCCCGACGAGCGGCCGCCGGCGTCCGGGCCACACGCCAGAGCTCGAGGCCCTCCGGCAGCCCCGCGCGATGCGTGAGCAGCTCGCGCACGGTGACTCGCTCCCGTCCGCCCCCGTGCCAGCGAGGGAGGTACCGGGACACCGGCGCGTCGAGGCTCAGGCGGCCCGCGTCGTAAAGGGCCATCGCCGCCGTCGCCGTGGCCACGACCTTGGTGAGCGACGCGAGGTCGTAGAGCGTCCGCGCCGGATCCACCGCCGGCGAGCGCGGGTCCCAATCGACGTGCCCGTACCCGCGCGACAGGAGGGTCTCCCGACCGCGTGTGACCACCACGGCCACCCCCGGGAATCCGCCAGCGGCGAGTCCGTGGAGCGCGACGCGATCGACTGCGGCCCGGAGCGCCACCGCCACGGTATCGCCGCTTCCCTGAAGCGCCAGCAACGCGAGCCCGTAGATCGCGATCATAGCGGAGCGACGATCAGGCCGTCCGCCCCGTCAATGCGCCGGTCGCGCTCGCGCCCGCCGTGCGGGGCGCGCCGGTGGCGTGCTGTCTGGCGGCGCGCTCAGCGCGTTCGCCCGGCGCGCGGCGCGATGCAGCGCGAGCAGAACGGCCTTTGTCTCGACCGGCGTGGCCGGTATCGTGAACCCGCGCAGATGCTCGTCGGACACGAAGAAGTGATACTCCACGCTGGGCCGAGCGCCGCGTGGCCGCTGCGGGCGCTCGATGTGGCGTGTCACCGACAGCGCCCGACCCGTCGTCCCCTCCTCCAGCACCGGCCGGTCGAGGACCTGTGTCGGCAGCCGCCTCGTCCCGAGGCGCACGATGGTCTGCGTCTCGGCGACGAACTCATCGACCGCGCTCGCCGGGACGGTCACCGTCGAGGTCGTGGTGGCAGACCCGATGCCGATGTAGACGAGCTTCCCGGTCCCGGCCTTGATCACCATCACGCCATCGCCGACCACGAGATCGGCGACCGGCTCGATGATCGGCCTGGCGGGCGCCGTCGCCGGCTGCGTCGGCGGCGGGGCCGTGTCTGCGCTCGCGCCGCGGCGGCCGGTCGGCGGGACGGCCGCGCCGGGTCGGCCGGCCGGTCGACGCGCGGCATGGTCCGCTCCCGGGTCCGTGGTCCGGGGACTCGCCTGCGCCGCCGCCGCTGTCGGCACGGCCACACCGACCGCCATGCAGACGGTGACGCCGATCATCGCCCCGAAGGCGACGCGGCATGCCGCGCCGCGGCCCGATCGGCGGGCCGCCCGCCGCGCCAGGCGGCACGTCAGGCGGCACGTCAGGCGGCACGTCAGGCGCCACGCCAGGCCGCGCAGGCGGCCGACGCTTCCACGTGCCGGCGTCATGCGCCGTTCGGGGTGCGGGGTTGCTGCTGCGTGAGGCAATGCAGCGTGCCATAGCCCCATACGAGATCGACCGCGTGGATGCCGACGATGCGCCGGTCCGGCATCAGCTCGGCCAACCGGGTCAGGGCAATGCGGTCCTGCGGGTCGTTGAAGGTCGGCACGAGCGCCAGGCCGTTGGCGAGATAGAAGTTCGCGTAGCTCGCCGGCAGTCGGCGACCTTCCATCGTGACGGGACGTGGGTATGGCAGGCACACGACGCGGAACGCGCCGCCGTTCCCGCCGGCGAGCTGCAGGCGCCGCAGGTTCTCCTTCGATGGCTCGTGATTGTCGTCCACGGGGTCCGGCTCGTACGCGAGGACGACCACGTCCGGCGCCACGAATCGGGCGACATCGTCCACGTGCCCGTGCGTGTCATCCCCCGCGCAGCCAGAGCCCAGCCAGAGTGTTTGCCGGACCCCGAGGTACGTTCGGAACAGTTGCTCGTAGCCGTCACGCGTCAACCCCGGGTTGCGGAGCTGCACGTCCGAGAGCAGGCACTCCTCGGTCACCAGCGCGAGGCCGGCGCCGTTGACATCGATCGCCCCGCCCTCGAGCACCGCCACGCCGCCGGTGTCCGGGCGCCGGGCGTCCACCAGCGGCAGCCCGGTGATCGTCGAGACCGCAGGTCCGACCTCGGCGTCCGCGGCGTAGTTGTCGTACTTGGCCCAGCCGGTGAACTGCCAGCGCACCAGCTCGACCCGGCCGCCAGCGGCGACAGCCATCGGCGCCGAGTCGCGGAGCCACGCTCGATCGGTCGGCACGATGTGCAGGCGGTAGCCGTCACGCGCCACGCCGTGCGCCGTGAGCGCGTGCCGGGCTCGCTCCTGCACGGCGTCGTCCGGGCAGAGGATCTCCACCCGCTCGTGTGGCGCCAACACGCGCACGATCTCGGCGTACACCCAGGTGACCGCGTCGAGCTTGCCCGGCCAGTCCGGCTCGTGATGCGGCCACGCGATCCACGTCGCCGCATGGGCCTCCCATTCGGCCGGCATGCGGCGACCGGCGGCGCCGCCGTCCGTCGTTCGCCTGCGGCCTCCCCCGCCCGCACGCGCCGGCACGCGGCTACCCGAGATACCGCTGGAGGATCGGCTCGTACGCGTCGATCCTCCGATCGCGGAGGAAGGGCCAGTTGCGACGCGTATCCTCGATCACCGCCGTGTCACACCGGGCGATCAGCACCTGCGGGTCGGTCCCCGCGTCGGCGATGATCCGGCCGAAGGGGTCGCTCACGAAGGAGTGCCCGAAGAACTCGAGCCCATCCGTCCCCGGCTCCGGCTCGTGACCGACGCGGTTGGCCGCGGCGACATAGACGCCGTTGGCGATCGCGTGACTGCGCTGGATGGTGCGCCACGCCTCGACCTGGGCGGGCCCGTACTCCGCCTTCTCGGACGGATGCCAGCCGATCGCCGTCGGATAGAGGAGGATGTCGGCGCCGAGCAGGCTCGTGATGCGCGCGGCCTCGGGGTACCACTGATCCCAGCAGATCAGCACGCCGATGCGGGCGTAGCGGGTCGACCAGACCCGGAACCCGGTCGCGGCACCCGGGGTCGTCGCCCGCTCGTCCTGGGTGGCGTCGCCGGGCGTGAAGTAATACTTCTCGTAGAAGAGCGGATCGTCGGGGATGTGCATCTTGCGGTAGACGCCGAGCAGCGCGCCGTCGGCGTCGATCACGGCCGCCGAGTTGCGGTACACACCCGGCGCCTGCCGCTCGAAGAGCGGGACCACGAGCACGAGCGCCAGCTCGCGGGCGAGCGACTGCATCACGTCCGTCGTCGGCCCCGGGATCGGCTCGGCGATGTCGAACCGCTCGCCGCGCTGCGCCTTGCAGAAGTACTGCGAGTTGAAGAGCTCCTGGAGGCAGACGATCTGCGCGCCCCGCGTCGCCGCGTCGCGGATCCGGGCCACGGCGTTGCGGAGGTTGGCCGCAGCGTCGGCAGAGACGGCCGCTTGCACGAGCCCAACCGTGAACGTCCGGTGCATGGTCTACAAAAGTAGCCCGATCACGACGTCCATCACATTCGTGCCGCTCGGTCCGGTCCGCAGAAGCGCCCCTGCCGCGTCGAGGGCGTCGTAGGCGTCGTGGCACGCCAGATCGGCGGCCGGATCGCGGCCCGCGGATCCGATCGCCGACCAGGTCCAGCGATCCACGATCGCGCCGGCAGCGTCGGTCGGTCCGTCACGGCCGTCGGTGCCGGCGGCGAGCAGTACGACGCCCTCGGCGCGATCGCCGGCGTCACCGAGCGACCGCGCGGCGGCGAGCGCCAGCTCCTGATTTCGGCCGCCGCGCGGCGATCCGTCGGTCGCGGGCGGGGCGGGCCCGAGCGTCACGGTCGTCTCGCCGCCCCAGATGACGCATCGCGTGAGCTTCGGCAGGCGCTCGCGCTTGCGGAGCGCGAGCAGCTCGCTCGCCAGGCGGACGCCGCAGATCGACGCCTCGCCGATGAGCGGGGCGGTGGCGACGACCACCTCATCGATGCCGAGGGCCGAGGCGCGCGCGGCGGTGGCCGCGAGCGCCTGCGCGTTGGCGAGGATCACGCGGGTCGTGACCTGGCGGAAGGCCGGGTCGGACGGCTTGGGCGTTTCGGGCAGCTCCCCGCGCGCGGCCGCCTCGAGCGCCATGCGGGCGGCGCCCGGTATCGCGGACCACAACCCCGCCGCCTGGAGCGAGCCCACGAGGGTGGGGGCGGTGACCGGGTCCGGGCTGCACGGACCCGAGCTGATCACCGCCACGTCGTCGTGGGCGACATCGGATGCGGCGAGGCACACCAGCCGTGCGCCGGCGAGCGCCCGCGCAAGGCGTCCCGCGCCCCAGCGCGTGAGGCGCTTGCGCACGGCGTTCATCGTCGCGATGTCGGCGCCCGAGCGTAGGAGCGATCGATAGAGCGACGCGACATCCTCCTGCGTCAGCCCGGCTGCGTCATCGGGCGCGGCGGCGAGGCTCGTGCCGCCGCCGGAGATGAGGGCGAGCACCAGGTCGCCGGGCCGCACCCGGGCGACGATCTCTCCGATGGCGCGGGCGGCAGCGAGTGATCGCGCGCCGGGGACGGGGTGGTCGCCGACGATCACCTCGACCGCCGGGTGGGGCGATGGCGCCGCGGACGGAGCGACGACGACGCCGCCCGCGGGCACGATCCCGCGATCGACGAGCGTCCGCACCGCGCCGCTCGTCATCGCGATCGACGCCTTGCCGATCGCGATGATCCAGGTCCGGGCCCCGGGCGTCGGCGCCGGGGTGAGTCGCGCGACGGCGGATCGGGCGGCCGCTTCCGGGTCCGCCCCGGCGATCGCGGCAGCGTAGAGCTCGCGGGCGAGGGCTCTGGGATCGACCATTTCTCCCCCCAATTTCGCCGCCCCCGCACCCGCCTCCTATGGACCGTTCGATTTCGCGACGGCAGACCGCCACCGGCCATTCTGACCGACCGCGAGACGTGACGTCCGTGCGGATGAGGCCGTCACCCTGAGAGCCCCCTCATTAGGGGGGCCGGCCCGCCATCCCGCGACGATCGCGCGGGAGTGGGCCCCGACTTCGGCCTGCGGAGACTAGTGACCGGCAGCTCTGGCAGCCCCCGCGAGTCTGTGGCCGCAGGCGTGACGACTCCCGTCGGCCTGCCGGGGGGATGCGCGCGGTGTGGTGCGACGATCGCGCCCGGAGCCACGACGTGCGTTCGGTGCGGGGCGACCATCACCGGTGGCAACTCGGCCGAGCAGGCGGAGCGCATCCGGCTTCGGCTCCAGGACGCGATCGGTGACGCCTATCAGCTCGTGGAGCTCCTCGGCCGCGGAGGGATGGGGATCGTCTTTCGCGCCCGCGAGATGGCCCTGGACCGCGAGGTCGCGCTCAAGGTGCTCGCCCTCGACCCGGTGCTCTCCCCCGAAGCGTACGCCCGGTTCGAGCGCGAGGCCAAGCTCGCGGCCCGGCTCGATCACCCGAACGTCGTGCCGATCTTCGCCGTCGGCCAGCGGAACACCGTCGCCTACTACACGATGCGTCTCGTGCGCGGCGGCACGCTCGAGGACATGCTCGACGGCCATCGCACGCTCGATTTTCACCACGCGCTCGAGATCCTGCGCGATGTCGCGAGCGCGCTCGACTACGCCCACGGGCAGAGTGTCGTGCACCGCGACATCAAGCCGGCCAACGTCCTGATCGCCGAGAGCGGACACGCGATGGTGTCGGACTTCGGGATCGCCAAGGCGCTTGGTGCCGGCGACATGGGACCCGGCACGGGCGCCGTGATCGGCTCACCCGGTTACATGTCACCCGAGCAATGGCGGGGCGAGGAGATCGACCCGCGCGCCGACCAGTATGCGCTCGGCGTGATGGCCTTCGAGATGCTCACCGGCCGCCGCCCGTTCGAGGCCGTGCGCGTGCAGGATCTGCTCAAGCTGCACCTGTCGGCCGAGGTGCCGACGGCCTCGACGCTCGTGAACACACTGCCGCCGTTCGTCGACCTTGCGCTCAAGCGCGCGATGGCCAAGTCCGCGTCGGGACGCTTCTCCTCCGCCTCTGCCTTCGTCGAGGCCCTGGGGGGCAGTCGCCCGGTCTCGAGCGTCACGCGAACCGGCGTTCCCACCGCCGTCGCGCCGGAGCCGGCGCCGGCGGGCGCGGGACTCGGCGGCACGGTTGCCTTCCTGTCGTTGCTCGCCGGGGCGGCGGTGGCCCTGTACCTGGCCCTGGTGCTCCGTCCACCCGCCTTCGCCCATCCGGCGGCGCTGCGGCACCGCGCAGCGGCGGTCCACGATTCGACCGGGGCCGCGGCCGCCGACTCCGCGATCGACATCGACACGACCTTCGACGTCAACACCGCCGCGCCGCGCGACGCCCGCGTGCGGCCGCCGGTCGCCGCCGACCCGGTGCTGTTCGCGGCACAGGGGGCGCCGCCCAACCCCGGCGGCGATGCGTCCGCGTACATCCGGGTCGTCTCGCACGGCGGCACGGCGCGCGTGCGCGTGGACGGGCGCACGTTCGGGTTCTCGCCGCTCGTGATCCGCATTGAGCCCGGTCCGCACGTGATCTCGCTCGAGAGCTCGGGCGATGCGTTCATGCCGTCCCAGGTGACGGTGGACGCGATCGCAAATGACACGAGCTTCGCCATCTTCACCGCGAACACCGGCCTGGGCACACCGGCCGGCGCCCCGCCGCCCAGCGCTCCGCCGCCCAGCGCTCCGCCGGCTAGCGCTCCCGACACGACCCACGTCGGCGCGCCGCCCTCTCCATCCCCCTCTCCCTCCTCCTCGGCCCCCTCGCCCGCCCACCCTGGCACGTCCCAGGCCCCGGGCGGCGGCGCTACGACCCCCTGATGCCTGCGGCCGCAGCGGGCGAGGCGACTGTCGCCCGGTCCGCTGCGAGTGCACCGACCGCGAGCCGCTCGTACGCGCCGACCGCCGCCGCGAGCTCCGCGACGTCGATCCATTCGTCGTCGGTGTGCGCGACGTGAACCGATCCCGGACCGAACAGGTACGGTGTCCCCCACCGCGACAGGCGCGGGATGTCGGTGGCGTAGGCCACGACCACCGTGTCGAATCCCGCTACCGTCCTGAGTCGTACCGGCGGGACGAGGGACTCGAGCTCGAGGGCCGCAACCGGCTCGGCCCAGGCGCGTAACCGTGGCGCGATCGCCTCGACGTCGGTGACGAGGCGCACGAGCATCCGCGCCTCGGCGAACGGCGCGACGACGTTCTCGGCAACCCCGCCGGAGACCAGGCCGACGTTGATGGTCGTGGGGCCGAGCACCGGGTCGCTCGGTAGCGGCACAGTGGGGAGTCGAGACAGCAAAGCCACCAGGTCGTCGACCGCCGAGTGGCCGAGCTCGGGGTAGGCCGAATGGGCGGCTCGCCCGGTCGTGCGCACGACGACACGGAGCGCGCCCTTGGTCCCGACGGCGAGGCGACTCTCGGTCGGCTCGCCGTTGATGAGCACGCGGCTCGTCGTCGCGACCGGATTGGCGGCCGCGGCACCGTCGTGCACCGTCTCCTCGCCGACCACGAAGAGCAGGGCGACCGACACACCACGTGCGCGGAGCCGCTCGGCGGCACAGATCATCGCCGCCGCGATCCCTTTGGCGTCGCACGCGCCGCGTCCGGCGATGCGCCCGCCCTCGCGACGTGGAGGGATGAACGGCGGGACGGTGTCCAGATGCGTCGACAGTGTCACGAGCGGGCTCGCGTCGGTCGTCGCGAGGAGATCGTCTCGGCCCGGTGTCACCGGGATCCGTCGCGTCGTCCATCCGCGCCCGCGCAGGAGCGAGTCGACGGCCCCGACCACATCGGCCTCGCTGCCGCTCACCGATGGGATCCGCACCAGCTCGCACGTCAGGTCTGCGACATCCAAGGGCCGTCCCGTCATCTCACCTCTCCGCTGCCGCCGCCGGATCGGCGTCGCTCCGTTAGATTTCCTGTAGCCTGCGCGCCCGGCGCGCAGTGGCTCCGTGATCCACGCCGGGCCGATCGAGCCCGATCCGGCCGGCACCGCTTGGCGCTGTAGCCAGGGACGCCCGCATGGCACATCCCGATTCCTTTCGCAGCCGCTCGACCCTGACCGTCGGCGGCGAGTCGTACCTCATCTTCAAGCTCGACGCGGTCCGGCAACTCGAGGGATCCACCGTCGATCGGCTGCCCATCAGCTTGAAGATCCTGCTCGAGAACCTGCTGCGCAATGAGGACGGCGCGTTCGTCAAACGAGCAGACATCGAGTCCCTCGCACGGTGGGACGTGGCGCATCCCGCCGATCGTGAGATCGCGTTTCGAACGAGCCGCGTCCTCCTCCAGGACTTCACCGGCGTCCCCGCGGTGGTCGATCTGGCGGCGATGCGGGACGCGATCGCCGCCCTCGGCGGGCAGCCGAGCCGCATCAATCCGCTCCAACCGGTCGACCTCGTGATCGACCACTCCGTCCAGGTCGACGAGTACGGGTCGGATGCAGCCTTCCTGATCAACGCCCGGCTCGAGCTCGAGCGCAACCAGGAGCGCTACGCCTTTCTGCGCTGGGGGCAGACGGCATTTCAGAACTTTCGCGTCGTGCCGCCGGACACCGGCATCGTCCACCAGGTGAACCTCGAGTACCTGGCATCGGTCGTGTTCACGCGGCGAGAGGGGGCCGAGACGGTCGCCTATCCCGACTCGCTGGTCGGCACCGACTCGCACACGACGATGGTCAACGGACTCGGCGTGTTCGGCTGGGGCGTCGGTGGCATCGAGGCCGAGGCGGCCATGCTGGGGCAACCTCTCTCGATGCTGGTACCGGAGGTCGTCGGTTTCCGCTTGCACGGCGAGCTCCCGCCAGGTGCCACGGCGACCGATCTCGTGCTCACCGTGACGCAGATGCTCCGGCAGAAGCGCGTGGTGGGAAAATTCGTGGAGTTCTACGGCGCGGGGCTCTCGAGCCTGTCGCTCGCGGACCGGGCGACGATCGCCAACATGGCGCCGGAGTACGGCGCGACGATGGGCTTCTTCCCCGTCGACGCCGAGACACTCGCCTACCTGCGCCTGACCGCGCGACCGGAGCAGCACGTTCAGCTCGTCGAGGCCTACGCCAGAGCGCAGGGGCTGTTCCGCACCGATGGAACGCCCGATCCCGTGTTTGCCGACACGCTGAGCCTCGACCTCGCGACCGTCGAGCCGAGCCTCGCCGGTCCCAAGCGGCCGCAGGATCGGGTGCCGCTCTCCCGCGCGAAGTCGATGTTTCAGGAGGCCCTTCGGGCGGATCTCGACCGGGTCGGCGCCGCACCGGCCGCGACCGCGCGCGGCGCGCCGGTCGCCGCGGACACGTCGCGGGCGGTCATGGTGGAGGACGACGAGGGTGGGGCACAACCGCAGCACGAGCCGGGTGTCTCCTGTGCGCTCAACGGCCGTGAGTTCGTGCTCCGGCACGGCTCCGTCGTGATCGCCGCGATCACGAGCTGCACGAATACCTCGAACCCGTCGGTGATGCTCGCCGCCGGCCTCCTCGCGCGGAACGCCGTGCGGGCAGGGCTGTCCACCAAACCCTGGGTCAAGACGAGCCTCGCGCCGGGGTCCAAAGTCGTGACCGACTATCTGCGCGAGGCCGGCGTGCTCGAGGATCTCGCCACGCTCGGGTTCAACGTCGTCGGCTACGGATGCACGACCTGCATCGGCAACTCGGGCCCGCTCCCCGAGCCGATCGCGGAGGCGATCGAGGGGCACAACCTGGTGGCCGCCGCGGTGCTCTCCGGCAATCGGAACTTCGAGGGTCGAGTCAACCCGCTGACGCGGTTCAACTACCTCGCCTCACCGCCGCTCGTGGTCGCCTACGCGCTGGCCGGCCGCATGGACATCGATCTCGCGACCGAGCCGCTCGGCGTCGGTGTGCGAGGTCCGGTCTTTCTCCGGGACGTCTGGCCCGCGCCGCGCGACGTGGCGCAGCAGATCCGTCAGGCGGTCAAGCGCGAGCAGTTCCGGGATCAATACGCGAGCGTGTTCGAGGGGGATGAGCGGTGGCGTGCGCTCCCGATCCCGACCGGAGATCGCTACGCCTGGGACGAGCGCTCCACGTACGTCAAGCATCCTCCCTACTTCGAGGGGATGACGCGGACACCGTCCCCCATCGCACCGATCGCCGGCGCGCGCGTGCTCGCGCTCCTGGGCGACTCGATCACGACCGACCACATCTCTCCGGCCGGGACGATCCCCGTGCGCAGTCCGGCGGGCCAGTGGCTGATCGATCGGGGCGTCGCGCGCGCCGATTTCAACTCCTACGGCGCGCGGCGCGGCAATCACGAGGTCATGGTCCGGGGCACCTTCGCCAACATCCGCCTCCGGAACGAGCTCGCACCCGGCACGGAAGGGGGGTGGACACGGATGAGCCCCGCCGGGGAGGCTCTCACGATCTACGACGCCGCGGTCGCGTACGCGCGGACCGAGACCCCGTTGCTCGTCATCGCCGGCAAGGAGTACGGCACGGGCTCCTCGCGCGACTGGGCGGCCAAGGGCACGCGGTTGCTCGGGATCCGCGCCGTCATCGCCGAGTCATTCGAGCGCATCCACCGCTCCAATCTCGTCGGCATGGGTGTGCTGCCGCTCGAGTTCATGGATGGGGCGACCCGGCAGTCGCTCGGGCTCACGGGGTTCGAGCGCTACGAGATCGAGGGGGTCTCGGATGCGCTCCGGCCGCGGGCCCGCCTCATCGTGCACGCCCGGACGCCCGAGGGGCACGATACGGCGTTCGCGGTCCAGGCGCGCATCGATACCCCCGAGGAGCTCGCGTACTATCGCCACGGAGGCATTCTCTCCTACGTCCTGCGACAGCTCGTGAAGTAGCCGTCACGCGCCTCCCCAGCCCCACTCGTCGACGCCCGCGCCGGCCTCCGACAGGGGACCCGGCCCGGACGAGTGCACGGACAGCGCGCTCGTGGGACACTGGTGGATGAAATCACCGTCCGCCGGTGACCAATGGAATCGGTCCGCCTTCGGGTACGCGTGACCGGTGGTGTCGAGCCCCATCGTGTCCGGCGCCAGCGCCACGCACAGGCCACAGCCGGTGCACCGCGCGCGGTCGACGGCGATCCGCACGCACCGGCGAGGGAACACACCGCCGGCGGCCGCCAGGACGTCGTCCCAGGTCGCGAGCGCTTCACGGGCGGCGCGGTATCCCTCGGCGATGATCTCCTCCGTGTGCGCGAAGCTGAGCCACCCGATGTGCGCGATCCGTGGCCGGATGAGCAACATCGGCGGTCCCTCCCAGCGCGTGAGCGGCACCTGCTGGAGGGCGTGCATCATCGCGGTCGCGGCGCGCATGTAGGTGCTCGCGAAGCCCTGCTCGGCCACGTCCGCATCGTGGGTCAGATCAGTGCTCCCCACGTCGACCGCGATCAGCGCGTCCATCCCGACCGCCGCGACCTGGACGGGGAGGTTGTCGATCGTGCCGCCGTCGATGCACAACCGCCCGTCGACGCGCCCCGGCGGAAAGAACCCGGGCAGCGCGCACGACGCGTACACGGCGTCGACGACCGAGACGTGCCGGAGGCCGGGCAACCCCCAGACGACCTGCGTGCCCCCGCGCACGTCGAAGGTGTTGACGAGGACGGGGACCGGGAGGTCCGAGAACGTGCCGCCCGGCACGTTGGCGTCGCACAGCGCCCGCAGCGGCTCCCCGGCATAGATCGACGCCGCGCGGCGGCGCTCGAGCAGCATGCCGACGTGGTTCAGGCGAAAGAGGTCGCGCCGCTGGAGCCGCAGTGCCCGCTCGGCCATGAGGTCGGTCGGCATGCCCGCGGCACTCGCCGCCGCGACGAGCGCTCCGATGCTCGTGCCCGCGTACACCGTCGGCCGGATCCCGGCCTCGTTCAGCGCCCGCAGCACGCCAATGTGCGCGAACCCCTTCAGGCCTCCGCCACCGAGCACGAATGCGACACGTGCGTTCATGCGGGACTCACGGCCGGCGAGACCACGCCCGCTCACACGTGCCGGCGTCGGCTGCGGGACGGCGCGCGCGCCGCCGGCGGGATGCCGGCAGCGGTGACGTCGACCGGTTGGACGACGCCTTCGACGCGTGCCGTCAGATGATACACCGCGGGTCGGGCCGCGATCGGCAGCGTCCAGCGTGTCCGGACGACGCCGGCCGTGTCGGTGACTGGCGCACTGTCCGGGACGGCGCCGGCGGCCGGCGCCAGCGTCACCCGCGCGCCGGGGACGGCGTTCCCCGCCGCGTCGGCGACGCGCAGCACGATCGCCTTGGGCAGGGTGGTCCCGACCGCCGCCCGCTGTCCCGCGCCGGCGACCGCACGCACACTGGCGGCCGGTCCGGGCAGGGCGGTCACGTGGAGGAGCGCCGGCTTGACCAGCCGCCCGTTGCCGACGAATACCCGCACCCGCTGCCGCCCCGCCGTCGGGCCGAGGACCCACGTCGCCTCGGCGGTCCCCGTGGAATCGGAGCGTGCCCCGGCCCCGGCGACGGTCCCGCCGTCGAGCGTCTCCCACCGCACCGGCACGTCCACCAGGGCGCGGCCGCTCGAGTCGGTGAGCCGGATCCCGACGTGTGCCGGCACCGTGGTCGCGATCGGCGCCCGCTGCCCGTCCTCGAGCAGCGCAATGCGCGTGTTCGCGGCCACGGGCTCGGCTTCGGCCTCCGCCAGCGCCGTGCTGTCCAATCCGTCGACGCTCGCGAGCAGCCGCTGCCGCCCCGGGAACTCCCCGAGCCGCCAGGTGCGTCGTGCCTTCCCGTCACCGTCGGTCACGGCGGTGCCCAGATCGGTCGTGCCGCCCGCGTCCACCCGCCGGAAGTGCACGCTCACGCCGGGCATCGGCCGGCCGCGACGCGACGTGAGGCGGATCACGATCGGCGTCGGCAGGGGGCCGCCGGCGGCGGCATCCTGCCCGCTCCCGCTCACGACCGTGAGGGACCCGGGAACCGGCACGACGGTGATCGGCATCTGGGCCGAGACACCGGCGACCGACGCCGAGATGGTCGTCCGCCCGGCTGCCTTGCCGCTCACCCGTCCTACCGAGTCGACGGCAGCGACGAGCGTGTCACCGCTCCGCCAGACGGCTGGTGTCGCGTCGGCGCGCAGGGGGTGGCCGCGTGCGTCGGTTGCGCGGAGCGACACGGCCCGCGCGTCCCCCTCGGCGAGCGTGACCGCGCTGTCGCTCGCGAGGTGCAGGGCGGCCACGCGCGGACGCACGACCACCATCGCCCGGGCCATCAGCTCTCCGACCGCCGCCACGACGGTCGTCGTGCCAGGAGCCCTCGCGACCACGACGCCATCGCTGACCGATGCCACCGCCGAATCCGTGGAGCTCCAGGCGATGGTGGCGCCGACGAGCGCCGTCCCGTGCCGGTCGGTGACCGTCGCGGCCAGATGCACGCTGTCCCCGATCGCGCCCGCCGTGTCGGCGGCCGGGGAGATCCCCACCCAGGCCGCCCCAAAGGTCCCGATGGTTCGGCGCGTCCCCGATCCGTCGAGCCCGACGCTATGCACGTACCCCAGAACCGTCGCGAGCGCCGCGGCCGCGGTGACGATCTTGGCCACGAGGCTGACGACACTGTGCACTCGATTGGCCTGCTCCGGCGTCGTCCGCGCCATACATCCAGAGACGCTCGGCGAGGGGGGCGAGCAACCGGGTCGGGCGAGCCATTGACGGGAAGTGCTTGCGGTTATTGGAGATACAGGTATAGCCCATACAGCCCGACGGCCGCCCCACCGATCGCGATGGCCGTCCCGGCCCCGCCCCCGATGATCAGCCCCGCGATGAAGGCGGCGCCCCCGACGATCATGAGCGCGCCATCTGTTCCCAGCCCGCCGTGGTGCGCGGCCCGCTGCGCCTGCTCGGCCGGCGTCACGGCCTCCCGGGCGATCTGCGCGTGGATGCCGGCCGTGGCGAGCGCCGCGCTCGGGCCAGCCGCCGACGATGCCAGCGACAGCGGTTCAGGGTCGTTGGAGCCGGCCGGGATGAGCGGGGTCGGCGCCAGGTCGGGATGGGCCGCGACCGACTCGCCGGCATTGCTCGCCGTCCCGTCCGCGTCCGCGACGGACGCGCTGACCGGCGTCCCCCCGTCGGCGACGCTGACCTCAGCCGGTCGGCTGGCAAAGCCGGCCGGGAGCGCCGCCGCACCGATCGCAGCGGACGCCAACTGCACCGGCCCGTCTGCGGTGGTCGTGCCACGGAGGGCTGCGCTCTGCCCTGACGCCAACTCCGGAAGCACGACCGCGACCGAGATGGCCGCAACCAGCGCGCGGGTCCGTACGAGCATCGATGGGTCCTCGAGTGAAGTGATGAAGACGCGATGGCGGGACAGCGGGCCGTCTCCGCGCCCGGCGCGGCTGGGCCCGACCGACCCACCTCGCAAGGACTACGCTACCGCCCCGTCGTCAAGTCCGATCCGGCGGCCAGGCGACCCGACCGCGAGCCGCGGATGACGACCGGGCGGCTCGTCGCCGCGCATGCTAACATAGGGCGCATGCCGACGCGCTGGAACGGCTCGCGCTCGCCCGTGCTGCTGGTCGGCGTGTCGGTGGCCGCCTGTCTTGCGACCTGCCGGGCCCCCGCGGCCGCCGCGCAGTCACCGGTGCCGATCGCGCCGCCGCAACGGAGCGCGGCAATCACGACCGGTGAGATCGACGCGCATCTCCGCTTCCTCGCCTCCGACCTGCTGGAAGGGCGCGCCCCGGGGCGGCGCGGTGGACGGCTCGCGGCCGAGTACATCGCGAGCGCACTGGAGAGCGCCGGCGTCGAGCCGGGGTGGCGCGGGTCGTACTTCCAGCCCGTTCCGATCGATGTCGTGACCGCCAATCACGCCACGATGCGGGCCAGCGTCGAGGGACGGGCGTCGGCTACCCTTCGCGACCCGGCCGACATCGTGGTCTGGGCCGGATCCGCCACCGCGACCAGCGCGGCCCACGGGGAGCTGGTCTTCGTGGGCTACGGCGTGACCGCTCCCGAGTATCGCTGGGACGACTACAAGGGCGTCGACGTGCGCGGGAAGGTGCTCCTCATGCTCGTGAACGAGCCACCCGCGACGCCGACGGACCCCGATCTGTTCGACGGGCCGGCAATGACGTATTACGGGCGCTGGACGTACAAGTTCGAGGAGGCCGAGCGACGCGGCGCGGTCGGCGCCCTCATCATCCACACGACCGCCGACGCCGGCTATCCCTGGCACACGGTTGTCAGCTCGTGGGACGCGGAGCAGCGCCTCCTGCCGCGGGACACGGCACTGCCCCCACCACTCGGGATCCGCGGCTGGATCACCGACAGCGCGGCGACCTCACTGCTCGCCGCGGCGGGGCTCGACCTGTCCACCCTCCGCGCACGCGCATCGCTGCGCGCGTTCCGCCCGCTGCCGACCGGGATCCTGGTCGATCTCTCGTTCACCAATCGAGTCGAGCGCGTCGTGGCCGACAATGTCGTCGGTCTTGTCCGCGGCCGCGACCCTGCCGTGCGTCACGAGATGGTCGTCTTCTCGGCCCATTGGGACCACCTCGGCATCGGGCCGCCGGTCGACGGCGACTCCATCTACAACGGGGCCGAAGACAATGCGTCCGGGGTGGCGGACGTGCTGGCGATCGCCCGAGCCGCAGCGGCGTCCCCACACGCGCGGCGCTCGCTCCTCTTCCTCTTCCCGACGGCCGAGGAGTCGGGGCTCCTCGGGTCGTCGTATTTTGTCGCGCATCCGCCGGTCCCGGCGGCCGATCTCGTCGCGGATCTCAACGTCGACGGCGGCGATCTGCTGGGCCTCACCAGGGATCTCGGCGCCGTCGGAGAGCGCAAGAGCTCACTGGGCCCCGCCCTCGCCCGCTACGCCCGGGCGCACGGCATGCGGGTATCGGCCGACGACCACCCGGAGCAGGGACACTTCTATCGCTCGGATCACTTTTCTTTCGCCCGGGCCGGTGTCCCCGCGCTCTCGCTCGGTGCCGGCACCGACTTCGTCGGTCGCCCGGATGACTGGGGGAAGACACAACAGGCGGCGTACGCCGCGCACCGCTACCACCAACCGTCTGACGAGTACCGACCCGGTGTCGACCTGCGTGGCGCCGTCCGACTCTCACAGCTCGTGCTGGGGTTCGGGTGGGCCATCGCCGACGCCCGAGCCGTGCCGACCTGGAACGCCGGCGGCGAGTTCCACCGCCCCACGAGCCGTACGGCCGCTCAGCCGTGAGCGCCGGGGCGGGCACGCCTTCTGCCTTTCGTCCCTCCTGGACGCGGCATCTCGGGCCGTGATCCCGGACGCGGCGGCGCGTCTGTTCTTTGAGGAGGTACGACACGGGGATGCATCGACGTCCCGCGCTGCCCGCCACTGACGTGGAGGTCTCACGCCGGCCGCGATGCCGGTCATCCCGGTTGAACTCGGGTGCGTCCAAATGGTACAATAGGCAGACCCTCATGCGATGGAGGTTCGTGGAGATATGCCAACCCCATTTCTGAGTTCCGAGGAGTACGATGAGCGCGCGCACCAGTTGTACAACGAAGGCCAGTACGACGAAGCGCTCGCTGTGCTCCGTGAGGGACTCGCGCTCTACCCCAATGCGGTAGAGCTGCACGTCGGGGTCGGCTACGCCCGGCTCGCCCGAGAGGAGTACGCGTGGGCGCGCAAGAGCTTCGAGGAGGCCCTCGTCCTCGACCCGGAGCACGAGGACGCGCTCGCGGGGCTGGGCGAGACGCTGCTCAAGTTCGGCCAGCATGCCGCGGCCCTCAAGAGCTTCCGCCGCATCCTCGAGCTCGGCTATCGCGACGATGTGGAGCTGATGCTCCAGGTCGGTCGCGCGCTCTTCCGCGAGGGCGTGATCGACGATGCGCGGGACTTCTTCGATATCGCGGTGCAACAGGTTCCCGATTCGGCCGAAGCGGTCGCCTGTGTCGGCTACGCGCAGCATCGACTCGGCGAGGACGAGAAGGCGGTCGCCACGCTCCGCCGGGCGCTCCAGCTCGACGGCGACCACAGCGAGGCCCGCATCTATCTCGGGAACATCCTCTACGATCGTGGAGAGTACGAGGCTGCGCTGTACCACCTCGATCGAACCACGCCGGACGATCACTGGGATGAGCTCGGGATCTGGCGCCTGGTCGAGCTCAAGAAGAGCGTCTATCGACTGGCCGACGACGATGCGGAGCTTCGCCCGTGGGACGCCCGGCTCGCCGAGCTGGCTGGCGAGGAGAACGACATCGACGAGATGCTGGCCGAGATCGAGCAGCGGGCGCTCGATGACGCGCAGAACGAGGCGCGACATCAGCTGGAGCTGTTCGGCGCGCTGCTGACCGATCTCGCGGCCAAGCGCGATACGAGCTCGCACCGGGTCGTGCGCGATGGGCGCGAGTTCGAGGGGACCTGGGACGAGATCGTCTCCGAGATGCGGGACGCGGCGGACGCGGCCTCCGGGCGCTCGGTCGCCGAGTTCATGCTCACGGAGGCCCGCCGTGGACAGTCGATCACCGGCGTGACCATCCCGACCGAAGACGCCGAGAGCTTCATCCGCGGCAGCGCCGACGCGGGCTTGTTGCGCATCGTGCAGTGACGGCGCCCGGCGGCGCTGCCGACGCGCCGCTCGCTGGCAGTACTGGCAGTACTGGCGGCGCCGGCAGCGCCGGTACCGGGGTCGCCGGTGCCGCTGCCATGGCGGGGCAGAGCGCCCTCGGGAGCGCGGGTCGGACGACCGACGCACTGGCCCGCACCGGCGCGGTGACGCGCGCGTGGGACGCGGTCGAAGCAACGCTCCAGACCGCGGTGCCCGACGCGCCGCCATCCGCGCCCGACCGGCCGGTCGGACAGGCCCTCGTCCGCGCGCTCCGGCAGCGGGACCTCATCACGCTCGATCAGGGACATGCGCTCCTCGATCTCCTCGCCCTCGCCGAGCGGGCCCGGCAGTCGGGGGTGACGCTCGCCGAAGCCGACATGACCGCGGCGCGGGACGCGCTGGCGCGGTTGGCGGGCGCCGCCGCGGTCGCTGCGGCGGCGTCGGGGCAGACGGGAGTGCCTTCGCCGGGTGCCGCGCCATCGCCGGCCCCACCGGGCCCCGGCGGCTGGTCGGCGTCCGGCTCGGCTGCATCGGCCGGACCGATCCTGGCCGGGTTGCTGGTGGCGGTGGTCGTCGTGGGCGCAATCGCGTTTGCCCTCCGTGCCGGCGCGGGCGGGGGGCTCATCAGGTCGGTGTCCCGGATCGGCTCGGCGCGGTCGCGCGGGATCGCGGCCTACGGCGCGGGCCGGCTCGATGAGGCGCGCACGGCGCTGCGACAGGCCGCCGTGGCCGACAGCACCGATCCGCTGCCGCACGCCTATCTCGGGCGCATCGCGCGAGAGACCGGAGACCTGACCACGGCCCGGACCGAGTTGACCACCGCCGTTCGGTTGGGACCGACCGATCCCACGGCGCTCCGGGAGATGGGCGCACTTCAGCTCGCGACCGGACACCCGGAGCTCGCGCGCCGCTTCTATGTGCGGGCCGTGTCGGCGGCGCCCGACGACCGCGGCGCGCAGGGCTGGCTCGCGTGCAGCCTCACGAGAGTCGGACGGACCGCCGAGGCGGCGCGCTTCTTCCAGCGGGCGGGCCCCGGTCCCTGGACGGCCTGCGCCGGCGACTCGACCGGCTCGACGGCTCCCGGCCCCGCCGGGCCAGCCCCGGCATCGTGAGCCCACCCCGGGACACTCCGACGGGGGCCCGATCCCACCGTCACTGCTGACGGACGCCCGGAGCACCAGGTCGATCCCCATGCGCACCAGCCGCTGATGAGCGCCGCCCTCACGGCAGACCTCGCCGCCGCCGTCAACCCCCCCGAGATGACCGTGCTCCCGAACGGCCTCACGCTGCTCGCGCGGCGGGATCGTGGAGCACCGGCCGTCGCCATCGTCACTCACGTCAGGGCCGGCTACTTCGACGAGCCGGACGACCTGGTCGGCATCGCGCACGTCCTCGAGCACATGTACTTCAAGGGTACCCCGACCCGCGGCGTCGGTGAGATCGCGCGCGAGACCAAGGCGAGTGGCGGCTACCTCAACGCCCACACGATCTACGACCACACCAGCTACTACACGGTCGTTCCGGCGGCCCGGTTCGCCGATGCGCTCGCGATCCAGGCCGACGCCTACGCGCAGTCGTCGATCGACGCCAGCGAGCTCGCCAAGGAGATCGAGGTCATCATCCAGGAAGTGCGGCGGAAGGAGGATTCGCCGGGCGCGATCGCGACCGAGGGCCTCTACGCGCTCCTCCACGATCGCCACCGGATGCGGCGATGGCGCATGGGGCGGCCGGACGCGCTGCGCGGCTTCACCCGGGATCGGGTGACGGGCTTCCATCGCACGTTCTACCGCCCGAGCAACACGATCCTGTCGGTCGTCGGCGATGTCGATCCCGGCGACGTGCGCGCGGCCGTCGAGCGCCGCTACGGGTCACTGCCCGACGGCGCCGTCGCGCGCGAGCCGGGCCCCGCGGAGCCCGACGCGGCACCGACGCCCCGGTATCGTGAGTGGTCGGGAGACATCGTCCAGACACAGCTCCTGCTCGGCTGGCGCACGCCCCCGACACTGCATCCGGACACGCCGCTCCTCGATCTCGCCGCGCTCGTGCTCGGGGCCGGACGGGGATCCCGCCTGTATCGTGCGGTCCGGGAGCGTCAGCTCGCCTCGACGATCGCCGCCGCCAACTATACGCCGACCGAGGTCGGCGTATTCCTCGTCCATGCGGAGGCACCGCCGCCGCGAGCCGCCGAGGCCGCGCCGGCGATCTGGGCGCAGATCGAGGCGCTCCAGGAGGTCGGCGTCACCGACCGGGAACTGGTCCGCGCGCAGCGACTGCTCGAGTCGCGCTGGGTGCGCCGCCTGGAGTCGATGGAAGGGCAGGCGAGCGACCTCGCCGAATGGCAGGCGCTCGGCGACTGGTCGCTCGGCGTGCGCTATCTCGAGCGTGCGCTGTCGGCGAGTCCGGAGGAGGTGTCTGGCGCGCTCCGGCGGTACCTGACGCGGGACGCGGTCGGGGTGGTTGTCTACCGGCCCTCCGGCTCGCCGGTGCTGGCCGACACCGTGCCCGGGCTGCTCGCCCCGCCCGGAGCGACCCCGCCGCCGCCGCTGGACGCGCCGGAGCCCGCCCCGGCCGCGGCCCCCGCGATCGCCCCGGCCGCCGTGCGCGGGCGCGCGCCGGCGAGGCTGGAGGCCGAGCGAGGTGACGTGCGGGTCTATCGGGCGCCGAGTGGCATTCCGATCCTGGTGCGGCGCAAGCCGGACGCGCGGGTGACGCACGCCGGTGTGTTCGCGGTCGGCGGCGCGCGTGACGAGGGTGTCGCCCGCGGCGGCCTCACGTCGCTCACGGTGCGCGCGGCGCTCAAGGGAGCGGCCGGACGGTCGTCGGCGCAGCTCGCCGAGGCGGTCGAGATGCTGGGCGGCAGCATCGGCGCGAGCGTGAGCACCGAGTCCTTCGGATGGACCCTCTCCGTCCCGGGGCGACACACCGCCGCGGCCCTCGCCCTCCTCGGCGACGTCGTGCAGCGTCCGCTGCTGGATGCGGCGGCCGTCAACACCGAGCGGACGCTGGCGCTGGTCGAGCTCGAGAATCTGCGCGACGACATGTACCGGTACCCGGTCCGGCTCGCGACCGAGGCCGCGTACGACGCGCACCCGTACGCGCGGAGCGTGCTGGGGACCGACGCATCACTGCGGGCGATCACGGCCGACGACGTCCGCAGTTGGCACGCCGCGCGAGTGCTCGACGCGCCGACCGTGATCGGGATCGTGAGCGGCGGCGATCCGGACGACGTGGCGGCGGCTGCGGGGCGGGCGTTCGCGGAGCTTCGCCCGGCGACACTGCCGGCGCTCTCGCCGCCGATCTGGCCGCCGAGCCGGCGCCTGCGTGCGGACACGCGCGACAAGGCGCAGACCGCGCTCGCACTCGCCTTCCCGGCGCCGGGGCGGCTGGATGATGACCGCACGGTCGCGGAGCTCATCGCCGGTGTCGCGAGCGGGCTGGGTGGCCGGTTCTTCGACGAGCTGCGCGATCGCCGATCGCTCGCCTATACCGTGCACGCGTTCGCGGCCGAGCGCGCCCTCGGTGGAACGTTCATCGGCTACATCGCGACGTCGCCCGACAAGGAGGACCTGGCGCGCTCCGGTCTCCTCGGCGAGTTCGAGAAACTGGTGCACGAGGGCGTGACGGCCGACGAGCTGCGTCGCGCGCAGACGTACGCGATCGGTACCCACGCCATCAGCCGGCAGAGCGGCGCGACGCTCCTCGGCGAGATGGTCGACGCCTGGTCGTTCGGTCGCGGGCTCGAGGAGCTGGAGGAGTACGAGGCGCGCGTGCGTGCCGTGACCCTGGACGACGTGCGCCGCGTCGCCGGGCAGTACTTCGACCCCGCCCGCGTGGTCGAAGGCGTCGTGCGTGGCGCGGTGCGCGACCGGTGAGCGACCCCGGTGCGTGGCGCGGCGCGCGGCCCGGTGGGCGGTCGCGCGCCTACTCCGCCGCTTCCCGGAGCTGCCGAGTCGCGCGCGTGACCGCCGCCGCCGCCGGGCGCAACCGGCCGCTCGCCGCCCGAAGCCCGGTGATGTCGTCGTAGTCGGCGGCCTCGGCGACGATCGCCCCCTTGATGTCGCTGTGGCTCGTCGCCCATGCGAGCGTTCCCCAGATCGCCAGCGCCTGCGCCGCCTCGCCGTGGGCGGCCGGGTACCCGCCGGCCGCGAACACCCACTGTTCCTTGACCGGCGGCGCGAGCCGCCGCATCCACCGATCGGCGGCGCGCATCCGCGCGTCGAGGGTGACCGCGCCGGCAAAGGCCGGGTAGAGCGAGAATCCCACCGCATCGATCGGCGAGCCGGGTGCGGCCGCCCAGGCGTACAGCGCGCTGTCGCGGCTGTCGAACGCGGCCGCGGCGATGCCCACTTTGACGTGCGGATCGATCGCGCGCACCGTCCGCGCCGCATCGGTGAGATACCGGATCCAGGTTCCGACCGGGAGGGACCCCAGCGCGCGCGCGCCGCGGCCGTACGGCTCGTCAGCCGGCAGGAGATAGTCGGGGTGCAAGCGCCGCACGATGCGCTGGAGGTCGGCGAGGCGCTCGGCCTCGTACGCGCTCGCCGATGCGCGGCGCCGTCGCGCGGCCTCGCGCGGGTACCCCAACGTGACCACGAGCAGCGTGCTGTCCCGGCGGAGCGGGTCGAAGACGCGCGCGATCGAGTCGAGCGCCGCGGCGTGCGCTCCGGACGGGTCGACCACGAGACTCACGAGCTCTGCCCCCGTGGTGTCGACGAGCGCGAGATCATTCCGCAGCGCCGCCGGCGGCGGTGGTGCCTCGATCGGCGGCAGGAGCCGCACGCCGACGGCGAAATCACCCGCCGGGCGCTCCTGGAGCGGGTCCGACGCGTACCGGTCGTAGCTGCGCACCGCGCTCGCAGCCGCCGGCAGCCAGGCGAGCACGCCGGCGACGGTCAGGCCGGCCGCGAGGGCGAGCACGGCCCGCCCGGCCGCGCTGACGCGCCAGCGGCCGGGCAGTGCCGGCGCGGCGAGCGGCACGAGCACCGCGTAGGGTGACGCGAGCGCAACCGGCCCGCTGGCGGCGCCGAGCGCCGTCGTGTACGCGGCCACGAGCGTCAGGGCCCAGCTCGGGGGTGTCGCGCCGCCCTCCTCGAGGTACCGCGTCACGGCCACGATGAGCAAGAGCACGTTGTAGAGCGTGACCGGCACACCCACGAGCGGACTCGCGAGCCGGCGCACGGTCGCGTACAGCGACTCGGCGGCGAAGATCGCCACCGTCAGCGGCCAGATCCATGCGACCCCGGCCACCGACCGCCCGGTCAGCTCCGATGGGATGGCGATCGCGATCAGCAGCGCGGGCGCGGCGAGCAACGCCCCCAGTCCTCCGAGCGCGGCGAGGATGCGCGGGGTCGTCCGCAACTGCGCCAGCCGGCTCGCCAGGAGGACGTCCCAGGTGAGCGCCAGGCCGGCGGCGATGGCGAGGACGAGCATGGCGGTCAGCCTCTCGCCCGCTGCTCCGTGCGGATCGCCGACGCCGGCAGCCGGCGGGCGAATACGTCCAGCACGATGCGCGGGTCACTCGGCGGGCAGACGAGGATGTCGAGCAGGAGGACGCCTCGCGAGGGGATCGTGTGGACGGCGATGTGGCACCGCTCGAGGACCAGGACGGCGGCGACCCCGCCATCGGGGCGCTGCCGCACGAGCGGCGCGCCGATCGCGACCAGCCCCGCCCCACCGGCGGCAGCGATCAGCAGCCCGGTCAGCAGCGGCGCGTCGCCGAGCTGCGATTCCCGCACGCCCGCGAAGTCGGCCAGCAGGTGCACATACTCGGCGTTCGTGCTGTCGGTGGACCCCATCAGACGAGCATGCATCCCGACCCCGCGACGATCGAAGGGCCGGCGTGCAACGAGCTGCCGCCGGCCCTCGGTGTTCCTGATCAGGAGAGCCGGATGATGCCCCGGCTCCTGTCCCGTGCGCTACGCGGCTGTCGCGCTGCTGCCGATCTCAGCCGCCGCCCGCTTGGGCGGCTGCACGAAGCGTTCGCCGAGCGTCCGCAACTCGATCAGTTGCGTGGGGGTCAGCTCGGAGTAGCGGTCCGCCAGATATGCCATCGTGCCCTGAAACCACTCGTCCTGGTGCTCGGACGCCGCACCGATGACGCCGCATTGCATGATCTGCTGGAACAGCTCGTCGCGCGCCTCTTCGAACGCGGTCGGCGCGGCGACTTCGTGAAACCGACGATTCCTCTGTTTGGCCATGTCACTCCGCTGGTGTGATGACGTCGTACAACCCTCGAAATGTAATCAATACGCGGGCCACGAGCGCAGTGCTGGACGCCTATACGGACGCCCCATACGGAGGCCCCGTACGGAGGCCCCGTACGGGGCCCCCGCTGAAGGCCCGCGCCGGCAGCTCGATCTGGCCCGGTGACGCCAGACGCGACGCGCGTGACGGGGCGGCGCACCGGTGGCGCACCGACACCGGTAGCGCAACGACAAGCGACACCGCAGCTTGCTGACCATGGTCACCCCCGCGCCCGATTTCGCCGGTTTCCGGCCGGCGGCCCTGCGCTTCCTGCGCGGCCTCGCGCGGAACAACCGCCGCGACTGGTTCGAGCCCCGGCGCGCGATCTACGACGAGGAGCTTCGCCTCCCGATGCGCGCGCTCCTGTCGGAGGTGGATGTGCGCCTCGCCACCATCGCGCCCGAGCTCGTGGCCGACCCCAGGCGGTCGCTGTTCCGGATCCACCGTGATGTCCGCTTCTCCAGGGACAAGTCGCCGTACAAGACCAACGTGGGCTTCTGGATCAACCACCGATCGCTCGGCGGGCCGGCCGGTACCGTCGTCCACGGCGGCGCCGGTCTCTACTTCCACATCGCCCCGCCGCCGGACGGGTGCTTCGTGGCGGCCGGCATCTGGATGCCCCCACCGCCCGTGCTGGCGCGCATTCGCGAGGGGCTGACCGACGATCTCCCGGGCTTCGTCCGGGCCCTCCGGACGCTCCGGCCGCACTTCGGCGCCCTGAGCGGTGAGGCGAAGCTCACGCGCCTGCCGCGCGGGTTCGGGCCGTCGCACCCGGCGGCGCAATGGCTGCTCTACCGCTCCTTCACGGTCAGCCGCCCCGTCCCCCCGGCGCTGCTCGGCCGCGCTGATCTGCCGGACCGGCTCGCGCGGCTCTACCGTCCCGCGATCCCACTCGTGCGCTGGATCAATACGGTGCTCGGATGTCCGCCCGCAGCTCGGCGGTGACCTCGTCAGGGCGCGTTCGGCACCGCTTCCGCGCCGCGTCCCTCCACGAAGTCGAGCAGCAATCCGGCGAGCTGCTCCGGCGCCTCTTCGGGGATGAGGCGCCCCGCCCCCGGCAGGCGGATCAGGCGGCCGTCGGGGATCGCGGCGCACAGCCGTTCGGCCACGCCTTCGTCGAGCCACTGGTCGGCCTCGCCGCGCACAACGAGCGTCGGCACCCGCACGTCGGAGGGCGGCGTCCCGTCGAGATCATCGGCGGTGACCGAGGCCGCGAGCATCAACAGGTGCTGGACGCCATCCCGGCCCACGTACGGCGCCAGGTAGCGCGCGACGAGTCGCCAGGGCATGTGCGTCCGGTCGGCCACACTCCCTTCGAGCACCGGTGTGAGGAGCGGGGCCGCGCCGAGGATTCCGCTGGCGACGCGAAGCGCGAATTTCGCCGTGTTTCGCTGGAGGGCGCGGACGTCGGCGGCCGGCGTGGCTTCCTGGGTCAGGCTGTTGATGAGCACGAGTCGCGACACGCGCTCCGGATGGAGCGCGGCAAACCGCAACGCGATCGCGCCGCCGAGGTCGATCCCGGCGATCGCGGCGCGACTGACGCGGAGCGCGGTGAGGGCCCGTTCGACGAAGCCGACCTGGGCCGCGATACCGAAGTCGGTATCGAGCGGCCGGTCTGATTCGCCGTAGCCGAGCAGGTCGAGCGCCAGCGCCGTGTGTCGGGCCTCGGCGATCTCGGGGGCCACGTCGCGCCAGAGGAAGCTGGATGTGCCGAAGCCGTGCAGCAGGACCACGGGCATGCCGCCATGCCCGTACCGCTCGACGTGGATGGAGCCCGGCCCGATCGGGATCCGGAGCAGATCGGGGTCGATGACAACCTCGCGTGAGGCGCGTCACGAGGACGCTCGGAAGATGTCGCTTCGTTGCCGCGCGCCGCGCGCGGTCGTACTGTTCACAGACGCCATGCGAGCAGTGCGTGCCGCCGTATAATAACCCGCTCTGGCGGGTCGCCCCGGTGTCGGGACCGCGATGACCGCTGGCCCCGCGTGGGACAGGGGCCGCGGGTGGAGCGCACCGCGCACGGTGGCGCTGGTCATCCTCGGCGCGCTGGGGTTCGGCGCCGGCTTCCTCGCCGCGGCCTGGACGCTCGTCTGCCGGAGCGGCCGCTGCCCGGCCGTCGAGGTGCTCGACACGTATCAGCCGCGGCAGACCTCGAAGCTCTACGCGGCCGACGGGACGTTCCTCGCCGAGCTCGGTCTCGAGCGGCGCACGCTGCTCAAGCTGGCCGACATCCCGCGCCCGGTGCGCGATGCGTTCGTGATCACCGAGGACAAGCGCTTCTTCCACCATCATGGCATCGACTGGACGCGCGTCGCCGGGGCCGCCGTGCGCAATGTCGCGTCCCGGGGCTACGCGCAGGGGTTCTCGACGATCACGATGCAGTTGGCGCGCAACCTGTTTCCCGAGGCGATCACCCGCGAGAAGACCCTCGTCCGGAAGCTCAAGGAAGCCCGGGTCGCGCGCGAGATCGAGGCCGAGTATCCCAAGGACCGGATCCTCGAGCTGTACCTGAATCAGATCTATCTCGGAAACGGCGCGTACGGCGTCGAGACGGCGGCCCAGCAATACTTCGGGAAGTCGGCCCGAGACCTCAATCTGGCCGAGGCGGCGACGCTCGCGGCGCTGCCCAAGGGCCCGGAGCGCTACAACCCCCGCCGGTTTCCCGAGCGCGCCATCACGCGGCGCAACACGGTGATCGAGCTCATGCGGCGCGCCGGCGCCGTCAGCGACTCCGAGGCGAGCGTCGCGCGCGCCTACCCGCTCCAGCTCGCGCACAAGGGGCAGGCCGGCAGCGGCGGTGAGGCCGCGCCGTACTTCGTCGAGTGGGTCCGCCAGCAGCTCGATGCGCAATTTGGCCGACAGCTCTACGAGCAAGGGCTCAAGGTGTACACGACCCTCGACCCGGACATGCAGGGCGCGGCCGAGCGGGCGCTGGAGCAGCAGCTCCGCGCGATCGAGGGCGGCAAGTACGGCAGGTTCCCGCATCCGACGTTCGAGGAGTACCTCGCGCGCAATGCCACCGGCGGCGAGAACGGCTCGGCGATCTCCCCCTACCTCCAGGGGTGCTTCGTCGCCATCGACCCGCGGACGGGCGCGGTCCGTGCAATGGTCGGGGGCCGCGACTTCGACGATTCCAAGTTCAATCGGGCGACGCAGGCGTTGCGACAGCCCGGCTCGACGTTCAAGCCCATCGTCTACGCGACGGCGGTACAGAACGGCCGACCGCCCTCGTACATGGTCGACGACTCGCCGTTGGAGGTCCCGCAGCCCGATGGCACGACCTGGGCACCGCAGAACTACGACCTCACGTTCCAGGGTGAGATGACGATGCGGCGGGCCCTCTACCTCTCGCGCAACCTGGTCGCGATCCGCGTCGGCATGGAGCTGGGCCCCGAGAGCGTGATCGACGAGGCGCGCCGGTTCGGGATCTCGACTCCCATCCATCCCTATCCATCGATCTACATCGGATCGGAATCCGTGTACCCCATCGAGTTGATCGCCGGATACACCGCCTTCGCGAACCTCGGCGTCCGCGCGACGCCGATGGCGATCACCCGCGTCGAGAATGCGCAGGGCCAGGTCCTCTGGGAGCCGGCGCCGACGCTGACGCCGGTCCTGTCACCCGAAGAGGCGTGGGAGATGGTCGACATGATGAAGGATGTCGTCCAACACGGCAGCGCCTACGGGTCGGTGTGGAGCGCCGGCTTCCATCTGCCATCGGCCGGCAAGACCGGCACGACCAATGACGGAAACGATGTGTGGTACATCGGATACACGGCCGACCTCGTGGCCGGCGTGTGGATGGGGATGGACCGCCCGGTGAAGATCATGCACGATGCCCAGGGCGGGCGGCTGGCCGCGCCGGCCTGGACGGCGTTCATGACGGAGGTGTATCGCCGCAAGCCGGCGCCGCCCGACTGGCCACGCCCCGACGGACTGATCGCCCGGGAGATCGATCGCACGACCGGGCTCCTGCGCAACCCGTACTGCCCCGCGGCCGCGGTCATGACCGAGTGGTACATCCCCGGCACCGAGCCGGTGCAGGAGTGCGACATGCACTCGCCGCGTGACACGGCCTTGGGCGACACGCTGCACATGCAGTTGCCGGGCGGGAACCCGGCGGCGCCGCCGATGCCCACTGTCGGCGCCCCGCCGGTCGCGGCCATGGCCGTGCGCGTCCCGCCGGCGCCCCCGGCGGCCCCCGCGGCCGCTCCCACGCCGCCCCGCCCAGGCCCCCGCCCGTGAGCGAGCCCGCCGGCTGGCGCCCGCGGGATTGCCATGCCCATACGACGTGGTCGGACGGTGATCTCGCGCCCGACGTGGTCGTGGATGCCGTGCGAGCGCGTGGCGTGCGTCCGTCGATCACCGACCACGCGACGCGCGACACGTCGCGCGGGCTCACGTCGGTCGAGGCGGTCCGGGCCTATCTCGACGCCCTCGCCGCGCGCGGCGACGCCGACCTGGGGATCGGGGCCGAGTTCTGCTGGCACGACTCGCTCTGGCGAGATCTCCCGCCCGACGTGATGCGGCGGTTCACGCACCGGCTCGGCTCGCTGCACGCGATGCCACTCCCGGATGGGACGGTGCTCAGCATGTTCCACGGCGAGCTGCCGCCCGGGCTCACACCGGATGGGTACATGGAGATCCACGTCGCGGCTGTGGAGCGATTCGCCGCCGAGATGCCGGTCGAGATCCTTGCCCATCCCACGCTCCTCCCGATCCCGCTCCGGGCGAGGCCGCTCGAGGAGCTGTGGACGGAGCCGCGGGAGGCGCGGGCGCTCGAGGCACTCCGGCGGGCGGGTATCTGCTTCGAGATCTCGAACCGGTATCGCCCGCACGAGCGGTTCGTGCGTCGCGCGCACGCGATGGGTGTGCGCCTCTCCCTTGGCTCCGACGGGCACACGCTCGACGCGGTCGGTGACGTCGCGTGGCCGCTCACCCTGGCCCGGGCTGCCGGCGCGCGCGACGCGGAGCTCTACGATCCCGTCGGCCATGAGTCCCCGCGCCGAGCGCCGCCCCGGCCAGGCGCGAGGACCACGTCGCGTTCCGGCACGGGATGACGGTCGAGCGCTGATTCGCCGGGCGCTCCCCCATGATCAACTACCACGCCGGATGGGCGCTCCCGATCACGAGCCCCCCGATCCGACACGCGACGGTTTCCGTCGACGGTGCCTGCATCGCCTACGTCGGCCCGCGCCTGGGCGCGCCGCCCGGCGAGGATCGTGACCTCGGCGACGCGATCCTGCTCCCCGGTCTCGTCAACGCCCATACGCACCTGGAGCTGACGGCGATGCGCGGGCTCTTGCCCGGCATGCCGTTCGTGTCCTGGATCCGCCGGCTCACCCAGGCCCGATCCGCCGTGCTCACCGATGCATCGATGCGCGACGCGGCCGCATGGGGGATCGCCGAAGGGCTGACGGCGGGGATCACGACGTACGGCGATACCTGTGCCTCCGGTGTCGTGGTCGAGGCGCTCCGGTCCATGGGGGTGCGCGGCATCATGTTCCAGGAGGTGTTCGGACCCGCGCCCGAGCAGCGGGAACCGGCGCTGGCGTCGCTCCGCTCGCGCATCGATGCGCTCCGGCCGCTCGAGACCGACCTCGTCCACCTCGGTGTCTCACCGCACGCCCCGTACACGGTGCACGAGGACTTGCTGGTCGACGCCGCGGCGTACGCGGTCGGTGCCGGACTGCCGGTGGCCATTCACCTCGCCGAGAGCGACGCCGAGATGGCCTTTCTCCGCGAAGGCGAGGGGCCGTTTGCGGACGGTCTCCGTGCGCGTGGGATCTCGGTCGTTCGACGCGCACACTCCCCCGTTCATCTGCTCGTGGAGCTGGGTGTCGTGCTCGCCCGGCCGTTGTTGATCCACTGCGTGCACGTCGATGAGACCGACATCGCGTTCATCGCCGAGCACGGGTGCCCGGTGGCGCACTGCCCGGCATCGAACGCGATCCTGGGACACGGTATCGCTCCGGTGCGCGAGCTGCTCGACGCCGGCGCGGTCGTCGGACTGGGATCCGATTCCATGGCGAGCAACGACCGCATGGACCTGCTGGGCGAGGCGCGCTTCGCGACGTGGTGCCAGGCGGCCCGGCTGCACCGACCGGGGGCGCTCTCGGATACCGAGGCGCTGACGCTCGCCACGCTCGGCGGAGCGCGAGCGCTCGGGCTGGAGCGGCGCGTCGGCTCGCTCGAGCCGGGCAAGGACGCCGACCTGGCGGCCTTCGGCATCCCCGCCGCCCAGGCGACGGCGCTCGCCGACCCGTGGACGGCCGCCCTGGCGGCGGCCGGCACGCCCGCGATGCTCGTCACCGTCGCGGGCCGGGAGCGGGTCCGCGACGGCCAGGTCGTCGACCTGGATGCGGGGCTCGCCGCGCGCGTCGGCGCCTCGGCGGAGGCTCTCGCGGCGTGGCGCAGGAGCTTGGCGTCACATTAGGTTACAGCAATGCACACCCAGAAGATCTGGCGGGATGGACAGTTCGTCGACTGGTCCGCCGCCACCATCCACGTGATGAGTCATGTCGTTCACTACGGATCCAGCGTGTTCGAGGGGATCCGGTGCTACAAGACGCCACAGGGTGGGGCGATCTTCCGGCTCCGCGAGCACGTCCGCCGGTTGGTCGACTCGGCCCGCATCTACCGGATCCCGCTCCGGCACTCGGCCGACGTGCTCGCCCAGGCGTGCATCGACACCGTCGCGGCCAACGATCTCGAGGAGTGCTATCTCCGCCCCGTGGTCATCCGGACGGGCGAGCGCATGGGCGTGCTGCCGGAGAACGTGGAGAGTGCCGTCGAGACGTTCGTGCTGGCGGTGAAGTGGGGACGTTATCTCGGTGACGAGGCGCTCCAGCGGGGCGTCGATGTCTGTGTGTCCAGTTGGCGACGCCCGGCGCCGGACACGTTCCCGACGCTGGCCAAAGCGGGTGGCAATTACCTCAACGGCCAGCTCTCGCTGCTCGAGGCCCGTGGCGACGGCTACATCGAGGGCATCATGCTCGACTCCTTCGGGTACATCTCGGAGGGAACGGGGGAGAATGTCTTCGTCGTCCGCGACGGTATCGTCTACACGGCCCCGATCGGGAGCGCGATTCTGGGCGGCATCACGCGCGATTCGGTGATACGGATCCTGGGCGATCTCGGGCACGAGGTGCGCGAGCAGGCGCTGCCCCGCGAGGTGCTGTACGCGGCCGACGAGGTGTTTCTCACCGGGACCGCGGCCGAGATCACCCCCGTGCGCTCGGTCGATCGGATCGAGGTCGGGGCAGGGAGGCCGGGGCCGATCACGCTGGCGGTCCAGGACCGGTACTTGGGGATCGCCCGTGGGCGCTACTCGGATCCGTACAGTTGGCTGACGCCGGTGCCCGAACCCGCCGTCGCGGCCAGATGAGCGCTCGGCGGCCGAGGTGCGCATGATCGCCGGGTGCCTGGCGCTCAACGCATCGTTCGAGCCGCTGACGATGGTCCCGATGCGGCGCGCGCTGCGCCTCGTCATCGACGGGAAAGCGGAGGTGGTCGAGTCGGACGCCGAGCGGGTCGTGCGCTCGGAGCGGCTCACGCTCCCCCGGCCGATCGTCATTCGCCTGACCAAGTTCATCCATGTGCCCCGGCGCTTCCGGCGGCAGGTCACCAACACGTTTCTGTTCGCGCGCGACCGGTACCGCTGCCAGTACTGCGGCCGCCCGGCGGCCGACCTCAAGCCGCGCGAAGGGCTCACGCGTGACCACCTGATCCCGCTCTCGCGCGGCGGGACGAACGACTGGACCAACGTCGTCACGGCCTGCGCGCCCTGCAACACGCGCAAGGCCAACCGGCTCCCCGAGGAGATCGGCATGCACCCGCTGGCGCCGCCGGTCGAGCCGCACTTCGTGCACCTGAGCTGGGCCGTGCGCCGGCTTACGCCGATCCAGGCGCGCTACATCCGGATGTTCTACGGCGCCGAGACGCTGCACCAGCTCGAGGAGCTGGAGCACCGAGCGGCGCGCGCCTGAGGCGCGACCGGCGCTACCCGGCCCGGAAGGGGCGGGAGCGTGCCTCGTAGTGGCGCCGCTCGGCCCCCAGCAGTCGGACGAACAGGGTCCGTAATCCCCGCCCCAGCACGCCACCCGGATTCCGCTGCCCCCGCACGGCCGGACGCAGTTCGCCCCGGAGCCAGCGCTCGACTTCGTCGAGGTCGTTGAGCGAGAGCATCTCGACATCGAGGACGGCATTGTAGTAGTAGCGGCCCCCGCGCCCCGGGGCGAGCGCGACCGGGTACGGCGCGGACACGGCCGCCGCGAGCGTCGAGAACTGGTCGAAATCGCCGATCACGGTCACGCTGTCGTCGTGAAGCCGGGCCGCGCGGAACCGCTTGTGAACGGGATCATAGCGCACGATCACGTCCCACTCCCGCCTCCCGTCGAGCGCGTTCAGGAAGCCGCCTGCGTGCCAGAGCTCGAGCCGAAAGTGGAGTCGGGCCGGGAACCCGTTCCTGAGGAGATCGCGTGTCTGCCCGTCCGTCAGGACATCCACGGCCCGGATCGTCGGCCCGCGGACGGCAGGCGGTGACGGCGGCGGGGCAGGGGCCGACAGCGCGGGGAGCCCGGCGGCGGAGGATGCGGCCGCGGCGGGGCCGGCGGCCGACGATCCCGAGCGGCCGGGCATCACGGGCGGCGAGGCGGCGGACGCGGTCACCGTCGGCGGCGGATCCGCGGGCGGGGGCAGATCGATGGCGAGGTGTGGCGTGCCCTGGGCGCCTGCCCGGCGCACGGGCGCGAGGCTCGCCGCGCTGACGACGCCGAGCATCGCACACGCTGCCATCAGGGACGCGGCCCGCACGGTCAGAACCGCTGCTGCAACCGAACGATGAATCGCGGTCCGCTATTGTCGGCCCACGACGAGAGCGCCTGGGCGACATAGAACCCGAACGGACCGAGCGTGATGCCGACGCCGGCATCGTTCAGAAAGGTCCCCAGCGGCGGCAGCGTGGCCGACGAGTACCGCACCCCCGGCGCCCGCCCCGGCCCCACGAGCCATCCTCGGCCGCTGTCGAGAAAGAGCACCCAGGACCCGTCGAGCGGCACACCGCGCACGAGATCCGCGAGTCCGATCCGCAAGTCGTGGCGAAACTCGATCTGGGCGAGCGCCACCCGATCGCACTGGGCCGGAATCCCCGGCGCGGCGAGCGGCGATGTCGAGCAGGTCAGGACATTCGCCCCGGGATCCGCGTCGCGGAAGTTGAAGCCGGGCAGCGTGCCCGCGCCGCCGACGGACAGGCGTTGCTCGAGCGGCAGGCGGTCGCCGCCCAGCCAGCCGCCGAGCACGAGGCGGACATTGAGCTGCTGCGCGGGGCCGATGCGGTTGTACCGCCGGCCATCGAAGAAGCCCCGCGCGTAGACGATGTTGGCGACGCCCGACGCCGGCACCGTCGGCGCGGTCCCATCGCTCCGCGGCCCGAAGTGCGTCACCGCGCCGGCGCCACGCTCGACGTCCACGGTCGCGTACCAGCCCACCCAGGGATCGAGCGCGCTGTTGCGCGTGTCGAGCGTGAAGTGCGCGCCGACGGTCTGGAAGGTGCCGTCGTCGAGCATCGGGTTGGGCCGCCAGGTCGCGGTGTTGCGGAACAGGGTGAAGGGGGTGCGGACAGGGCGCGTCGCCCAGCGCTCGTCGGCGTACGAGAGGCTCAGCGCGGCGCTGCCGCTCAGATCGAGCGACAGGTATCCGCTCGCGCCGTGTCGCCCGAAGTAGTCGCGATAGTCGCGGTGAAAGAAGAGCGTCGCGAGCCCGACCTCACCGTCCGACAGTTGCCAGCTCTCGACCGGATCGATCGAGTCGTACGCCCGAGCGCCGACCGCGAGCGCGCGCCCGGCCCCGGTCGGAACGCTGACCTCGGCGTGGGCGCCGTAGCCGATGTGGTCCTCGTCCCACCGCAGCTTGTCGGAGATGCGCACCGTGCCGTAGGCGTCGGCGGAGACGCTGCCCCACGCAAAGCTGTGACGTGCGTACGGGCCGGCGTAGAGCGGCAGCCCGGCGACCCGGTTGTAGGTGTGGGCCGACGCGAGCGACAGCCCGATCGAGTTGGGATCGTGCGACCGCCGAAGCCACCGGAGCCACCGCGCCAACCCCTCGTCCTGCCCGGTATCCGGACGCGCGATCGGCACGGTGTCCCGGGGACCGCCCGCGCTGTCGTTCCCCGCCGCCGCCCATCCGCTGTCGGACGTCGGCACGGCTGGTCGCGGGCGCCCGGGCATCGTCGAGTCGCCCGCCTGCGCGCCGGCGCTGTCGGGCGCGAGTGCCCCCGCCGCGGCCAGACCGAGGGGTGCGGCGATGATCAACGCGAAGGCGATCCCCAGCCGCCGCATCCGCCGATACAGGTTGGGCCGATCGGTCTGGAGACGCCGTGCCGCTTCGGTCACGTTCCCGTCCGATTGGGCGAGCGCGCCCTGGATGAGCGTCCGCTCGTAGCTGTCCAGCGCATCGGCGAGCGGCGTCTCCGGGGCC
>JAJPIS010000013.1 GCA_021324635.1 Gemmatimonadota bacterium
CCACCCCCACCACCCCCACCACCACCCAGGCGCGCCATCAGGCCGCCTCCGCGCGCCGCCGCGCCGCCCGGACCGTGTTCACGAGGAGCATGGCGATCGTCATCGGGCCGACCCCTCCCGGCACGGGCGTGATGAGGCGCGCGACCTCTCGCGCGCTCGCCAGATCGACATCGCCCACGATGATATGCCCCTGTCTGGCGCGGGGCTCCTCGACCCGGCTGATCCCGACATCGATCACGACCGCCCCGGGCTTGATCATGGCGCCGGTCACGAACCGGGGGCGCCCGGCCGCCACGATCAGGATGTCGGCCCGCCGCGTGTGCGCGGCGAGGTCGGCGGTGCGGCTGTGGCAGACGGTCACCGTGGCGTTCGCCCCGAGGGCATCCTGCATGAGGAGCGCCGCCATCGGCTTGCCGACCAGCATGCTGCGGCCCACGATCACGCAGTCGGCTCCCCGCGTCTCGACGCCGGACCGGACGAGCAGCTCCCGGACGCCCGCCGGCGTGCATGGGGCGAAGCCGTCGTCCTCGCCGAGGAGCAGCTTGCCGACGTTCACGGGATGCAGGCCGTCGACGTCCTTGCGCGGGTCGAGCCGTCGGATGACGGCGTCCGGCCGGATGTGACGCGGGAGCGGCATCTGGACGAGGATCCCGTCGATCGCGGGGTCGGCATTGAGCCGGTCGATCTGCGCCAGCAGGTCGGCCTCGGTCGTCGCCGCCGGCAGCCGGACGCTGACGCTGTACATCCCCGCCTCCTCGGTCGCCCGGCCCTTGGACCGAACGTACACGGCGCTCGCGGGATCGTCGCCGACGAGAACGACGGCCAGGCCGGGGCGGATCCCACGCGCCTGGAGCGCGGCGACCTCCCGGGCGACGTCCGCGCGGACCCCGCGGGCGATCGCCGCGCCGTCGATCAGGTCAGCGGGCAAAGTCGACCGCTCGTGTCTCGCGAATCACGACCACCTTGATCTGGCCCGGGTACTGCAGCTCGGCCTCGATGCGCCGCGCGATCTCTTCCGACAGGGACGTCATCCGCGCGTCATCGACGGTGTCCGGGGTGACCACGACGCGCACCTCCCGGCCGGCCTGGATGGCGAAGACCTTCTCGACCCCACGGTAGCTCGACGCGATCCGCTCGAGGCCCTCGAGCCGTTTCACGTACGTCTCGAACGCCTCGCGCCGCGCGCCGGGACGCGAGCCCGAGATCGCATCGGCAGCCTGGACGAGCACCGAGACCTCGCTCTCGTGCGGCACGTCGTCGTGGTGGGCGGCGATGCAGTTCACGACCAGCGGGCTCTCCCCGTACTTGGTGGCGACTTCGACCCCGAGCTGGACGTGCGTGCCCTCGTGCTCGTGCGTGAGCACCTTGCCGACGTCGTGCAGCAGGGCGCCCCGCTTGGCGAGCCCCACGTCGAGCCCGAGCTCGGCGGCCATGATGCCGGCCAGCCAGGCGACTTCCTTGGAGTGCTGGAGGATGTTCTGGCCGTAGCTGGTCCGCCACCGCATGCGGCCCACGAGCTTCACCAGCTCCGGGTGCAGCCCGTGGACGCCGGTCTCGTAGGCGGCCTCCTCGCCGGTCTCGACGATCGCCGCCTCGACCTCCCGCCTCGCCTTGTTGACGACTTCCTCGATGCGGCCCGGGTGGATCCGTCCGTCGGCGACGAGCTTCTCGAGCGCGAGCCGCGCCGCTTCACGGCGGATCGGGTCGAAGCAGGAGACGACGACCGTGTCGGGCGTGTCGTCGATGATGACGTCGACGCCAGTCGCGAGCTCGAAGGCCCTGATGTTCCGGCCCTCGCGCCCGATGATGCGACCCTTCATCTCGTCGTTGGGCAGCGCCACCGCCGAGGCGGTCGACTCGGCCGTGTGCTCGGCGGCGATCCGCTGCACGGCCAGGGCGACGATCTTCTTCGCCTCGCGCTCGGCCGACCGCCGAGCCGATTCCCGGATCTCCCGCACGCGGTTGGCAGCGTCGGCCTGGGCCGCTTCCTCCATCCGATGCATGAGCTCCGTGCGGGCGTCCTCGGCCGACATCCCCGCCAGTTGCTCCAGCCGGCGCTGCGCCTCGGTCGCGAGCCGCTCGACGTCCTGCTCGCGCTCGGCGACCCGCTTCTCCTGTCGAGCGAGCTCGGTCAGGCGGGCGTTCGCCTCCCGCTCCCGCTGATCGAGCACATCCAGCTTGCGGTCGAGGATCGACTCGCGCTCCTTGTGACGCTTCTCGCCGCGCTCGATCTCGACCCGACGGTCCCGGACCTCCATCTCCCAGGCCTCGCGGAGCCGGAGGAGCTCCTCCTTGCCGGCCAGCACGGCGCTCTTGCGCATCGTGTCGGCCTCCCGCTCCCCCTCGGCGACGATGCGACGGCTCATCTCGGCCGCCGATTCCCCCGCCGCCACCTGCCGCCCCCGCTCGGCGGCACGGCCGGTTCGCGCTCCCACCACAAACGACACGGCCACCAGGAAGCACGCGATCAGGACGACCGCGGCGATGCCGACAGCTGACATTGCGATCTATACTCCAGCGCGGCGCGATGCCGCGACGATAGTCTGGTTGCTCGTGCGAACGCTACACTCCCGGCCCATCCCCCCGCTTGGCCGGAGGCAGCCAACGGCGGATCTCGGTGCTCAGCGAGCGCACGCTCCCCGCCAGCGCCTGGGCCGACTGCTCGGCCTGGAAGAGCTGATCGGTGATCTGGAGGGCCGCGAGGATCGCCGCCTTCCGCGTCTCGACCGCCCCACCGCCGTTGAGCACCCGGCGGATCGCGTCGTCGACGTAGGCCGCCACGGCGCGGGTGTGCTCGGGCGTGGCCTCACTTCGGATCGCGTACTCCTCACCGACGATCGTGACGCGCACGACTTGCTTCGATCCCTTGCCGGTCACCGCTCACCTCCCGCGCCACCCGCCGACCGCTCGTCCTGCTGTCGGAGGAAGCGGACGCGCTCCAACATCGCCTGGGCACGCCCGGCCGCGGTCGCCATGCGCGAGCGCAGCACCGCGTTCTCCTGCTCCAGCCCCTCGAGCCGCTGCAAGTCACCGATCGACGTGCCGCGGGCCTCGACGGCGCGGAGCTGCGTCTCGGCTTGCAGAGCCCGCCGACGAAAGTTAGCCAGTTCGTCGCCCAGGTGCCGGACGAGTTGCTCGAGCTCGCGGAAGGCCGCGACGTCAGGTCGTTCGGTGTCGGACACCTAGTTCGCTCTCCAAGGCGCGCAACAGCTTATCCCGCCGGGCTTCAACCTCTTTCTCGCGAAGACTGCGTTCCCCGTGACGGAACGTCAACCGCCAGGTGAGGCTCCGGTGGCCCGCGGGGATCGACACCCCCCGATATTCGCTCACCAGCTCGACCCGCTCGAGCACCGTGTCGCCGGACGCCCGCAGTCGGCGCTCGATCGCTCCCGCGCTCACGTCGTCGGGGACGAGCAGGGTGACGTCGACGCGCACCGGCGGCTGACTCGGCTGAGCCCGGTAGCGCGGCCCCGCCCCGCGCGCCGGCGGAGCGATCGGCGCCGCGAACGCCTGCTCCCCCGGCGGCGCGACCGGAGCCGACGGCGTGGCCGCGACCGTGATCTCGACGCCAAAGGCCGGCGCGGCCCAGGGGGGCGCGTCCAGCGAGACCCGGACGACGCGGCCGATCTCCTCTCGCGCCCCCGCCCCATCGGCCTCCCCCTCACCCGCCAGGACGCGCCAGAGCGTCCCGTTCCCACCGTCCGGCGCGAGCTCGACGCGCACGCCCGGCCGCGCCACGCCCGCGACATCGTGCGCCAGGGCCTTGGCGTCCCACTCGTCCCACGACGGCGGCTCGGGCTCGGTGAAGTGCGGTGGGCGGCGCGCGCCCATGCAGAGCGCGGCAACCCGGGTCTCCTCGTGCGGGCGCTCGCTCCCCGTGACGGCACGGAACGCCGTCCCGATCTCGAACAGGCGCAGGTTCCCCTCGAGGCGCGCCAGGTTGAACTCGGCGCGACGCGCGAGCGACACCAGCAGGTCCGGCCGAAGGTACGACTCGGTGTCCGCGAGCGGATTCGTCACCCGGACGGTCGCACCGGCCCCCGGCCCGACGAACGGCATCGGGCGGATCTCGAGGAACCCGCGGCCCACCAACAACTCACGCAGCGCCGCCGACCGGGCGACGAGCGGGTCGTCCGGCACGGTGCCCAGCCGGTACGGGCGGAGCTCGTCCGGGACGGAGTCGTAGCCCCGGAGCCGCGCCACCTCCTCCACGAGGTCGATCTCCGTTCGGGCGTCGGTGCGCCACCACGGGAAGACGACGGCGATGGTGTCCTGGGCGGGTGTGGCCTCGAAGCCGATCGTCCGGAGCAGCGTCGCGCTCTCGCCGGCCGGGATCGGCACGCCGAGCACCTGCGCCACCCGGCGGGACCGGAGCGTGATCGGCGCGGGCCGCTCCGGCCGGCGGCCGACGAGCGCCACGGGCGGGGCGACCTCGCCGCCGGCCAGGGCGACCAGGAGTCGGAGCGCGACCTGGCACGTCTCCGCCGGCGAGACGGCCGGCACGAGACGCTCGAAGCGATACGACGCATCGGTCGAGATCCCGAGCGCGCGCCGCGCGGCCCGCACGCGCCCCGGCGCGAACGATGCCGCCTCGAGGAAGAGATCCGTCGTGTCGGCCGAGATCTCGCTCTCGCGGCCACCGATCACGCCGGCGATCCCCTGCGCCCGCTCGGCGTCCGCGATGACGATCATCGACGGGTCGAGCCGCCGATCGCTCCCGTCCAACGTGCGGATCGACTCCCCGGCCCGTGCGCGTCTGACGCGCACCTCGCCGCCGGCGAGGCGCCGGAGATCGTACGCGTGCATCGGCTGCCCGTACCCGTGCAGCATGTAGTTGGTGACATCGACCACATTGTTCACGGAGCGCACACCGACCGTCGCGAGCCGCCCGACGAGCCACTCGGGGCTCGGGCCGATCCGGACACCGCGCACGACCGCGCCCAGGAACGCCGGGCAGTCGCCGGGATCCTCGACCGTCACACGGACGCCGGCCGCCGGGGCGCTTCCGGCGGCCCAGGTGACCGACGGCACGACGGCCGACGGTGCCGGCGCGCCCGGGATCGACGGATCCCTGAGCGGCCGGCCGGTCGCCGCCGCGAGCTCGCGTGCGAGCCCGAGGTGCGAGAGCAAGTCCGGCCGGTTGGGCAGCACATCGACCACCAGTCGCGTGTCGCCGATCGGCATCGCGTCGAGCAACGGTGTGCCCGGCGGCGCATCGACGCTGAGCGGCATGATGCCCTCGTGATCCGTCCCGAGCCCCAGCTCCCGGGCCGAGCAGAGCATGCCGTTGGAGAGTCGCCCGCGGATCTTGCGCCGCTCGATCGCGAGGCCGTTCGGCATCGTGGTCCCGACGGGGGCAAACGGGTAGCGCGCGCCGGCCGTGACATTCGGCGCGCCACAGACGACATCGAGCAGCTCCGGCCCGCCCGCATCGACGCGGGTCACCCAGAGATGATCGCTGTCCGGATGGCGTGCGGCCTCGACCACCCGAGCCACAACGATGCCCGCCAGGTCGATCCGGACCCGCTCGACCGCGTCCACCGTCGCCACTCGGGCCGTGAGCAGCTCCCGCAGCGCGCGGGGCGAGAGCCCGGTGTCGACGAACGCCGACAGCCAGTGGACGGAGGCGTTCATCGGGCGAGCGCCGCGAGGACGCGCACGTCGGAGTCGTACAGCTCGCGGATGTCCGGGATGTCGTACCGCTGCTGCGCGACGCGCGCGGGGCCCATCCCGAACGCCCATCCCGTGTACCGCTCCGCGTCGACCCCGGCCGACCGGAGGACGGCCGGATGCACCATGCCGCACCCGAGGATCTCGGTCCACCCGGTGAGCTTGCACGTCCGGCACCCGGCGCCGCCACAGATCCGACACTCCACGTCCATCTCGGCCGACGGTTCCGTGAACGGGAAGAAGCTCGGCCGGAAGCGTGTCCGTGCCGCGCCGAAGAAGCGCCGGGCGAAGTGCGTGAGCGTGGCCTTGAGGTCGACGAAGCTCACGCCCTCATCGATCGCGAGTCCCTCGATCTGGACGAACATCGGCGCGTGCGACGCGTCGAAGAAGTCCCGGCGGTACGCGTTGCCCGGGACCAGCACGCGCACGGGCGGCGGATAGGCCTGGAGCGTCCGGACCTGCACCGGCGAGGTGTGCGTGCGCAGAAGGGCGCCGCTCTCGAGGTAGAGTGTGTCGTGCAGGTCGAGCGCCGGGTGGTCCGGCGGGAAGTTGAGGGCCGTGAAGTTGTACCATTCCGACTCGGCCTCCGGCCCGAGCGCGATCGTGAAGCCCAGCTCGCGGAAGATCGCCGCCACCTCGTCGATCACGACCGTCACCGGATGGCGTCCGCCCTGCCACACCGCGCGGCCCGGCATCGTGAGATCGAGCGGGGGGGCGGCCGCCCGGCGCGTGGCGGCGACGGCCGCGGCCCGCTCGTCCAGCCGCGCGCGGATCGCCGCCGTGGCCCGCGCGAAGGCCGCGCCGGCCGCCGGCCGGTCGCCGGCCGGCAGCAGGCCGAGCGACCCACTGACCCCCGAGAGGAGCCCGGCGGTCCGACCGAGGTACCGGATGCGCAGCCGTTCCAACTCCTCGGGATCGGCGGCGGCGGCGATCGCGGGCAGCGCCTCGCGCTCGAGCCCCGCCATGCGGTCGAGCAGCTCAGCGAGCGAGGGACGGTTCACGGTGTCGGTCATGGACGGCGGCGGGGACAGCGGCATGCGAGACGGCGGCAGCGGGAGGGAGTCCGCTGCCGCCGCTCAGTGGCACACAACGGGGAGGTGTTACGCGGCGGTCAGCGCGTCGCGCGCACGGTCGGCCAGGGCCGCAAACGCCTGCGGATCGCGTACGGCGAGATCCGCGAGCATCTTCCGGTCGACCTCGACCCCGGCCTTCTTGAGGCCGTTCATGAGTACACTGTACGTCATCGCGTTCTCATGGGCGGCGGCATTGATGCGCGTGATCCAGAGCCGGCGAAAATCCCGCTTCTTGTTCTTGCGGTCGCGGTAGGCGTAGCGCCAGCCGCGCTCGACGGTCTCCTTCGCCGCCTTCCACAGCTTGGAGCGCCCGCCAAAGGCGCCGCGGGCGGCGTGCATGACCTGCTTCTTGCGCTTGAGGCGCGCGACGTTCGACTTGACGCGTGGCATCGGTCGCTCCTACGCCTGGATGAGACGCTTGATGTTCCGCGCCTCGCCCGGTGTCTGCACCGTCGTGGGGCGGCGCAGGCGCCGCTTCCGCTTCGCGGACTTCTTGGTGAGAATGTGGCTCTTGAACGCCTTGAGGCGCCGAACCTTGCCAGATGCGGTGACCGTGAACCGCTTCTTGGCACCCTTGTGGGTCTTCATCTTCGGCATGCTGTATCCCGATGCGGGGTCGCGTGCGAGCACCCCTGATGTGTGTCCGATCCGTCTGCGACCCGCCCGGCGCGCTCAGCGCGGCGTCAGGATCATGATCATCGACTTCCCTTCCAGCTTCGCCTCGCTCTCGACCTTCGCCACGTCGGCGAGCGTCGATGCGACCCGGTCCACCACTTCCTTGCCGAGCTCCGGGTGCGCGATCTGTCGGCCGCGAAACATCATCGTGACCTTCACCTTGTTCCCTTCCTGCAGGAATTCGCGCGCGTGACGCGTCTTCGTCTCGAAGTCGTGGTCCTCGATGCCCGGACGGTACTTCACTTCCTTGAGGTGAATCACGTGCTGTTTCTTCTTGGCCTGCCGGGCCATCTTGGCCTGCTCGAACTTGAACTTCCCGTAGTCCATGATGCGGACCACCGGAGGTCGGGCCGCCGGCGCGACCTCGACGAGGTCGAGCCCCTGCTCCTGCGCGGCGGCCAGTGCCGAGTCCACGTCCATGATGCCCAACTGACTTCCATCGGCTCCAATCACCCGAAGCGGGCTGATTCGAATTTGCCGGTTTACGCGAACACGCTTGGTATTGTCCTGGATAGCGCCCGCCTCACACTTGGTAAGAAGTCCGTCGTCTCCCGTGCCCGCGTTCTTCGGATGAAAAAACGCGGACCCCCGATGGAGTCCGCGCGCGTCGCCGGGCAGCCGATGTCGGCGGCACCGTCACCGTTCGGGAACTCCTACAGCACACATCGCGACGAGCATATCGGCGCGGCCGGCCGGAGGGTGAGCCCCACCTGGGGCTGCTTAGCCTGTTGTCAGGCTGGAACTTAGACGCGCTCGACGACTCGGTCAAGGGCGGGCGCGAGGGCGTACGCCTTCCCGTCGTGGACCACCCGCCCCCAGGGGACGAGCGGATCGTGCACGAAGGTGACCAGCCACTCCTCCTCGCGTGCGCGGGCCAGGATGCGGCGCTTGGACTCGAGCGTGACCAGCGGCTCGACGTCGTATCCCATGATCCACGGGAGCGGGAGATGGGCGGTGGTGGGGACGAGGTCACCCAGGACGAGCGCCCGCTCCCCGCCCGACTCGAGGAGCACACTCTGGTGGTGGGGCGTGTGTCCGGGGGTGGGCAGCACCCGCACACCGGAAACGATTTCCCGCTCGCCCTCGACGAGGTCGAAACGGCCGGCTTCGTACACCGGCGTGAAGTTGTGTGGGAAGTAGCTCGCCGCCGTGCGCTCGTTGGTGTGCGTCGCGTAGTGGTATTCGCCGGCCTGCACGACGTAGCGGGCCCGCGGGAAGCTCAGCCGCACGGTCCCGTCCGCCTCGCGATACGTGTTCCCTCCGGCGTGGTCGAAGTGCAGGTGCGTGTCGATGACGATCGCGATGTCCTCCGGCGCGAACCCGGCGGCGCGCAGGCCGTCCTCGAGCGCGGTCCGGCCGCCGGCGCCCGCGTTCTCGACGCCGTAGATGTCGGCGAAGCGGGCGTCCTCCTTGTTGCCGATCCCGGTCTCGATCAGGATCGGGCCCACGTCGTGCTCGACGACGAGACAGCGCATGCCGAGCTGGATCCGGTTGCGCTCGTCAGCGGGCGTTCGGCGCACCCAGAGCGGCTTGGGCACCACCCCGAACATCGCGCCGCCGTCCAGGCGCTGGCCGCCGGCCTGAATGGCGTGGACCGTCCAGCGGCCGATGCGCCGCTGCTCGTGCAGCGGGCCGAGTGCAGGGAGCGGAGGGAGTGCCGTCACGCGCCCAACTCCCACTCGCCGGATGCCGGCAGCGCCGAGCGGCGCCGCCGCCGTCGCGCGGCGGCGGTCCGGGCGCTCAGGACGCGGCTGAGATCATCCCACGTGTCCAGCCCGCGGGCACCGGCGTCCTCCAGCAGGCGCACGAGGCAGTGCGCGGTCGCGAGCGCGTCGCCCATCGCCCGGTGGCGCTGCGCGATGGGCACGCCGTAGTGGTGCGCGACGTAGTCCAGCGACCGCCGCCGGAGGTGCGGCAGCAGGCGCCGCGCCAGGCGCACGGTGCACATCTGCCGAGCGACCTCGAGCATGCCACCCGCTCGACCCACCTCGGCGGTGACGAAGCGCCAGTCGAAGGAGGCATTGTGCGCGACGAAGACATGTCCCCGGAGGACTCGGGTCACCTCGGGACAGACGTCGCGGAAGGTCGGCTTGTCTCGGACCATGTCCTGTGTGATATGCGTCAGCCGAGTGATATATGGCGGAATCGACCGCTCGGGGTTCACGAGCGTCTCGAAGCATTCGGCGATTCGCCCGCGCCGCACGACCACGGCGGCGATCTCCGTCACCCGATGCCCGTACCAGGGTGACCCTCCGGTCGTCTCCACATCCACCACGGCGTAGGTGAGCGTCGCGAGCCGGCCCGGGTCGGCCGGTGCGGCCGGCGCGGTGCCGGCGGCGGAGAGGTTCACGAGTGTGGTGGGCGGGTGAGGGTCGATCGGCGTGGGTGCGCGTCGCAAGCCGGGCAGGCGTGGACGACTGCGGTGCAAGTTAATTGATTCTACGCTGTCCCCCGCGCTCATTCCCGTGCCCTCGCATCGCCACCGGCCGTCGGCTTCCCCAGCCCCCGCTCGTCCACCAACCGTCCGACCTCCGGTCGACCCGCTCCCCGCCCCTCCGTCGCCGCTCGCGCCTTCCCCGACTCCCCCGACTCCCCTCCCTCCGTCGGCTCACTCCGTGGCCCCGGCAACGACCCCCGCGAAGCGTATCGCGCAGCCCACCGTCCGGCGGCTCTCGGTGTACCTCCGCATTCTCGAGGAGCACGACGAGCGCGGCCTCGCCACCATCTCGAGCGAGGTGCTCGCGACCCTCGGAGGCACGACGTCGGCGCAGGTCCGGAAGGATCTGTCCGTCTTCGGCTCCTTCGGGAAGCGCGGGCTCGGGTACGCGGTGCCGGAGCTCCTCGGAACCCTGCGCGAGATCCTCGGGCTCAGCCGCGGCTGGCGCGTGGTCATCGTGGGCGCCGGGAAGATCGGGACCGCGCTCGCCCAGTACGCGGGATTTCGGGAGCGCGGATTCAGCGTCGTCGCGGTCTACGACAACGATCCCCGCAAGATCGGCACGATCTGGGCGGGGCTGGTCGTGCGCGACGTGGCGCAGCTCGAGCGCGACGCCGCGCGTGAGCGGCCCGACATCGCGGTGCTCGCGGTACCCGGCGACCGCGCGCAGGAGACGGCCGATCGGATCACCCGTGCCGGCATCGCCGGCATCCTGAACTTCGCTCCGTCGCGAGTGCAGGTGCCGCCCGGCGTCACCCTTCAGACCGTGAACATGGCGGCCGAGCTGGAAGTGCTCTCCTACGCGCTCGCCAATCGCGAGGGCGCGCACTAGCCGCGGTCGGCCGCGGTCCGCTCGAGCGCCCGCCAGAGCCGGGCGAACGCGTCGGGCGTCACCACCTCCGGCCGGGCGTCGGGTGTGATGCCGGCCACCGTGAGGGCGGCGTCGGCGTCGGCGATCCGGACGGCGCGCAGGGTGCGCAGCACGCGGCGCATCTGCTTCCGCCGGAGCCCGAAGGCCGCAATGACGAAGGCTGAGAACGCGGGCTGCTCGGCGTCGGAGACGACCGGATCCGGCCGCGGCTCCAGGCGGATGAGCGCCGAGTCGACTCGTGGCCGCGGCGAGAACGCACCCGGTCCGATGGTGAACGCGACCACCGGCGTCGCGAGCGCCTGCACGTTCACCGACAGCGCGCCGTACTCGGCGGTCCCGGCCGGAGCGACGACGCGGTCGGCCACCTCGCGCTGCACGAGGTACACCGCGCGTCGGGGGCGAGGAGCCGTGAGGCCGTGGAAGAGGATCGGTGTCGTGACGTAGTACGGCACATTGCCGGCGACGAGATAGTCGTCCGTGCCGGCCGCAGCGGCGAGCGGGACCTCGAGGACGTCGCGGGCGACCACGGTGAGCCGCGGGTCGTCCGCGTGCGCGCCGCGCAGCCGCTCGGCGAGCGTGGCGTCCAGCTCCACGGCCACGACGTGTCCCGCCCGCGCGAGCAGATGCTGCGTCAGCGCGCCCCGGCCGGGGCCGATCTCGACCACCGTGTCGCGCGACGTCGGTGCAAGCGCATCGACGATGCGCGCGAGCACCCGCGGGTCGGTGAGGAAATGTTGCCCGAGCCGCTTGCGGGCGCGCGGCCACGCCTCGCGCCCCGCATTCCGCCCGCCCCGCGGCACCTCGGGATCCGGGCTCAGCTTCGGAGCACGACCAGGGTCAGATCGTCACGGGCGGGCACGCCCCCCATGTGCGAGGCCAGGCGCTCGAACACCCGCTCGACGATCTCCGCCGCCGGCAGCGTCCGATGGTGGCAGACGGTCTCCAGCACGGCCTCCTCGCCGAGTCGGGCGTCGGCGCGGTTCCGGGCGTCACTGATCCCGTCGGTGAACAGCAGGAGCAGGTCGCGCCCGCGGGCCCACGACCGGGTGGCGCCGCGTGGGGGGCGGTCGACCATGCCGAGCGGCGGATCGAGCGCGGGCAGCCGCTGCACGGTGCCGTCGCCGCCGACCACGAATGCGTGCGGGTGTCCCGTATTGGCGTAGCGCAACTCGCCGCGCGCGCGGTCGACGACGCCATAGAACACCGAGATGAACATCTCGGTCGTGGCCAGCTCTTCCCGGAGCGACGCCTGAAGCGCGGCGAGGGCCTCGCCGGGATCCATCGTCGTCTGCGCGTGGATGGCCGACGCGCTCATGGCGAGCGCCATGATGAGCGCCGCGCGGTAGCCGTGGCTCGAGACGTCGCCGATCATCGCCCCGGTCGCCGACGGGCCGAGCCGGAACAGGTTGTAGAAGTCGCCGCCGACGCTCTCGGCAGGGGCGACCCGGGCGGCGACCTCCGCCTCGGGGGCGATCGCGGCGCCGGACGGGAGGAGCCGCATCTGGAGATCGTGCGCGAGCTGCATCTCCTGGATGAGTCCCTGCTGGGCCAGCGACGCCCGCACGAGCCGCGCGTTCTGAATCGCGGTCCCGATCTGGGTCGCGATCGCGGCGACGAGCTTCTGGTCCCCGGCGCTGAACGGCTGTGCCGAGCGTCGGTCGGAGAGGTTCACGACCCCGAGCGGCTCGCCGCCGTCGGGGGACGTCCACATGATCGGCACCGACAGCATCGCCCCGCGTCGGTACGACGCCTCGGCCTCGCACGCCATCTCGTCGCCGTCGACGATCAGCGCGTGCTGCGTGCGGAAGACCCGGGCCGAGACACTGCAATGGTCGTCGACGGCGATCGGCGGGGCGTCCTCCGGGCGGACGCCGAGGGCCGCGACCACCTGGAGCGTGTCGGTCACCCGGTCGTGGACGAGAATCGACGCCCGCCGAGCGCCCACCGTCTCGGAGATCTCGTGGAGGATCGTGGCCGCCGCCTCCTCGAGCCGGACCGTGCGGCCGAGGATCTCGCTGATCGTGTAGAGGAGATTGATCTCCTCGTACCGCTCGGCCAGCTCCGTCGCTGCATGCTCGACCTCGAGCGCGGTCTGGAGGATCTGCGAGACCACCGGCGCGAGGAACCGGAAGAGCCGCTCGATGGGGAGCGATCCGGTCGGGCATGGGCCGACGACGAGCCAGACGCGTCTGGCCGGCGGGATCGCCGCCGCGAGCTGCCGTCCGGCCGGTCCATCGAGCGCCACCGGCTCGGGGCCGTGCGGGAGGGCGTCCGCCCGCGGGGGCGGCGCGATCCGCTCGACCGGCGCGGCCGCGAGCAGCATGAGCGGACGCGACGCGTCGGCCTGCTGCCAGACGGCCGCCGGGCATCGGGTCGCGTCGTGGAACGCCGTGAGCACGACCCCGAGGTCCTGCTCTCTCATCCGGCGCCCCGCACCGCGCGCGCCGGCGTGCCGGGGACGCGACGCATCATGGCGCCTCCGGGCGTGGCCGGTAGAGCGTCAGCCGCACGACGTTGTGTCCCGCGGGCGCGGTGTCGGTGAAGCGCTCGACGCGGTCCATGAGGCGCCGCATGAGGTAGAGCCCACGCCCATCCTCGCGCAGCACGTTGTCGGCGGTGGTCGGGTCCTGCGTGCAGCGCTCCAGGTCGAACCCGCTGCCTTCGTCCGTGACCTCGAGGATCAGCTCCTGGTCGTCGACGGCCATCCGGATGCGGACCGACTTGGCGGGGTCGTCGCCGTTGCCCCGGAGCATGGCGTTGGAGAGCGCCTCGCTCAGCGCCACCGGCACGTTGAGGGAGCAGACGTGCGCCGGGAAGTCGAAATCCCGCACCTGCCGGCTCACGAGCTGCACGATCCGGCTGATCAGCCGGACATCGGTCGGGACCTCCAACTCGAGCGCGAGTCGGACCGATCCGAGCGAGGCGCCATCGCTCGCCACCTCGCCCGCGGGCACCTGCGGATGTCGGCCGCTGCGCAGCGACATCACGGACCGGTCCATCGAGCCCGGCGCGACGTGCGGTCCGCGCGCGTCACGCGCCCGCCGGGGCGTCGCGCCGGATGCCGGTCAGCCGCGTCAGAAGCTCTCGAGCCCGCGCTCCCGGCTGTCGGCGATCTGGAAGAGCGTGTCGAGCTTCGTGAGCTCGAACAGCGTCTTGAGATCGTCGTTCAGGTTGGCCAGGCGCAGCTCGCCTCCCTGCTCCCGAATCTTCTTCGACAACGACACGAGCACTCCGAGCCCGGAGCTGTCGATATAGCCGGTGCGCGCGAAATCGACCAGGAACTTCCGCTCCCCTTTCTCGAGCTCGTCCAGCACCTTCTGCTTGAGCTCCTGCCGATTCCCCACGATCAACTGTCCCTCGACGTCGACCACTACGATCGCTCCATTCCTCGTCATCGTGAAGCTCATCGACCGCTCTCCCGGGCGTTATGCGGGTGTCGCCGCCTGAACGGCGATCACGGCCGCGACGTTGATTATGTCATCCGGACCGGCACCGCGCGAGAGATCCGAGCACGGACGCGCGAGCCCCTGGATGATCGGACCGATGGCGGTCGCGCCGGCAAGCCGCTCGACGAGCTTGTACGCGATGTTCCCCGCATCGAGTGACGGAAACACGAGCACGTTGGCGCGGCCTCCCAGCACGCGGTCAGCCCCCTTGCGAGATGCGACCTCCGGCACCAGCGCCGCGTCGCCTTGCAATTCGCCGTCCATGAGCACCTCGGGCGCCCGATCGCGCAGCAACGCCACGGCGCGCCGTACCCGGCCGAGCGACGGCGACGCGTCGCCACCGCTTCCGAGCGTGCTGAAGGAGAGGAAGGCAACCCGCGGCTCGTCCCCGATGACCCGGACCCGGTCCCTGGCCGCCGCGAGCGCGATGTCCGCCAGTTGCTCGGCGGTCGGCTCGGGCACGACGGCGCAGTCGGTGAACGTCAGGACGCGTTCCGCCCCACCCGGACCGGCGCGGAGCACCATGTAGAACGCGCTCGAGACGGTCTGCACGCCGCTCGCGCGCCCCACGAGCCGCAACGCCGCGCGCAGGACGGCCGCCGTCGTGTGCACCGCACCGGCGACGCACCCGTCGACCGCGCCGTCGCGGAGGAGCACGAGCGCGCGCTCCAGCGGGTCGGCCGGCCCGGCGTCGATCAGTTGGATCCCCGACCCCGCGGCCAGCCCCCGTACGGCCCCCTGCGCGTCGGGGCTCCCGGCGGCGATGAGCACCGGCTCCACGATCCGATCGGCGGCCAGGCGGCGCACGGCTTCGACCGTACGGGGATCCCCGGCCTCGGGGAACGCGATCCGTGGCCGCCGACGCGCCGCCCGAGCCCGGAGCTCGGCGATCACCTCCGAGCCGCGCTCGGCAACCCCGCCGCGGGCCTCCTCGCGACCCCCCTCGCGACCTCCCGGGCCCCCGCTCCCTGGCGCGCCCTCGAGCGCCGCCGCCCCGCCGGACCCGGTCATGCCGCCGATCCGCCGGCGAACTTGGCCCGTAGCGCCTCCGCCACGCGGGGATGGACGAGCCCACTCACGTCGCCGCCGTACCGGGCGACTTCGCGCACGATGCTCGAGCTGATGTACGTGGTGTCGAGCGACGGGACCATGAACACGGTCTCCAGCCGGCCCGCCGTCAGGTGGCGGTTCATGAGCGCCATCTGGAACTCGTACTCGAAGTCACTGACCGCCCGCAGGCCGCGGATGATGAGCCGGGCCCCGACGCTCCGGGCGAAGTCGACGAGGAGCCCGGTAAAGGAGCACACCTCGACGCGAGACTCGCTGCCGGCCGCGGTCCGGATGAGCGCCAATCGCTCGTCGACATCGAACAGGGGCTGCTTCGCCGAGTTGATCGCCACCGCGACGACCAGGCGATCGACGAACTCGAGGCTGCGTCGCATCAGGTCCTCGTGGCCGCGCGTGATCGGATCGAAGCTCCCGGCGTACACCGCCGTCCGTTGCGGCGAGGCCGGAGGCCGCGCCGTCGAGCCCCCCGCCGATCCGGTGGATCCCGCCGTCATGGGGTCGCCTCTCGCGGTGCCCCGGCGTCCGCGTCGCCGAGAGTGGTGGCTCGCTCCTCCGCGGCATCGCGCCGATAGATCGTGATCGCGGTCGATCCGTAGCGGCGGGTCGAGCCGCCGGCCGGCATCGCCTCCCGGACGCCATGCTCGACGCCCAGGAGGGTCGCGAACGGTGTCGCCCGCCACCGCTCCGCGATGGCGGCGCCCAGTCCCTGGCCGTACGGCGGGTCGGCGAACGCGACGTCGTAGCTGCCGGCGGCGAGGTCCTGCACGAAGCGCATCGCATCGGCCCGATGCACGCCCGCGAGCGCACCGGCGCCCAATCGGGCAATGTTGTCGCGCAGGGCGCGCAGGCTCGTCGCCGCCTGCTCGACGAAGTCCGCGCGCTCGGCTCCGCGCGAGAGCGCCTCGAGCCCCAGTGCCCCGGAGCCGGCGAAGAGATCGAGTACCCGCGCGCCCGGCAACGCCGGCTGCACGATGCTCATCCACGCCTCCCGCACCCGGTCGGCCGTCGGGCGCAGGAGCCGCCCGGCCGGCGCTGCGATCGTCCGGCCCCGCCACCGTCCGGCGACGATCCGCACCCGATTGCCTCGACCGCGCGACCCGCGCTCACACGCGGAAGTCGGTGACTTTGGCCTGCACCCGCTGCTCGCCCTGCCACTCGTCGCGCTCGACCCGGAACACGACGTCCACCGGCCCACCCGACGCCAGCTCGCCGAGCCGGTGTCCGGCGCCCCAGGCCACCGCGTCGAGGTCCCCGCCGGCGGCGTGGCGAACGAGTCGGAGCTTCACGCCGTCCTGGGCGATCGCCCGCGGCGCGGTCGCCAGCCGCGCGCCCCGGACGAGGAGCGTCGGGGCGGGGTTACCGACGCCGAACGGCTCGAAGTGGCGGAGCAGCCCCTCCAGCTCCGCCGTGACCTCGTCGATCGATACCTCGAGGTCGACGCGGACTTCGGGCACGAGATCCTCGGGGCGGAGCCGCTCCCGCGCCACGGCGTTGAACTGCGCCGCGAAGTCGGGCACGCGCTCGCGCGCGATCGTCACGCCGGCGGCCGCACGATGCCCGCCGTACCGCACCAGGGTCTCGGCGCAGCCGGCCAGTCCTGCATGGAGATCGAACGCGGGGATCGAGCGTCCGGATCCGCGGCCCTCGGCACCCGCGAGGGCGATCAGGACGGTCGGCCGACCGATCTCCTCCACGAGCCGCGACGCCACGATCCCGATCACACCCGGGTGCCAGCCCTCGTCGGCGAGCACGACGCCGTACGTCTCGTCGAGGTCCACGTCGGCGAGCCGGCGCCGTACCTCCACGAGCGTGCCCCGGTCCAACTCCTGGCGGCGGCGGTTGAGCTCCTCCAGCTCCTGCGCGATTCGCCCGGCCTCGGCCTCATCGGTGGTCGTGAGCAGCTGCACGCCGCGCATCGCCCAGCCGATCCGTCCCACGGCATTGAGGCGCGGCGCGAGAATGAATCCGGCCCGTCCCGCCGTGATCGGTCGGCCGTCCAGCCCCGCCGTCCGGACGAGCGCCCGAAGCCCGACGTTGGGCGACTGGGCGAGGAGCCGGAGTCCGTGCCGCACGAAGACGCGGTTCTCGCCGCGCAGCGGGGCGACGTCCGCGACGGTCGCGAGCGCGACCAGGTCGAGCTGGGCGAATACCGGCCCCTCGCTCGCGCCGAGCCGCCGTGCGATCGCGAGCGCCAACTTGAAGACGACGCCGGCGGCCGCGAGATCCTTGTCCGGATACCCGCACCCCGCCTGCCGCGGATTGAGCACCGCCAGGCAGTCGGGCACGGGGCCACCCGGCAGGTGGTGATCGCTCAGGATCACGTCCACGCCGGCCGCGGTGAGCGCCGCGACCGCCGCATGGGCATTGGTGCCGCAGTCGGCGGTGACGACGACGCGCGCGCCGGCGGCGAGCGCCGCCCGAACACCGGCCTCCGACAGGTCGTACCCGTCCTCGATCCGACGTGGCACGAAGGGCACCACCCGCCCCCCGAAGGTCCGCAGCGTCCGCGTCAGCAGTGCGGTCGACGCCATGCCATCGACGTCGTAGTCCCCGTGCACGAAGATCGTCTCGCCCCGCTCGACCGCGCACGCCAGACGCTCGGCGGCATCGGTCAGCCCGCGCAGCAGCGTGGGATCGTGCAACTGGTCGAATCGCGGCCGGAGGAACCGCTTCGCGGCATCGATGTCGCGATACCCCCGCGCGTGCAGCAGGTGGCAGACGGAGGCCGGCAGGTGGAGCGCCTCGGCGAGCGCGGCGATCCCCGCCCCGTCCGGCGAGCCCGGCAGGATCCAGCGGCAGGGCGCCCGGGGGCGGGCGCGGGGCGGCGTCTCCGTCTGGTTCACCACGCTCAACTTACGGCGTACATGAGCACCCCGCACGTCTCGCACACTTCGATGCTCCCGCGCGCCGCCATCACGTTCCGGCGCTGGAGCGGCACGCTGGTGTCACAGTGACCGCACGACGGGCCGCGGAGCGGGAAGACCGCGCCGCCCGTCCGGGCACTCCGGATCCGGTCGTACTTCTGGAGCAACGACCGCTCGATGCGCCGCGCCGAGCCCGCGCGCGCCTCCCGCCGGGTCGCCAGCTCGGCGTCGACCTCGCGCTGCGCCTCGGCGACCGCCTCGCGCTCGACCCGCTGCTGCTCCTCCAACTCCAAGAGCGCGCGCTCCTGCGCCTCGACCGCCCCGCGCAGCTCGGTCAGCCGGCGGGTGATGGCCTGGAGCGCGCTCTCCTCCTCGGCCAGCATCCGCCGCGCCTGCTCGACCTGCGCGACGGCGGCCGTCGCCTCCTTCATCCGCCGGACCGTGTCGAGCTGGGCGACGTTCCGCTCGTGGAGCTGCTTGTGCTGGGCGATGCGCGCCTGGAGCTCGCGCTGCGCCTTCTCCTCGGCCGCCACGAGCTCGTGCGCGCGCGCGAGCGCCTCCCCGGCCGCGCGGCGCGCCCGCTCCATCTCCCGGAGTCGGGGCTCGAGGCCCGCGCGCCGGGCCTCGATCTCACGGATTGCCAGATCCTCGCTCTGGAGCGCGAGTAACGCTTGCACATCAGGGTGCACCGTCGTTCCTCCTGACTGTCGCGACGTACTGTCGGTTCGATGCCCAAGCCCGCCGAGCCTACCGGCCGTTCTGCCGGTCCCGTCGAGCGTCCTTCATGATGTCGTACTTCTTCGCCATGAGCGCGCGCTTCTCGTCCTCCGACGCGAGCGAGACGTGGCGGTCGATCTCCCGGCGCTGTTCCGCCAGGTCGTACTCCCGCAGTCGGGCGAGGCTGTCGTCGATCGCCCTCGCCGGGTCGGCCCCGGTCGGCCCCTCGGCCAGCATCGCCCCGAGCACCGCACCGGCGTCCGGCCCGAGGGCGGCCCGCAATTCGTCCGCCGTCGCGTCCGGCCGCCGGAGCACCGCGGCGAAGATCGCGTGCAACGTCGGCTCGTGAATGTCGTCCGGTCCGATGTGCTCGGCGACCCGCTCCAGCTCGGGCCGCGCCAGCACGACCCACCGAACGATCTCGCGCTCGGCCGCCGTCCGCCCCGAGCCCCGCCGCCCTGGCCGCGCGCGGGCGCCCGCACGGCGCGCCGGCGGCGGTCCACTCCCCCCGCCGACCACGCCCGACGTCACGGGCGGACGGACCGGCCCCGGTCGCGCCACCAGATCGTCATCGACCGCCTCGCCGCCCACCTCGCGCCAGAGCAGCGCCTTGGGGACTCCCGAGGCCTCACTCGCGCGGCTGACGTACAGGTCGCGGAGAATGGGGTCGGCCGCGGCGCGGATCGTCGGCAGCAGGTGATCGACCGCCCGCCGCTTGTGGTGCAGGTCCCGGAACCAGCGGGCCTGCTCCAGGATCTGGATCTTCCGCTCGAACACGTCCACCGCCGCGCGCAGCTGTGCCTCCAACTGCTCGCGGCCGTGCGTGCGCACGTAGGTGTCCGGATCCTCCCCGTCGGGCAACGTCACGACACGGACGGCCACGGTCCGCCTGAGCAGCTCGTCCGCCGAGCGGAAGGTCGCCCGCAGCCCGGCACGATCGCTGTCATAGATCAGGACGGCCTGGGTCGTGTATCGCGCGATGAGCTCCGCCTGCTCCGCGGTGAGGGCGGTGCCGAGTGGGGCGACGACGGACTCGATCCCGGCGGCCATCAGCCGGACGACGTCGAAGTAGCCCTCGACGACGATGAGACGCTCGTCGCGACGGATGGCGAACTTCGCCCAGTTCAGCCCGTAGAGGAGTCGCCGCTTGGCGAAGATGCTGGACTCGGGAGAATTGACGTACTTGACGTCGCCCGGGCCGAGCAGGCGGCCGCCGAAGCCGACCGTGTGACCGGTACCGTCGAAGATCGGGAAGATCAGCCGCCCGCGGAAGCGTGGCCGCGGCTCGCGACCTTCCTCGGGCTGTGAGAGCAGGCCGGCCTCGATCTGCCGTTGATCGTCGAAGCCGAGTGTCTGGAGATGGCTGCGGGTGAGGCCGATCGCCGACGGCGCATACCCGATGCCGAACCGGTCGGCCGTCGCACGGTCGACGCCGCGCGACGCCAGATACTCGCGCGCGACCTGCCCTCCCTCGTCGTCCCACAGCATGTGCCGGAAATAGTCGGCCGCGGTCGCCGTCACCTCCCACAGCCGCTCACGCGGATCCGGCCCCGCGCGGTGCGACTCGACCGATGGAACGTCGATGCCCGACCGCTCGGCGACGAGACGCACCGCCGACGGCCAGTCCATCCCCAGCCGCTTCGAGAGGAAGGTGAAGACATCGCCCCCCGCATGGCACACGAAGCAGTAGTACATGCGCTTCTTCGGGGAGACCGAGAAGTTCTGGTGGGTGCCCTGATGGAACGGGCACGGGCCCCGGTAGTCGGAGCCGACGCGTTTGAGCGGCACGTGCTCCCCGATGATCTGGACGATGTCGGCCTCGTCGCGGACGCGCTCCACCACCTCGTCCGGGATCACGTCCGCCACCCTCGCGCCGATGCCAGCGACATCAGGCCAGCTCCGCGATCGTCACGCCGGCACCGCCCTCGTTCCAGGCCCCGAGCCGCATCCCGCGGACCCGGGCGTCCTTCCGCAGCATCTCGCCCACGCGCTCCCGCAGGGCTCCCGTGCCCTTGCCGTGAATGATCCGCAGCTCCGGCAGGTCCGCTCGCACGGCGGCGTCGATCGCCTGGAGCACGATCTCGTCCACCTCGGCGGCGCGATGACCCCTGAGGTCGATCTCCCGCGGCACCGGCACGTCCGGCAGGTCGGGCACGATGGGGATGACCTCGGCCGGCGCCGCCTGGGCCGAGCGACGGAGCGTTCCCGCGGGTACACGCATCTTCACGGCGCCGACGGCCACGACCGCGTCGTCGTCCCGGACATCGAGGAGCCGCCCCACCCGTCCGCCGAGGGTCGGCACCTCCACCAGCTCCCCGACCGCGATCGCCCCCGTCGCCCCCGTCCCCCCGGTCGCCTCGGTCCTCGCCGGAGCGGCGGCGTCCGGCGCCTCGGCCGACGCGCCGGCCGGCGCGTCGGCCGGCGGCGCATCGAGCGCATTGAGCGCCGCACCCTGCTCGGCCGCGAGCTGCTCGACACGTTGGCGCGCCCGGCGCGCCCCCTCCGCGCGCTCGGCGCCGGACGCCGCCGCAGACGCCGCCGCACGCAGCTCCCGCACCGTCTGCTCGACCTGGGCCCGGGCGTTCAACAGGTACCGGCGGGCCTCCTGGCGCGACCGTCGCTCCACCTCGCGCTCGCGCTCCCGCACCGCGTGCTCGCGCGCCTCGACGCGCGCCGCCCGCTCGGCCGCACCCGACGCCGCGTCGGCGGCCGCGGTCTCACGGGCCGCGAGCGCCGCGTCGCGCCGCTCGAGGTCGGCGAGCAGCGCCTCGACCTTCCGCTCCGAGCGCGGTACGCGGGCCTCCGCCCGCTCGAGCACCTGTGCGGGGAAGGCCAGGCGTCGCGCGATGCTCAGCCCGTAGGAGCGCCCGGGGACGCCCTTGACGAGCCGGTAGGTGGGCGCGAGCTGGTCGGCATCGAACTGGAGCGAGGCGTTCACGACGCCCGGAAGCTCCGTCGCCAGCTCCTTGAGCGCGCCCAGGTGGGTCGTCGCGAGCGTCAGGGCCCCCCGGCCGGTGAGGGCCTCGAGCACCGCCCCGCCGAGTGCCGCTCCCTCGACCGGATCGGTCCCGGAACCGAGCTCGTCGATCAACACGAGGGATGAAGATGTCGCCCGCGTCAGGATGTCGCCCAGATGTCGCACGTGGGCGCTGAAGGTCGACAGGCTGGCCTGGATCGACTGCTCATCCCCGATGTCGGCGAAGACCTCGTCGAACACCGCGACCCGGCTGCCGGGCCCGACCGGCGCCGGGATCCCGCACTGGACGAGCACGGAGAGCAGGGCGACCGATTTCAGCAGGACCGTCTTGCCGCCCGTGTTGGGGCCGGTGACCAGCAGCGTGCGTTCCTCCGCCGACATCGCCAGGTCGAATGGCACGACCGGGATGCCCTGCGCCAGGAGCAGCGGATGCCGCCCGTCCCGAATCGCGAACCCCTCGGCCGGTGCGCCGAGGTCGGGCGTCGTGCAGCCGAAGTCGTCGGCGAACCGCGCGCGGGCATGGAGCGTGTCGAGCTCCACGAGCGCGCCGAGCGCCTCGACGAGCGCGGGTTGGAGGGGGCGCAGCGCCTCCGTCAGCTCGCCGAGGATGCGGTCGACCTCCCGCCGTTCCTCGGCCTCGAGTTCCCGGATCCGATTTCCGGCCTCGACGGCCGCCGGCGGCTCGACGAAGAGGGTGGCGCCGGTCGCCGACGTGTCGTGCACGATGCCTCCGACCGTCCCTCGGGCCTCGCGCCGGACGGGGATCACGTATCGGCCGTTCCGCACCGTTACGGATGCATCGGGGACCTGCTGATGGGACTCGAGCGTTCCGATGATGCGCTCGAGCAGCGCGACCAGCTCGCCCTCGGCCCCGCGGAGCTCCCGGCGCAGGCGGCGCAGGAGTGGTGAGGCGTCGTCGCGCACGGCCCCGTCGTCGGCGACCGCGCGCTCGATCGCGGCTTCGCGATCACGCGCCTCGACGAGCCGGTCGACGACATCGACCAGGAGAGCTCGGGCCATCGGCAGCCGCCGCGCGTCGCGCAGCGCGTCGCGCGTGCGACGGCTCGATGCCAGGAGGGCCGCCGCCCCCCGGAGCTCATCGCCGCTCAGGCGCGTGCCCGCGAGCCGAAGCCGCGCGAGCGGCGCACGCAGGTCGGGGAGCGGCTCCGGACGCCAGGCGCGCTCCGGGCCACCGAGCGATCGCACCGCCTCGACCCGCGCCAGGGCGCGCGCGATCGCCTCGGTCGAGGTGGTCGGCGTCAGCGCGTGGATCTCGTCGGCGCCAAGCGAGGACGTGGCGCGATCCGCGACGAGCGCGAGCGCCCGGGGAAGCTCCAGGACGCCGAGCGCGTGCGGGTTCATGTCCGCTCCGCGCGCACCGTCACCCTCGGGCGCTGAGCTCCTCGCGCACGATCGCGCTCACAGTGGCGCCGTCCGCCTGCCCCTTGAACGCCGGGAGGACCTTGCCCATGACCGCGCCGAGCGTCGTGGCGCCGTCCGCGATCGCGGATCGGACGGCAGCCCGGATGGTGTCCGGCGAGGCGCCGGCCGGGAGGTACTGCTCCAGTCGCTGGACCTCGGCACGTTCCTTGTCGGCGAGATCGGCGCGCTTCCCGCGCTCGTATGCCTCGACCGATTCCCGCCGGCGCTTGATACCGCGGCGGAGCACCTCGATCACGTCGGCGTCGGTGGGATCACGCATCAACTCGATGCGTCGGTTCTTGATGTCGGCGAGGATAGTGCCGAGGAGGAGCGTTGCCGGCTTGTCCTGCGCCTTGCGCGCGATCACGAGGTCCTCCTGCAACCGCGCGAGCAGAGCCGTCATCTATGCGTGCCGGCTCCGGCGATTCTTGCGCATCGCGGCGTTCATCTTCCGCTTGCGGCGCTCGCTCGGCTTCTCGTAGTGCCGATGCTTGCGCAAGTCGGAGAGGATGCCCGCCTTCTCGCACTTCTTCTTGAAGCGCTTCAACGCGCGCTCGAAATTCTCGTCGTCGTGGATGATGACTTCAGACAAACGTGCCGCCCCCGGAGATGATTGGAGCGCCCGCCCGCGCGAGCGCCGTGAGCCGTGTAAGCCCAAGAAATTAGGACGTTTACGCGTGCGCTGTCAAGCGCGCGGCGGGTATATATTGCGACATGCGGCTCGACGCTTCCCGGACGTTCACGCGGCGCGAGTTCGTCGCCGCGGCGGCCGGCGTCGCCGGGCTGTCCGTGTACGGGACCTCCTCCAACCTGCTGGACGTCTCCTCCCCGGTGCTCGCCCGGCCCGGCAACCGGCGCGTGCGAGTGGCCCTGTTGACCGATATGCACGGGCCGCACAACTACGTCGACCAGGATGAGCTCGTGCGAGCCGTCAGCGCCTTCCGGCCCCACCTGGTCTGCATCTGCGGCGATGCGGTCGACACACGAGGGGACGAGCCCCTGGTCGCGCGCTATGCGGCGCTGCCGGCCCTGCTCGGGAAGTTCGCGACGCTGGGGAACTGGGAGTATCAGGGGGAATGCGACCTGGGCCGCCTGCGCCGGGAGTACGAGCGCGCGGGGGTACGCCTCCTGATCAACGAGCGGCTCCGCCTCGAGGCCCCGGATGGCCCCATCGACCTGGTGGGACTCGACGACTGGCGGGCGGGGACGCCGGACTACAGCCAGGTCGCCGGGATCCCGGCCGCGGCGCCGGATGCACCGCGACCGATCGTGATGTCCCACTGCCCCGTGGGCTTCGACATCGTCTCGACGATCGCGAAGCGGCCCACGGCCGTGCTCTCGGGGCACACCCACGGCGGTCAGATCGCCCCGTTCGGGGTGGCCCTCGTCCTCCCGGAAGGGAGCGGCCGCTACGTCAGGGGCAGCTACGCCAGCGCCGACCGGCGGCACGCCCTGTATGTGAGCCGCGGGATGGGGAACTCCGGCCCGCCGTTTCGCATCGGATCGCGCCCGGAGCTGGCGCTGCTGACGATCGCGTAGCCGCTCACCCCGGCGGCCAGTGGAAGCGTCGGCCCGCCAGCAGGTGCAGGTGAATGTGAAACACCGTTTGCCCGCCGTCGGCGTTCGTGTTGATCACGGTCCGATAGCCGCGTCCGTCGTAGCCCTCGCGAGCGGCGACCGCCGCTGCCGCCGTGGCGAGCCGTCCGACGAGGATCGGGTCGCGCACGTCGTTGAGGGTGGGGACGTGGTCGCGCGGCACGAAGACGACGTGATAGGGGGCCTGGGGATCGATGTCGCGGAACGCGACGACATCGTCGTCCTCATAGACGACCGTGGCCGCGACCTCCCCGCGCACGATCCGGCAGAACAGACATGCCTCATCGGTTGCCACCTTCCCCTCCCGTCCGTGGGGGCTCGCCCGCTGCGCCGGCCCCTCGCGCGTCGGCCCCCGCGAGCACCACGCGAGCGGTCGCCAGGGCCGCGATCGAGGCCGTCTCGAACCGGAGTATAGTCTCGCCGAGCGTCGCCGGTATGAACCCCGCGTGCACGAGCATCGCCCGCTCGTCGGCATCGACGCCGCCCTCCGGCCCGGTGGCGATCGTGATCGCCGCGGCGCCGCAGCCGCGCAGGACCGTCAACAGGGGTTGGCCGGAGCGGTCGAGCAGGATCCGCGTACCCTCAGGCGCGTGCGCGGCGGCATCGGCCGCGGCCGTGGCGGGCTCCATCGCGGGAAGCCACGCGCCGCCGGACTGCGCGAGGGCCGCGATGAGGCGGGCGCGCACCTTTGCGTCGAACGCGGCTCCCGAGCCGCGCGGCGACACGCTGCTCGAGCGCCGCCAGACGACCGGGCGCCAGCTCGCGGCGGCCAGCTCCGCACACTTTTCCGCCAGCCAGAGCATCCGGTCGCGGTCCGCGACGGGCACGAGCATGTGCACGGCCGGCGGCCGAGGCACCGCCACGCGCCGCTCCACGTCGACGGCCGCGTCGCGGCGTCCGAGCCGGACGAGAATCCCCGTCCCGACCGATCCAGCGCCGTCGAGCAGCACCACCCGTTCGCCCACCGCGAGGCGCCGCACTCGCATGTGATGGGCGGCGTCGGCGTCGAGAGTCACGACCTCTCCGGCCCGGAACGGCTGCCCGAGGTAGAAGCGCGGCAGGCCCGCCGCGTCCCGCCGCACGTCCGTCAGTGGCGGGCGATCGTCACGCTCCACCAGGCGTCCTCGAGGTCCTCGTCCGCCACCCGCCAGCCGCCCCCGGTGAGGCGCGCCACCATCCCCGCTCGCTCCTCGACGAGGATGCCACTGAGGATCGCGCGCCCGTCGGAGGTGAGCGCCGCCCCGATGGCGGGCAGGAGGTCGACGATCGTGGATGAGATGATGTTGGCCAGCACCACTCGAACTGGCGCCAGCAGCGGCAGCAGCAGCGCGGCATCACCGTCGATGACGTGAACGCGATCGGCGACGCCGTTCCGCGCGATGTTCGCCTCGGCGTTGCCGATGGCGTCGGCGTCGAGCTCGATCGCCGCCACGCGCGCGGCGCCGAGCTTGGCCGCCGCGATCGCCAGCACGCCGCTCCCCGCGCCCAGGTCCGCAACGCTGTCGCCGCCGCGCACGACCCGGCTCGCCAGCCGGATCGCGCCGCGGGTCGTCGGGTGCTCGCCCGTCCCGAACGCCATGCCCGGATCGATGACCACCGTCCGCGCCGGGTCGCTGGCGGCGGCCAGCCAGGGCGGGGCGACGGTGAGCGGTCCGACGACATGCGCCCGCACGGCGTCGCGCCACCGCTCGCTCCAGTCGATCGGGGCGGCCCGGGCGATCGCGGTGTCGGCGTCGGGGTCCGCCTCGCGCAGCGCCGCTCGAAGTGCCGACTCATCGGTCTCGATCGGGACAAAGCCGCGGAGGGTCGACCCCTCCTCCTCGATCACGCCGCCCGAGCCGTGGGCGACGAGGGCGGCGGCGATGCGGGCCCGCTCCGGCGACTCGCCGGCCCGTCGGGGTGTGACGCGCACGTCGAGCCACACCGGTGCGTGGCGCGCCGAGTCGGCGTCGGCGCGCGGGGCCGGCACGGGGCGCCCGCCCCTCGCGCTCACGCGCCGAGCGCTTCCTTCATCTTCCGCCAGAATCCCTTGGCGCGGGTCTGTGGCGGCTTGGACTCGACGTTGGCGAGCTGCTGGAGCAGTGCCTCTTCGGTCGGCGTCATCTCATCGGGCGTCCACAGCTGCACACGGACGTGCAGGTCGCCGACCCCCGAGGCGTTGACGCGTGGGAGGCCGCGCCCGCGCAGGTCGAAGACGTGGCCACTCTGCGTGCCCGGGGGCACCCGGAGGGTGACGGCGCCGGTGACCGTCGAGACCTGGAGGTCGGCGCCGAAGACCAGCTGCGTATACGAGACAAGCGCTTCGGTGTAGAGGTCCTCGCCGTCACGCTCGAACCGCGGATCGTCGGCGACCTGAAAGACGACCGCGATATCCCCGCGCCCCCCGCCGCGCGCGCCGACGTTTCCCTGGCCACGGAGGGTCATGTACTGCCCGGTCGCGACGCCGGGCGGGATCTTGACGACGATCGTCCGCTCGGCCCGGACGCGGCCATCGCCCCGACACTTGCGGCACGGGGTCGACACGACCGAGCCTTCCCCGCCACAGGTCGGACACGGGGCAACGCTCACGAACTGGCCAAAGAAGGACCGTTGGGCCCGGCGGACCTCGCCGGTGCCACTGCACGTCGGGCAGCGCTGCGGGCGGGTACCGGGTTCGGCACCCGACCCGCCGCAGGCGTCGCACCCTTCGAGCAGCTTGACCGTGAACGATTTCTCCGCGCCCTCGGCGACTTCGGCGAGCGTCAGCTCCGCAACGAGCTTGATGTCGGCGCCCGACCGGGTCGTCTGCCCGCGCCCGCCGAACAGATCGCCCAGGCCGGCGAAGCCGCCGAAATCGCGCATGAAGATGTTCAGGGCATCGGCGAGGTCGACATGCTGCGCGCCCCCGCGCAGCCCCGCCTCGCCGTACCGGTCGTAGAGGGCCCGCTTGTCACCGTCCCGGAGGACGTCGTAGGCCTCCGTGATCGCCTTGAACTGCTCCTCCGCATCCTTCGACCCGTTGTTGCGGTCGGGATGGTACTGCATGGCGAGCTTGCGGTACGCCTTCTTGATGTCGTCGTCGGACGCGTCACGGGACACGCCCAGGACGCCGTAGTAGTCTGCCATGGCCTGCTGGTGGTCAGTCCGTCACAGTGTGTGGCGTGCGTGCAATGTACATCTGCCGGGGCCTCGCGGGCCGGCCGACGGTCGCGCGCGCGGGGGCGCGGCCCGTCCCGGTCGAGCCTGTCAGCCGAGCAACTCGGTGACGAGGCGCGACGTGTGGTTCACGAGCGAGATCACCTTGTCGTACGGCATCCGCGTCGGGCCGATGACGCCGATCACGCCGGTGAGCGGACCCGCGTGGTACTCTGCCGTGACGATCGTCAGGTGCCCGAGCCGCGGGTCGGCGTGCTCGTTGCCGATCGTGATCGAGATCCCGGGTTTGGCGCTGCGCTGCCGCAGGAGCTCGGCGAGGCGCTCGCGCGTCTCCGTCAGCTCGAGCAACCGCCGCAGGCTGTCGCCCGACGCGAACTCGGGCTGCTCGGCGAGCACCGACGCCTGTCCGAGCACGACGTTCGCCTCGTCGCGGGCGATGGGCACGTCGAAAACGCTGTCGCCTTCCTGCACGAAGATGTTGAGCAGCTCGCGGGCGGCGCTTCCCTGCGCGGCGCCGTCGCGGAGCCGATCGGCGAGCGATGCCCGGATGTCGCGCAAGCTCGAGCCGGCGAGGCGCTCGTTGAGCACCACCGTCACCTCGGCGATCGCCTCATCGGCGAGCGTGCCCGGCGCCTCGACGAAGATCGTCCGAATTGCACCGCCATCGAGCGTCATCACGAGCAGCAGCCGCTCGCTGTTCACGCGCACCAGCTCCAGCCGGCGGAGGACGGTCTGCTCGAGGCGCGGACCGAGCGCGACGCCCAGCTCCTGCGTGAGGATACCGAGGCTCTGGGCCGCGCACCGCAGCACGGTCTCGATCGCCGACCCGCCGGCGAGGATCCGCTCGACGAGCTGATCCCGCTCCTGCGCCGCGAGCGGTGCGAGTTGGACGAGCGAGTCCACGTACATCCGGTACGCACGATCCGTCGGCACGCGCCCCGCGGACGTGTGCGGGTGGTACAGGTAGCCCTTTTCCTCGAGATCGCTCAGCGTGTTGCGGATCGTCGCGGGCGAGACGCCGAGCCCGAACCGGCGCGCCAGCGTCCGCGAGCCCGCCGGCTCGGCGGTCTCGACGTAGCTCTGGATCACGGCCTCGAGAATACGGCGCTCGCGTTCGTTGAGATCCCGTAGGGACATAAGTCTAAATGTACTATCGACTTCGCACATTCGCTAATGCCACCGCGAGGGCGTCCAGCCGGAGCCATCCGCTCGCCGTCAACCCCAGCCGGTCCCCGTCCAGCCGAGCCCAGCCCGCGTCGACCCAGGGGGCGACCATGGCTCGCTCCTCCTCCCGAAGGACCGTCCCCGACAGGGTTCGCAACTCCAGGTACACCCGCTCGGCCACCCGGTTGTCCGGGGTCAGGCGCTCGGCGCCGGCCACCGGGTCCTGCCCGGCCAGTACCCGTCGCCGCCACTCCACATAGCTTGCCGCGTTCCAGCGGCGCTCGACGCCATCGAAGGCGTGCGCCCCGGGGCCGAGGGCCGCGTACGGCGCCCCGGACCAGTAGGCCGAATTGTGGCGCGCCCGCATCGTCCCCGGCCGGGCGAAATTGGACACCTCGTAGTGCTCGTAGCCGGCCCCGGCGAGCGCCGCGTGGGCGGCGAGATACTCCACCTCATACACCTCCTCGGGCGCCTCCGTGACGGCGCCGCGGGCGACCCACCGGCCGAGCGCCGTCGTCGGCTCGACCGTGAGACCGTAGAGCGAGATGTGGTCCACGCCGAGCCCGAGCGCGGCCTCGAGATCGCGCGCCCAGGACCGCCCGAGGCTGGCGGGCAGGGCAAAGATGAGGTCGACCGAGAGCCGGGTGAACCCGGCGTCCCGGGCGGCCTCGACCGCCGCGCGGATGCGGGCCGGGGAATGGGTCCGATGCATCCAGGCGAGCGCCGCCGCGTCGAACGACTGGGCGCCGATCGACAGGCGGGTGATCCCGGCCCCCCGCCACGCCGCCGCCGACTCCTGCGTCACGTCGTCCGGGTTGGCCTCGAGCGTGACCTCGCCCCCCGGATCGAGTGTGGCGCCCGCCCGCAGCGTCTCCATGAGTCGCTCCACCCCTGCGCCCCCGAGTGCCGAGGGCGTCCCGCCGCCCAGGTAGAGCGTCTCCACGCGCCAGGGCGCCGCTCCCGCGGGGTAACGCAGCGCCATCTCCCGTCGGATCGCCTCGACGTAGTCGGCGACGGGCGTCACCCGGCGCACGGCGATCGCGAAATCGCAGTAGGAGCAGCGCCGGGCGCAGAACGGCACATGGACGTACAGGTGGCGCGGCGCGGCGGCGCGGTCCGGAGCCCCTGGCCCGACCGACTCGGCCGGAGCGGCCGGCGGCGTCGCGCCCGGCCCGGCAGCCGTGGTCGCGGGCCCGGTCACAGCCGCCGCACCTCGCCGGCCATCGTGCACTCGACGAGGCCGCGCAGCTCGAGCGTGGTCACGGCCGCAAGGCACCGTATGGTGGGTACGCGGGACCGGGCCGCGATGGCATCGACATCGGCTGCGCCATCGGCCAGCGCATCCCACACTCCGGCCTCGTCGGCCGTGAGCTCGGCGGGTGGCGGCGTGAGCTCGACCCGGGGACTCAGCAGCGCGACCGCGTCGGCGGGCTCCAACACCACGAGGACGCCCGGCTCCTGTAGGAGCCGATTGGACCCCAGGCACGCCGCGGTCTCGACCGGGCCCGGGACGGCGGCGACGACGCGGTCGAGCCGCTGCGCCTCCCGCACCGTGTGCCTGGTCCCGCTCTCCGGCCCCGCCTCGACGACGACGGTGGCATGCGCGAGGGCGGCGATGAGCCGGTTACGGCGAGGGAACATCCACTTGTCGGGATGCACACCCGGCGCCGACTCCGAGAGCAGGAGTCCGCGGCCGGCGACCCGATCGCGCAGGGTCCGGTTCCGGGGTGGGGCCCCGACGTCGAGCCCACCCGCGAGGACGGCGCAGGTGCGGCCATCCGGCACATCGAGCGCCCCTTCGTGGGCCGCCGCGTCGACCCCGCGAGCGAGCCCGCTCACGACGCACCCTCCGGCCCCGGCCACGGCCCGCCCGAGCCGCCGGGCGAAGGCCACGCTTCTCGGTCCCGCGTCGCGGGCCCCGACGATCGCGACCGCCTGCCGCTCGAGCACCGCCGGATCGCCCATCACGTACACGCGTGCCGGAGGCCGCTCGAGCGCGAGGAGCGCTGGCGGATAGGGCGGGACTCCCTGCTCCCAGACCGCCGCCGTCAAGGGAGCGGGGCGTGCTCGGGCCGGTCGTGGGCGGCCTTGCGCACCGCCAGCAGCTCGTCCCACCAGGCGGCGAGCAGCCCGTCGAGCCCCTGGCGCGCCGGCGCACTGATCGCGAAGACGCCGAACGCATCCGGCGCCTCGATCGGCGGCGGTGTCTCCTCGCCGAGCAGATCCATCTTGGTGAACACCACACAGTGCGGTTTGGCGAGCAGGGCCGCCGAGTACGCCCCGATCTCCCGGCGGAGTTGGTCGTACTCCCCTTGCCAGTCCAGCGCATCGACCGGAACGAGGAGCGCGAGCACGCGCGTCCGCTCGACGTGTCGCAGGAACTGGAATCCGAGCCCTCGTCCCTCGTGGGCGCCCTCGATGATCCCCGGGATGTCGGCGACGACGAACGACCGGTGGTCGCTGAGGGCGACGACGCCGAGGTTGGGCGCGACGGTCGTGAAGGGATAGTCGGCGATCTTGGGCCGCGCCGCCGAGATCACCGAGAGCAGCGTCGATTTCCCAGCGTTGGGCGGACCCACGAGCCCGACATCGGCGATGAGCTTGAGCTCGAGCGTCAGCCTGCGCCGCTCCCCCTCCTCCCCCGGCTGCCACTCGCGCGGGGACTGGTGGGTCGCGGTCGCGAAGAACGCGTTGCCCTTGCCGCCGCGGCCGCCGCGCGCCACCAGCAATCGATCCCCGTCCCGGAGCACCTCGCCGAGCCGAACGCCGGAGTCGGCGTCGACCGCGACCGTGCCCGCCGGGACCGGAAGGACGATGTCCCGCCCCGAGCGGCCCGTCTTGTTGGAGCCCATGCCGTGCTCGCCGCGCTCGGCCGACCAGGAATCGCGGTACGTGTAATCGAGCAGCGTACGGAGGTTACTGTCCGCACGGACGTACACGTCCCCTCCCCGGCCCCCGTCGCCGCCGTCGGGGCCTCCCATCGGCACCCGAAACTCCCGGCGGAACGACGTGGCACCAGAGCCGCCGGTCCCGGCCTCCACATGGACGACGACACGGTCGATGAACACCCGTCAGCTCCTGTAGCCCGCTCGAACGAAGTTTAGCCGCACCCGCCGGGGCGGCCGCATCGCGGCCACGCGGCCGGTGCGAGGCCACGCCGCCTCAGCAGGCGGGCGCGATCTCGCCGACGATCTCGTTGCGGGTGTTCCGGATCGGCTTCCGGAGGTATTCGGCGAGTCGTGGGGAGAGGCTGCTCCCCAGGATGCCGAGTGCTTGCAGGAGGCGCACGATCGCGGGATGCTGGGCCCGCTGCGCCCCGTCCTCGACCTTGACGGCGATCCCGAGCCCGAGCTCGGGCACGGCGACCGAGTGGACCCCTTCGGCCCCGACTTTTGCGACGACCCGGCCGCCCGTGTCCTCGAGGATCGCCGAGTCGAAGCGGTCGGTCCCGCCCACCAGGAACGGACGCGCGCGCATGGCGTGCACGACGCGGGACGCGACTTCCTCCCCCCGCGACGCCGCCTGAGCGAGTCGCGCGTACGCCCGGGCCATCCCGTCGAGCGAAAGGGCGACGACGGGGACGCCGCATCCGTCGATCCCGACGACGAGCGCGCCCGCCGGGACGGTCGTCCAGTCGGCGAGCGCCGCCAGCACGCTCTCCTGCACCGGATGTGCGGCCCGCTCGTAGCCGGCCGTCGGCCACCCGGCGGCGTGGGCCCGGGCGAGCATCGCCGCGTGCTTCCCCGAGCAATTGTTGTGGAGCCGGGAGACCCGCGTCCCGCTCTCGCGGGCGAGCCGGATCCCGCGCTGCGACAGCGGTTCGTGCACCCCGCAGGCGAGATCGCCCTCCTCGAGGCCGATGTCCCGGAGCATCGCCTCGGCCAGCGCGACGTGTTCCGGCTCCCCTCCGTGGGAGGCGCAGGCGAGCGCCAGCTCATCGTCTCCCCAGCCGAGGTCGTCGAGTCCGCCGTCCGACACGAACGGCATGACCTGGAACGGCTTTGCCCCGGATCGCCAGAAGGAGACGATGGACGGGTCGCCCGCCCGGCCGACGAGCCGGTCCCCTGGCCCGACGACCGCCGCGTGCACGTGGTGGCGCGACTCGACGACGCCCGCCCGCGTGACCACGACGTCGAGCTGATAGGTGTCCATCGCCCGCAATCTAAAACACCCGGATGAGGCCCCGCGTGTACCGCCGCGGATTCTGCTTGACGTCGAGGAGCACGGCGTTGAGGGCGGTGATCGCACGTGTGAGCTGATCGTAGAGCTGCTCGTCCCGCAGGAGTTTCCCGGCCGACCCGCGTCCCGCGTTGAGCGCGCGCACGAGCGAGTCCGCGCCGCTCGCGGCGGCCGCGAGGTGGGTGTATACGGAATCGTCGTACAGCAGCTTGCCCACCGTGCCCTGGCGCGACCCCAGCCGCTGCACCACGGTGTCGATGCCGGCGACGGCCGACACCAGAGTGGCGTAGAGCTCGGGATCGTCGAGGAGGCGCCCGACGGTGCCTCGGGGGTTCTCGAGGCGTCCGAGGAGCACATCGATGCGGGCCAGGGTGCTCGTGAGCTGATCGTACAGCGACCGGTTGGTCACCAGCTGACCCATCGTCCCGTCGCCGCGCACGATGCCGCCGGTGATCGACTTGAGGTCGCCGGTGAGCTGCACGAGGTCCTGCACGACGGTCGAGGCCTGGGCGATCACCTCGTCGACGTCCACCGTCGGGACGACCGGGATCGTGTCCCCGGGCTGGAGCACGTTGTAGCGGGGCGTGCCGGACTTGATGTCGAGGATCTTGTCGCCGAGGAGGCCGAGCGAGCGGAGCTCGGCGCGGCTGTCGGCGCGAACCTGTGGCTGGAGCCGGCGGTCGATCGACAGCACGACCCGCAGGTTCCGCGTCGTGTCGCTGCCCACCGGGAGGAACTGGATGTCGGTGATCGTCCCGGCGACGACCCCGTCGACCGTGACCGACCCGCCGCGGGTGATGCCGCGCGCGTTGGCGAGAAAGACGTACAGCGTGTAGCGCCGGGTGAAGAGGTTGGCCGCCTCGCCCAGCTTGTAGACGGCGAGCACGAGGGTCCCGACGGCGACGAGCACGAGCAGCCCGACGCGCAGCTCGTCCCAGGTGATGCCCGTCGAGCGCTTCATACGGCCCGCCTCGCGAGCGTGGGTGCCGCGGCCGTCCCGCCGTTCGCAGGAAATGACACGACTAGAGCCCTCCCAGGAAGTCCTGGATGTAGCGGTCCTCGCTGGCCGCCATCTCCTCGGGCGTCCCGAAGAACGCGATGCGGTGGTCCGCGAGGAGCGCGATGTAGCTCGCCATCCGGTTGGCGGAGCGGATGTCGTGCGAGACCACGACGCTCGTGACCCGCAGCTCGCGCTGGAGCTTGACGATCAACCGCGTGATGGTGGCGGTCGTCAACGGGTCGAGCCCCGACGTCGGCTCGTCGTACAGCATGATCTCGGGATCGTTGGCCAGCCCGCGGGCGATGCCGACCCGTTTCTTCATCCCGCCGGACAGCTCGGCGGGGAGCAGGTCCATCACGTGGTCGGGATCGAGATCCACGAACCGCAGCTTCTCGCGGACCCGCGCCTCGATCTCGTCGTCACTGAGGCTCGTGTGCTCGCGCAGCGGGTAGGCGACGTTCTCGAAGACCGACATCGAATCGAACAGCGCCGCGCCCTGGAAGACCATCCCCATGTGCTGCCGGGTCGCGAGCGCCTCCTCGAAGCTCAGGCCGGCGACATCCCGGCCGTTGACGACGACGCGGCCCCGGTCGGGGACGAGCAGGCGGAGAATGAGCTTGAGGGCGGTCGACTTCCCCGTCCCCGACTCGCCGACGATGACGAGCGTCTCCCCCCGATACACTTCCAGTGAGACATCCTCGAGCACCGGCCGGTCGAAGGCGAGCGACACGCCCTCGAGGGCGATGACCGGGCTCGCGCCGACGCTCTCCTCCCCGGCCCCGTCGGCGCGCAGCTCGCGGCGGATGGCCGCCCGCACCCGCTGGGCCCGCGGGCTGTCGCTGGTCGATGCGCTGTCGGCGCTCACGATCGGTCGCACATGGGAGGAGAGGGCGGGGGCGGGGGCGGTCAGAAGAAGGCGAGCAGCATCTGGGTCATGAAATAGTCGACGATGAGAATCGAGATGCTGGCCGTCACGACCGTGCGGGTGGTGCTCTGGCCGACGCCCTCGGTCCCGCCGCTCGTCGTCAGCCCCTGGTAGCAGGCGGTGATCGCGATGATCCCCCCGAAGACGAGGGGCTTGGACAGCCCCTGGACGAAGTCGTTCGGGATGAACCGGAGCGTGAAACCGTCCGAGGCGATCTGGTCCCACACCGTCCGCCAGTACAGTGAGCTCGGGATGTCGACCGAGAGCGAGGCGATGACGTTGCCCCCGAAGATGCCGACCAGGTCGTTCACGACCGTCAGCACGGGGACCATGACGAGGGCGGCAATCAGGCGGGGCACGACGAGCTTCTTGATCGGGTCGGTGCCAAGCGTGTTGAGCGCATCGATCTGTTCGGTGACGCGCATCGAGCCGATCTCGGCGGCGATCCCGGAGCCCACGCGTCCGGCCACCATGAGTCCCGCGAGCACAGGTCCCAGCTCGCGGATCATCGAGGCCGAGACGAGGTGGCCGAGGTAGATCGTCGCGCCGAACGTCTGGAGACTCACCGACGACTGGAGCGCCAGCACCATGCCGGTGAAGAAGCCGGTGAGGATGACGATGAACAGGGAGTCGACGCCGATCGCGTTCATCTGCTGGATGACATCGGCGCCGTAGAACGGGCGCGCGAAGATGAAGCGCACGGCGTTCCACGTCAGGATCGCGCGCTCCTGGACGGCGAACACCGCCAGCTTGGCTTCGGTGTTGAGGCGCGCGAACAGCGGTGACGTCAAATTGACCGAGGTCGAGGCATCTCGTACCTTAGCATGGCGCATGCCCTCGTCAATCTCCCGCGAGCGCCTGGAACGCCTCCTGAGCGCCGCTCCCGGCGTGCGAGTGGCGGTCATCGGCGACGCCATGCTCGATGTCTACCTGCGGGGCGATGTCGAGCGCATCTCCCCCGAGGCGCCGGTGCCGGTGGTGCGGATCCGGGAGCGGACGCACGCGCTCGGCGGCGCCGCGAACGTGGCGCAGAATGTCGCCGCTCTGGGCGCGACGTGCGAGCTGGTCGCGGCGCTGGGGGACGATGGGCCGGGCCGCACCCTGCGGGCCCTGCTCGCGCACCTCGACTCCGGCGGCCGCTCGCTGGTCACGGTGGCGCGCCCGACGACGACCAAGACCCGGGTCGTCGCACGCGCCCAGCAACTGGTGCGGGTCGATGAGGAGGAGGACGAGGACGTCACCGGCCCGGAGGTCGACAGGTTACTGACGGCCGTCGAGCGGGCGGTGGGCGAGGCGAGCGCGGTGATCCTCGAGGACTACAACAAGGGCGTGCTGGTGCCGGCCGTGATCGAGGCGGCCATTCGGGCGGCGGGTCGGCGTGGCATCCCGGTCGTGGTCGACCCCAAGTTCCGGAACTTCTTCCGCTACCGGGGCGCCACGGTCTTCAAGCCGAACCGGCGGGAGCTCGAGGCGGCGCTCGGCGCCGCGGTCGACTTCGACGCTCCGACGGCGCTCCACGACGCCCTGGAGCGGCTGGGGGTCGGCCATCTCCTGCTGACGCTGGGCGAGCAGGGCATGGCGCTCATCGCGCCGGACGGCACGACGCATCGGGTGGCGACCACGGCGCGAGCGGTCTACGATGTGGTCGGCGCCGGGGACACGGTCACGGCCTATCTGGCCGTGATGCTGGCCGCGGGGGCCACGGCCCTCGAGGCCGCGATCGTCGCCAACTACGCCGCCGGGGTCGAGGTCGGCAAGCTTGGCGCGGCGACGGTCTCTCCGCGGGAGCTCCTCGCGGCCCACGCCGCGGCGCGGGACTGATCGAGTCGGGGCGGGCCACAAGTACCGGAACGGCGCGCGGGAGGCCATCTTCCCGTGGTAGCCCGCGACGCGACCCGGGCGGTTCCCGACTTCCACTTCGAGGCACACTGATGGTGTTCGCCCGCACGATGGCGCTCGTCGCCGGCAGCCTGACGCTCGCCGGGGCGACGGTCACCGCGCAGGAGTTCCGGCAGCAGGATGCGTATCACGCGATGCTGAACGGTGTGGCGGTGCGCGTGACGGCCGCGACCGACCCCGGCCTCCAGATCGACGCTGGCAAGCCGCCGGACCACGTGCACCTGGCCCCGTTGCTCCCAGAGGCGGCGGCCGCCTGGGCGGACTCGGGCGTCCGTCTGCTGGACGCTCCCGACACGTCACCGACCGCGCACGCCGCGACGCTGTCGAGCGCGATGCTGGTCGACAGCGCGCACAACGCGGTGTCGATCGATCGGGTCCTGAGCGACAGCGCGCCACACTGCTCGATCTTCTTCACCGACGCAGCGAACAAGAACCACGTCCGGGCCGACGTCCCGTGCACGATGGCCCGCCAGTTCCTCGCCGGGCTCGCGCATGCCGCCGCGTTGCAGGCGACGTACGATCGCGCCCAGGCGGCGTCGCCGGCGGCCGTCGCCGACGCCCAGTCGCGGGTCGAGATCCGCCGCCAGGACTCGCTCGCGACGGCGGCCCAGACGCAGATGCGCCGCTACCACGACTCCGCCGCCGGCGCGATCCCCTGACGGGCGGCGCATCCGCCCGCCCGCGCACCGGTGGGGGGTGCCGCACGAAGGGCGGCGTCCCGCGGTTACCAAATGAACGTTTTTTTGGATGGTACGACGGCGGCGGCGGGACCGTGGTGGCGCCGGGCGTGGGGCCGTGGGGGCCCCGCGGGCACGCGACGTCGTCGGCACCCGGAACAACGACGACGGGGGCACCGTGATGCCCCTACGCGGGGCCGCGGGACGCGGCGCGCGGAATGCCCGGCCAGGCATCCGTGTGGGATGCGAACGGCGGGCGGCATGAATGCCGCCCCTACGCGCGGGGGCCCGGGCGGCGGGACATGGCGACCGGCGAACGGCGGGCGGCATGAATGCCGCCCCTACGCGCGGGG
>JAJPIS010000029.1 GCA_021324635.1 Gemmatimonadota bacterium
CCGGCCGCCCCGCCGCCGGCCCGACCGGCGACATCCGCGGCGCGCCGAGCCGCCCGCTCCTCGCGATCGGTCCGGGCGTCGGCGACCCGGGTGATGAATCTCACCTGGTCGACGCTCTTGACCACGCTCCGAGCGGTGATCCCATTCGCGACGTTGTGCGCCTGCTGGAGGGTGCGTCGGCGCGAGGTCTCCTCGAGCGCGCGCTGCATCGAGCCGGTGATGCGGTCGGCGTAGAAGATCGCCCGTCCGGAGACGTGCCGCGCGGCCCGCCCGACGGTCTGGATCAGCGATCGATCGCTCCGCAGAAAGCCTTCCTGATCGGCATCGAGTATCGCGACGAGGGACACCTCGGGCATGTCGAGTCCCTCGCGTAGCAGGTTGATCCCGACGAGCACGTCGAATTCGCCGAGTCGCAGCCCGCGGACGATCTCCATCCGCTCGATGGCGTCGATGTCGGAGTGCATGTAGCGCACGCGCACCCCGACCTGTTGCAGGTAGTCGGTCAGGTCCTCGGCCATTCGCTTGGTGAGCGTGGTCACCAGCACGCTCTCGCCCAGCCGCTCGCGCAGCCGGATCTCGTGCAACAGGTCGTCGACCTGCCCGCGCACCGGCCGCACCTCGATCTCGGGATCGATGAGGCCGGTCGGCCGAATGATCTGCTCGACGACCGCCCCCTGCGACAGCTCGAGCTCGAGCTCCCCCGGGGTGGCCGACACGTTGATCGCCCGCGGGGTGAGCGCGAGGAACTCGTCGAAGACGAGCGGGCGATTGTCGAGCGCGCTCGGCAGCCGGAAGCCATAGTCGACCAGGGTGAGCTTGCGGGCTCGATCTCCGTTGTACATCCCGCGGACCTGTGGCAGCGTGACGTGGGACTCGTCGATGACGACGAGGAAGTCCTCGGGGTAGTAGTCGAACAGACACGCCGGCCGCTCCCCCGCCGAGCGACCGGAGAGGTGGCGGGAGTAGTTCTCGATCCCGGCGCAGGTCCCGATCTCGAGCATCATCTCGATGTCGAAGTTGGTGCGGGACTCGAGCCGCTGGGCCTCGAGCAGCTTGTTCTCCCGGCGCAGCTCGGCCAGCCGTTCCGCCAACTCGGAGCGGATGAGCCCCACGGCGCGCTCCAGCGTCGGCCGGGACGTGATGAAGTGCTTGGCCGGGTAGATGGCCGCCCGCTCGAGGGTGGCGATCGTATCGCCGGTGACGACGTTGATCTTCGAGATGCGCTCGATCTCGTCCCCCCACATCTCGACCCGGACACCCTGCTCCTCGTACGCCGGGAAGATCTCGACCGTGTCACCCCGCACCCGGAACGTGCCGCGCTCGAACGCGACATCGTTGCGCGCGTATTGAATGCGCACGAGCGCGCGCAGCACGTCGTCGCGGGCAATGTGCTGTCCGCGCGCCAGCGTCACCATCGTCTCCCGGTAGGTCACCGGGTCGCCGAGGCCGTAGATCGCCGAGACGGTCGACACGATGATGACGTCCTCGCGCTCCATGAGGCTCGACGTGGCGCGGAGGCGTAGCCGGTCGATGTCCTCGTTGATCGACGCGTCCTTCTCGATGTAGGTGTCGGTCGTCGGGACGTAGGCCTCGGGCTGGTAGTAGTCGTAGTACGAGATGAAGTACTCGACCGCATTGCGGGGGAAGAAGCTTTTCAGCTCCCCGTACAGCTGGGCCGCGAGGGTCTTGTTGTGCGAGAGCACGAGGGTCGGCCGGCCGTGCGCCTGGATGACGTTCGCGACCGTCATGGTCTTCCCCGACCCGGTCACGCCCAGGAGCGTCTGGAACCGGTCCCCCCGCTCGAGCCCGCGCGTCAGCTCGGCGATCGCCTTGGGCTGGTCGCCAGCCGGCGCGAAAGGCGCCTGGAGATCGAAGGCGGCGCGGGCGGCGCCGGCGGCACGGGCCATGGTCGAAATATACGCCGGGCCGGGCGGGGCGGCCCGGCGACCGCAACGGCCCGCGCACGTCGGCGTGCGCGCGCGGCGGTCCCGACGTCGGGGGGCGCGGGACGCGGGCGGCGCGACATGCCGGGCCAGGCATCCGTGCGGGATGCGATCCGCGGGCGGCATGAATGCCGCCCCGACGCGGTGGCGGCGGGACGCGGGCGGCATGAATGCCGCCCCGACGGGCCGGGCCGTTATTCCTCGGGGAGGTGTTCGCGGCGAGCGACTTCGGAGACGCCTTTCACCTTGCGGGCCGCCTTCATGATCTTCTCGAGGTGCGCGAGGTTCTCGACCTCGACGAGCGCCGATCCGGTGACCCGCCCGTCCACGGTGCGCAGCTCCATGCTCTTGATGTCGGTGCCGGTCGCGCTCACGGCGGCGGCGACGTCGGCGTACAGCCCCCGGCGGTCGTTCGCCGAGAGCGTCAGTCGAACGGTGAAGCGCTCCCCCTCCATCTCCTGCCAGTCGATCTCGAGCCGCCGCTCGGGCTCGTGCGCAAGCACGAGGAGATTCGGACAGTCGCCCCGGTGGATGCTGACGCCGCGGCCGCGGGTCACGTAGCCGACGACCGGGTCGCCGGGCACGGGCTGGCAACACTGCGCGTAGCGGACCATGAGCCCGTCGGCGCCCTGGATCCGCACGCCCTTGGAGGACCGGCGGAGCCGGTCGACCAGCCGCTCGACGGCGGTCGGCCGGCCCGGGTCGCCCTGCTCGAGTCCCGGGTGGAGGATCTTGAGCACCTGGAGCACGTTGACGTCGCCCTGCCCGATCGACGCCAGCAGGTGCGTGACATCGGTGAGCGACAGCGCTTGCGCGGCCCGCGCGAGGTCGGAGTCTTCGGGCTTGGCCAGCCGGCGCCGCTTGACCTCGCGGTCCAGGATGTCTCGACCGAGCTTGGTCGACGTCGCCTGCTCTTCGTGCTTGAGCCACTGCCGGATCTTGTGCCGGGCCCGCCCCGTCCGGACGTGCGCGAGCCAGTCGCGACTCGGTCGCGCCACCGCCGCCGTCAGGATCTCGACCGTCTCCGAGTTCTTGAGCGCGCGGGAGAGCGGCGCGATCTTCCCGTTGACCTTGGCCCCCTGACAGTGCAGTCCGACTTCGGTGTGCACGGCGAACGCGAAGTCGATCGGGGTCGCGCCCTTGGGGAGCTGGATCACGTCGCCCGTCGGCGTGAAGACGAAGATCTCGTCCTGATACAGGTCGAGCTTCAGGAACTCGAGGAACTCGTCCGGCGTCCGGGCGTCGAGCTGAAGCTCCAGCACCTGGCGGAACCAGGAGAGGTGTCGCTCGAGCTCGTCCCCGCTCTTGGTCCCGTCCTTGTACAGCCAGTGCGCGGCGATCCCGAACTCCGCCGTGCGGTGCATCTCGCGGGTGCGGATCTGGATCTCGAACAGTTGCCGGCCCGGCCCGAACACGGTCGTGTGGAGCGACTGATAGCCGTTGGATTTGGGCTGGGCGATGTAGTCCTTGATCCGCTCCTGGAGCGGCGTCCACCCATCGTGGATGATGCCGAGCGCGTGGTAACAATCGGCCACCGTCTTCACGAGCACGCGGATCGCGAGGAGGTCGTAGATCTCGTCGTACGGCTTCCCCCGCTTCATCATCTTCTTGTGGATCGACCACAGATGCTTGGGCCGGCCGGTCACCTCGACGTCCCGAATCCCGGCCGCACGCAACTCGCGCTCGAGCGGACCCGCGAGCTGGGCGATCAGGGACTCGCGTTCGCCGCGCTTCTGGGCCACGAGCTTCGCGAGGGCGCGATAGTCCTCGGGCTCGAGATGCTTGAACGCGAGATCCTCGAGCTCCCACCGCATCTTCGCCATACCGAAGCGATGGGCGAGCGGGGCGTAGAGGTCCCGCGTCTCCTGCGCGATCCGCCGCTGCTTCTCCGGCCGCAGGTACTCCAACGTCCGCATGTTGTGCAGACGGTCGGCCAGCTTGATCAGGATGACGCGGGCGTCCTTGGCGATCGAGAGCAGCAGCTTGCGGTAGTTCTCGACCTGCCGCTCCTGCGACGAGTGCGCCGGCAGCGTGCCGATCTTGGTCAGCCCGTCGACGATGGCGGCGATCTCCCGCCCGAACTCCTGCTCGACCTCGGCGATGGTGACGGAGGTGTCCTCCACCACATCGTGGATGAGGCCGCTGGCGACCGTGATCGAGTCGAGCTGAAGGTCGGCGAGGATCTTGGCGACCTCCACGCAGTGCGAGACGTAGTCCTCCCCGGAGAGCCGCTTCTGACCCAGGTGCGCGCGCTCGCTGAAGCGATACGCGCGAACGAGCAGGTCCTCGTCGAGCCGCTCGGGGGCGCGCTCGGCGGTGAGCCGCCAGTTGGGGATGATCTCCTGGAGCGCGACTGCCGTCATGCGCGTGCCGCCGATCGCGCCGGCCGTCCGGCGTCCGAGCGCCCGCCCCCCGCCGGGGCGCCCGGGCGCTGGGCCCCGCCGACGTGGCGGCCGGGCTCACGGGCCCCGAGCAAGCGGTGCTCGGCCAGGCTGACGTGCCCTCCGCGCGCGATGATCACGTGGTCGAAGACCGGGATGTCGAGCACGCGCCCCGCCGCCATGAGGTCCGCCGTCACACGCAGGTCGTCGGCGGACGGTGTCGGGTCACCGCTCGGATGATTGTGGACGAGCACGACGGCGGCCGCCGACTCGGCGATCGCCTCGCGGAAGACTTCACGTGCATGCACGGGCGACGAGTTCAGCAGTCCGCGTGTCACGGTCACATCACGCGCCATCCGATGCTGAGAATCGAGTATCAACACGTGAAGTTCCTCTGCCGCCAGATCCGCCAACCGCGGCCCGACCGCCGCGGCGACATCCGCCGGTCCCCGGATGCTGGGCCGCGGCCCGGCCGCCTCCTCCGCCCACCGCCGCGCCAGCTCCAGCGCCGCGTGCACCACCGTGGCCCGGGCCGGCCCGATCCCCGGTATCGCCGTGAGCTCGGCCACCGGCCTCGATCCGAGGGCGCGGAGCGACCCCCGGCATCGGCGCATGATCTCGAAGCCCAGGGCCATCGCGGAATGCCCGCTTCCACCGCTCCCGATCAGCAGTGCCAGCAGTTCCGCCGTCCCGAGCTGCCGCGCGCCGAGCTGACGCAGCCGCTCCCGCGGCCGCTCGGCCACGGGGATCTCTCGGATAGCTAACCGGCCGGCGCCCGGCTCGCCAGCACCCTTCGACTCACACGCCATGCCGGCAGCATCGCCGGGGCCCGCCCTCCGCCCCCCATCGGCCGCCCCCGCCCGCCATCACCCCGACGCGTCGCGCACGTCCCCTGCTCCCCGCCATCGTGCCCGTCGTTGCCGGGCCCGGCGCCGGCCGCACCCACGCGCGAAATTGCGGGGCAGGCATCGGTGCGGGACGCGGGCGGCGGGCGGCATGATGGGCCGCCCCGGCATTGGTGCGGGATGCGGGTCGCGGGCGGCATGAATGCCGCCCCTACGCGCGGGGCGCGGGACGCGAACGGCGGGCGGCATGACGGGCCGCACGGCGAACGGCGGGCGGCATGAATGCCGCCCCGGCATTGGTGCGGGATGCGGGTCGCGGGCGGCATGAATGCCGCCCCTACACGGGCCGCGGGACGCGGGCGGCGGGCGGCATGATGGGCCGCCCCGGCATTGGTGCGGGATTCGGGTCGCGGGCGGCATGAATGCCGCCCCTACGCGCGGGGCGGCCTGGCGGCCGCCCCTGCCTACGCCGACGCGGCGGCGCCGTGGCACTTCTTGTATTTCTTTCCCGACCCGCAGGGACAGGGGTCATTGCGCCCGACGGTCGACCAATCGACGGGGGCACGCGGTCCGGCCGTCACCAGCGGCTTGGGGCGACCGCCGGCCGCCACCAGCGCCGGCTCCGGCCGGGCAACCGGCCGGCTGTTGGGCGGCTCGGTCGGCCCGATGTCGACCGGACCTCCCCCGTCCTTCGCCCCGTCGTCCGGCCCCTCGACCGGGATCTCCTCCAGCACCCCCAGCGCGTTGTACCGCTTGGTCGGCCGCGCGCTCGTGCCGCCCACCCCCTGCCCGTTGCCGCCCGTGTCGCCGGTCCCGCCCGGACCCCCCGCACTCCCCGCACTCCCCGCACGCCCTGCCCCGACGGCCGTCCGGCCATCGCCGCCCCGGCCGTCGCCGGTTCCGCGCCCGACACCCTGGGGGACACCGGCCGGCGCACCCTGGCCCGGCGTGAAGCCACTGAAGACGATCTGCGCGCGGAGAAAGCGCTCGGTGAACGTGCTGTAGATGTCGTGCATGAGGTCCACGAACATCGCGTACGCCTCTTCCTTGTACTCGATGAGCGGGTCCTTCTGCCCCCACGCGCGGTAGTTGATGCTGTTCCGGAGCTGATCGAGATCGTAGAGGTGATCCTTCCACTTCTCGTCGAGGACGCCCAGCATGACATGGGAGAGCACCGAGCCGGCGATCTCCGCGGGCTTGCCCTCGTCGGTCACGAGCGACGCGTTGAGGCTCTCGATCTTGGCCGCGAACGCCTGCCGCGCCGCCTCGAGCGCGATGTCGCCCGCCTCGCTCGTCGCCGCCGGGGCCTCCCCGCCCTCCTCGAACGCGGGCACGATGAGCAGGTACCGCTGGAGCAGCTCCTGCCCGAGCAGGCGGTAGTCGAACTCCGCCGAGTCGGCGGCGTCGACGAGCGCGCTCTCGACGCGCCGGGTGACCGCCTTCTCGATCATCTTCAGTGCTTCGCCCTTGAGCTCCTCGCCCCCCTCGAGCGCGAACGACCGGAGCGAGTACACGACCTCGCGCTGCTGGTTCATCACGTCGTCGTACTCCAGGAGCCGCTTCCGCTGCTGGAAGTTCTGGAGCTCGACGCGCTTCTGCGCGGTCTCGATCGACCGCGTGATGAGTGGGTGGGTCAGGACCTCGCCCTCCTGCGCCCCCATGCGGTCCATGAGCCGGGCGATGCGCTCGGACCCGAACAGGCGCATCAGGTCGTCCTCGAGGGAGAGGAAAAACTGGGACGCGCCCGGGTCGCCCTGCCGGCCGGCACGGCCGCGGAGCTGCCGATCGATCCGTCGCGATTCGTGGCGCTCGGAGCCCAGGATGTGCAGCCCGCCGCACTCGCTGATCTCGGTCTCCGCGCCCTCCTCGTCCTTCACGAGCGAGGGCTTGGACTCCGTCACGCCCGGGCCGAGCTTGATGTCGGTTCCGCGGCCGGCCATGTTCGTCGCGATCGTCACCGCCCCCGGTTGCCCGGCCGCGGCCACGATCTCCGCCTCGCGCTGGTGATACTTGGCGTTCAGCACGTTGGGGGTGAGACCCGCGCGCCGGAACATGCGGTCCAACGTCTCCGATACCTCGACGCTCACCGTCCCCACGAGCACCGGATAGCCCAGGTCGTGGAGGCGCCGCGTCTCCTCCAATATGGCGTTGTACTTCTCACGCCGGGTCTTGAACACGAGGTCGTGCCGGTCGTCACGGATCACCGGCCGGTTGGTCGGGATGACCGCCACCTCGAGCTTGTAGATCTCGAAGAATTCGGTCTCCTCCGTCTCCGCCGTTCCCGTCATGCCGGCGAGCTTCTCGTACATCCGGAAGTAGTTCTGGATCGTGATCGTGGCGAGCGTCTGCGTCTCGCCCTTCACCTGCACCCCTTCCTTGGCTTCGACCGCCTGGTGCAGGCCCTCCGACCACCGGCGGCCCGGCATCGTGCGCCCCGTGAACTCGTCGACGATGAGCACCTGCCCGTCCTGGACGACGTAGTTCACGTCCCGCTCGTAGAGCGCATGCGCGCGGAGCAGTTGGTGGACGATGTTCAACTTCTCGCTCTTGAGCGCGTAGTCCCCTTCGATCGCCCGGCGCGCATCCAGCTTCTCGGCCGCCGTCATCTGATCGTCGTGCTCGATGCGGTGCACGGCGACGGAGATATCGGGGAGGATGAACGCGTCGTGATCGGCCGGCGACATGAAGTCGACGCCCTGGTCGGTCAGGTGCACCGTGTGCCCCTTCTCGTCCAGGACGTACAGCAGGTCCTCCTCGAGATCGCGGAGCGTCTGCTTGTTCGAGGGGAGCTTCCGGTCGGCGATGTGATCCAGCTCCATCTTCTGGACGAGTGCCTTGGCTCCCGGCTCCGCCAGCACCTTGAGGAGGCGCTTGTTCTTCGGCCCGCCGAGCTGGGCCTGGTAGAGCGCCAGGGCGGCGTCCCCCGTCCGGCCATCGGCGAGCGCCCGCTCGCCGTCGCTCACGAGGCGGTTCACGAGATCCGTCTGGCGCCGCACGAGCCGGGCGACCGCCGCGTTGTGGTCCGCGTACAGCGCGTCGCTCTCGTTGCCGACCGGCCCGGAGATGATGAGCGGCGTCCGGGCCTCATCGATCAGCACCGAGTCCACCTCGTCGACGATCGCGAAGACGTGGCTCCGCTGCACCCGTTGCTCCAGCGACACGACCATGTTGTCGCGGAGGTAGTCGAAGCCGAACTCGTTGTTGGTGCCGTACGTGATGTCGCAGCCGTATGCGGCCCGCCGCTCGGGGGTCCCCGGCTCGGTGTCGTCGAGGCACCCGACGGTGAGCCCGAGATAGCGGAACACATGCCCCATCCACTGCGAGTCGCGGCGGGCCAGGTACGAGTTGACGGTGACGAGGTGCGCCCCCTTGCCGGGCAGTGCGTTCAGGTACAGCGGCAGGGTGGCGACGAGGGTCTTGCCCTCGCCGGTCGCCATCTCGGCGATGCGCCCGCGGTGGAGCTGGATCCCGCCGATCAGCTGCACGTCGTAGGGGACCATGTTCCACTCGACGTCGTGGCCAGTGACGCTCGCGGTCGTCCCGACCAGACGGCGACAGGCCTCCCGGACGGTCGCGAACGCTTCGGGCAGCATCTCGTCGAGGACCTCGGCGGTCGCCTCCCGCAGCTCCGCTTCGGCCCCGCCGCGTGCGTCGGGTCCGGCCAGCTCCGCGTCGATCCGCTCGCGCTCGGCCGCGTCGGTCGCGACGCGCTTGGCGGCCTTGAGCTCCGCGATCCGCGCCTCGATCTCGGCGGTGCGCTCGGCGATCGCGGCCCGGAATCGCGCCGTCTGCGCCCGCAACTCGTCGTCGGAGATCGCCTCCAGCCGCGCCCCGTGCTCGTGGATGCGGTCGATCAGCGGCTGGATGCGGCGCCGCTCGCGCTCGTGGCGCGTGCCGATGATTCTATTGATCAGCCCGTTGATCATTGCCTTCCCCTCGATCGTCCGGAGCGCGGTACAGCGTCGCCTCCGCGATGTACGCGCGCACGGCGTCGGGCACGAATCCATGAATGGATCGACCCGCGCGGACCCGTGCGCGCACTTCTGTCGAGGACACGTCCACGCGGCGCGTGTCGAGCACCCGATACCCCGGGCGCGAGGTCCCCGCACCGCCCGGTAGCCACCCCGCTATCTGACTCGCCCCGATATCGCCCCGCCGCCAGATCACGAGCTCCGCCAGCCGCATGATGGTCAGCGGATCCCGCCAGCGAGCGAACGATCGGACGACATCCGCACCCATGAGCAGGAACCGCTCGTCGCCGGGCGCCCGACGGGCCCACTCGGTCAGCGTATCCACGGTGAAAGATAACCCCGCCCGGTCGATTTCGATCGAGTCGACGGCCAGCCGCGAGTCGTCCGCGGCCGCCAGTCGCACCATCGCGAGCCGCTGCGCCGGGCTGGCGCCGGTGCCGTGCCGCTTGAGGGGTTGGGTCGAGGCCGGCACGAGCACGACCCGGTCGAGCCCAAGCGCGTCGATCGTGTCCGCCGCCGCGATCAGGTGCCCGACGTGCGGCGGGTCGAAGGTTCCCCCGAGGATGCCGACGCGCACCGGGCGGACGTGGAAGGGCGCGAGTGCTACGCGGCGCGCGGCGCCGCGCCGTGTGGCATCACGGGTGCTCGGCGGTCGTGTTCGCCGTCCCCGTCCCGCACCGCTCGCGGACGCCCGGGTCCTGGGGATAGGTGATCCGGAGGGTGTTGCACACGTCCGCCGCATCGTCCTTGTAGCGGATCGCCCGGTACGAGTCCACGAGCCGCAGATAGGCGTCGCGCGTCGCCGGCACGTTGGGGTAGTTCTTGATCACGTCCTTGAAGTAGATGATCGCCGAGTCGTAGGCCTTTCGGTGATAGTAGTGGAGGCCGTTCTTGTAGTCCTTTTCGGCGAACCACTCCTGAAGGTGGGCGACACGGCGGTCGGTGCGGTCCTTGAGCGGCGATGACGGATAGAGCGCGAGCAGGGTCTGGTACTCCGAGAGCGCCGACTGGCCGTAGGTTGCGTCGAGATCCGGGCGCCGCCACATGTGCTCGTACGACCGTCCGGCGGCGAAGAGCGCCGGCGCCGCCAACGAGTCGTCCGGGAACGCGTCGGCGAGGCGCGAGAAGGACTGCGCCGCCAGCAGCGGCTCGCCCTTCTTCTCGTGCGCGACGCCGAGGTAGTAGTAGGACCGTGCGAGCAGCGTGTCGTGGGCCGGGAGCTCCAGCGTGAGCTTCTCGAATCCGGCCACGGCGTCGTCCCACCGATGGCGCTGATACGCCCGATACGAGACGTCGTAGAGCCGCTCCGGCGACCCCTGAAACTTCTTGACGTCGACCGGCGTGTGGCACCCGGCGAGCGCCGCGGCGGTGCTCACCAGCGTGGCGAGCACCACGGCGCGCCGTCCCGCGAGGGCGACCGACGGCATCTTCACGGCGTTGCGCGGACCTGAGGCCATCACCCGGAGATCGAGAAGTCGGACTGTGGTACCCGCGGCTCGCCTGAAGAGTTCAGGCATGCGTCTCCGCGGCGCCGGCATCGCGCCGGCTCAACATGGAACGATAGACCTCGACACGGCCGTCGTCAGGGTGAAGCGACGCCGCCCGGTCCCAGGCAGCCCGGGCCGCGTCGGTAGCGCCCAGGAAGTAGGCCGCCAGGCCACGCAGCAGGAGCGGCTCCAGCCAGTCGGGCCGGGCCGCGAGCACGCGGTCCAGCTCGTCGGCGGCGCCGTCGTACCGGTGGGCATCGAGGAGCGTCCGCGATAGGGCGAGCCGAACGTCGAGGTACGTTGGCCGCAACTCCAGCGCGCGGCGGTACTGGGCGATCGCCTCGTCCCAGGCCCCCGCCCCCCGGTACTCGTCGGCGAGGGCGGCGTGGGCGTTGGCGAGCCGATTGCCGACGACCGTCGGATAGCCGGTCGCGTCCGGGCGTCCGAACTCCTCCGCCAGCGCGAACGACTGCTCCGCCTCCTGGGTGCGGCCCAGCCCGTTGAGCAGGACCGCGCGGTTGAGGTGGGCTTCGACGTAGCGCGGATTCTGCGCCAGCGCGCGGTCGAACGCCGCCAGCCCCTCGACCGGCCGATCGGCCATCGCCAGCGAGAGCCCGAGCAGGTTGAAGGCGTCGGCGTACACGCAGCCGCCCCCGATCGCCTCCTCGAGGAGCGCCACGGCTCCCACATAGTCCCGGGCCGCGAACCGCTCGCGCGCGCGGTCCACCGCGTCCGGCACGAGCTCGACCAGCTCGCGCAAGGTCCGTCCGCCGGTCGCCGTCATCCGACGCGTCGCCCCTCGCCGGCCGGCACGGTCATGCGGCGCGCGGGCGCATCCGATCGGTGCCGACCAGGGCGCGGAAGTACTCGACCGTCCGCACGACGCCATCGCGGAGCGGCACGCGGGGCTCCCACCCGAGCATCGTGCGGGCCCGGGTGATGTCGGGGCGCCGCACCTTCGGGTCGTCCTCGGGGAGGGGGCGATATTCGATCGCCGAGCGCGAGCCGGTGACCTCGATCACGACTTCGGCGAGCTGCCGGACGGTGTACTCGTCCGGGTTCCCGACGTTCGTCGGCTCACTATCCCCGCCCATGAAGAGCCGGAAGATGCCCTCGATCTCATCCTCGACGAAGCAGAAGCTGCGCGTCTGGCTGCCGTCGCCATAGACGGTCAGCGGCTCGCCGCAGAGCGCCTGGACGATGAAGTTGGAGACGACCCGGCCGTCGCGCGGCCGCATGCGGGGGCCGTAGGTGTTGAAGATCCGGACGATGCGCGTGTCCATACCGTGATATCGATGATACGCCATCGTCATCGCTTCGGCGAAGCGCTTCGCCTCGTCATACACGCCGCGGGGGCCGATCGGATTCACGTTCCCCCAGTACCGCTCCGTCTGAGGGTGGACGAGCGGATCGCCGTACACCTCGGATGTCGACGCCAGAAAAAATCGCGCGCCCTTGGCCTTCGCGAGTCCCAGCGCGTTGTGCGTCCCGAGCGCCCCCACCTTGAGCGTCGGAATGGGATGCTCGAGGTAGTCGACCGGACTCGCCGGCGACGCGAAATGCAGCACCCCGTCCAGCGGCCCGGCCACGAAGGTGTAGGTCGAGATGTTGTGCCGGATGAACTCGAATCCCTTCCGCCCGATCAGGTGGGCGATGTTGTCCGCGTGACCCGTGACGAAGTTGTCCAACCCGACGACGGCGTGGCCGTCTCGGAGAAACCGGTCCGCGAGATGGGAGCCCAGAAACCCCGCGGCTCCCGTGATCAGGACGCGCACGGTCGGCCGCGCGTCAGGCGACGAGCGTCGCCGGCCGGGCGACGGGGCGCGCGACCGGGCGGCCCATGGAGTCGTACCGGAACCCCAGCTCGACCATCTTCACCGGATCGTACAGGTTCCGGCCGTCGATCAGGATCGGCTGGCGCAGCGCCTGTCTGATCCGCTGGAAGTCCGGGTGCCGGTACTCGTTCCAGTCGGTCACGACGACGAGCGCGTCGGCACCGGCGACGGCATCGTAATTGGACTCGACGAACGCCACCCGGTCCCCGAGCCGGCGCCGTGCCTCCTGTGTCGCCACCGGGTCGTGGGCACAGACGCGCGCCCCGGCCTCGAGCAGCTCCTCGATCAGGGTCAGCGACGGCGCCTCACGCATGTCGTCCGTCTGCGGCTTGAAGGCGAGCCCCCACACGGCGATCTGCGTTCCGCGCACGCTGCCGCCCAGCGCGGTCGAGAGCTTCGTGAACAGCCGCCGCTTTTGCCGCTCGTTCACGTCCTCGACCGCCTGGAGCACGTCGAGCGGCACACCACATTCCTCGGCGGTCCGGATGAGCGCCTTGACGTCCTTGGGGAAGCACGAACCTCCGTATCCCGGCCCCGGGAAGAGGAACGACGCGCCGATCCGCGGATCGCTCCCCACGCCCTTGCGGACATGGTCGACGTTCGCGCCCACCCGCTCGCACAGGCTCGCGACCTCGTTCATGAAGGAGATGCGCGTCGCCAGCATGGCATTGGCGGCGTACTTCGTCATCTCCGCCGACGGGATATCCATGAAGATGATCGGCTTGCCCGTCCGCACGAACGGCGCGTACAGCTCCGCCATCACGCTCCGCGCGTGGTCGGTCTCCACCCCCAGCACGACGCGGTCGGGCTTGAGGAAATCGTCGACCGCGGCCCCCTCCTTGAGGAACTCCGGGTTGCTGCACAGGTGGAAGGGGTAGCGGGCATGGCGGGCGACGGCGGCGCTGACCTTGGCGGCCGTACCGACCGGCACGGTCGACTTGGTGACGACGACCAGCTCCCGGGTCATGTGCCGCCCGATCTGCTCGGCGACCGCCAGCACATGGCGCAGGTCGGCCGACCCATCCTCGTCGGGCGGCGTGCCCACGGCGATGAAGATCACGCTCGCCGAGGCGACCGCCGCGGGAACGTCGTCGGTGAAGATGAGCCGCTCGTGCTGCTGGTTGCGCTCCACGAGCGGGGCGAGCCCGGGCTCGTAGATCGGGAGCTGGTTGCGCTTCAATCCTTCGATCTTCCGCCGGTCCACATCCGCGCAGACCACGGAGTTGCCCGTCTCGGCCAGACATGCTCCGACTACCAGGCCGACGTAGCCCGTGCCAATCACTGAGATGTTCACGAGTTCCCCGTGTGAGTCAGAACTCCAAGTGCGACAGCAAGTTAGTCTAACGCGGCCGGCCGGGCAAACGTCCGGAGACCTTTCCCCGGAGCCGCCGCCACCGTTTCCCTTGCATGTCGCTTGCCGACTCGGCGCCGTAGAACTCGTGATAGTAGTAGCCGTACCCGCCGTAGTAGACCCCGCTCCGGAAATTGACGTCGTTCAGGACGGCGCCCAGGATCCGGCCGTTGACGATCCGAAGCTGGGCCACGGCCCGCTGCACGGCGTCCCGCGCCGTCTTCCCCAGGCGCACGACGACGATCGTGCCGTCGACCAGGGAGGAGATGACCGAGGCGTCGGTCACCGCCAGCACCGGGGGCGCGTCGATCACGACCATGTCGAAGACGCGGGTCGCCTCCTCCAACACGGCCCGCATCTGCCGTGATCCGAGCAGCTCCGAGGGGTTGGGGGGGAACTGGCCGCTCGCGAGGACCGAGAGGTTGGGGGCATCGGTGGCCCGCACGGCGTCGCCGAACGGGGTGACGCCGACCAGCACTTCGGTCAGCCCCGGCGACTGCGGCAGCTCGAAGCTGGTGTTCACCACGGCCCGCCGCAGGTCGGCGTCGATCAACAGGGTGCGCTGCCCCTGCTGCGCGAAGGTCGTAGCGAGGTTACAGGCGACGGTGGACTTGCCGTCACCCGGGCCGGGGCTCGTCAGCACGATCGTCCGCAGGTCGTGGTGCGCGCGCGCGAACGCCAGGTTGGTGCGGAGCGACCGGAACGCCTCGGCGATCATCGACTGCGGCTCGACGTGCGAGATGATGCGGAACCGATCGCCCGCCGATCCGCCGAACCGGATCCCGGCCCCGGCCCGCGGGATCGAGCCCAGGATCGCCAGGCGGAGCCGGTCGCGCACTTCGTCGGGCGTCCGGACCGAGCCGTCCAGGCGGTCGGCGACGGTCGCGACCAGCATCCCGAGGAGGAGGCCAATGATGGCCGCCAGGAGCACCGCGCGCTTGCGCTGCGGGGAGACCGGCGTCAGGGGGCGCGTGGCCGGATCGATGACCCGCACGCCGCCGGTCTCGCCGCCTTCGCTGATCCGGGCCAGCTGATACTGTCCGAGCAGGTTGTCGTAGCCGGTCTCGCGCGTCTTCACGTTCGCCGTCAGGCGCGCCTGCTCGGCGACCATCGGCGGATAGTGCTCGCTCTCCCGCCGCAGTTCGGCGACACTGCTGTCGATCGACGCGATCCGGGTGGCGAGGCTCTGGAGGTACAGCTTGCTCGCGAGCTGGAGGTTCCGCTTGGTGGTCGCGATCGAGCTGTCGAGCGCCTGCATGTCGGCGTTCCGATCATCGCGCGACAGGCTGAGACGCTGCCGCGCGGTCTCCAACTCGAACCACGTCTGATAGAGACCGGCCACGCTCTTGTTGTGCTCGACGGCATCGGTCGCGACGAGCCGCCGGAGCTCGTCGTCGCTCGTATCCGTCTGGGCCAACCGGCCGACGAGCGCCAGATACACCTGCTGCTCGACGCTCAGTGCCGAGCGGTCATCCTCCAGCTTGTACACCCGCTTGAACAACTCGGTCTGCTCGTCGGTCACGTCGGACGTCCGGTTCCGCGATTGGAAGTCGCGGAGCGAGTCCTGGCTGCGCTGGAGCGACCGCGCCTGTTCCTCGAGGCTTTGCGCGATGAACTCGCTCCGCTTGCGCGCCCGGGACTGCGCACCCTCCCGGGCGTAGTCGGCGTAGACCTGCGCCAGCATGTCCGCCGCCCGCTGCACGCGCACGGGGTCGGGCCCACTGACGGTGATCTCGACGATGTCGGTCTGGGGCAGCACGCGCGTCACGATCGCGCTCCGCAGCTCGCGCGCCGCAGCGTCGAGCGAGAAGAGCGTCAGCTCCACGCTCGGCTCCCGAACAGGCGGACGGCGTGGAATGACGAGCACGAACGCCCCGACGTCGAGCGTGTCGCCGTAGCGCGCCGTGCGCCGAACGCCCGGTCCCGCGATCGTATACCCCTCCTGGCCGAACCGGAGCTCGTACCGCCCAGGGAGCGCCTCGCGCCGGACGACGGGCATCTCCTCACCGACGATCGTGCTGAGCAGCGTGTGCGCCGGCCGCGTCACGTCCAACTGCAACCCCGCCGCGAGCGCGGCCCGTGCGGCGACCGTCTGGCTGCGGATCACCTGCTGCTCCGAGACCAGCGGGTCGACCCGGAAGTCGAGCTGCGGGCCGGCCGAGGGGGCGTTGCTGATCGGATTGCCGTCCCGCTCCACGCGCACGGTGACCGACGACGCGTACACGCGTTGCTCGGCGATCGTGCGCCAGGCGCCGATGCCGACGGTGGCGAGGAAGACGAAGGCCACCACCCACCGCTGCCGGACGACCGCGGCGGCGAGGTCCCGGAGCGTTGGCTCGCTGGCCGGCCCGCCGGTCTCCGCGGCCGCACCGGACGCGCCCGCGGCTCCGCCTCCCGCGGCGGCGGCCGGCGACTCGAGGGACAGACGGACGTCGGTCACGTCAGTGATGGGAGATCTGCGCGAGGGTGACGATCGACAGGGCGAGGCCCGCCAGCGTCGCCGCCAGGCCGATGTTCTCGCGGGAGAAGATGGATCGGCGCTCCGGCAGGTAGACGACGTCGTTGGAGTAGAGCGCGACGCGTCCGGCCGCGCTGCCCCCGAGCGCGCTCTGCAAGTCGATCGTGAAGGCGCGATTGTCACGCACGACCTGCGCGCGGCGCAGATTCGCGCGGTCGGTCGGCCCCCCGGCGAGCGTCAGGAGCTGGATCACGCTCACTCCCGGGTCGACCGGGTAGAGCCCGGGCGCGCGCACCTGCCCCAGCACCGACACCCGGATGAGCGGCTGCACGGCAAGCTCCGGCGTCCGAAAGCCCCGCGCCCGCAGGGCCTCGACGAGCCGGTCCTGGACCTGCACCGGATCGAGCCCGGCCGCCCGCACCACCCCGAGCCCCGGGATCTGCACGTTCCCCTGGGCGTCGATCAGGTACTGGCCACTGAGCTCCGAGTCGCGATAGACGCGGATCTTGAGGAGGTCACCCGAGCGGAGTGTGCCGGTCGGTCGAACGATCGTATCACCGGTCGCCGCCGGCTGTCCCTGGGGCGCGCCCTGCGCCGCGGCGCCCCTCGCCAGGATGGTCCCGGGGCCAGCCGCCACGACCGCGGACAGGAAGGTCAGCGTCGCCGCGCGCCGAAGAGCGCGGACCGGGGGCCCGGCGGGCCAGGGCGGGCAATCAGGGATAGCGAAACGCATATGTCACGGCGAGTTGGGCCCGGACGTAGGTCGTGGCGGCGAGTGGCAGATTGTTCGCCCCGCGGATCCGCGCGACGGCGACGCTGCCGGTCACCGGCATGATCGGGGTGAGGATCTGCATCGAGACATCGCCGATCGCCGCGGTCTGGGCGGGGCGCCCGGCGAGGGCGGTCGGAAAGGGCTCGCCGACGTGGCGGGCGGCCGACTGCCCCGGCCGTTCATCGATCCGTTGGAGCCCGCGCCGCCAGACGCCGGCGTCGGCGGCCAGCCGGAGCCATCCGGTCGGAAAGAGGTCGGCGGCCACGCGCGCGTAATCTGCGTCGGGTCCGAGGGCGGACCCGAGGGGCACGTTGTACTGCTGGTACACTTCGCTGTAGTACCCGCGCATGTAGGTGTAACTGTCGATGCGCTGGTACTCCACGGCGAGGGTTGCCGGGAGCGGCAGCGGGACCGGCGCCGCGAGGACGAGGTCGTAGCCAAGTTGGTCCGGCGTGTCGAGTCGACGCGCCGCATCGACCTGAATGTCATCGATCAGCAGCTCGGCGGACGCCGTGATCGGGCCGAGTCGTGTCCTCGCCGCGGCGAACGCGGTGAGATTGTCACGCGCGTCGTCGCCGGTCCGCCCGCTGTCGTGCTGCGTGATCTGGTAGGGAATGAAGGGATTGAGATAGTAGAAGTCGACCGTCGCCGACCCACGCGAGAGGAGCGCGGTCTCGCCGGCGGTCAGCTCGAAGGCACGGCCCGGCCGCCAGGTGATGCTGTGCCCCGCGATGTAGCGGTAGACGCGCTGCGGGCCGATGGTCGACGTGAGGCCGTCGCGTGCCGAGTCCAGCACGACGTCGTCCAACGACCCGAACAGCGCGCGCCCCTCGACGTGGGCCGTGTGAAAGGCCGCGGCCACCCGATCGATCGGCGGCCCGTTGGCGGAGAGGATCTGGGAGTCGTTCCCCTCCCCCAGCCACGCTTCCGGCCCGCGGCCCAGGGTGAAGGTGAAGACTCCCGCCCGCGCGGTGACGTACGCCTCGCTGAAGTCGAGCACGCCCGCCGACCGCCGGAGCGGTCGTGCCCGCGCCGTCGGGTCGTTGCGGACATTGCTCTCGCCGTACCCGTCGACCACGACGGCGACCCGGTCGCCGGCCGCGTAGGTGACCCGCCCGTGGACGATGCCGACGGCCGGGGGGTCGCCAGCGGCCCTCGCCCGCACGTCGTTCCAGAACGGCACGAACTCGCCGTTCGAGAGCGCCGTGCCCCGCATGGTGACCGCCCCTCCGAGGCGGATCCCATCGCCGGAGTCGGCCCGGAGTGTCCCGCGACCCTGCCCGACGAATCGGCGCGCGAGCGCCGTCAGGATCGGCCCGTCGCACGCCGGCTGCCCACGCGCGGCGACGATCGCCGCCCGCACGAGCCGCACGTCGTACGGCCGGTCGACGGAGACCCGGGCCGCCGCACAGCCACCCCGCTCGAGGGCCGCGAGCTGCTCGTACGCCGGGTCGGCGAGCGGGAGCGCGGCGAGCGGCGCCTGCGCGCCGGCGGCGGGCGGTACGCCGATGGCGGCCACCCAGATGATCAGACACCCGAGCGATGTCGCGAGGCCCGGTCGTCCGCCGCGGGGCCCACACCGCGCCGCGAGGCGTCCGGCCGGCGCGGCGTGGTCAGCCGGATGAGGAGAGAGAGACGATCCGCGCCCGCGGCCGAACGACGCGCGCGGTCGCGTTGCGGGTGTCGACGACGACGGGGGCGTGGTCCACCACGAGCTGGTAGTCGACGTCGCTGTGGTCGGTGACGATGACGGCGACGTCGCTCCGCGCGAGCTCCTCGGCGGTGAGGGCAACGCCGCGCCGAGCGTGTCCGTCCTCGGTGAATGTCGGGATGTAGGGATCGTGGTACACGACGAGCGCGCCTCGCCCCTCGAGGAGCCGGATGACGTCGAGCGCGGGGCTCTCGCGGATGTCATCGATGTTGCGCTTGTAGGCGACGCCGATCACGAGGACGCGACTCCCTTTCACGGCCTTGCACACGTCGTTCAACGCGTGGGCCACCTTCTCGACCACGAAGTCCGGCATCTGGCTGTTGATCTCGCTCGCCACGTCGATGAAGCGCGTCCGGTAGTTCAGGGTGCGCATCTTCCACGCGAGGTAGTGCGGGTCGAGCGGGATGCAGTGGCCGCCGATGCCGGGGCCGGGGGTGAAGCGCATGAAGCCGAAGGGCTTGGTGGCCGCCGCGTCGATCACTTCCCAGACGTTGACGCCGAGGCGATCGCAGACGATCGCCATCTCGTTCACGAGCCCGATGTTGACCGAGCGGAACGTGTTTTCCAACAGCTTCACCAGCTCCGCCGCTTCGGGCGACGAGACCGCGACCACCGACTCGATGCATGTGCCGTAGAGTGCGGCCGCCACCCGGAGGCACGCGGGCGTGATGCCGCCCACGACCTTAGGTGTGTTCCGCGTGTTGAACCGCTCGTTCCCCGGATCGACCCGCTCGGGGCTGAAGGCGAGGAAAATGTCCCGCCCGACGGTCAGCCCTCGGCGCTCGAACTTCGGTTGCACGAGCTCCCGGGTCGTTCCCGGATAGGTCGTGCTCTCCAGGACGACCAAGGTGCCGGGTCGGCAATGCAACGCTATAGTATCGGTCGCCTTGTCGACGTAGCTCATATCCGGGTCGCGGGTCTTCACGAGCGGGGTCGGGACGGCGATCGAGACGGCGTCGACCTCGCCCAGACGACCGGCGTCGGTGGTGGCCGTGAGGGCCCCCCGCTCGACGAGGGTCGCGACGTCCGCCGACGGCACGTCCTGGATGTGCGACCGGCCCGCCGACAGGTGCTCGACGACACGGCGGCTGACGTCATAGCCGACGACCCGGAACCCGGCCCGCGCAAACTCCACCGCCAGTGGGAGCCCGACGTACCCCAGTCCGACGACGCCGATGACGGCGCTCCGGTCCCCGACCCGGTCGATGAGCTGGCGCTCGTAGTCGGGCGCCGGGCCCTCGGCGTGGCTCCGAGGAGACGCGGAAGGCGACACGGCGGGGGCCGGCGGCGGGGCGGGAGCCGCCGGGGAGCGGGAGGAGCGGGAGGAGCGGGGAGAGGCAGGTCGGGTCATGGGCGGTAGAAGGCGCGCACGGCGTCGATCACTTCGTCCTGCTGGGCGCGTGTGAGCTCGGGGTACACGGGAAGCGACAGGACCTCACCCGCCGCCCGCTCGGCCTCCGGCAACTGGCCGGCACGGTACCCGAGATAGACGAAGCAGGGCTGAAGGTGCAATGGGACGGGATAGTAGATCGCCGTGCCGATGTGCCGGGCGGTGAGGTGCGCCTGGAGCGCGTCCCGGCGCTCGGCGCGGATGGTGTACTGGTTGAAGATCGATTCGTTCTCCGGCGCGACGACGGGCGGGCAGACGTGCGGCGCCAGCTCGGCGAACGCAGCCGAGTAGTACGCGGCGTGCGCCCGCCGCCGCGCGCTCCACTCCGCGAGGTGCGGCAGCTTCGCGCCGAGCACGGCCGCCTGGAGGGCATCGAGCCGTGAGTTGTAGCCGACCTCGTCGTGAATGTACGTCTTCACGCCGCCGTGGGTCCGGAGGCGCAGCAGCCGGCGGTAGAGCCCCTCGTTCTGGGTGAGCATCATCCCGCCGTCGCCGTACGCCCCGAGGTTCTTGGAGGGGAAGAAGCTCAGCGTGCCGATGGCCACCGCCTCGCCGGCCATCCGCCACTCGCCGTCGATCGATCGGCGGGCACCGATCGATTGGGCCGCATCCTCGATCTGCGGGACGCCCGGCGCCGCGGCCGCGATCCGCTCGAGTGCGGCCATCTGCCCGAAGAGATCGACCGGGATGATCGCCCGGGTCCGTGGCGTGACGGCCGCCGCGACCCGCTCGGGGTCGATGTTGAAGGTGACGGGATCGATATCGACGAAGACCGGCGTGGCGCCGGCGTTGTGGATCGTCCCCGCGGTCGCGAAGAAGGTGAAGGGCGTCGTGATGACCTCGTCGCCCGGCCCGACGTCGAGCGCGCGGAGGGCGAGGAGGAGCGCGTCGGTCCCGCTCGCGCAACCGACGGCGAACCGCGTGTGCGAGAGCGCCGCGATGTCTCGCTCGAGCCGACTGACCGGCTCGCCCAGGATGAACGTCTGGGCGTCGACCACCTCCATCATCGCCCGGAGGACACCGTCCTTGATGGCCGCGTGCTGCGCGCGCAGGTCGAGTAAAGGAACCGCCATGACGAGGTCGCCCGGAAGAGGTCAGGGGTCGATCAGATCCGAGCCCGGAGCGGGAGCGGCACCTCCCGACCCGACTTGGCCGATTCGTAGATCCCGAGGATGAGCTCCAACGATTTGCGTCCCGCTCGGCCGTCGGTGTCGGGTTTGGCCTCCCCGCGCAGGACGGCGAGCACGTTGCGATAGTACGCCTCGTGCCCGAACCCGTAGACCGTCGGTGGGTTGGTGTTCACCGCGTCGACGAGCTTGTCGTCGTCGTCGTAGGCCGCGAACGACCAGTGCTCGATGCGGTTGACGGCCGTCCCGCCGATCTTCACCGTCCCGGTCTCGCCCAGGATCGTGATCGAGCCCTCGAAGTTTCGAGGGTAGGTCAGCATCGTGACTTCGATGCACCCGAGCGCGCCCGAGCGGAACTTCAGCACGGCGACCCCCGAGTCCTCGGTCTCGATACGGCGGGCCAGGGTGGCCGTCTTGGCCACCACGCTCTCCACCGGGCCCACCAGCCACTGGATCAGATCGACGTAATGCGACGCCTGATTCATGAAGGCGCCGCCGTCGAACTCCCAGGTGCCGCGCCACGGCGCCTGGTCGTAATACTCCTGCGGCCTGGCCCACCGCACGGTGCAGTTGGCCATGTAGATGCGTCCGAAGCGTCCCTTGTCGACCGCGCGCCGGAGGAGCTGCACGGTGGCGTTGAGTCGGTTCTGCTTCACGACGAAGAGGAAGACGCCGGCCGCGTCACAGGCATGCACGAGATCATCCGCCGCCGAGAGCGTGATCGCCATCGGCTTCTCGACGATCACGTGCTTGCCGGCGGCCGCCGCGAGCATCCCCTGCTCGGGGTGCATGCCGGAGGGCGTGGCGATGGTGACGATCTCGCACGGGGCGTGGGCGAGCATCTCCTCGTACGACCGGAACCAGGGCACGCCCTGCTGCTCGCCGGCCGCGCGCGCACGGTCGGCATCGACGTCGCAGACGGCGCTCAGCGTGAGCCCCGGCACCTTGGCCAGCGCCTCGAAGTGATTGCGGCTGATGCGGCCGCACCCGACGAGCGCGACCCGGAAGGTCGCTGGCCCGCTCACGACTCGGCCCCGACCGGCGTGATCCCCGCGCCCTCGCGCACGTAGGCCGCCCCGCACGCGGCGCAGCGGCCGATGTCGGCGAGGCGCACCCCACACGCACACACCCAGCCGACCCGCCGGGCCGGGACCCCGACCACGAGGCCGTACGCCGGGACGTCGCGGGTGACGACGGCGCCCGCGCCGACGAACGCATACCGGCCGAGCGTCACGCCGCAGACGATCGTGGCATTGGCGCCGATGCTGGCCCCGCGGCCCACCAGCGTCCGACGGTACTCGTGCTTCCGCGAGACATGGCTGCGCGGATTGACGACGTTGGTGAATACCATCGACGGTCCGCAGAAGACGTCGTCCTCGAGCTCGACCCCTTCGTAGATCGAGACGTTGTTCTGCACCTTCACGTTGTCGCCGAGGCGCGTGCCGCCCATGACGACGACGTTCTGCCCGAGGTTGCACCGGGCGCCGATCACCGCGCCCGGCATGATGTGACAGAAGTGCCAGATCCGCGTCTCCGGACCCACGATCGCGCCGTCGTCCACATAGGCGGACTCGTGGATCCGCGCCGAGGGGGCGACGCCCGGCGCGGAAGCGCGGACCGCGTGTCCCGTCATGGTGATGCCCCGGCACCCTGCGGCAGGGCGAGCTCCCGCGCCGCGTGCGGCTCGGCGTCACCGCGCGCGAGCGCCTGCCACTCCTGGAGCGACCGCACCGAGGGCTGGCGCGACCGGAGCGCGATGACCGCATCGAGGGCGGCGTTGGCCGCCGACAGGGTGGTCGTGTACGGCACGCGATGGGCGATCGCCGCCTGCCGCAAGGAGTAGTCGTCCCGGTGGGCGTGCTTGCCCAGCGGCGTGTTGATCAGGAGCTGCACTTGCCGGTTGACGATCAGGTCGATGGCGTGCGGCCGCCCGTCGTGCACCTTGAACACCCGATCGGCCGGGATGCCGCGGAGCCGCAGGTATCGCTGCGTTCCCTCGGTCGCGAAGAGCCGGAACCCGAGCTCGTGGAACCGGCGGGCGATCGGGACGACGGTCGGCTTGTCGCTGTCGTTCACGGTGACGAAGATCGCCCCGTGCATCGGGAGGCCATTGTCGGCCGCGATCTGTGCCTTGGCGAACGCGGTGCCGAACGAATCGGCGATCCCCATGACTTCGCCGGTCGAGCGCATCTCCGGGCCGAGGATCGGATCGAATTCCCGGAACTTGCTGAACGGGAAGACGGCCTCCTTGACGGCCACGTACGGCGGCACGACCTCCTCGGTGTACCCGATCGCGTCGAGCGTCTCGCCACCCATGACGCGCGCGGCGATCGACGCCAGTTGGACGCCGACGGCCTTGGAGACGAAGGGCACCGTCCGGCTGGCGCGCGGGTTGACCTCGAGGACGTAGACGACGCCGTCCTTGATCGCGAACTGCACGTTGATCAGCCCCACGACGCCGAGCGCGCGCGCGAGCGCCATCGTCTGCTCGCGCATCAGGGTGAGGTCCCGCTCGCCGATCAGGTACGGCGGCAGCACGCACGCCGAGTCCCCGGAGTGGATGCCGGCGTCCTCGATGTGCTGCATCACGCCGCCGATCACGACCCGCTCCCCGTCCGCCACCGCATCCACGTCGGCCTCGAAGGCGTCCTCGAGGAACCGGTCGATCAGCACGGGCCGCTCCTCCGATGCGCGAACCGCGCGCGCGAAGTACGCCCGCAGCGACGGCTCGTCGTAGACGACCTGCATCGCCCGCCCGCCGAGCACATACGACGGCCGGAGGAGGACGGGATAGCCGACGCGAGCCGCGATGCCCGCCGCCTCGTCGACACTCGTCGCCGTTCCGCTGTCGGGCTGCCGGAGGCCGAGCTGGCGCGCGATGGCCTCGAAGCGCTGTCGGTCCTCGGCCGTGTCGATCGCGTCGGGCGGCGTGCCGAGGATCCGGACGCCGGCCTCGGCCAGGCCGTGCGTGAGCTTGAGCGGTGTCTGGCCGCCGAGCTGGACGATCACGCCCTCGGGCTGCTCCCGGTCGACGACTTCGAGGACGTCCTCGAGCGTCAGCGGCTCGAAGTACAGCTTATCGGAGATATCGAAGTCGGTCGAGACGGTCTCCGGGTTGGAGTTGATCATGATCGTCTCGAACCCGCGCGCGCGGAGCGCCATGGCCGCCCGCACGCAGCAGTAGTCGAACTCCACTCCCTGCCCGATCCGGTTCGGCCCACTGCCGAGGATCGCGATCGACCGCCGTCCGGTGCGGGGCGCCTCGCTCTCCTCGTCGTAGCTGCCGTAGAGATACGGTGTCGACGACGGGAACTCGCCGGCACAGGTGTCGACCATCTTGTACACGGGCCGGACCCCCGCCGCCCAGCGCCACCCCCGGACCACCGCCTCGCTCACGGCGCGGCCGCGGAGCGCCGCGAGCTGGCGGTCGGAAAACCCCATCCGCTTCATCGATCGCAGGGCGTCCGCGCCCGCGGCCTCATCGGGCGAGAGCGCGGCGTAGCGGCGCTCGGCCTCGACGAGCTGCTCCATCTCGGCCAGGAACCAGGGGTCAATGCCGGTGAGCTCGTGCAGGTCGCGCAGGCTCATCCCTGCCTCGATCCCCCGCTTGACCTGGAACACGCGCTCCGGCGTGGGCCGGCGCAGTGCTGCGCGGAGCGCCTCGAGCGAGGCGTCGGGGAGCCGGTCGTCGTCCGGCACCGCACCGACCGCCCACCCACTCCGTCCCGCTTCGAGCGCGCGCAGCCCCTTCTGGAACGCCTCCTTGAAGGTGCGGCCGATCGCCATCGACTCGCCGACCGATTTCATCTGCGTCGTGAGGTGCGGGTCCGCACCGGCGAATTTCTCGAACGCGAACCGCGGCACCTTGACCACCACGTAGTCGAGCACCGGCTCGAAGGACGCGGGCGTCTGCTCGGTGATGTCGTTCCGGATCTCGTCGAGCCGGTAGCCGACCGCGAGCTTGGTCCCGATCCGCGCGATCGGGAACCCGGTCGCCTTGGAGGCGAGCGCCGACGACCGGGAGACGCGCGGATTCATCTCGATGACCAGCATCGTGCCGTCCCGCGGATTGACGGCGAACTGGATGTTGCACCCGCCGGCGTCGACGCCGATCTCGCGGATCACGGCCAGCGCGGCATCGCGCATCCGCTGGTACTCGCGATCGCTCAGGGTCATCGCCGGCGCGACGGTGATCGAGTCACCGGTGTGCACGCCCATCGGGTCCAGATTCTCGATCGAGCAGACGATCACGACGTTGTCGTCACGATCGCGCATGACTTCCAGCTCGTATTCCTTCCACCCGAGCACGCTCTGCTCGATCAGCACCTGGTGGGTCGGGGAGAGATCGAGCCCACGACGCACCACGGCCTCGTACTCGTCGCGATTGTACGCAATCCCGCCGCCCGTCCCGCCGAGGGTGAACGACGGCCGGATGATCGCCGGAAAGCCGATGCGCTCGAGCAGCGCCTCGGCCTCGGCCCAGCTCGTGGCGATCCCGCCGGTCGGCACCGCCAGCCCGATGCGCCGCATCGCGTCGGCGAACTCCTTCCGGTCCTCGGCGACCCGGATCGCGCGGGCGTTGGCGCCGATCAGCTCCACGCCATATCGCTCGAGCACGCCGCGCTCGGCGAGCGCCATCGCGACGTTGAGCGCCGTCTGCCCGCCCATCGTCGGCAGGAGCGCCTGCGGCCGTTCCCGCTCGATCACGAGCTCGACGAACTCCGGCGTGACCGGCTCGACATAGGTACGGTCCGCGAACTCCGGGTCGGTCATGATCGTGGCCGGATTGGAGTTCACGAGCACGACCTCGAACCCCTCTTCCTTCAGCGCCTTCGCCGCCTGGGTGCCGGAATAATCGAACTCGGCTCCCTGTCCGATCACGATCGGGCCAGAGCCGAGGAGCAGAATCCGGTGCAGATCGGTCCGTCGGGGCATGGCGTCAGCCAGCGGATCGAGTCATGTGCGCCCGCGGGCCCGCGTCACGGGTGCGCCGCCGGCCGCGCGGACCAGTACTTCACGAGATCGTCGATCAGGTCCCGCACGGTGTGCTCGGGCGCCCATCCGACGGCGTCGCGGAGCCGCGTGCTGTCTCCCACCAGCGCCGGCACGTCGACCGACCGGGCGAGCTCGGGATCGGTCGTGAGCGGCGCCTTGACGCCGGTCGCCGCCAGCACCTGTACCGCCAACTCCTTGACCGAGACCCCGACGCCACTCGACACGTTGTACACCTCCCCGGCTCGCCCCCGTGCCGCCAGCGCAATATACGCCGCCGTCACGTCGGCGACGTGCAGGAAGTCCCGAACCGATCCCGCGTTCCCCAGCACGAGCGCACCCCGCCGCTCGGTCGCCCCGCCACCGGCGGCCCCGGCGGCCCCGGCGGACCCGGCCCCGGGTCCGCCTCCGCCCCGGAGGGCGAGCGCCCGGCGGACGAGCGCGGGCAGGAGGAACGCCGGCGACTGTCCCGGGCCGCTGTGATTGAAGCTCCGGGTCGCGACCACGCGCACCCCCTCGCTCCGGAACGCCTCGAGCGCGATCACCTCCTGCGCGGCCTTGGTGGCGGCATAAACGGTCAGCGGGCGTTGCTCCGCATCCTCGTCGAGCGGCAGGGCACTCCTGTCGTGCCGTCCGTACTGCTCGCCGCTCCCGACCACGAGGACGGCGGGATCGAGGACCCCGACGCGCCGGCGGACCCGGACCTCGCCGAGCAGCCGCGCGATCCCCACGACATTGACCTCGGCCGCCGTCCCCGGGTCGCCGCTCGCGCCGCCGACCGAGCTGACACCGGCCAGGTGGAAGATCGCGTCCGGTGTCGCCAGATCGAGTGCGCGGCGCACATCCTCGACCCGCCGGACGTCCCCCAGTACCCACTCGACCGATGCCTGCTCGTCGGTCGAGAGGAGTGTCGGCCCGTCGGTCGGGTCCACTGGTGTGAGCCCTGCCACGTCGTGGCCCGCCTCGAGCAGATCGCGCACGAGCCACTGGCCGACGAAGCCGGCGGCGCCGGTGACGAGCGCGCGCACTCAGCGGCCTCCGCGTCGGGCCGAGCCCATACCGCGGCTATCGGCCGGCCCGCCGATGGCGGGCAAGATCGGCGTCCACCATGCTTCGGACGAGCGTCTCGAACGTGACCCGTGGCGTCCACCCGAGGCGCGCGTGCGCCTTCGACGCGTCGGCGACCAGAACGTCGACCTCGGCCGGGCGCATGAATCGCTCGTCCTGGCGGACACAGTCGCGATAGTCGAGCCCGACCGCCCCGAAGGCGATCTCGCAGAGCTGCCGCACGGACCGCGTCTCGCCGGTGCCGACGACGTAATCCTCCGGCCGGTCCTGCTGGAGCATGCGCCACATGGCGTCCACGTAGTCGCCGGCGAAGCCCCAATCCCGCCGGGCCTCCAGATTCCCGAGGCGCAGCTCCGAGGCCAGCCCGAGCTTGATCCGGGCCGCCCCGTCCGTGACCTTGCGCGTCACGAACTCCAGCCCTCGACGCGGGGACTCGTGGTTGAAGAGGATCCCCGACACCGCGTACAGGCCGAAGCTCTCTCGGTAGTTGACGGTGATCCAGTGGCCGTAGACCTTCGCCACGCCGTACGGGCTCCGCGGGTAGAACGGCGTCTCCTCGTTCTGCGGAGTCTGAACGACCTTACCGAACATCTCGCTCGAGCTGGCCTGATAGAAGCGCGCCCGTGGCGCGGCCTTGCGCATCGCCTCGAGCATGCGCGTGACGCCCAGCGCGGTGAACTCACCGGTGAGCACCGGTTGGGTCCATGACGTCTGGACGAAGCTCTGCGCCGCGAGGTTGTAGATCTCCTCCGGTGCCGCGTCATGCAACGCGTCGACCAGTGAGTGCTGATCGAGCAGGTCGGCGGAAATGAGCTCGACCCGGTCCACGAGGTGCGCGATCCGCTCGTAGGGGGTCGTCGAGCTCCGACGAACGATGCCGACGACGCGGTACCCCTTGGCCAACAACAATTCGGCCAGGTAGGACCCATCCTGGCCGGTAATACCGGTGATCAGTGCGGTGGGCACGGGGCTCGGAGCTCGAGGGGCGGGCGGCGCGCCGTCACCGAGCCGTCGAACGGCAACGTGCCCGGTGCCAGTGTCGGTGCTGTCGCCGCGGCGCCAGTGGCGCGCCGGCCGCTACGCGACTCGTGCCCCGCCCCGCGGTGCCCGCTGGATCTTCCCGGCATGCAGACACCGCGTGCACACCTTGACCTTGGTAATCGTCCCGTCGATGACGACGCGTGCGACCTGAAGGTTGGGCTTCCATACCCGGCGTGTCTTGTTGTTCGCGTGCGAGACGTTGTTCCCAAAGGCAACGCCGCGGCCGCAGACGAAGCACCGATTGCGCGCAATCGACTTCATGCCTTCTGTCCTCCCTTGGCGGTCCTGGCAGCCGGCTTCGCCGCCCTGGCGGTCCTGGCCGGCTTCGCGCGTTTCCGCCCACCTGCGCTCGCGCCCTCCCCCGCGCTCCCCTCGCGTGGGGCGGCCTGGCTGGCGGCGCCCGCGCCGCCCGCGCCGTTGCCGGCGGCGACTCCGATCAGCTCGATGCGCGCCATCTCCGCGCCATCGCCCTTGCGGTGTCCCACCTTGAGGATGCGCGTGTACCCACCGGCGCGGCTGGCGAACGCCGGCCCGACGTCGCGGAACAGGGTGTCGGCGGCGCGGCGCACGTGGACGTCCCGGGCGGCGAGCCGCCGGTCGTGCAGCGTGCCGCGCTTCGCCTTGGTGATCAGTTTCTCGACGAACGGGCGCAACTCCTTGGCCTTCGCCTCGGTCGTCTCGATCGCGCCGTGCTCGATGAGCGAGATGGCGAGGTTCCGAAGCAGCGCGAGCCGCTGCTCGCTCGTCCGCCGGAGCTGCCGCCCGGCCTTTCGGTGATGCGTCACTGGCGTCTCCCTTACTCTTCCTCGTCGTCCGGCGCGTTGGCGGCCGCCCGGCTGGGTGGCGTCCCCCAATCGAGGATCCGAACCCCGTCCGGACTCTCTTCGTACCGCATCCCGAAGTTCAATCCCTTCCGCTCGAGCAGGTCGGCGATCTCCTGGAGGGACTTCTTCCCGAAGTTCTTGACCTGAAGGATCTGGCTCTCCGTCTGGCGGACGAGATCGCCGAGCGAGCGGATGTTGGAGTTCTTGAGCGAGTTCACCGAGCGGACCGACAGCTCGAGATCGTCGATCGGCGTCTGGAGCTCGGCGAGCCGCACCGAGTCGCCGCCCGTGGCTTCACCGCCGGGGGTCACCGGGGCCGACGTGTGCGACCCGAACCCGACGAAGTACTGGAAGTGCGTCTGCGCCAGCGCGGCGGCGTAGCTGACCGCCTCCTCGGGCGTGATGGTGCCGTTCGTCTCGACGGTCAGGGTCAGCCGGTCGTAGTCGGTGCGTTGCCCGACGCGGGTCTCGGCGACGGAGAAGTTGGCCCGCCGCACGGGATTGTAGATCGCGTCGATGCGGACGACGTCGATCGGCATGCCGCGCTCGAGCACGTGCTGGTCGGCCTCCGTGTAGCCACGACCCTGCTTGGCGTAGAGATCCATATGGATCTCCCGCTCGTCCTGGAGCGTGAACAGGTGGTGTCGCGTATCGATGACGCGGACGCCGGTCCCGAGGACGATGTCGGCCGCAGTCACGGCGCCCGGCCCGGTCTTCTGGATCCGGAGCAGGGCGTCCTCGAGTCCGTTGTCGAGGCTGAGCGTCAGCGTCTTGAGGTTCCCGATGATCTGGTGGACGTCCTCGACCACTCCCGGGATCGTCTGGTGCTCGTGCACGACGCCGTCGATCCGGAAGGCCCAGATGGCGGAGCCGCGGAGCGACGACAGGAGCATGCGCCGCATCGCGTTGCCGAGCGTATGACCGAACCCGCGCTCCAGCGGTTGGAGCCGGAACTCGGCGACATTGGGGTTGTCCTCGCGCTTCGTCGCCTCGACGAGCTGCGGCCGGACGAGCCCGCGAAGATCGATCGTCTGTGCCATGTGTGCGAATCCTATGGAGGTCCTACCGGACACCGCGCCCGGCAACGTTCCACCCCGCCCCTAACGCGCGGTGGCTCCGTACGGGGGTTAGGGCCCCGACCAGGCGGCGCGAGGCGCCGCGCGTGCCCAGCTCGTTCCCGCTACTTCGAGTACAGCTCGACGACGAGTTGCTCCTGCGCCGCGATCGGGATGCTGGCCCGCTGCGGGCGCTCGAGCATCCGGCCGCTGAACGACTCGCGATCCACGGCGAGCCAGGTCACCGGCGCCCCGCGCGAGGCCTGATCCATCGCCGCGAGCACCGACACCTGCTCGCGCGACTTGATCCGCACGCGCACCTCTTCGCCGGGCCGCACGAGGTAGCTCGGGATATCGACGGCGCGCCCGTTGACCTCGACGTGCCGGTGGCGGATGAGCTGCCGCGCCGCCTTGCGGCTCGGCGCGAATCCCATCCGGTACACGAGGTTGTCGAGCCGACTCTCGAGGGCCGCCAGCAGGTTGTGTCCCGTGACGCCAGGCAGCGGGTTGACGCGCTCGAACACGTTCCGGAACTGGCGCTCACTCAGTCCGTAGATGCGCTTGATCTTCTGCTTCTCGCGCAACTGCCGCGCGTACTCGGACGACTTCCGGCGCCGGGCGGTGCTCTGCCCGTGCTGCCCCGGCGCGTACGGCCGCCGCTCGACCGGGCACTTCTCGGTGAAGCACTTCGTGCCCTTGAGGAAGAGCTTCGTCCCTTCCCGCCGGCACTGCCGGCAGCTGGGTCCCAGATACCGCACCGCTCAGACCCTCCGCCGCTTCGGCGGCCGGCATCCGTTGTGCGGGATCGGGGTCACGTCCTTGATCGACTTCACCTGAAGCCCGGCCGTGGCGAGCGCCTGGATCGCCGACTCGCGACCGCTGCCGGGACCCTGCACGCGCACGTGCACCCGGCGGACGCCGAGCGTCATCGCCTCACGCGCCACCTGCTCGGCCGCGACCGTCGCCGCGAACGGCGTCGATTTCTTGGAGCCCTTGAAGCCGGCCTTCCCCGCCGAGCCCCAGGCGACCGCGTTGCCCCGGCTGTCGGTGATGGTGACCGTCGTGTTGTTGAACGTCGCGCTCACGTGGGCGATTCCCTCCGCCTCGATCACGCGCTTCGCCTTCTTCGCAGTTGCCATGACTGGATGAGGTGGTGAGCTACGCCGCTACTTGGTGACTTTCTTCTTGCCGGCGATCGCGCGGCGCGGGCCCTTCTTGGTCCGCGCATTGGTGTGCGTCCGCTGCCCCCGCACGGGGAGTCCCCGGCGGTGCCGGATACCGCGATAGGAGCCGATATCCATCAGTCGCTTGATGTTCATCGCGATTTCGGTCCGGAGCGCACCCTCGACGCGGAAATCGCGCTCGATCGCCTGGCGCAGCCGGTTGACGTCGGCGTCCGACAGCTCGCGCACGCGGAGCGCGGCGTTGACGCCCGTCGATGCCAGGATCCGCCGCGCTGACGTGCGGCCGATGCCGTAGATGTACGTGAGCCCGATCTCGACCTTCTTCTCCCGGGGGAGGTCGATGCCTGCGATACGCGCCATGGCTCAACCCTGCCGCTGCTTGTGCTTGGGGTTGCGCTTGCAGATGATGCGCATGACCCCGTTGCGCTTGATCACCTTGCAGTGCTCGCAGATCGGCTTCACACTGGTACGCACTTTCACAGACGGACTCCTGACACAACGGGACCCATTCCCGGGCGCGAACGACCCGGGACGGTCAGCTATGGATCGAAGGGACCGCACCCGCGCGGACGCCCGCGCGAGTGCTTGGATCGAACCGGGACAAGCTTTGTAACGTATTGGGCTTAGCCGACGCACGCAAGGCGCGGCGCCCCCCCGCTGTCCCCCGCGGCCGCGCTCGGCGCGGAGGCCCGTCAGGCAGGGCGCGTCAGCCGGGTGCGTCAGCCGGGTGCGTCAGCCGGGTGCGTCAGCCGGGTGCGTCAGCCGGGTGCGTCAGCCGAGATGCGTCAGCCGAGATGCGTCAGCCGAGATGCGTCAGCCGAGATGCGTCAGCCGAGATGCGTCAGCCGAGCTCGGCGATGACCCGCTGCATGGCCGCGCGCGGATCGGAGGCGCCGGTCACCGTGCGGCCCAGCACGACGTAGCGGGCCCCCGCCGCCGCCGCCTCGGCGGGCGTCACGACGCGGCGCTGGTCGTCGGACCCGCTCTCGCCCAACCGCACGCCAGGCACGAGCAGCTCCAGCGCCTCGCCATGGGCGGCCCGCACGGCGGCCGCCTCGGCTCCGCCGCACACGACGCCGGCGACGCCGGCCGCCCGCGCCAGCCCGGCGAGCCGCACGACCTCGTCGACGACACGCAGGGCCGACGCCCGGCCGGGCGAGCCTCGTCCCCACGCCTCACCCAGGCCGTCCCGGTCGAGCGACGTCAGCACGGTCACCGCGAGCACCGTGCAGGCCCCGGCCGCGCGCTCACCCGCCGCGGCCCTGTTGCGCTCCGCGTCCCCGGCGCGTGCGCCCTCCACCGCCGCCTCCATCATCGCCCGGCCCCCGCTCGCGTGCACCGTCAGCAGCCCGACACCCAGGCGCGCCGCGCTCCGGCAGGCGCCGCGGACCGTGTTGGGGATGTCATGGAACTTGAGGTCGAGAAAGACCGACGCGCCGCGCTCGCCGAGAGACTGGACGGCCGCCGGGCCGACGGCCGTATAGAGCTCGCTCCCGACCTTGTAGAAGCGGCAGAGCTCATCCAGCTCGGCGGCGATCGACAGCGCCCGGGCGACGGACGGAACGTCGAGCGCGACGATCGGGGTCACGCAGGTCGAGCGGCGCGAGCCGTCGACGGGGCCGACCCGGCCGGCGGCGGGGTCCGTGCTCACGATGGCCACTCCAGTCGGCCGACGACATCGCCGAGCCCGCGGACACCGCTCCGCTCGCACCAGCGCGCGAGCCCGCGGACGAGCCGCTCGGGCAGACGCGGGTCCTGGAGCGCGGCCGTCCCGACGCCCACGAGCGTCGCCCCGGCGAGCAGGTACTGGAGGACATCGTCGACCGTCGCGACCCCGCCCACTCCCATCACCGGAACGGTGACCGCCTGCGCGACCCTCCACGTCGCCAGGACGCCCACCGGCCGGACCGCGGCGCCGCTCACGCCCCCGGTCCCGAACCCGACCGCCGGCCGCCGCCGGGCGACGTCGATCACGAGCCCTGGGATGGTATTGATCACGGTGATCCCGTCGGCGCCGGCGCTCACGGCCACGCGCGCGGTCGCCGCAATGTCCGGGAGCGTCGGGGCGAGCTTCACGAACAGCGGCCGAGTCGATACGGCTCGGACGCGGCGCACGAGCTGGGCGAGCACGATCGGATCGAGGCCGAACTCCGTGCCGCCGGACTCCACGTTGGGGCAGCTCACATTCAGCTCGAACGCCGCCACGCCGGGTCGGTCAGTCAGCCCGTGGACGACCGTCGCGAAATCTTCGATCGAGTTACCGACCACGTTGACGAGCACGCGGGCGTGCCGCAGGTGGTCGGCGAGCCAGGGCAGGTGCTCGCGCCGGACGGCGTCGAGCCCGGGGTTGGCGAGGCCGATGGCGTTCACCATCCCGCCCGGGAACTCGGCCACCCGCGGCGGCCGAGCCCCGCCCCGCGGCTCAACGCTCACCGCTTTGGTGACCATGCCGCCCAGCCGATCGAGGGCCGTCACGCGCGCCAGCTCGCGCCCGTACCCGGCCGTCCCGGCGGCGAGGATGATCGGGTTCTGAAACGCGAGTCCCGCCGCCTCGACCCGGAGGGAGGGCGGGGAGCCGGTCACTGCCCGGCGGCGCTCACGCGGCGCTCGTAGCGCGCCAGATAGGCCGCCGTGGCCCCGGCGATCGCGTCGGCGATCTTCCGTTGCGAGGCAGGCTGCGTCAGGTAGTGCGCTTCCGCCGCGTTGGTGCCAAAGCCGATCTCGACCAGCACCGCCGGCATGTACGCCGTGACGAGGACGCGGAATCCGGCCTGCTTGACCCCACGGTCCGGACCCGGATGAAAGCTCGCGAGTCGGCGCTGGATCATGTCGGCGAGCTCCGCCGATTCCCGCAGGTGCTCGTTCTGCGCCATGTCATTGATGATGAAATTAAGCGGGTCATGCTGTGGCGCGTTGGCACCCGTCTCGAACCGCACGGCCGCGTTCTCCATCTCCTCGACGCGCCGCGCATCCTCGGTGCGCGCCTCGGCGAGAAAGTACGTCTCGAAGCCACGTGCGCCAGCCGGGTCGTGCCAGGCGGGATTGGCGGCGTTGACATGGATCGAGAGAAACAGGTCGCCATGGTGCGCGTTGGCGATCCGCCCGCGGTCGGACAGCGCGATCAGGGTGTCGCGCGTCCGGGTCTGGAGGACGTCGATCCCGCGGCGGCGGAGTGCGGCACCCACATCGAGGGCGACGGCGAGCGTGATGTCCTTCTCCAGGACCGGATGTCGTGCGCCGATCGGCCCGGTCATCCCCTTGTCCGGCCCGCCATGCCCGGCATCGACGACGACCAATCGGTGGTGCCCCGTCCCGATCCTGCCCTCCCCCACCCCCACCCCCTCCCCCCCGTCTGGTGCCGCGCTGGAGGCCGACCGCTCCCGTTCGCCGTTCCCCAGGAGCACATCGCCGGACGGGGCAACGCCGAGCACGTCCGGCCGCTCGTCAGTCGCCGGGGGGGCGCCGCCGGGCCGGGCCGAGCCCGGGTCGGCGGGGAGGGCGGCCGGCTCCCGGCTCGCGACCAGGTCGGGGACGCTGCCCGCCTGGCGGCGGCCGGCATGCCGTTCCGAGCCGGGCGGGAGCGCACGAAAGAGGCGAAGCTCCTGCCGGGCGGGGTCGTAGAGGACTCCGCTCGCGACCCGGGGCAGCACATCGGCGACGATCGCCAACGGGATGTACAGGACCGGTCCGTCGGTCCATGCTGGCGCGGGCAGCGGTACCGTGCCCGCCCAGGACGTCGCGAACCCACTCTGGTCGACCAGCTCGAGGGTGGCGCCGGGGACGGTGAGCGCGAAGTGCCCGTTGGGGAGGCGTCGCGATCGGCCGCCGAGTGCGGCCGCGAGCAGGTCGGCCCGCATGGCGAGCTGGCCATCCGACCGGGTCACGAGCGGGATCTGCTCGCCGCGGGCGGCGCCCGCCGCGCGGACGGTCAGCACGCGTGGCGCCCGTGCGGGTGTGGCGAGGAGCGAGACCGCCTGGAGCGCGCAGGCGAGCGCGGCGACCAGCATCACCGGGTCCGTGCGGCGCGGGCGGCGGCCCGCGCCATGTCGCGCTCGTCGGCCCGTTTCCGCGCATCCGCGCGCTTGTCGTGCAGCTTCTTGCCGCGACCCAGCCCGAGCACGACCTTCGCCCGCCCACGCTTGAAGTACAGGTCGAGCGGAATCAGCGTCAGCCCCTGTCGCTCGACGGCCCCGATCATCCGCCGGATCTCCTTGCGGTGGAGCAGCAGCTTCCTCGTGCGCGTCGGCTCGTGATTGAACTGGTGCCCTTGCTCGTAGGGGGCGATGTGGAGATTGAGCAGAAACACCTCGCCGTCCCGCACGATCGCGTACGCATCCGACATCGTCGCCTTGCCGTTGCGGAGCGCCTTGACCTCGGTTCCGGTCAGGACCATCCCCGCCTCCCAGGTCTCCAGGATCTGATACTCGTGCCGCGCGCGCCGGTTGCGCGCGATCGGCTGGGTGTTAGGCTCGCTCGTCTCGCGGGCCATGGCGCCATCTCTCGGTGACGGGGAAACCCATGAAAGGGCAACAATATAGCGTGCGACGCCGCGCGGCCCGGCTCGCGCCCGCGCGCGGGCGCGAGCCGTCGCAGCGGCGGAGCGTCGCAGGCTGCCGCGCCTACCAACAACTGCAAATGCCGCATATACTTCGCGGGCGGCCGAAGTGGTGGAACTGGTAGACGCGCTGCATTCAGGGTGCAGTGGGCGACAGCCCGTGGGGGTTCGAGTCCCCCCTTCGGCATCTCCGAGACGCGCAGGCTGGTGCGCACCAGCCTGCGCGGCCCGCGATGACAGCACCAACCTCGCTCGGACGGGCTGACCGTCCGAACGGGGTCGGTGCCTTCGGTCTCACTCGGAGCGCATCGCGATGATGGGGTCGACGCGCGCGGCGCGACGGGCGGGGAGCCAGGAGGCGATTGCGCCGACGGCGCCGAAGGCGACGCACACGACCGCGAACGTCCACGGGTCGAGCGGTTCGACGCCGAACAAGAGCCCGCGGATGACACGCGTGAGGAAGATCGCGCCCAGAATGCCGGCCGCCAGGCCGGGGCCGATCATGAACACGCCGCGGCGAACCACGAGGGTGACGACATCGCTGGATCGCGCCCCCAGCGCGATGCGGACGCCGAAGTCCCGTGTCTGCTGGCTCACGGCATACGACACGACCCCGTAGACGCCAAGCGTGGCGAGCAGCAGCGCGACGCTCGCAAAGCCCGTGAGCAACATCGTGTACAGCCGCGACTGTGACATCGAGTCGGCCACGGCCGCATTCATGGTGCCCAGCTCGAACGTCGGTACGTCCGGGTCGACCGATGCGACCGCGCGCCGGATCTCGCCCTCGAGTCCCGCCGGCGGAAGGGCGGTGCGAAGGACGAACGTCGCGCCGAGCGGGAACCGTCGGTACGGGAGGAATGTCGCCGGCTCCGGTGCCGCCGCGAGCGAAGTGTAATACGCGTTGCGGACGACGCCGATGATCTCCCCGCTCGGGTGCACGGTGCTGTCTGCCGACCCGCTGTGCCAGAACGCGTACGTGAGGTGCTTCCCGACGGGGTCCTGCCCCGGGAAGTAGCGGTCCGCGAGCGCCTGGTTGATCACGAGCACCCGGGCGGCATCGGTCCGGTTCTCGCCGTCGGTGAAGGTGCGACCGCTCACGACCGTCATCCCCATGGTGCGAAAGAAGTCCGGGGAGACCGGGCGAAGCCGGGACTGGGGCTCGGTGCCCGGTGTGGGCGGCGGGGCGCCATCGATCGTGAAGAACGTCGACGGACCGAACTGCTCCGGGTCGAACGGGCGGTTGGCGGCCACGGCCACGCTCTGCACACCCGGGAGTGCCGCCAGCCCCGCCTGCACGCGATCCGCGAACTGGTTCCTCGGCGGGTCGGCATCGTACTTCTGACCGCTCAGGGCGACATCGAACACCACGAGATGATCGGGCCTGAAGCCCGGGTCGACCTCGGCCAGGCGCTGGAAGCTGCGGATCAGGAGCCCGGCGCCCACGAGCAGCACGGTGCCGAGCGCGAGCTCCGCGAACACGAGCACGGATCGCGTGCGCCCGGCTCCCGGGGTGCCGCCGGCCCTGCCCGACCGGAGTGTGCGCGCGACGTCCCAGCTCGAGGCGTGGAGCGCGGGGAGGAGGCCGACGACGAGACCCGTGGCGACGGCCAGCGCCGCCGAGAAGGCGAGCACTCGTACATCGATCCCCACCTCCTGTGTGCGCGGGAGCGCGAGCGTCCCGCCCGCCGTCAGCACACGCACGACGAGCACGGCGAGGAGCGTGCCCAGCAACGCCCCCCCCAGGGCGATGAGCGTGCTCTCGGCAAAGGATTGGCCGAGCAGTTGGCGGCGCGCGGCGCCCAGCGCGGTGCGGACGGCCACTTCGGGGGCCCGCGAAGCGGCACGAACGAGCAGGAGGTTGGCGACGTTCGCGCAGGCGATCAACAGTACGAACATCACGGCGCCGAGCATCGCCCAGAGCGGACGCTCGACGTCGCCCACGACCGCTTGCCGAAGCGGAACGGCCGCCACGCCGATGCCTGCGTCTTGGGGGAACGCCTGAGCGATGCGGCGCGCGACCGTGCCCAGATCGCGCTGCGCGCTCGCGAGCGTGACCCCGTCGCGGAGCCGGGCGATCGCAACGGCGTTGTGATTGCCACGGCCGATGTCGCCGATCTCCCAGTCCTCCCAGACCGCCGGGTACCAGAGCTCGGCGTTGTCGGGGAAGGTGAAGCGAGGTGGCGCGACACCCACCACGACATACGGCTTGTCGTCGAGCGTGACCTGGGTTCCGACGATCCGCGGGTCGGCTCCGAAATCGCGCCGCCACGCGGCGTCGGACAGCACAACGACTCTGGTCGCCGTCCGTGCATCCTCGCCGGAAGCAAACATTCGGCCGAGCTGTGCGCGCGTGCCCAGCACGGAAAAGAACTCGGCGCCCACCCGAGCCGCGTTGACGCGCAGTGGCGGAGCCGTGGGACGAAGCAGGTTGAGGCTCTGCCGACTCTCGATGGCAACGACGGTCGTGAAGCTATGCGTTTGGTCGCGGTAATCGATCAGGTCCTGCGGCGCGAGATCGATCCTCCCTCGCCGCGGATCGGTTCCGTGCAAGTACACGAGTCGGCTCGGCCGCTCGAAGCCGAGTGGCTTGAGGAGCACACCGTTCACGAGGCTGAAGGCCGCGGTGCCGGCGCCGATCGCCAGAGCGAGGGTCGCGAGCGCGATCAGCGTGAACGCCGGCGTTCGCGCCAGTCGGCGCGCGGCGTACCGCAGCTCCTGGATTGCCGTCTCCATCGGGGCCCCGCCCTCTCGGAAGATCCGGACACCGCAGACGAACGAACCGTGCCGGCAGCCGACATCGATCGAAATGCCGGCGCAGCATCGACTTGCAGTTCGGCCGCCGCGGGCGCGCGACCCTCGCGCCGTCCGGTCCTGACATGCCGCGTCTCAGAATCGGACAGGCGGGCCAGGGTTGAGCTGCAAGGACTGCCGGTGATCCCGGCGGTCGACGGAGACCCACGCCTGGTCGCCGTACCGGCGAAGAGCAGGGTCGGGGCTGACCGCAGTCACCGGGTCGCCCGTGGAACGAGACGGGCATCGTCCACTGCCGAGCCCTCGACCGAGCGTCGACCGCCCGAGAGTGCCTCCCGTCAGTACCGGCCGAGGTCGTGGCCCACCACGACGCGCCCGCCGAACCCGCCGCTCCGGACGCCGGCGAGCAGCGTGCTGTCGGACGCCCCGGCGCGGATGATATGCGTCAGGATGAGCAGGCCGGGCCGAGCGTCGGCGGCGAGGTGGCCGAGCTCCACGTCGGATGTGTGGAAGCTGTGCATGTAGCGCGGCCAGTCGCGGCCGCCGGGGCGCGACTCGGGCCGCAGGGTCGCGGCCGCGTAGACCTCGTGCACGAGCACGTCCGCGCCCGCCGCCGCCCGCGCCAAGGCGGCCGACGGCCGGGTATCCCCGGAGATGACCACCACTCGGCCCGGCGTATCGAACCGGTACCCGAACGACCAGGGCCAGCTTCCGTGCGATACTGCGATCGCCGTGACCCGCACGCCCGCGCTGTCGTAGACCATGCCGGGCCGGACTTCGTGCACCGACACGGCGAGACCCGCCGCGCGCTCGTGCTCGAGGCCGTCGGTCCGCACGCGAATGTCCTCGCGGTACCCGGCCAGAATGTGATTGGTCATCCAGCGGAGTCCGGGCGGCCCGAAGACGGCGAGCGGTCGGGAGCGGCCCATGACCCATGACGTCAGGATCAGGTCGGGGTACCCGAGTGTGTGATCACTGTGCAGGTGCGTGATGAACGTCGCCTCGGGCCCGTTGATCGGCAGGCCCGCGGCCGCGAGCTGACGCTCGACTCCCGACCCCGCATCCACGAGGAAGAGGCGTTTGCCGACGACGACCGCCGTCGCCGGACCGGACGCCGACGGGTCGGGCCGGGGCATCCCGGTACCGAGGAGGACCACGACGGTGCTGTCCGACGATTTTCCGAGCCCGCGGGCGGGCCCGGCCACGCCGGATTCAGCCGGAGGGGTGATGAGGGCGAGCGCAGCGGTGGCACGGCCGATCCACCATCGCGCCCGCGCGATCGGCGCCCGGGCCCGGGTCGTCGGAGGGCGAAGGCGCCGCACGCGAGCCGCTACGGACAGGACACGACACCATTCCCGTGGCGGCCATCGATCTCCGACTGCGGGACCGGAAGGGTCGTGGTGTGCAGATCGGTCACCGGCCCTCCGAGTGCGGCTTCGGCATTCGCGATGCCGGTCGAGTCCGGCCCTGGTCCGCGGGCCACCCACGTGGTGTCGGCCACCGAGGCCATGCCGTACATCCGGATCGCGATGGTCCGGTCGGTGCTCGCCTCGAAGGCGGTGGAGATCCGCTGCTCGCGGAGCAGGGCATCGCGCACGTGGATGTAGTCGGCCGGGATCGTGAGGGGCGTCGAGAACCCACCCGCTTGCTGGTGGACCGTGTTGATGAGGGCCGCGGCGGCAGCATATTGCGCGAGCCCGAGCTGGATCTGCGCGTCGACGAGGGTCAGCTCCTCGTTGCGCACGATCGGGACCGGGGCCGATGGCGACGCATAGTAGGCAAAGACAAACGGCGATGCAACGGCGGCGAACGCCTTCTCCTGCACGGGATTCGGGTTCAGCGCGAACTTCGCGCGCCACCGGGCGTCGGTGGTATCGACGTCGACCACGAAATCCCACATCACCGGGAACGTGCCGAGGAATTCGCTGACGGGATTGCGGATGTCGCCCGACTGGCCGCTCCAGACATGGTATACCGCGAACGGGTCGTTCAGCGCGAACGTCCCGAGCGACGGGGGCGTGATCGCCGCCGGGTCGAACAGGGCCGACGCTTGCAGGGCACTGTCGGCCCGGAGGAGGGCCGGGCGGTCGGGCGCGCCGGCGGTCGTGGGGGTCGGTCCCGCCCCCGCGCCCCGCGCGATCGCATACGCCAGTTCCAGTCCGGCCTTGCCGGCCAGGGCGCGGTTGAAGGCCGCGAACGAGCCCGGGCTCGTACTCGGGCCGCCGAAGCCGCCCACGGCGGCGAATCCCGACGGCAGGATGACGGGCATCGGCGTCGCACCGGCCGCGCCGAGCGCCACGTTGGCCGAATCGAGTAGCGCGACGATGTACCGCCACACGTCCGCGTTGCACAGGATGGGGGCGGGCGTGGTGCTCGTGATCGAGGCCACCGGCACGCCGGTCGAATCGTGGCTCTCGGCGATCATCATGAACTGCAGCGCCTTCATGGTCTGCACGACGCCGGTGAGCTCCGCCACCTGCGCGGGTGTGTACGCGGGCCGCACCTGCGCGATCGAGGCCAGGATGGTATTGGCCAGCTTGGCGTTCGAGAACTCCTGGTCCCAGAGCGAGAAGAGCTGATCCTGGGGCAGGATCGGCACCAGCCCCAACCCCTGGGTCACCCAGCGGGGCTCGGTGTTCGTGAAGTCGCCGGCATCGCGCGCGAACGCCGACATGGCGAGGATCGACGAGCCCACGTCGATGCGGGCCGCGAAGAACAGGCCCGTGACCGCGTTCTGGAGTCCCGTCGGGGTCCTGGCGATCGCGGTCGGGGCGGTGAGGAACGGCACGTTGGTGTCGGTACACCCGAGGGCCGCGGCACAGATCGCAGGCAGCGCGACGCGTCGGGCGTGGCGGACGAGCGCAGGGTACCCCATCAGAAGCTCAGGTCCAGGGAGAGGAAGTAGCTGCGTGCCGGCGGATATGGCGTGACATCCTGGCCCCGTGCGACCTGCTGCGGACCGATATACGTGACCTCGGGGTCCAGCCCCAGGTATCCGGTCCACATGAGGAGGTTGCGGCCAGTCAATGACAGGGCAGCGTTCGAGATCCGCCCGCCGGTCCATTTCAGCCATCCGATCGGGACGGTGTAGCGCAGCGCGACCTCGCGCAGCTTGACGAAGCCTCCGGACTCGAGGTAGGGCGTGCCGTTGGCGTTCAACTGGGCGATGCGGCGGCTGGTGAGCGTCGTGTCGGCGAGCAGCCCCGGGCCGATGTCGTAGAGGAAATCCGTGAAGTTGGAGGTGTTCCCGCCGCGGTTCCACTGCACGACCGCGGAGCCGCGGACGGGGCCGAGGGTGACTTCGTTCGCGAAGTTCATGACGAACGACGGCTGGCCGTCGCCGACCTGCACGGGCTGTCCGTCGGCGCCCGGCCGGTTGCCGACGATCTGCGAGACCGACCGGCCCACCTGGATCCGGTACGTCCCGTACAGCGCCGTGCCGTTGAAGTTGAAGTTCGGCACCGGCAGGCTGTTCACCACGCTGTAGTTGCGGTAGAAGCTCGTCGTGGTCACCCACTGGACGCTCCGGGTCTGGATCGGCGTCGCCTCCAGCCGGACTTCGATCCCCTGATTCGTGAACTCGCCGCCGTTGATCCACTGCAAGTCGTACCCCAGCGACGGCGCGGGCGCGGCCAGGAGCAGCAAGTCCGTGAGCCGCTTCTGATAGACGGTGACGCCGAGCACGGCCCGGGAGCCGAGCAGGGTCGCGTCCAGGCCAGTCTCGATCTCCGTCTCGCGCTCCGGCTTGACGGCGGAATCGCCGAGGAGGAGCGGCAGATACGCGCCGACACCGCCATCGGACACGCCGATGTTGAACGGCGTGTACTTGACGCCGTAGTCCGGCTGCGTTCCCGATTGACCGTAGGCGGCGCGGAGCTTGAGCTCATCGACGCCGCGGAGGAGCGACGGAAACCGATACGAGCCGGAAAAGCGCGTGTACGGGTAGTACTTCCCGATCCTGCCGTCGTTCGTCGTCCGCTCGGCAGTGACCCCGCCCGTCAGGGCGGCACGCTCCCCGAAGAGCAGGAGTTGCTCCTGCGCGTAGACCGACTGATCCCTGGAGTCGGTCGCGTCGTAGCCGACCGTCTGGATGGCACCGACGGTCGGGTTGTTGGTGCCGGCGAGCAGCGCGCGGCCGGCGGCCAGCGGCTGGTCGAGGGTCCGTCGTTCCCGGACGTAGCCGATCGAGGTCGTCGCGTCCAGTTGCCGGGACGCCGCATAGTGGTGCACGACGTTGAGTGAGTAGTTGATGTGCGTCGTCTTCCCGTACTGGTCCTGCGCCACACCCGGCAGCCCGGTCGGGATCTGCTGTTCGACCTGGAGGTCCGGCGGGGCGTAGAACTTGTCCTGCTGAGTCGTGAGGTCGGTGCCGCCGATCAGCGTCACCCGCAGCGCCTGGTTGGCCGACTGATATGGGCGCCAGTCGACGGTTCCACCGCCCACGAACCGGTTGACGTACTCGGGGGTCTGGATCTCGACGGCATCGGCGAACGGATTCGCGGGCCCGAAGGGATTGATCGGCCAGCTTCCGTCCGGCCGGCGGCCGAGGGTCACGAACTGCGGCGTGTACGAGAAGACATCGTACGGGCTGATGCCGATGTTGTCGTTGCCGGTGACGCCACGGCGCGTGGTCGAGTTCGCGTACAGCAGGTTGGCGCTCACCGACAGGGCGCCACCCAGTCCCTGCGTGACATTCGAGCGGACGGTCTGCTTGTTGTAGCCGGTGTTCGTCAGGATGCCGTTGTCGTACTTGGTCATCCCGGACAGGAAGTACTGCGTGTGCCCGGACGTGCCGCCGACGCTCAGATCGGACTGATAGGACGCCTCGCGATTGCCGAAGAGCTGCGACTGGTAGTCCTGCGGCCCCGCGTAGGTCGTCGCGATGAAGCCCGAGTCGACGCCGAAGGACCGGCCCCACGCGATCGCGCTCGCCAGGGTCGGGAACGTCCGCAGACCGTATCGGTTCGCGAGCGCGAAGTGTCCGACGCTCTGGGAGGCGGACCACCTGGCCGCCCCGTTCGAGCCCCGCTTGGTCGTGATGATGATCACGCCGGACGACGCCTTCGACCCGTAGATGGCCGACGCCGACGCGCCCTTCAGCACTTCGATGCTCTCGATGTCCGAGGGGTTCAGATCCGCGACCCGATTGGGGCTGTTGTCCTGCTGGCTCGGGCCGACGCCACCCTCCGAATGGCTGATCGTATTGAGCCCGCTGTTGACGGTCCCGTTGTTGATCATGATGCCGTCGACGACGTACAACGGCTGCGCGTTGGCGTAGATCGAGGTGATGCCGCGAACCTGGATCTGCATCCCGCCCCCGGGCGCGCCGCCGTTGTTCTGCTCGATGAGCGCACCCGGGATCTTCCCCTGGAGCGCGTTCTCGACCGTCGGGGCGGGTACCCGCGACACGTCCTCGGCGCCGAGGACCGCCACGTCGTTCGCGGCGTTGGCCGCGGAGATGCTCGTCACCACGCCGGTCACGACCATGGCGTCCAGCCGGAGCACGTCCTTCTCGAGGCTCACGACGATCTCGCTCGTGTCGGCGGGTATCGGGACGGTCGCTTGGAGGTACCCGATCCGGCGGACCGTGAGCGTGGTCGCCCCCGGCGGGAGCACGAGTGCGAAGGTGCCGCTGTCGCTGCTCGCCGTGGTCACGGCCGTGCCGGCAACGAGCACCTGGGCGGCCGCCACCGGCCCGCCGGTGGCGCGGTCCAGCACGCGGCCACGCGCGTGGCGCACGGCGGGCTGGTGGCGGGTCACCTCCGGCACGAGCAGCACCTGGTCGCCGCCGACCACCTCCACATCGATCCGCGAACCCATGAGGATGTCCGTCAGTACCGCCCCGACGCTGATGTCATCGGCCTGGAGTGAGACGTGCGCGGTGAGGTCCACGACGCGGGGACTGTAGGCGATGTGCAGCCCGGCCTGGGCGGCCAGGGTGTCGAGGGCCTCGCCCACGGTGCCGGGCGCCAGGTGCATCGCTACCCGTCGCTCGAGCACCGCGGCCCCGCGCGCATCGATCCGCTTCCGGCCGCCGCTGGACCGGGTGAAGAACGCGGGGCCGGTGCCCGCGTGGTCCGCCAGCCGGGTGGGTTGTTGCGCGCCGAGGGCGGAGCCGGTGAGGAGAACGATGAGTACGAGGGGACGCATGATGCTCCTACGGCCGGGAGCCGGTTGGAACGATGAGGAGGGTCGATCCGCGGCGTGCAACTCGTGCATCGACCGCGCGGGCGAGAACGAGTGCGACATCGTCGAGGCGCTCATCCTCGAACGACGCGGTCACCGGAACGGATCCGAGCGACGGATCGCCGACGGCGAGATCGGCGTCGTACCACCGGGCGACGGCCGTGACGACATCGCGCAGTGGGGTCGCCCGGAACACCAGTCGCCCGCCCGTCCAGGCGCTGAGTTCCGTCACGTCGGCGCCGTGCGCAACCGCGAGGACGGTGTCGCGAGTCACGGTCGCCAGGTCGCCGGCTCCGAGGGACACCGGTCGGGCCCGCGACGTCGCGGGGGCGGCGAGCGAGACGCGTCCGTCGCGCACGGCCACCGCGACCGTGCGGTCGCCGGCGTACGCGCGGACATCGAAGCTCGTGCCGACGTCGGTCGCGACCACGTTCCCGGCCCGGACGGTGAACGGCGCCCGTGCGTCGTGCACGACGGAGAAGAACGCCTCTCCCTCGAGCGCGACGGTCCGGTGCCCGGCATCGAAGGTCGACGGGACGGTGAGGCGGGTCGCGGGCGCGAGCGCGACGCGCGTCCCGTCGCGGAGGAGCACACTCGCGCGCTCGCCGCGCGAGGTGACGAACGTCCGTCCAGGAACCGGTGCGACCGGTCGGGAGGTGGAGAGGGTGACGCCGAGGGCGACGGCGAGGACGATGCCGGCCGCCAGCGCTGCCTGCCGCCAGATCCCCGGGGCACCCGGCGCCGCCATCGGACGGCGCGCAGGACGCTGGCGGGCGGGGCGCACGGCCATGGGGAGCGACGGCACCGAGGGCGGCACCGAGG